>JBDKLC010000001.1:0-42811 GCA_039795775.1 Candidatus Parcubacteria bacterium
GTGTCAGCACAACTTGCTTCGTCTCGTCCTCCCAATGGACGTGGCCCGAAGCGGAAAAAGAAAACCGCGGGTAAAGTCCTGCAACCTTACGTTCAACGTAAGCCGGCTCGTCTTCAATTCGCGATGGTGAGCTAGACAACCAACCCGAAACTTCAAAGGGCCCGGTCGCACAATCCAATGCGACCGGGCCTTTCCTCTTTTTATACATAAATATCGCGGGTACGTCTTTTTTTGTTTATGTCCCTCACCTGTTGTACAAATGGCTACAATATTCATTTTTAGACCATAAAGTGCTACTATGAAAGCGCCTATTATATAGACATATGACCAATACAGACGCACAGCCAGTAGGGGAACCGATTTCACCAGCCGCAGAGCGAGAGCATCGAGTTCTTGAATATTGGAAAACAAATAACATTTTCAAACAGACACTTGAGAAAGATGCCCCTCAAGGTAATTTTGTATTTTTCGATGGACCTCCATACGCGACAGGTCTTCCACACTACGGTCATATTCTTCCTACTACAATCAAAGATATTATTCCTCGATACAAAACTATGCGAGGTTTTCGAGTACCACGACGATGGGGATGGGATTGTCACGGTCTTCCAATTGAAAACCTTGTAGAAAAAGAACTCGGACTTCAAGGAAAAAAACAAATTGAAGAACTTGGTATTGATAAGTTCAACAAAGCAGCTCGAGACAGCGTTCTTCGATATGCAGATGAATGGAAAGAAATTATTCCACGACTTGGCCGATGGATTGATATGGATAATGACTACCGATCTATGGATGCTTCATTCATGGAATCAGTGATGTGGTCATTCAAAGAACTCTACAAAAAAGGATTGGTGTACGAGGGATACAAGGTAATGCCATATTGTCCTCGATGTCAGACAGTGCTTTCAAACTCAGAAGTAAGTCAGGGATACAAAGACATCACTGATATTTCTGCATATGTAAAATTTGAAGTAATGACCGGTGGAGATACTGCGACAGACTCTGAGTCATCTACAAAGACATTCTTGCTTGCTTGGACAACAACGCCATGGACTCTTCCTGGTAACGTTGCACTCGCTGTAAACGCAGAAGTCGTGTATGTAAAAATTGCTGTAAAAAAAGAAGATCTCAGTGTCGAACAGTACATCCTCGCGAAAGAACGACTTTCAATTGTAAAAACAGAATACACTGTACTCGAAGAAATGACAGGACTCCAACTTGCGGGTCTTTCATACAAACCTGTGTTCGGATATTTTGAACTAAGGGGAACCCTCATCGGCGATCACGAAAACAACCGAGACAATGCATGGAAAGTATATACAGCTCCATTCGTCACAGCTACAGATGGTACAGGTATCGTGCATATTGCTCCTGCCTTTGGAGAAGATGACATGAATCTTGCTCGAGAAGTAAACCTTCCCGTTATTCATCACGTGGGTCACGACGGAAATCTTAAACACGAGACTGTGCATTTTTCTGGTATGCAGGCAAAGCCAAAGGGTGACCATCAAAAGACAGACATCGAAGTGATCAAAGAACTCGCTCTTCGAAATGCGCTCTATGGAAAAGAAAAGTTTATTCACTCATACCCACACTGTTGGCGATGTGATACTCCACTTCTCAACTTTGCGACATCATCATGGTTTATCAAAGTTACATCTCTCAAGGATACACTCGTTGAACAAAACAACACTGTAAATTGGGTGCCAAAAGAAATTGGTGAAGGACGATTTGGAAAGTGGCTTGAAAGTGCTCGAGACTGGGCTGTATCACGAAGTCGATATTGGGGAGCACCTCTTCCTATTTGGCGATCAGACAAGGGTACTATCGAACTCATCGGTTCTGTTGCTGAACTCAAAGAAAAAATTTCAAACAACGGCAACAATATTATATTGATGCGCCATGGTGAATCAGAAGCAAACGTAAAAGGCATCATCAACTCTCATGATACGAACATCTGCGGTCTTACTGAAAAAGGAAAGCAAGAAGTACGAGCAAGTGTTGAAGAACTTAAAGCAAAAGGTGTTACTACTATCTACGCATCTGATTTTCTACGAACAAAAGAGACAGCCGAGATTGTTGCTGAAACTCTTGGTATTCCTGCCTCAAAGATTATCTACGACCGACGACTTCATGAAATTGACGCCGGAGATTTTGATGGTGGCTCATGGGGAGAACGAACAGCGTATCTCTTAAATAAAGAAAACAAACTTTGGCAGAAAGTTCCAAACGGCGAATCTGTTGCCGATGTAAAAAAGCGAGTGACAGAATTTTTGTATGACATTGAAGCAAAACATCAGAACGAAGATGTTCTTGTGGTGACTCACGGTCTACCAATCCGTCTTGCTATGCAAGCTGCAGAAGGAAAGACTCTCCGAGATATGCAGAAACATAACTGGCAAGATGTACCAGATCCACAAGTTGGAACTGCATCTCTTCACCCTATAGATTTCAAACCTCTTCCACACAACGAAGAATTTGAACTCGACCTCCACCGACCGTATATCGACAGTGTAACTTGGGAAAATGAACACGGCGAAACAATGCGACGAGTACCTGAAGTATTCGACGTATGGTACGACTCTGGAGCTATGTCATTCTCACAGCAGCATTACCCATTCGAAAACACTGAAGCATTTTTGAAAGAAGGAAGTTCACAATTTCCGGCTGACTTTATTGCAGAAGGTCTCGACCAGACACGAGGTTGGTTCTATCACATGCTTGTCACATGTGTTGGTCTCTTTGGAAAAACTCCATTTAAAAATGTGGTAGTAAACGGTTTGATCCTTGCTGAAGATGGAAGAAAGATGTCGAAGAGTCTCAAGAACTATCCTGACCTCATGCCGACAGTAGAGAAGTACGGTGCCGACTCTCTCCGATATTATCTCGCAGCGTCGCCTGCTGTACACGCTGAAGAAGTACTTTTCTCAGAAAAGGCTCTTGATGAAGTAAATAAGAAATTGTTTAACCGACTCGGTAACGTACATACATTCTATGAGACATATGCAGGAGGTGTGGAGGGTGAAGCTGCGAATGTTGCTTCATTTGAACGACCACAAAGTACAAACATGCTCGACCAATGGATTCTTTCAAGACTCGACGAAGTTGTAACTGCTACAACAGCTTCTTTGGAAAAATATGAAATCGACAGAGCGGCACGACCACTCATGAGTTTTGTTGATGACCTTTCTACATGGTATCTCCGACGATCTCGAGATCGATACAAGGGTGATGATGCTGTCGATAAGAAACAAGCAATTGATACAACTGCGTATTCACTGTACGTATTGTCTCTGGTAATGGCTCCATTTACTCCATTCTATGCGGAAGATTTGTATATGAAGCTTACAAAGGGTAAGAAGCTTGCCAGTGTGCACCTCGAATCTTGGCCAACTGCACTCGGTGTAGATGTAGAAGTAATCTCAAAGATGGAAGCTGTACGAAAGATAGTAGAATCAGCGCTCGCTGACCGATCAAAGAAAGGAATCAAAGTACGACAACCAATTTCAAAAGTGATTGTTACAAATTATGAAACAACATTCGACGCATATCCTCAGGCTGCAGAACTCATCAAAGATGAAGTAAACGCAAAAGCTGTTGAATGGATTGTTGATGCATCAAATGCTGAGTTAAAAAATTCAGTACAAATTGATGAGAATCTCACACCAGAGCTCATCGAAGAAGGGAAGTTCCGAGAATTTACTCGAGCTATCCAAGACCTCCGAAAGACAGAAGGCCTCGAGCCATCTGATGCTATTTGGTTGCTTGTAAGTTCTGACGAAAAAGGAAAAGCTTTTGTTGGAGCGTTCGAAAAAGAAATTTCAAAGGCTGTGCTTGCTACGAAGATCACTACTGGTCCTGTTGGAGACGATGCACAAAATATCAAAATTGAAGACCTCGAGTTCAACGTTGTTATTTCACGACAGAGCTAGTCTGCGAAAGACATATGTCACACCATATCTATCAAACTGAAGGGTTCATCATCGAAGCCGTAGATGTTGGCGAGGCAAATAAGCTCTATACTCTTTTTACAAAAGACCTCGGACTGATACGAGCATCTGCCCAAGGTGTTAGATTTCTCAAATCGAAGTTGCGCTACTCGCTTCAAGAACTTTCGTTCTCGAGCATTGCGGTCGTGCGAGGAAAAGAAATGTGGCGTATCACCAGTGCTCGAAAACTTATTTCTCTTTTTGATAAGAGATTGCCTATGCCTGTGCGAAAAATGTTGGCAAAAGTGCTTATGTTCACAAAACGTATGATGCCTGAAGAAGGGAAGAATGAAGAAATCTTCAAAGTCCTCTCAACTCTCTCTGCTTCTACATTCTCAAATCGTGAACTCTTCCTACAAAATCCACAAGCTGCTGATGCTGCTGAAGTCCTCGCTCATCTTTATATACTCAAAGTTCTAGGTTATGGTACAGCACGAAATGAACTCACAGAATTTTTAAAAGAAATATCTTTTTCTACAGAAGTTCTTGAAAAATTTTTGCCTCATATCAATCTCGGTAGGGTAGAAATAGATAAGTCACTTGAAGAAAGTCATTTGTAGAACGGCTGATGCTTTTTGTTGTGATATAATTTCGTCATGTCATTAGATGATAGCAAGATAGAACAACTTAAAAAGAGATTGTATTCAAATACTGATAACCTCCCTCCACCTCATCGAGGAAAACTTCATCCTCATGCTCCTCTCGTAAACAGTTCTTGGGATGCTGCACCAGAAGATACAAACCATACTTTCAAAGTAGAAGATACTGAGAGATCGTATAAGGGATTTTCACCTAAATTCATTAAGCCACTCCTTGGAATAGCGGCTCTCGTGCTTGTCGCCGCTATTGGTATAGCAGCATATATTTTCATAAACGGGGGCAACTTCATTTCTCCGGACAATATTGATATCAAAATGCTCGGCCCTGTTGCTACACCTGCAGGTGAAGAGCTTTCTCTCGACATTGATATTACAAATCAGAACAACACCAACATGGTGCTTACTGATCTTATTCTGACGTATCCAGAAGGAACACGACAAGCGGGCGATAGAGTAACGTCGATGGTAAGCGCTCGTGTTCCAATTGGAACTATCAAAGCAAAAGAAACTGTACGAAAGACGGTCAAATCTATTCTCTTTGGAGAAGAAAACGTTCGAAAGAATATTCGTGTAACTATTGAGTATCGAGTACCAGATTCAGACACTATTTTCGTAAAAGAAAAAGATTTCCCGATCTTTATCGGTTCATCTCCGATTACGTTGAACGTTGATGCACTTAAAGAAATCACAGCAAATCAAGATGCTACATTTTCAATCAATGTAGTATCAAACTCAGCATCTGTTGTGAAAGGTGTCGTTCTCAAGGCTGACTACCCATTTGGATTTCAGTACCAGAGTTCTGATTTGCAGCCAATAGCAGGCAATAATGTATGGAACCTTGGCGATATTGCACCAGGAGCGACTCGAAAGATTGTCGTAAAAGGAAAGATTGTAGGAGAAAATGATGAAGATCGAGTATTTAGATTCTATGCTGGAACTGAAAATACAAGAGATCAGTCTGATATTGGTACTATTTTCGTTAATACATCAGCTAGTGTTGCTGTGCGTAAGCCATTCTTGGGGGCAGATATATCACTTGATGGAGCTGGCACTTCTGTGTTTGTTGGTACCGCTGGAAATCCTGTGAAAGGTGAAATCACATGGCAAAATAATCTTGATGTGCCAATCAACGACATTGTTATTGAGGCAAAAGTTACAGGTGATATGCTCGACAAATCATCAGTAGAAGGAGATCGTGGTTTCTATCGATCACTCGACAGTACTATTTTGTGGGACAAGACAACTCTAGAAGATCTTAAAGAAAT
This sequence comes from Candidatus Parcubacteria bacterium, assembly GCA_039795775.1. Lineage (GTDB taxonomy): Bacteria > Patescibacteriota > Minisyncoccia > Phycocordibacterales > CAIZLB01 > JBDKLC01. The sequence goes on from JBDKLC010000001.1 coordinate 5,854, forward strand.
TGCTCCAGGCCAGGTAGGACGAGTACAGTTTAGTCTTGCTTCTCTATATCCATCACAACAAGTAAATTCTAATTTCCGACGACCATCACTATATTTTGATCTTACAATCAAGGGTAAGCGACTCAATGAAGACAATGTGCCACAAGAAATTAAATCATCTGTCTCACGAGAAATTAAGATTGCGTCAGGCCTAACATTGAATTCAATTTTGGTACGAAGTATTGGTCCATTCAACAACACGGGTCCTCTTCCTCCAAAAGCGGATAAAGAAACTACCTATACAGTTATGGTAAGTGTGTTGAATTCATTTAATACAGCAAAAGGTGTTGTATATACAGCCACACTCCCAGCGTATGTAAAATGGCTCGGAAAAGTATATCCAGAAGATTCAGCTGTTACATACAACGCAGACAAACGTGAAATTACAGTTTCACTTGGTGATATCGGTCCTGGAGTAGGATACACATCAACTGCAAAGCAGTTTGGTTTCCAAGTTGTATTCCAACCAAGTATCAGCCAGATAGGCACAAGTCCTGTGGTTATCAATGCTCAACGAATTGCAGGTAAGGACTCATATGCAGATGTTATCGTAGAAAGTACAGTCGGCCCACGAGACATCAAGATCGAAGAAGACCCAGAATATAAGTATGGTCAGGATAAAGTCGCTCAATAAATATATAGAGTTTCTCCTACGCATCCTGCCTGCTGGCAGGTGCTCTGCTCGGCCTCGACGGCCTGCGCAAGAGTCGAAACTCTATATATTTATTTCGCGTGGGAGTTAGAGTTGAAAAAAATGGCCTAAAGTCGTATAGTTAGCGTCATCATGTCAAACGATACACCACAGCAGCCAAAGAATACTGCTTCTAGTATGGAAAACATCATTTCTCTCGCTAAACGACGAGGCTTTATTTATCAGGGTTCAGAAGTATACGGCGGTCTCGCTGGTACTTGGGATTACGGACCTCTCGGTGTATCTCTCAAAAATAACGTAAAAAATCTCTGGTGGAAACGATTCGTAGAAAACCGAACAGATATGTACGGTGTAGATGCAGCTATTCTTATGCATCAGAATGTGTGGAAAGCATCTGGTCACGTGGCAGGTTTTGCTGATCCTCTTGTAGAAGATTTGAAAACAAAAAAACGATATCGAGCAGATCATCTCCTTGAAGATGCTGGTATTGATACAAAGGGTCTCAAACTCGACGACATGAACGCTCTTATAAAAGAGAAGGGCATCAAGAGTCCAGAAGGAAATGCACTCGGAGATGTACGACAGTTCAACATGATGTTCAAAACAAATGTGGGTGCTATTGAAGATGACACATCTATTTCATACCTTCGGCCAGAAACTGCACAGGGTATGTTTGTGAATTTCAAAAATGTTCTCGATACATTCCATCCAAAGCTTCCATTTGGTATGGCCCAGATTGGTAAAGCATTCCGAAACGAAATTGCTCCACGAGACTTTATTTTCCGAACTCGAGAATTCGAACAGATGGAAATTGAATACTTTGTGAATCCTGAAAACTGGCAAGAAGTATTTGAAGAATTTAGAAAAGAAGTGTGGGAATATACAAAAGATGTTGGTCTCGCACAGGGAAGTGTACATGAGCTCGAAGTAGGTGATGGTGATCGAGCACATTATTCTAAGCGAACAATCGATTTCGAATTCGATTATCCATTTGGTAAAAAAGAACTCTACGGTCTCGCGTATCGAACAGACTACGACCTCAAAGCGCACACTGATTCAAGTACTGTAGATTTGAGTTACTTTGACGAAGAGAAAAAACAGCGATTCATTCCACATTGTATCGAACCATCGTTCGGTGTTGATCGAACAGTACTTGCAGTACTCGCAAATGCATATGCTGAAGACGAACTCGGAGGTGAAAAGCGAACATTCCTCAAATTTAACAAAAACGTAGCACCTATTCTCGTGGCGGTATTTCCACTCCTCAAGAACAAACCTGAGCTCGTTGCAAAGGCAAAAGAAGTATGGACAAGTCTTCGAACAGAAGCTGGCGCTCGAGGTATTGCACTCGGACGAATCTCATTCGATGACAACGGTAACATTGGTAAACGATACCGACGACAAGATGAAATCGGTACACCATTTTGTGTGACTGTAGACTTCGATACACTCGGTGAAAGTGGTGACGAGAAGAAAGATACTGTTACTCTTCGAGACCGAGATACAGGTGAACAAAAACGAGTTCATATTTCTGAACTTGCTGTGAATATTTTCTAATGAAACTCAATAAAACAACACTCAAAAATGGCCTACGGATTCTCAGTATTCCGATGCCTCATGTACAGACTATTACAGTAATGGTGCTTGTTGGTACTGGTTCAGAATATGAATCAAAGCGAGAAAACGGCCTCGCACATTTTCTCGAGCACATGTGCTTCAAGGGGACAGTAAAGCGCCCAACAGCTCATGATATTACCTATGAGCTTGATAGTATTGGTGCTGATTACAACGCATTTACTGGCGGGACTTACACTGGATACTACGCGAAATCACACAAGAAAAATGCGTTCAAGATTCTCGATATCATTTCTGACATATATTTAAATTCAACATTTCCTCAACAAGAACTGAAGAAAGAACAAAGTGTTATTGTTCAAGAAATAAATATGAAGCAGGATAATCCTCGATCAATAGCGAGTGATCTTATTGATGAACTTATCTTTGGTGATACTCCTCCAGGTAGAACAATCATTGGAACAAAGAAGACAGTACAGTCATTTACACGAAATGACCTTTTGAATTATCACAAAAAGTTTTATGTGCCAGGCGCTACGCTTGTGATTGTTTCAGGTGCAGTACCAAAAGACATGACGTCAGAAATCTCTACAATATTTTCAAGAATGAAAAAAGCGCCTGTTGTAAAAAAAGAAAAAGTTGTGCCTGAACAAACAGTGCCCGCTCTCAAGATTCGATATAAAGACACAAATCAAACTCAACTCATCCTCGCGTTTACAACAAAGATGGATATGTTTGATAAAAAAGTTCCAGAATCAAAAACACTTTCGACAGTGCTTGGTGGGGGAATGAGTTCTCGACTCTTCACAAAGATTCGTGAAGAGATGGGACTTTGTTATGGCATTAGTACTGCTATGCATGTTGGGTCAGATGGTGGAATGTTTGTAGTTCGAGCCGCTGTAGGTCATGACAAAGTTGAAGAAGCAGTAAAAGCTATTCTTGAAGAGCTTCGAAAGGTTCGAGATGAAGGCATTTCTGAAAAAGAATTACGAAAAGTAAAAGACTACCGACTCTCTGGCTTGGTACTCGGTCTCGAAACATCAGAGGATTATGCAGAATACTATGGTTTCCAAGAGCTTTCTAAGAAGAAAGTAAATACACCGGAAGAAGCAGCCGTACTTATTGAAAAGGTTACTGCCGCACAAGTGCAGTCTATTGCCAAAAACATCTTCAAAAATGAAGTTCTCAACTTAGCAATTGTCGGTCCACACAAGAGTCCAAAGTCTCTCAAGTCTATTCTCAAGATATAAGGGCATGTCTAGCCATTCCTATAGAGGAGTGGTATTCTAGGCCTATGGGTGATAAGCATTTATCTATTACTATCAGTACTGGGACGCTCGTAAAGATTGCGCTTTTTATACTTGCTACATTTTTCCTCGTTAAACTCACTGGTCTTGTGCTTGTTGTGCTTACCGCTGTAGTTATTGCTTCAGTTATTGAGCCTGGCACCGTATGGTTTGTAAAAAGAAAAGTACCTCGAGTACTCGCAGCCATACTTATGTATGTGCTCATTGCTTCGTCTATCATTTCAGTATTTACCTTTGTCCTCCCACCACTATTTGGTGAAACAGTGGCCGCACTCAACAACCTTCCTAAGAATATTAAGACGATCGACATCCTTACACCGATTCACAAAGATACGTTTCTCAGTGTAAAAGCGTTGTTTCCAAGTTTGCCAAACACTATTTCTGTAGGTGACTTGGTAAGTAGTATCACAGGCACGGTTTCTACATTCTCAGGAGGCATATTTGATACCGTTGCCGGATTCTTCGGTGGTATCGTTAGTTTCATACTTGTCGTCGTTATTTCTTTTTACCTGTCTGTGCGCGAAGACGGCGTCGGTGAGTTCTTAGCTATAGTCACGCCTATAGAATATGAAAAATATATTCGAGGCCTCTGGAAACGATCACAAAACAAGATCGGTAAATGGATGCAAGGTCAGCTTCTTCTTGCTGTAGTGGTGGGAGTAATGACGTATGTCAGTCTGCTCATCATTGGCGTTAGTCATCCGCTGCTTCTTGCATTCCTCGCCGGTATATTTGAACTCATTCCGGTTATTGGTCTTACGCTTTCAGCAATCCCTGCATTCTTGATTGCGGTACTCGATAAAGGAATCGGTCTTGGTCTTATCGTTATCGCCGTGTATCTTTTCATCCAGCAGATTGAAGCGCACATCATTTATCCTATTGCTGTGAAGAAAATTGTAGGTGTACCACCACTGTTAGTGATTATCTCGCTTGTGGCAGGTGCTGAAATAGCTGGATTTATTGGAGTGCTCTTGTCTGTACCAATTTCCGTAGCTCTTATGGAATACCTCGACGATGTAGATAAGAGAAAGCGTAGTTTGCCCGATAGAATATAAAGTAACCCAACCTCAAAGATATTTATGTCAGAACACAAAGAAACATTTTACGTAACAAGTCCCATTTTTTATCCAAATGGGGAGCTTCATATTGGTCATGCATACACTATGACTGTGTGTGATTTGCTGACTCGATATCACAAGCAAGTTGGTAACCAGACATATTTTCTTACAGGTGCTGACGAAAATAGTACAAAAATTGTAAAAGCAGCTGCTGAACAAGGAGTAGAAGTTCATGAATATTTGAGAAATATTTCAAATAATTTTAAGCAGCTCTATGCTGACATGCATGTCGAATATAATCAGTTTATTCAGACAACAGACAAAGAAAGACACTGGCCGGGAGCACTTCTTATGTGGAAGAAGCTTCAAGAGTCGGGTGATATCTATAAGAATGCATACGAAGGATTGTACTGCGTAAACTGCGAGGCTTTTTATACAGAAAAGGACTTGATTGATGGAAAATGTCCATATCACGGTACAGAACCAACAAAAATAAAAGAAGAAAACTATTTCTTCAAGCTTTCGAAATACACAGCACCAATCAAGGCAAAGATAGAAAGTGGGGAACTTCAAATCCTTCCTATCGCTCGAAAAAATGAGATTCTTGCTCTTCTTGAACGAGGTCTCGAAGATGTGAGTTTCTCTCGACCAATTAAAAATGTTCCGCACGGTATTCCTGTACCAGGAGACGACGAGCAAGCTATTTATGTATGGTGCGACGCTCTCGTGAACTATATTTCAGCTCTCGGGTATGGCCGAACAGATGATTCATTATTTAAAACATTCTGGCCTGCCAATGCGCATGTTATTGGAAAAGATATTCTCAGATTTCACGCTGCTATTTGGCCAGGAATGCTCCTATCCGCAGGTCTTCCGCTTCCTAAGACAATACTCGTGCACGGTCTTATCATGTCTGGTGGAAAGAAAATGTCTAAATCTATTGGAAATGTTATTTTGCCGTACGACATCATCAACGAATATGGTCATGAAGCTATGAAATATTTCTTTGCTCGACATATTTCTATTTTTGATGACGGCGAAATGACAATGGAAATATTCAAAGATGCATATAACTCTCAGCTCGCAAATGGTATCGGAAACCTCACCAACCGAATTTTGAAAATGGCAATTTCAAACGAAGTGCAGTTTGATAGTTCATCTTGGAACCATACTTCGACAGTACAGTACAAAGAATGGCAGGTTGCATTTGAATCATTTGACATCAACAAAGCTGCTGATGTTGTATGGAAAAAAATAGGGGAGATGGATGCTCAAATTCAATCTTCTGAACCATTCAAACTTGTGAAAACTGACCCTGAAGCAGCGAAAGCAATTATTGCAGAGCTCGTTCAGGATTTGAGTCTCGTTGCAGAACTTGCGACACCAATTCTTCCAGATACATCTGCAAAGATCAAAGAATGCATCAACGAACGAAAGATGCCAGAACAGCCTCTCTTCCTAAGAAAAGATTAATACGTCACAACGTCACCTATGTCACAACGACCTGAATATATCGACATTCACGCACACCTCAACTTTGCTGCTTACGATGCTGATCGAGCTGAAGTAGCTGCCCGAGCAAAGGAGCAGGGAGTATGGATGATTAATGTTGGCACATCACTACAGACTTCAAAAGAAGTAGTTCAACTTTCGGATGAGTATACTGAAGGTGTGTATTCTATTATTGGTTTGCATCCAGTTCATTCACACAGCTCGCATGACGACGAACAAGAGTCTACGACAGGAGAAGCAGCTACTCTTGCACCTGAAGGTGAAGAGTTCGACGTTGAAGCATATGAGAAGCTCATTCAGAATCCAAAAGTGGTTGCAGTAGGAGAGTGTGGTTTAGATTATTTTCATCTTCCTGAAGGAAAAGAAGATGAGTCAAAGAAAGTTCAGGAAAAAGCCTTTAGACTCCAAGTTGAATTAGCGATGAAGTATGACAAACCAATTATGATTCACGCGCGACAGTCATATACAGAAATTTTAGGAATTATTGATGAATATTTAAGCCTCCCGGGCTCAAACTTACGAGGGAATGTCCACTTCTTTGCTGGTACCATCGAAGAAGCACAGGCATTCTTGGATAGAGGATTTACACTTTCATTCACTGGAGTTGTTACTTTTGCAAAACAATACGAAGAATTGGTCCGATACGTGCCTTTAGACCGTATGATGTCAGAGACCGACTGCCCTTATGTAGCTCCAGTGCCATACAGAGGAAGACGCAATGAGCCCCTGTATGTCACAGAGGTAGTTAAGAAGATAGCTGAAATCAAAGGCCTACCCCTCGAAGAAGTCAAAAAAACGTTGGTAGATAACGCTTTTAAAGCCTTTAAACTGGCCTAAAACGGCCCTAGAAAGCCTTGCGTCCAGCCAAAAGCTGTGCTAGTCTGTAGTCCATGTCAACAGAATTGAATCAAGACGCAACAACTATGGATGCGGAACAAAATGAATCTCTTAAGGTCTATGAACTCGGCTTTCACTTTTTGCCTACAATCGCAGAAGATGATGTAGCTGTTCAGTTTTCTCACCTTAAATCATTCATCGAAAAGCGAGGTGGTGAATTTATTTCAGAAGATTTCCCAAAGCTTCGAGACCTTGCTTATGAGATCTCAAAGACTGTAAAATCTCAGAAAAAGCGATATACAAAGGCCTACTTTGGCTGGGTAAAGTTTACTCTCGAAGCCGATAAGGTTGAAGAAGTAGAAAAAGAACTCAAAGCTTTCGACCCAATGCTCCGATACTTACTTATCAAAACAGTTGCAGAAAATACACTCTCATCTGTAGGTAAAGAAGAAAAACGAGATAAGGATCAGGCCACAGACGGCGTAGCAGGAGAAGTTCTTGCAGAAGGAGCAGAAGCTCATGTTGAAAAGACAACAGAAGAAGTAGTACAATAACAATATATGTATTTAAACAAGGCAATCATTTACGGAAACATTACTAGAGATCCTGAATTAAAAGCTCTCCCATCAGGGATTCAGGTCGTAAGTTTCTCAGTTGCCACAAATCGTGTTTGGAAGGACCAGAGTGGTGCTAAACAAGAAAACGTTGATTATCACAATATCGTAGTATTCGGACGACAGGCAGAAATTGCTGCACAATACCTCAAAAAGGGCAGTGGAGTATTTGTTGAAGGTCGAATGCAGACACGATCTTGGGATGGTCAGGACGGTAAAAAACAATATCGAACAGAAGTCGTGGCAGACAAGATCCAGTTTGGTCCTCGACCAGGTGGAGCCGGAGCTGCAGGAGGCTACTCTCAGCCACAAGCTGATGCCCCTTCAAAACCAGCTAAGAAAGCTTCAAATGATGAAGAATCTGGCGGCGGCGAATCATTCGATTATCCTTTGGAAGATATTAATCCGGAAGAAATTCCATTTTAATTCTTCGTTTGGCGGTTAAAACGAGAAAGATTATTAACTAATAAAGTATCCACGGGCGTACGCTCGCACATTTTATGAAAAAACAGTGCTACTTTTCACAGAACAATATCAAGCATATTGACTATAAGGATCTCGATATTCTCAAAAAGTTTATCAACCCTCATGCTCGAATGCTTTCTCGTGATAAGACAGGTGTGACAGCTAAAAACCAGCGAAAGCTTGCTATGGCTATCAAACGAGCTCGATACATGGCTCTCTTGCCATTCGTAGCGAACTAGTCACCTCGAACACTCAGTGTTCAAACAAAAACACCCACAAAGATGTGGGTGTTTTTGTTTAGTATATGTTGAGAAAGACTATTTAGTTACTCGTTCTGTATATTCGCCAGTTTCTGTGTTGATTCGGAGGATGTCACCTGTATCGATGAACATAGGAACGGTCATAGATGCACCTGTTTCGAGGATAACGATCTTTGAACCACCCTTTGCTGTATCACCTCGTACAGCAGGAGCTGATTCTGCAACTTTGAGGTCAACTTTTACAGGGATAACGATACCGAAGATCTTTTCATCGTAAATCTTTGCTTCTACAACTGTGTTAGCTTTAAGGAACTTTCGAGCGTCACCGAGGAGTTCTTCTGAGAGCTGGAATCGGTTAGCAGCGTCTTTTTCATCGCAGAACCACCATTCGCCTTTGTTGTTGAAGAGGTACTTTACGTTCTTGTATTCGATTTCAGCTTCTTCAGCTTTGTCAGATACATGGTATGAGTGTTCTACAATTCGGCCTGTGATGAGGTTTCGCATTTTTACAGCGTTTACTGGCTTTCGCTGCTGCTTTCGAAATACGTGAGAAGCGAGGACTTCATAAGGTTCGCCTTCAAAGATAACGTATTTTCGGAGTGTAATTTCGTTGTATTCTAACATGTCGGTTGTTTTGTTATTTGTAAGGACATTCTAGATGAAAATAGGGCATCTGTCTAATGACTGGTGGTCCTATAACCAATCAAAAACACCTCTACATATATAGAGGTGTTTTTGATCTAGATGTCTCTGGAGAGCACGTATACGTGCGTAGAAGAGGGAATTTAGATAGTTTTGAGGTGTTCTCGGATCTCTTTGAGGACCTTTCGAGATACTTCTTTGTTTTCTCGGAGGAACTGTCGTGTAGCATCATACCCTCGGCCGAGTTTTACTTCGCCATAACTGTATGAGTTACCTGATTTTGAGATGATACCCATCTTTTCACCCAATGCGATCATTTCGCCTTCCTGTGAAATACCTTCGTTGTACATAAGGTCGAATTCAGTCTGTTTGAATGGGGCAGCAACCTTGTTCTTTACTACCTTTACTCGTACTCGACCTCCCATAACTTCTTCACCCTTCTTTATCTGGGCGATTCGTCGAATGTCGAGTCGTACTGATGTATAGAACTTCAGAGCCTTACCACCTGGTGTAGTTTCAGGGTTACCAAACATAACACCAATCTGCATTCGGATCTGGTTGATGAAGATAACGATAGTCTTTGACTTAGCTACGATACTTGTAAGCTTTCGGAGCGCCTGTGACATAAGTCGCGCTTGTTTACCCACATGGTGAGCACCCATATCACCTTCGATTTCATCTTTTGGTGTAAGAGCGGCTACTGAGTCGATAACAATTACGTCAATCTTTCCAGATCGTACGAGACTCTCAACGATTTCGAGAGCTTGTTCGCCTGTGTCAGGCTGAGAGATGAGGAGTTCATCAATCTTTACTCCAAGTCGTGTTGAGTAATCTGGGTCCATCGCATGTTCTGCGTCGATGAATGCACAGATGCCACCTCGTTTCTGTGCTTCAGCAATAACATGAAGGGAGAGGGTAGTCTTACCTGATGATTCTGGTCCGAAGATTTCGATGATTCGTCCTCTTGGAAGACCACCAACACCTAGTGCGGCATCGAGACCAATAGAACCTGTAGGGATGGCATTTACATCAACTTTTGGCTTTTCACCAAGCTTCATGATGGCGTCATCGCCAAACTTCATTTTAATCTGATCAATAGTGTCGGTAATACCTTCACTACTTTTTGCTTTCATTTTTGAAATCTTTTCTGCGTCTGCCTGTTCTGCATCTTCTTCACTCATTTCTGCTTCCATTTCTGGTTTTTCTTCTTCAATCTTTTTTGTTGATTTTGCTTTTTTTGCCATTGTCGTTGGTTAAGGTTTATAGATAAGCTCAAGATGCTTTTCGACTGAAGCCCCAAATTTATCCCGAGCTTGTAATTTGATTATATTATACCCCGGATAGAGCAGCAATTTCTCTTGAAAGTTGCCTGCTTCATCGATGTATATGGGCCTGTCATTCAGACTTATAAAGGATATATTTTTTGCCACACCTTTTACGACCACATCACTTTGGGTAAGTGTGCTGCCAGAAAGGGGAGCCGATACAGATATCTCTGGACCGGTGAGTATCTTTTTTGATTGAAAGATACTATATCCAATTATTGTCAGTACAAAGAACGCAATGAGAAGTACTCTGATTATTAACTTTCCATCTTCATACACTGATATCATAAATTTCTTCTCATTAAATCTTCTTCAATAAAAGCTCAATTAATTATTAAGCCATATCATCTGAAGACTCACCACCTGAATCTTGGTAGCCAATAACTTCTCGAGGTTTTGCACCATCAGCAGGACCAATTACACCGCGACTTTCGAGTATATCCATAAGACGTGCAGCGCGTGCATATCCTACACGAAGTTTTCGTTGGATGTATGACGTAGATGCTTTACCGGCTTTCATTACCAAATCTTTTGCTTCTTCATAGAGATCATCATCTTCTTCGTCGTCAGCGGATTCATCGAATCCTGAACTAAATACTGGATCGTTTACAGCACTTGTTCCAACAATAGATTCACCAGTCATAGAGACTTCATCTGGAAGGGAATCAGCATTATCGACAAGGTGTTTAACGATACCCTTGAGTTCACTTTCAGAAAGGAAGGCAGATTGAACTCGCTGAGGTGTAGACATATCGGCAGAAAGGAAGAGCATATCTCCGGCACCAAGGAGCTCTTCAGCACCACGAGTATCGAGGATAGTTCGTGAGTCGATTTGAGATGCTACCTGAAGCGCAATTCGAGATGGAACGTTCGCTTTGATAAGACCTGTAATAACGTTTACTGAAGGTCGCTGTGTTGAAAGGATAAGGTGGATACCAACGGCTCGACTCATCTGTGCAAGGCGAACAATAGCGGCTTCGAGTTCTCTTGGATATGTCTGCATGATATCGGCCAATTCGTCGATCACAATTACTATATAAGGCATTGTGTCTGGAATAGTAACTTCGTCATCCTCAGATCCTTTTGTCTTTTTAATCTGCTCAAGTGCTGGCATTAGGACATTCTTATGATATGACTGGATGTCTCGGACAGAGTTCTTTTCCAAAAGGTCATATCGTCTGTCCATTTCTTTTGCGGCCCATTTTAAGGCTAGAATAGCTTTCTTTGCGTCCTTTATAACTGGAGTGAGGAGGTGGCCGATCTTGTCGTACTGAGTAAGTTCAACTCGCTTTGGGTCGATCATGATGAACCGAAGGTTGTCGGGTGAGTTGCGGTAAAGGAGTGAACAAATGATGGCGTGGATGGTAATTGATTTACCAGAACCTGTAGCACCGGCAATCAAGAGGTGAGGAGCTCTAGCCAAATCAGCGAAGTAACTCTTTCCTGAAACACCTTTTCCAAGTGCGTACAAAAGTGGCTTTTCAGACTTCTGATAATCGTCTTGAGAAAGGAGACTACCAAGTCGCACAGTAGTCTTTACACTGTTTGGAATTTCGATACCTACAAGTGCCTTTCCAGGGATAGGTGCTTCGATTCGAATAGGGTGTGCTGCGAGGGCCAAAGCAAGGTTGTTTTGGAGTCCCAAGATTCGTGAAAGCTTCACGCCTTCGGCTGGTTTGAGAGAGTATCGAGTTACTGATGGGCCAATTGAAATTTCATCCATTTCAACATCAATACCGAAGTTCTGAAGAGTTCGTTTGATGATGTTTGCGTTCGCTTTGATGTCTCCAACTTGTGGTTTTCCTTTATCAATTTCAAGGAGTGAAAGTGGAGGTGGTACGAAGTTTTTACCGAGCAAAATACTCTTTCGTGATACCTGGATCATATCGCTTTGAACTGCTTGTTCTGGAGCCTCTGTAGGCTGTCCACCACCCATCTTTCGTTTGATTGCAGCAAGCATGCCACCAGACTCTTCTTCGTCTTCTTCCGTATCTTCTTGTTGAGCCTCCTGAGCTTTTTTAGCCGCCTTCATTTTTGCTATTTCAACGGCAGCTGCAGCTTCATCAATTTTGCCTGTTTCTAGCTCGTCGAGGACTTCTTCGCTCGGATCAGCAGGTGCTCGTTTGAAGTGTCTCCAAATCATGAAATGTTCTTTCTTTAGGGCAGAATCAAAGATCACTAATATTGAAATAATAAGGAGGGCAAAAAGGAAGATAAATCCTGTAGGTACATCAAAGAATTTCAAGAGAGGAGCAGCAACCCATTTGCCAATGATACCGCCACTAGATTCCTTTATAAGGTGAAATATACCGAGCCCTGAGAAAAAGAAAAAGAATGAGCCAATCGACTTAGAAAGGGGAAACCGTCGGTTGTGGTCACTAAAGAATGAAAGAGACAATATAACCAATAGGATAGGAACAAGGTAGTACCCAACACCTAAAAGGGCCCCGAGCCAAAGGTGAGTTTTAATACCAACTATTCCTCCAATATTGAACGCAGCAAGGAGAAAGAAAATTGCTGCTACTAATAAAATGATCCCCCATACACTATGAAGGGTACTTTCCTGAAGGTCATTGAATACAGGACGCTCGCTGGAAGTGTCAGCCGAGCTCTTACGCTTATCTTTTTTAGCCATGCACATATTTTAACAGCTGATACAGCTAGGTAAAAGTTGCTTTTAAGGTTGTCTTATATATAATGAGGTTAAACAGATCTCGTGACTGATAGAACTCAAAAAAGTCGAATGTCTTTATAAAAGACAAGGTTCAGGCAACTAAAGGACTATTTATAAAATATACCCCACAAAAACATGGACAAGGATACTAATAGACAAAAAGACAATCAAAATATTTTAACACTGGCCGAAATCAGTATCTTTGATAATGATCATTATTTTAGCTACATTTACAAAAAGTCAGAGAAGATAGCTGCTGCGCTTTACATGATAACTGACTTCCTTTCTGACTCAGAACCGTTAAAGACAGAAATCAGACTCAACTCATTGTCCCTTATAAATAAAACTCTTGAGCTCAATACTTCAGCATCATCTGAACGAAAAAATCTTTTAAGTAAAATTATTCAAAACTCACTCTCACTCATTTCGTTTTCTCAGATCGCAGTCTTTTCTGGAATCGTGTCCGTTATGAATCATCAGATCGTAAAGAGGGAGCTAGAGCTATTCATCAAGACTATTGAAGATAGAGAATCTCCTAATAAATTGGGTCGAAATTTCGTGCTTAGTTCTGAATTCATCAAAGATGATTTGATCGTTCAAATGAACAAATCTCAATCAGTTCAAAAGCCAGTTTCAGAACCAGTTCGTCCTCATTTTTCTTCAAATAATCCAATTCAACCTAAAATTCAACCTGTTCAAAAGGAGGGAAAAAACGATCGAAAAAATGAACGACAAGAACTCATAATTGCCACTATTCGAGCCAAAGGAGAACTATCTATCCGTGACCTCAGTTTGGTTATCAAAGGCTGTAGTGAGAAAACTATCCAAAGAGAGCTTTTAGCCTTAGTTGAAGCCAATATTCTCACAAAATCAGGGGAACGAAGGTGGAGTCGGTACTCCCTTGCTAATTAGTCAAAAGTAGGTTGTTACGTTGCAAAATCGAGGGTTTTGGTGTAATATTGCCTCCAGTTACCCGTCTATATATGTGCTAAGCATATATACAAATTTTGTGTTAGTTATCCACATTGAAACTTGGTCCAAGATAACGCACATAATATAATTCAGTACGACGGCTCGTTGACAACATAAATAAGCAAAGTTGATTCTTAAAAGATTCAACTTACGACAGGTCTATAAATTAATTTATGGATCGCTTACTTCCGATATTCAGAATTGTTCCTACACGATAGATTTTCCGAAATTCCAATTCACCCTAACAACTTTCCTTTGCTTTGCGTCGATAACAAAAAGCGGGGGAGTGGTATGAAAGACATTCTTTATAAGAAATTATGAAGAGACGGTCATCATAAGAACTGCGAGCCCGTCCTGGTGTTTGACACCTACATAATATATGTAGAGCCAACATCACGACGGGTTCGCAAGTTAATTAATTAACCCGAAGATACTGACGCTTACACATTATTAACTTCGTTATTCAATAACGTAGGCTAAGTATCTTTAAAACTTATCAAATACATATATATGTCATTAAAGAAATTCGTTTCTGGCGCTCTTGTTTTGGCATTGGCTCTTACAGTTGTTGCTCCAGTAGCAGCAGGTGCACAGTCAATGACAACAACGTCAGCTTACACTTTCGTTGCCGGTCTTAAACTCGGTTCACGAGGCGCTGCAGTGGTATCACTCCAGTCTTTCCTCGAAGCTAAAGGTTTCCTCGTTATGCCAGCTGGCGTAGCTAAGGGATACTTTGGTGGTCTTACAAAAACAGCGGTAGTAGCCTACCAGGCTTCAAAGGGTCTTCCTACAACAGGATTCTTTGGTCCTATGACAAATACAGCAGCTTGGGCTGATGTATCTGCAATGGGTACAACTGGTGGTACAACTACTGGTGGTACAACTGGTGGTACAACAACTACTGGTGGCGTAACATTCACAAACCCTGGAGAAGGATTTGTTGATGTACGACTCGCAGCGACACCTGCAGACAATGCAGATATCCGAACTTCAACAGATGTTCCTGTTTACGGTCTCGAACTCCGAGCTCGACAGGCTGATGTTGCAGTACAGCGAGTTGACCTCCAGGTTGACGTTACAGCAGCAGCTGCTTCTGAAACACCTTCTACATTGATCAATACAATCAAGGTATGGGATGGTTCATCAGTTATCGCTACATTCCCAGTATCAACAGGAACATTCACAAAGGATTCTTCTAACCGATACTATGTACGATTGACTGGCTTCAACTTCGTTGTTCCTAAGGACACAACAAAGGTACTCACAGTATCATTCAGTACAAACTCAATTGATACATCTCGAATCACAACAGTTCGAGGTTACCTTTCACAGTCAGTTCGAGCGACAGATAGTACAGGCGTAAGTACATTCTACGATGCATCTACACTTACACGAACACACACATTCGTTAAGCCAGGTTCATCTTCATTGACACTTGCTTCTGATGCTGCTGTTCTCCGAGCACAGAACTACAAGATCCCTACAGAAGGTACAACTGAAGTAGTTATGACTACATTCAACGTTAAATCTACTGTTGGTGATTCTGTAATCACACAGGTTAACGCAAGTGTAAATGCTTCTGGTTCATACCCAACAGCATTGAGTCTCTACGATGGCTCTACACTCTTGAGTTCTAAGTCTGTTACATCTCTTAACTCTTCTTCAATATTCGACAATCTTACATTGCCAGTTGGAAAGGAAGTTACAAAGACATTGACTCTTAAGGCAACTTACCAGTCAACAACAGCTTCAGGTTCAGCGGCTTCTACAACAGTTACAGCTGTAACTTACGATAAACCAAACGGTTCATCAGCTACAGTTTCTGCTTCTGTTAACGGCCCAGAACACCGACTCTTCAGTGTTGTTCCAAAGTACACTTTGAGTTCAATCACTACATCTAACCCTACAATTGGTGGTTCAACAGCTTCTTCATCTGATTCTCAGTATGTACAGGCTGTGTTCACATTCAATGTAATGGCTAACGGTGCTACATTGGTTAAACCAGTTGCTTCTGACTTCACAATCCTCGCTGCTTCATCTTCAGGTTCACGAGCTGCTACAGTTTCATCTGTTACAGTAAACAACAACCGAGATATTGCTGACGGTGGTTCTGATACAGTTACAGTTGTTGCTCGACTCGATGCTTCAAACATCGCTTCTGGTAACACAGACTATAACTTCGCTATCTCTTCAATCAAATGGGGATTTGTTGGATACTCTTCAACAACTCAGTCATGGGGTCTCGAAGACTACCGATCTGGTCCAGTTACAGGTTCACGAAAATAATCTCGCTTAGCTGAAGCTAGTCGAAAGACTAACCTAAGTTAAAAAGATTAGTTTCTAACCGAAACTCAAAAAGCCGCGCTCGAAAGAGCGCGGCTTTTTGTTTTGCAAACTTTTTGAATTTGAGTGTTCTTTAGGTGCTGGGGTATAGGGACTCGAACTCTGATTTGTTATACTGATAACATGTTAGACAAAACAGCATTCAAACTCATTTGTGTATTCCTCGGCATTTTGATTGTCGGTTTTGTTATCTTTCTCGGTACAGGATACTCTCAACTCTATCTAAAGTAGGTTTAGATAAACTACATATTTTTTTGAGTAAAATTTAATGAGCTGTTTTGTACTGTATATGTATGAATACATTCGTACGATTTTTGAGTGGTCTGATAATCTGTGTTGTTATAGGAGGACTTGCTAGTTTCCCGCAACCTGCACGAGCACTTATATTTTTAGGTGACGAACATTGGACTCTTCAAGGTAGTCCATATGTTATTGATAGCCCTAAAAACATTCTTCCTGGCACCAGTCTCATTGTTGATCCTGGGGTCGAAGTTGTTTTTACAACTGGATATTTAAATATATACGGAAGCGTCCTGCTCAAAGGTACACAGTCTCAACCTATTCGTGTACAAAATAAAAATCCTCAGACTATATTCAATCTCTTGTACGATGGTGCAAGTCTCAATATAAAATATTCGTCAATCACGGGTGATTTGTCACAAGAGAGTGGGGTGATAGTATCTGCGGCAGAGCCATCAAACATTTCTATTTCGAGCAGTACGCTCGAGTATGGAAAAGGCAGTGCATTACAGGTGAATAATAATTCTACGCTGTATATCTCATACTCGGATATCCGAAACTTTACAGACAAAGCTTTAGAGATAAAAGATTCGTTCGCTCAGATTGTGGAGACCAATATTGAAATGACTGGAGTTGGTATTTCATCTATCGATAGCGAAGTACATGCACGCAACAATTGGTGGGGACACGCTACTGGTCCTTTTAGCTCTACGACGCAGCCGTTTGGTAGAGGAGTTAGTATTTCTGGCACCGTAGACTTCATTCCGTGGAGTACGACAAGGTTTCGATCTGAAAATGATGTATGTTGCTCGAGTGTTTTATTTATTCCAGGTATGCAAGGGAGCCGTTTATATAAGAAAGAAAGATTTTTTGAAAATCAGCTGTGGGAGCCTGATTCAAATGAAGATATTCAAAAGTTATTTCTCACTTCAGCCGGAACAACAAAAGATTCGACAATTTATACGAAAGATATAATTGGCACAACAAACATACTTGGCCCAGTATTCTCTGTCCCAATATATACATCACTTATAACCTCTTTAAATTCACTTGTGAAGGATGGATCTATTACTACATGGCAGTCACTTCCATATGACTGGAGAATGTCCCAAGAAAGCCTTATAGACAGCTCTGTAATCAGTCGTATTACTGAGCTCGCATCTACATCTAAGACAGGGAAAGTAACGATAGTTGCTCATAGTAATGGTGGGTTGCTTGGTAAAGTTATTATGAAGAAGCTATCTGATATTCATAAAGACTACCTGATCGATAAAATCATGTTTATTGCTGTTCCAGAAAATGGTACACCTCAAACTCTTACAACATTGCTTCATGGAGACAATCAGACACTACTGTTTGGTTTCTTGATGAATAAAAAAATGGCAAGAGATTTTTCATTTAATATGTCTTCTGTTTATACACTTGTACCTTCGAAAAAATATTTTGAGACAAATGTAGATCCCGAGGTTATAAGGTTTACTTCAGCAAGCACTTCTATGAAGTTTGTATACGGCGATCGTATTAAAGACTACGATACTCTATATGATTTCTTCCTTGCTTCTCGCGGAGACAGATTCAAAAATCCAAAGACAGCATCCGACACTAATTGGCCAAATATTCTGAATGTAGGATTACTTCAATCTGCGAAGCAATTCCACACAACATACGACACGTGGCAGCCTCCAGCGCATGTTCAGTTCACCACTATAGCTGGTACAGGAAAAGATACTCTGAAGGGGATTGAATACTTCATATCGGATTGTAAAACAGGAAGTTTTATTGCAGACATTCTTATCTCTATAAAATGCGGGCTTGATAATCCTCGAAGAATTCCTATGACGTCTACAAACGGTGATGGTGTCGTTACTGGCGGTGGTATCCAATATAGACCTGGAAATTTTTTCTTTGTTGATTTATTTGGCATCAATGTTCTCGAAAAGAAGAATTACGCTCATGCAACTATGCTGAATATACCGCAGGTACTTCAAATCATTAAAGACGTAATTCAGAATAAAACAATTCAGACGGGGGCAAACATATATCCAGTTGTACCGCACATGCCTAGAGAAAGAGATGTGTATTCGTACACCGTATCTCAAGAAGTTGATATATCAGTTCGAGATCAAGATAATAAAGTCACTGGTGCAGGTACAGTCTACAGTTCAAATATGACTCAACCTTTATATGAAGAAATTCCGAATAGTTCCTACTTCACAATAGGAGATTCAAAAAAAATAACGCTTGCTGAAAAACCAACAAAAGTTGAAATAAAAGGGGTCTCTACCGGAGTATTTAGTTTGGTGACAGAAGCAAAGGTCATTTCATCAAGTACTGGATCTGCTTACTACAGAGTATTTGATCGTGTTCCTGTGACCTCTGTCACATCGGGCACACTTGTGACAACAGCTACTACCTCACAGCTTGAACTTGATGATGACTCAGATGGCGATATTGATCGGGTCATTATTCCAACAGATACTACTGCCTCCTCTACGAATGAAGCGCAGCTCGACTTAAGCATGTTCAGAAGACGAATTGCTTCGAGTTCAGATGATGTGTTTTCACTTGTAACAAAAAGATATCTTCTTCGATTTGACGGCATCGAAGGAGCTGCTCTGAAAGCTTCCACAACTGAGGCCGTTCGTTTAACTCAAATTACCATCGATCGGATTGCCGGTGTTATTGAAGATTTGCAGCTCTATAAAGGGCGGAATCCGGCATACGTTATGACAGACCTCAAGCAATATTCATTGCTCTATATTATTTTTGCCGACCTAAGGAACGTCCTCATAGCTCATTGACGAAACAGGTCTTTATAGTGTATTCTGTCCTTCGAAGGCTTCGGAGACCATAGGCACCAATAAGTCCTATGCAGAGGTCAAACCAAAGGGGAAGTAGCAATACTTCTGTTTTGGTCACCAATCTCCTGGGCCCCGTGCATCCGCACGTGGGCTATTTTCATGAGATAGTCATGAGCCTTTGGTCGATAACCAATCAAAAAAACACATAGTATTATGGCAATTACAAAAGCAAAGAAACAAGAAATTGTTGCAGATGTAAAGAATGTACTTTCAAAAGCAAAGTCAGTAGTGTTTGTGAACTTTCATAAACTCACTGTACTTGAAACAACAGCAATTCGAAAAGAACTCCGATCTCATGGTCTCGGCTACTTGGTAGCAAAGAAGACTCTTGCGAAACGAGCTCTTGCAGAAGCTGGTGTATCAGGAGAATTACCACAGCTTGATGGTGAACTCGCGCTCGTATACGGAGAGGATCAGATCGCTCCAGCACGAGAAATTTTCAACTTCCAAAAGAAGCTTGATAATCGAGTAGCTATCCTCGGTGGTATCTTCGAGGCGTCTTACAAGACAAAGGAAGAAATGACTTCAATCGCTTCTATCCCTTCTCGAAAGACTCTCTACGCTCAGTTCGTCAATCTTATCAATTCTCCTATTCAGGGACTTGTATTGGGACTCAATGCAATTGCTGAAAAGAAGCAACAGTAATTTAGTAACAGTTAATTAAACATTTATGTCAGAAGAAACAACAAACGTACAGGCAGAAGTTGTAGAAACTCCAGCTCAGTTCAAAACTGTAGTTGAAGCTATCGAAAAGATGTCAGTACTTGAACTCCACGAACTCGTGAAGTTCCTCGAAAAGAAATTCGGAGTATCAGCAGCTGCAGTAGCAGTAGCGGCTCCAGCAGCAGCAGGCGCGGCTGAAGAGAAATCTTCATTCAACGTTCACCTCGCTGATGCAGGCGCGAACAAGATTGCAATCATCAAGGTTGTAAAAGAAGTTCTCGGTCTTGGTCTTAAAGAAGCTAAGGATCTCGTTGACGCAGCTCCATCACTCATCAAGGAAGGCGTTAAGAAAGAAGATGCTGAAGCTCTCAAGAAGCAGATTGAAACAGCTGGTGGTAAAGTTGAACTCAAATAATCTTTCATTAGATTATTCGGTAGTTTAAAGAAAAAGCACTCCAACTCGGAGTGCTTTTTCTTTTTGATAAGACCATAAAAAACCGAGATGGGAAGGCCATGAAAGGGGAGGGATTTTATGGTACATTAAATATATGGACATATTAGAAAAAATCTTTGGAGGAGCCGCACGTGTGAAGCTTATGCGACTTTTCCTTTTCAATCCGAACTCAAGCTTTACGGCGGACGAAGTTTCTACACGAACAAAAACAGAAATCTCTCGGGTACGGCGTGAACTCAACTTTTTAGTAAAAGTAGGTTTGGCAAAAAAACGGTCATCAGCAAATAAGGGGGTGTGGTACCTCAACGAACGCTTTCCATATCTCGCTGAATTCCAGCGACTCCTTCTTCAGACAAGTCTTATTACTCCTCAAACAATCCTCAAAAAACTCTCAAAAATAGGTCGACTCAAACTAGTGGTACTTTCAGGTCTTTTTAAGGAACAATGGGATAGTCGACTCGATATGCTTGTTGTTGTGGATAACTCAAAGAAGAGCACTATCGAATCTGTCATGTCTACTATTGAGGCAGAAGTGGGACGAGAAATACACTATGCTGTGCTTGACGCAAATGACTTTAAGTATCGATTGGGTGTAGGAGATAGACTAGTTCGAGATGTTTTGGACTATCCTCACGAAGTGGCTCTCAACAAGCTCGCTGTACTCTAAACTGCTATAATTATGTCATAGGGGTTGTCACCCTATGTAAGCAGTAATAAAATTTTATCCTTATATGTTATTAACAACTTGGGGTGATGCGATTAGAACATCATTCTTTGGTCTAGGACCAAACGTTCTTCAGGTAGTTGTTCTTCTTCTTGTCGCTCTTATAATTTTTGCTGTTGGTTGGGTAGTGGGATCATTCATTGGAAAGCTTGTAGCAAAAGCAATCCGAGCTATCAAAGTTGATACAGCACTTCGAGAAGCTGGTGTTGAAAGCACTCTTCAGAAAGGTGGTATTGCTCTTGATTCAGGTGCATTTGTTGGATCGCTCGTAAAGTGGTTTATCGTTGCAGTCTTCTTACTTGCTGCACTTCAGATGCTTGGTCTTACTCAGGTGACTCTCTTCTTGCAAGTTGTAGTCGTTAATTATTTACCTCGAGTAATAATTGCAGTTATCATTCTTCTTGTTGCTGTTGTTATTGCAGATGTAGTGAAGCGAGTTGTTTCAGCATCTTCAGCAGCAGCGGGAGTTACATCTGGTAACGCTGTTGGTCTTATCGCAAAGTGGGCGATCTTGGTGTTTGCAGTTCTTGCAGCTCTTGATCAGCTTCAGGTTGCTCCAACACTTATTCAGACACTCGCACTAGGAATTGTGATTTCACTTTCTCTTGCGTTTGGTCTTGCGTTCGGACTAGGTGGCCGAGATGCAGCGGCTCGAGCTATCGAACGAATTGAAAATCAAATCAATCATCGACGATAGTATTCTCTGTCTACGTTATATAGAGTAGGGGAAAAGGGGGCGGCCGTACGGCCGCCCCCTTTTCTTTTTTACATACTTTTTGCAATTATTTCGATAACCCTGTAGAGTTACCGTCTAGATGAATACACATAGTATCCGTCAGCCCGGCTCGATTCTCGAGTTAGGAGGGCTCTCCAAGGATGGGTTTCGATTCATCCAAACGACAGTAGAAGGTGCTCCGTGCATCTTATCAGTTCGAAAGTTCTTCGCAGCTTCACAGCTGCTGGTGCGATCGAATTATTGGCGGTTCCTGAAGGCTTGTCTTGCGATGACAAGTCTTCCTGGAAATATAAAAACGCAAATTCAACAACGTGAAGAAGCAGACTTATCGCAAATGACGCTTCATGAGCTGTGCGCTCTTTCACAAAAAGTTCTTCCTGCAAAGATGTATGCGAGTGACAAGACCGTGGGTTTCGACATCGGAGCCCGTGATCGTGTCCTCTGCAGATTCATGCAAAGGTTGTATGGTATCCAAGGAGCTCCGTTTTGGCAGGTGTTTGCAGTCGACATGATGGATAACTTCCTCTTTCGATTGCGGGACTTGCTCAAGGAGCACCACCAAGATCTCGGTCTCGGCAAGGAAGACTTTGTGTATCTACAAAGGTATTGCTCTTTTCTACAGCAGCTCGGCGACGGTCTGTTGTATCTGTGGGAGGCTATTCCACCAGAAGCACAAGCTGTCGAAAAAGGGGAAACCCGACTGCGACTGCAATTCATGGAAGTCATCCATGCGAGCTTGAAAGGAGTTAAAGAATAGTGGGCACACACTCACACAACTGCACACAAATACGTTCGGGATGAGCGGCGAGGTTCCATACCTCGCCGCTTTTATATTTATATAGTAGAAACCTACGCTTTTACATGCAGATATTTGTACTAAAAATAAGGTAAAAAAGAGGCTGAAAAACCGTCCAAATAAGCCTCCCTAGAGGGGGTAAAAGGAGGCCTATATATAAGGGGGATATAATATTTGACAAGATTACGGCTATGCGTATAATAACCACCACATCAGATATGTTGAATCATCTTAGAAGCGGAACTAAGAAACAACGCCAATAGGCATACCAATGCCTGGCGCTGTTTTAAAGAGACCGCTTCTAAAAAGGAGCGGTCTTCTTTTTTTAAAGAAAACACGAGCTCCAAGATGAATACCGACTGACAGAAATTTGAAAACTTCATTCTGCCCCGTTACATTTCAACGAAAGTTGTTTATGGTCTTTTCAAGACGGAGGCAGAGTACGACTTCTTAACTACCCGTTAAAGGAGTCGTACAATCCACCGTGTTACTTCTCAAGGTAACCGGTGGGCAGGTAATACATTAAGTGATTGTGGTTTTTACATTTCCTAATAGGAAATGTAAGGGCGTATGGTGGATGCCTTGACACAACAAAGCGATGAAGGACGCGGCATAGCGGCGATATGCTCCGGGGAGATGCTAAGCAATCTTTGATCCGGAGATTTCCGAATAGGGAAACCTAAGAGACTTGATCTCTTGTTCTGCTATTAAGCAGTTCGTATACCCAGGGAAGTAAAACATTTCAGTACCTGGAGGAAAATAAAACAATCTCGCAAGAGAACCATTTCCTAAGTAGCGGCGAGCGAAAAGGAAGTAGCCCAAACCAAGCTTTCCTATGGATGGCAACGTAAGTTGCACTCCATAGGGTAGCTTGGGGTTGTAAGGTGATGCACGAGCAATTTATTGTTCAAAAAGTTACAAAATGTTTCGTTAACAGAACGCGCTGGGAAGCGCGGCCCAAGTAGGTAATAGCCCTGTATGTGAAAACGAAATATCTTTTAGCGTCATTCTTGAGTACCTCGAGACACGAATGGCTCGGGGGAATCCACCGGAACTAACCGGTAAGGCTAAATATTTGTTGTGATCGATAGTGAACTAGTACCGTGAGGGAAAGGTGAAAAGAAGTCCGATGAGGACAGTGAAATAGACCTGAAACCATATGCCTACAAGGAGTCGGCGCGGGCTGAACTCTCTACATAATTTATTTGTATTTACCCAGATGAGAATTTTTTCTCAACTGGAATTTTTGTTTACACACTTTTCGAAGTGATACAAGTAAATAAAAACAACGTAAATATATTTTAAATTATATGAAGAGTTCAGTCCGTCACGGCGTGCCTATTGAAGAATGAGCCAACGAGTTGATGCATGCTGCGCGGATAAGGGCGAGAGCCTGGATCCATAGGGAAACCGAGTGTTAATAGCGCGTATGTAGTATGCATCAGACCCGAAGCCAATGCGAGCTTACCATGAGCAGGGTGAAGTACCTCGAAAGAGGTATGGAGGCCCGAACCCGTTAGTCGTTCAACTCTTTGGGATGACTTGTGGTAAGAAGTGAAAAGCTAATCGAGCTTGGTAATAGCTGGTTCTCTCCGAAATAGCTTTTGGGCTAGCGTTACGTGTTCCTCTAGGGGGTAGAGCACTGGAAGGACTCGACAGGGAGAAATCTCGCGAGTCCTATCAAACTCCGAATACCTAGAGTTATAGCGTGGCAGTTAGACCGTGGGGGCTAAGCTCCACTGGTCAAAAGGGAAACAGCCCTGATCCATATTTAAGGTCCCTAAATCTATGTTAAGTGCACTTAAGGTGGTGAAGTTTCTGAGACAATGAGGAGGTTTGCTTAGAAGCAGCAATCCTTGAAAGATAGCGTAACAGCTCACTCATCGAGAGATTTCGCGCCGCAAATAACCGGGGCTAAAACATAGTACCGAAACTTGGGGTGCGTTCCGTCTTCGGACGGTTCGCGCGGTAGGAGAGTGTTCTTGTCCGCGATGAAGGCAAAGGGGTGACCCATGCTGGAGCGTCAAGAAGTAAGAATGTTGGCACAAGTAACCACAATCGATGTGAAAAACATCGACGCCGAAAGATCAAGGTTTCCTTGGCAATGATTGTCATCCAAGGGTTAGTCAGGCCTAAGGGGATGGTGAGAACCGAACCCGATGGACACATGGTTAATATTCCATGACTTTCACGTATAGTGATGAAGGGACGGAGTGTAGTATGTAGAGCGAATTATGAATTTTCGTCCATGCCTTAAGGGCGTTCTGTAGGTAAGTCCGCAGAACTGATTTTAATATCGTCCCAAATGGAGTGGAGATGCTGGGGATTCGTTTCCAGATAATTCTACAAAGCACGCTTCCGAGAAAAGCTTCTAAACTTATATACGTGAAAACTGTACCGCAAACCGACACAGGTGATCAGCTCGAGTAGAGCAAGGCGAACGGGTGAGAGGTCTTCAAGGAACTCGGCAAAAAAGCAGCCGTAACTTCGGAATAAGGCTTGCCCTCTTTATGAGGGTTGCAACAAAAGTATCCCTGGCAACTGTTTATCAAAAACACAGCTCCCTGCGAACTCGCAAGAGGATGTATAGGGGGTGACACCTGACCAATGCCAGAAGGTTAAATATTGGCGGTGACATAGCAATATGTTTGCTGACTGATATATGCCCTGGTGAATGTCGGCCGTAACTATAACGGTCCTAAGGTTCAGCGTTCATTTCATATGAATGCTGAAGGACTAGGACTGTTGTAAGTTTCTGATAAATTAGATTGAACAGCACAGTTCCATTACACACATAGAATAGCTACCTACAATGTAGTAATACATTGTTAGTCCATCATAGTTAAATAGAGACCAACACTATGCATCCCAGCTTCTTTAATCGAAAGATATAAGAAAAGGATGAAGATAGAGTCCTTCTCTAAGGAATAGAAGAGCGAAATTCCTTGTCAGGTAAGTTCTGACGCGCACGAATGGTGTAATGACTGGGGAACTGTCTCGAAGACTCGCCCGGTGAAAATGCAATAGCGGTGAAGATGCCGCTTACCTGCAGCTAGACGAAAAGACCCCAGAAGCTTCACTGTAACGTGATATTGAGTATATGTTTTTACTGCGTAGCATAGGTGGGAGAGATTGAAGTCAGGATTTTGGTTCTGATGGACTCGTCAGTGAAATACCACTCTTTCAAAATATATATTCTAACCGCGACGGCAAAAACGTCGCGAAACAGTATCTCGTGGTCAGTTTTAGTGGGGCGCTATCCTCCCAAAAAGTAACGGAGGAGTTTATTAAGGTTGGCTAGGCGCGAATGGAAACCGTGCCGATAGTGCAATGGCATAAGCCAGCTTAACTGTAAGACGTGAATGTCGAGCAGATGCGAAAGCAGAACATAGTGATCCGACCATACGCGTTAGACGCGGTGGGAGCTCATCTGATAAAAGC
This sequence comes from Candidatus Parcubacteria bacterium, assembly GCA_039795775.1. Classification (GTDB taxonomy): domain Bacteria; phylum Patescibacteriota; class Minisyncoccia; order Phycocordibacterales; family CAIZLB01; genus JBDKLC01. Next base: position 32,044 of record JBDKLC010000001.1, read on the forward strand.
TACTCTGGGGATAACAGGCTGGTTGTATCTAAGAGTCCATATCGACGATACAGTTCGGCACCTCGATGTCGGCTCAACTTATCCTGGGGCTGGAGAAGGTCCCAAGGGTTTGGCTGTTCGCCAATTAAAAAGTTACGCGAGCTGGGTTCAGACCGTTCAGAAAGGAAACATTAGGTATCAGAATTTAGATGATAGAAGTACTGCTGTATTTCTAAAGTCTAAATTCTGATAGCTAACTTCTATTTTGAACAGTCTGAATCCTTCGAGAGATTGATTTATACGAGTAGTATAAACACTGTTAGATTAACCTATTGATTTGAAATAAAATCAAAATCACGGCGGTCATATATTGAAAAATATAATGACATAGTTTACTAGTATCGGTGAAGTCCGTCTGAAAACTGACAACTAAACAGTTTTCAAGGATAATACCGAGGGAAGCCCAAACTCTGTAAAGAGATTAGGCACCCGTAGAGACTAAACGTAAACCATCCGGCAATTTATGATAGAAGTAAAATTCTATTCATGAAAAAGGATGATGATATAGTCCATTCCACGTAGCAATACGTGAAAAGAAGCGTGAGACAGGTTGGTCTCCTATCTACTGCAGGCGTTGATACTTGAGAAGATTTGCCCTTAGTACGAGAGGACCGGGGTGAACTGACCTCTGGTGTACCAGTTGTCGCGTCAGCGGCATTGCTGGGTAGCTAAGTCGGGAATGGATAAGCTCTGAAAGCATCTAAGAGCGAAGCCAGCTTCAAGATTAGGTATCGTTTGAGACCCGTAAGAGATGATTACGTTGATAGGCGCTAGATGTAAGCACAGTAATGTGTTCAGTCGAGGCGTACTAATGCGTCGATTCCTATTAGGAAATGTGAATGCCACGATCGCTAAATGTATTGTTTGTAAAAATTATGAAGTTTGAAATTGAAAAGTAAGCAAAGTTAAATCCTTTGTTCTGGTGACTTATCGGAAGGGTCACACCTGTTCTCATTCCGCACACAGAAGTTAAGCCTTCCAGAGGCGATGATACTCTAATAGGGGAAAGTAGCTCGTCGCCAGAACAAAGGATTGAACAAAACAAAAAAATCGCATAGCAATATGCGGTTTTTTTGTTATCAGATATAGGCTATAATACGTCCATTATGATTTCATGGGCTGCAAAACGACAACTCGCATACGCTACTCTAGTCTTGGTTGTGCTTCTTATTGTTATCGGCCTCCCTGTGTATTTTATTTATATACAAAAGCAGCCAACGTGCTTTGATAAAATAAAAAATCAAAACGAGCAAGGGGTGGACTGTGGTGGTGTATGTCAGCGAGCGTGTATGGAACAAGTGATTCCACTTCCCATTACAATGTGGTCAAGAGCATTCAAAGTATCTGGAGGAACCTATAACCTTGCTGCTTATGTACAAAACGCAAACGTTGATTACACATCAGAGCCAACACGATATCTCTTCCGTGTGTATGACTCCGAAAACGTTCTCATTGGTATAAGAGAGGGTATTACATCTGTACCACCAACAAAAAGTTTTCCTATCTTTGAACAAGCATTCAATACAGGAGAGAGAGTTCCAGCAAAAGTATTCTTTGAATTTACACGAGGCATGGTATGGAAAAAATATGCCGGCGTTAAGCCAGAAATTGAGGTTATTGATGAACGATTTGTTGGTACTACAACTGCGAGTTCATCGATGCCTCGACTTGAAGCCGCGCTCTCAAACAAGACTGTAAATACATATCGAAATATCGAAGTAGTGACAATCGTTTATGACATAGATGGAAACGCGATGGCTGCATCAAGAACATATGTAGATATTCTTCCAGGAAAACAACAAGTGCCTATTCTCTTTACATGGCCTGAACCATTCAAGAGTGAAGTCTCAAAAGTTGAAGTTATTCCTAAGCTTGTCTTCTAATGAAGAAGGGTATTTTTAGATTGGATTGGTATATCGTTGGTGCGCTTCTTCCAATTCTCGGAGCAGGGCTCGTTACGATGAAGTCATTTACTGGAAACGGTACGCACTTTGGTCGTCAGCTCATATGGATCTGTGTGGGATTCATCATATTTTATATTTGTAGTTTTATTGACTTTAGATTCTTGAGACGAACACGAGTGATTATCACGTTGTTTGCTCTTTCTATATTGTCACTTCTTACTATTTTTATCTTCGGTAACGTAGCAAAAGGAGCAAAAAGTTGGCTCGACCTGGGCTTCTTTTCTATTCAACCTGCTGACCCCGTGAAGCTCGTTCTTATTATGCTTTTGGCAAAATATTTCTCGCGCCGACACGTAGAAATCGCTGATATTCGCCATATTATCGTCTCAGGACTTTATGCCTTTGTTCTCTTCTTTTTGGTGCTTTTACAGCCAGACTTTGGTTCGGCAATTGTTCTGTTTCTCATCTGGTTTGGTATGGTATTAGTGTCAGGTATTTCAAAGAAGCACTTGGCTATAGTATTTTTGATAGGGACAGTTGCCTTCGCAGGGTTGTGGAATTTTGGATTCAAGGAATATCAAAAAGCACGTATCAAGAATTTCATCCATCCGCTCGCAGATGTGCGTGGAACCGGATATAACGCGTACCAAGCAATGATTACAGTAGGGTCTGGGGAAATACTCGGAAAAGGTATTGGATACGGTACACAATCGCGTTTAAAGTTCCTCCCTGAATATGAAACAGACTTTATTTTTGCAGCATTTGCTGAAGAATGGGGATTTATTGGGGTACTAATTTTATTTATTCTTTATGGAATTATCATTTACCGTATATTTTGGTATGCCTTACGAGGAGAAACCAATTTCGAAATTCTGTATGCAACAGGGCTTGCAATCTATTTTATGATTCACCTCATTATCAACTTCGGTATGAATATTGGTGTAATGCCTGTAACGGGTATTCCGGTGCCATTTATGAGTTACGGGGGTTCACATGTACTCGCGGAGTTCCTCGGTCTCGGTATGCTTATGGGTATGAAAAACTATGCACGAGTAATGCATAGAGAAGTGATCAAAAACGAGTTCCACGGAGCGTAGGAACGTAGTTTTTCTTAATAAAATTTTTCAGTATTTTTAATCATCTGTTCAAATGAGAATTCACCAGTTATTTTCTCATGAAGATTAAAAGAAAGTTTATTCTGTTTTTCTGGAGTACGAATCATTGTAAAGAGAGCATCACAGAGGGCTTCTGGATCACGAGGAGGTACAAGGAGTCCTGTTTCTTCGTGCACAATCATTTCAGGAATACCACCAACTGCAGTAGCTACGACAGGAAGAGCCGCCTGTCCTGCTTCTTGAATCACATAGGCAAGGCCCTCTGAAAGAGAAGAGAGGACAAAGATATCGAGTGCTTTGAGGTATGAAGCCGCTTGTGGGACGTTTCCACAAAGGAATACTTTACCCTCGAGGTTCATATCTCTAATTTTTTTCTCAAGGTGCGCGCGTTCTTCGCCCCCTCCCATAATGAGGAGAGAAGGAACAATAGATGGGGTGTTCGATAGCTTCTGGAGAAGGAGCTTATAGGCGTCAATGAGGTAATTGTGCCCTTTGATGTGATGCAATTCACCGATAGTCCCTATAACTGGAAGTGAAAAAGACTGTGATGATACTTCGCAAATGTCAGCAAGTCGCGCTCGGGCAATCTCTCGGGTGAGGAAGTATGGATTTTTTATGCCGTTATATACGACATGGATCTTTTTGTGTACAAAAGGGAAGAGTTTTTGTGACTGCTTGAGTAGACCTTCTGACACAGAAATAGTAGCGTGACTCCAGAGTATTGTAAGCCAATAAATAAACCTGATGAGGGACTTAGAAATGAAGGATCTATTTTCATTTGTCGCTAATCCATGGAGGGTAAATACGATGTGTGGCACTCGGGCGAGTCGTCCAACGAAGGCGCCGAGGGCACCAATCTTTGAACTATTGAGGTGTACGACATGAGGTTTTTCTTTTTTGAAAATAGTATACAAATAGAACGCTGTTTTGATGTCACTTGTCAGTGAAATGTCTCGTATGAGTGAGGGGATGGAAATAGTCTTGATACCTGCTTCATCGAGCCTCTTTTTGAGAGTGCCATCACCACCCATGAGGACTGTTATATCGTATTCTTCAGAGCTAAGGCCTGTTGCAAGGTCATATACATAACGCTGAGCACCGCCCCAGTTTGATTTTGTAATAACGAGGAATAGTTTCTTTTTTTGAGGCGATTGAGTTGATTTTTCCATGTACGTATAGAGCATATTATACATGATCAATTTGGCAAAGCTTTTTTTGAAGAATAATTGTAATTTGCATCATATTTAGTATGATAGGCCTATCTAAGCCATGACTATAAAGAATAGACAAGAACCATTTTTACTCTTCCTCGGCGATATTTTTGCCTTTTTTGCTGCGCTATGGCTTACCTTGGTCATTCGATACCTCGAAGTGCCTAGCGAGGCTATGTGGGAAGCGCATCTCCTACCTTTCTCTGTAATTATTGGGATTTCTTTTATCGTATTTGTGATTGCCGGATTATATGGAAAACACACAACAAATATCCGTACAAAACTGCCATCTACTATCTTTAGTGCCCAAGTCACAAACGCAATTCTCGCACTACTTGTTTTCTACTTCATTCCTTTCTTTGGTATTACCCCAAAGACAAATCTTTTTATCTATCTCATTCTTTCGACTGGTCTTATCTTTGCTTGGCGACTTGCAGGTGGAAAGTTTTTTGAAATAGGGAAGAAACAAAAGATTGTTCTCATTGGAAAGAAAGCTGAAGCCGAAGAAATCGCCGCAGAGGTGCAGGCTAACGAACGGTATGGTCTCGTTGTGAGCAATATTTTTGATATAGACATTGTGTCTGAGGACGAAATAAATGCTGTATTTAACTCAGCCCTTCATACAAAGGACTGTATCGTAGTTGCTGATAGTGACAACCCAAAAGTAGCTTCAGCATTGTCAAAGAATTATGATCTTATTTTGTCTACTCTTATTTTCTTCGATATTCATTGGCTCTACGAGCAAATGTTTGATCGAGTTCCAGTAAACTCAGTGAATTACCTGTGGCTTATTGATTACAACAAGTCTTCAATTGCTCTTTACGATATTGTGAAGCGAATTATGGATCTTGTAATTGCGCTCCCATTCTTCCTTATCACTCTTCCATTTTTTCCACTTGCCGCACTTCTCATCAAACTTGAAGATCGAGGTCAGATTCTTATTACACAAGAACGAGTAGGAAAGCGTGGAAAAAAAGTGTATCTGTATAAATTCCGAACCATGAATCGAAGTGATGAGGGAGTGTGGCTCGGTGAAAGTGAGAACAAAGTGACAAAAGTAGGCTATTTCCTCAGAAAGAGTCGAATCGACGAATTACCACAGCTTCTCAATGTGATTAAGGGAGATATATCTCTTATCGGTCCACGGCCTGACATTGTGGGCCTAGGAAATAAGCTTGTAGAGGCTATTCCATACTATATGACTCGATATATTGTACCGCCAGGCCTTTCAGGCTGGGCTCAAATTCAGCAGAAACCACCTCAGTCTATTGAGGAAAATAAGCTCCGTTTTTCATATGATTTGTTCTATGTAAAGAATCGATCTATCTTCCTCGACCTCGTTATCGGACTTCGAACAATCAAGACTCTCTTGTCACGAACGGGTATGTAGAGTTGTGATATCATAAGTTACCTTTTATTCAATTTATAACTATTTAGAGACGTATGCGTTTATTTATCACTGGTGGGGCAGGATATGTGGGAGCAATGTTGGCAGATCAATTCTCTGAGCGATCAGATGTTGAAAAGATTCTTTTGATTGATAAATCAGAAAAGCCAGAACTCCTTAATGGTAAAGATAAAATTGAATTCATCACAGCTAATACGGCTGACGATTCTTGGGTAGAGAAAGCAAAAGCCTTTCAACCAGATGTGGTGATCCACACAGCATGGCAGATTCGAGAAATGTTTGGTAAGCAAGATATTCAATGGAAATGGAACGTAGATGGTTCTGCAAAGATTTTTGATTTTTCTTTTAGTACTCCAAGTGTAAAAAAGCTCATCTATTTTTCTACAGCTTCTATTTATGGTGCTTTCAAAAACAATACAATCGAGCATGAATTTGCAGAAACAGAGCCTCTCCTTGAAGACGAATACCTCTACGGTGTAGAAAAGAGAAAAGTTGAAGAAATTCTTAGTGAAAAGGTTGAAAACCTCAAGAAAGAAGGGAAGCAGGTACCTCAGATTTTCATTGTTCGACCTGCGGCTATTACTGGTCCACGAGGTAGATACATGATGAAAAACCGATTTGGCCTCCAATCAGCTTTGAGTGGCCGACTTTCAGGTTCACCTATCTATTCAATCATCAAATTGCTCGTAGCTATCGTGCCAGCAACAAAACTCTGGTGTCGACAGTTCATTCACGAAGATGATGTAAAGGATATTGTTGAATTGCTTACATTTAATAATCTCGAAGGGTCATACGAAATTTTCAATATCACTCCTCCAGGTAAAGTGGTGCTCGCACAAGATATGGCTAAAGTGGTAGGGAAGAAAGTTATTGTACTTCCACCATGGTTCATTCGAATTGGTTTCTTCTTTGCTCGAACACTTTCTTTTGGAAAAATCCCTACATCAAAAGGAGGTTGGAAATTCTATTCATATCCAATCGTAATGGATGGAACAAAACTCACAAAGAAGTACGGGTATCAATATAAGCACGAATCTCTTGAGGCCTTCAAAAATATAGTGGGAAGATATGCCAAGTACGTATCAGAAGAAGATAAGAAAGCTGCTGAAGTATTGGCTACTGGTACAAAGACTTCATAAAATATCTCAAAATATATCGAAAAAGACCCTCATGAGGGTCTTTTTCCTTGGGTTGATTGAGTGGGGAATATCTGTATAATACAGCTCAATTCAATCAAATATGACAAAATCTAGAATTGGAGCAATATTTCTTGTGTTGGCCGGAATCTTGATAGGACTTTTTGTCTACGCATCACAGAAACCAGGTCAGGGTTTTATTTCAAACTTTCCTTTTAAACTCGGTCTCGATCTCAACGGAGGTAGTCACCTTGTATATCAGGCTGACGTCTCACAGATCACATCTGGCGACATCGACGGAACAATGGATACACTTCGAGCGGTTATCGAAAAACGAATCAACGCTTTTGGTGTAGCTGAACCTATTGTTCAGACTGAAACAGCTAACGCTGGAGGTCAGCAAGTTCACAAACTTGTAGTAGAGCTTCCGGGTGTTACAAATATCAACGATGCTATTGAGCTCATTGGTAAAACACCAGCTCTCGAATTCCGAACAGAAAAAGCGACTTCGACACTTGCTGATGCAACTTCATCAGAAGCTATTCTCGCGCAGTTCAATCCAACTCAGCTTACTGGCCGATACCTTGAATCAGCCCAGGTACAGTTTGACCAGAATACAAATCAGCCAACAGTGGCGCTTGTGTTCAATGCAGAAGGTAAAAAACTCTTCGCTGAAATCACAAAAGCAAACGTAGGAAAGGTAGTAGCCATCTTCCTCGATGGTGAGCTTATTTCAGCTCCAGTAGTACGAGATGAAATCCGAGATGGAAAAGCAGTGATCAGTGGCCGGTTCACTCCAGCTGAAGCTAAGAACCTTGCTCAAGATCTTCGATATGGTGCACTTCCTGTACCTATTCAGCTTATCGGAACACAGACAATCGGTGCTTCACTTGGTAGTGATGCCCTCAGAGCTAGTATGGTAGCTGGTGCATGGGGCTTCCTCATCATCGCTCTCTTCCTTGTTCTTTGGTACCGACTTCCTGGTGTTATCGCTATTGCTTCACTTGTTATGTATACATTGCTCAACATGGCAATCTTTAAACTTATCCCAGTTGTACTTACATCTGCAGGTCTCGCTGGATTCATTCTTTCTATTGGTATGGCCGTTGACGGTAACATCCTTATCTTCGAACGAATGAAAGAAGAGCTTAAACGAGGTCTAGGTCTCGAAGATGCAATCCGAGAAGGATTCTCACGAGCTTGGCTTTCTATCCGAGATAGTAACCTCTCAAGTATTATCACAGCCGTTATCCTTTATACATTCGCTACATCAGCACTTATCCGAGGGTTCGCTCTTGTATTCTTGATCGGTGTACTTGTATCAATGTTTACAGCTATCACTGTTTCTCGAACATTCCTTCTTGCCCTTGGCATCAAGCGATCAGGAGGTCTTACAAAGTTCTTGTTCAACAATGGCTTGTCAGGAAACAAGGATGATTTAACAACTAACTCTAAATAATCTTTATGTTTGTCGTTGCACACAGAAAAGTCTTTTATATGATTTCAGTAGTGATGATTGCGCTTTCAGTATTCGCAATGTCATTCTGGGGTCTCAACTTGGGTATTGATTTCAAAGGAGGTTCTATCCTTGAAGTCGAATATGCAAACGGACGGCCAGCTCAGACAGAGCTTCACGATGCTATCGCAAAGGTAAATATTGGCGAAGCAGTTATTCGTGCAGCAAATGATAATGGTTATATCATCCGAACTCGAACACTTACAGAATTAGAACGACGTTCAGTTATTGCCTCTATCTCATTGCCAGGTATTTCAACTCCTGAAATAAAGCGATTTGACTCGGTAGGTCCAGTTCTTGGAAAAGAACTCCAAGGTAAAGCTATTTGGTCTATCATCCTCGTTCTCATTGCTATTGTACTCTTCATTACATTCGCATTCCGACATGTATCTCGACCAGTATCTTCTTGGAAATACGGTGTAGTAGCAATCATTGCCCTTCTTCACGACGTTATTGTGCCAGCAGGTGCATTCGCATTCCTCGGACGAAATGGGGGATATGAACTCGATGCGTTGTTTATCACAGCGCTCCTTGTTATCCTTGGTTTCTCAATTCACGACACAATCGTAGTATTCGACAGAACACGAGAAAACCTCCGACTTGGTAGTAACTCAAAGAAAGACTTCGAACAGATCGTAGGAGAAAGTGTGAGTCAGACAATTGCTCGATCAATCAACACATCACTCACTACATTGCTCGCGCTTCTTGCTCTCTACATCTTCGGTCCGGTTGCCACAAAGACATTTGCCCTTGCACTTATCATCGGTATTGCAATCGGTACATATTCTTCAATCTTCATTGGTAGTCCACTCCTTGTGACACTCCAGAAGTGGCAGAAGAAGTCATAATAGACAGTATGAATTTGCACCTTATAAAAGAATCACTTGCTTTCGGGTATAAAAAGACATTGGAAAACCTTAGTTTTCTTGTCCGTGTTTCAGGTGCAGTACTCATATTTACGTTTCTTATAAATTCTCTTCAGAAAATGGCATCAGATAGCTCAGTGCTTACTGGTGCTTTTTTCTTTGCACTAACATTCGCTGTAGATATTATTATCAAGATAGGGTACACAAAAATATATCTTGCTCTCTATGACGGACACGATGTACATCTGAAAGATGTTTTTTCTCACCACGGGAAATTCTTTACTTACTGTGTGGCATACGTTGCACTCAGTCTTCTTACCCTTGTAGGCTTTGGACTATTTATCCTTCCTGGATTCTTTGTTATTGCAACATTCTTCTTTGTACCGTTTCTTGTTATTGATCAGGATATCAGTGTGATCGATGCGTTCAAAAAGAGTTATGAATTAACAAAAGGAAAGCGATGGTATGTCCTCTTGTACCTTCTTCTCGCCTTTATATTAAATGGCCTTGGATTGGCATTATTTGTAATTGGATTACTTATAACAATCCCCATCACGTATTTTAGCCTTATTTTCCTTTATAGGGGGTTATTGGAGACAAATCAATAAGAGCAAAAAAGGCCTAGAAATAGGCCTTTTTTGCTCTTATGGCCCCTTCTGATATCTTGCTTGACAAGGTTGCTTCTATGGCTATAATAACCACACGCCTTAACGAAGGCGTTTTCCTTACATTATTACCTCGGTAGAAATGAAGGAGGAAACAACCCGATTTTTGACAAATACATATTGATTTAGAATGTAAGAAACACAGCTTGTGTTAGTTTAAGTCTAGTGATGATCTAAAAAATCTCGAACCCTTCCTTTTGTTCTGTCTGGGTTTATTTTTAGAGTTTGATCCTAGCTCAGGATGAACGCTGGCGGCGTGGATAAGGCATGCAAGTCGAACGGAAAGTTATAAGATTATATCAAGTAACTTTTAGTGGCGAACGAGGTAGTAAGACATAGGTACGTACCCTTTAGTCGGGAATAACTCATCGAAAGATGAGCTAATACCCGATGGTCTCTTCGGAGTAAAGAATTTCGCTAAAGGAGCGGCCTGTGGGATATCAGCTTGTTGGTAGGGTAACGGCCTACCAAGGCAATGACGTCTAGGGGAGCTGAGAGGCTGACCCCCACCGATGGAACTGCGATACGGTCCATACACCTACGGGTGGCTGCAGTCGAGAATCTTCCACAATGGACGAAAGTCTGATGGAGCGACGCCGCGTGGTTGATGAAGTCCTTCGGGATGTAAAAACCTTTTGTGAGGGAGAAAGTTATTGATAGTACCTCAAGAATAAGGGGTTGCTAAACTCGTGCCAGCAGCAGCGGTAATACGAGTGCCCCGAGCGTTATCCGGAATTATTGGGCGTAAAGGGTGTGTAGGCGGTCTTGTTAGTCTCCTGTTAAAGCTCCCGGCTCAACCGGGAAAGTGCAGGAGATACGGCAAGACTAGAGGATGCGAGAGGTATATGGAACTCATAGTGTAGGGGTAAAATCCGTTGATATTATGGGGAACACCAAAAGCGAAGGCA
>JBDKLC010000002.1:0-5910 GCA_039795775.1 Candidatus Parcubacteria bacterium
AACTGAGATCAGTACATCAAGACCGCCGTTTTAAATTTGTAATTTCATCGCCTGTTGTCTCATTTTTCATTTTTTTCAAAAAAAAGTCATACCGTTAAGTATTTTCTATGATATCACTGAAAATGCAGGGTATGTACCGTTGACCGTTTTCCAGTACATGTGCAGATTTCTTTTTTTCTGCACAAAATTCAAATGTTTCTTGGAAATTAAAAAACATATATTGTAGTAGCTGAAAATGAAGCGTTAATATAGCCATGTAGAATCTTTGAATGAGTCTCTGTGGACAATCCCAGATGACTATTTCAAAGGCCCTATATTTCCAAAGGATTATTTTAAACCTTTTTTTGATGTTGAGAATTGGAAATTCTAACGTTCAGGTATTGATTTCTTGATATCCATCTTCTGTTTCTGATAGAAATTTATATTTTCTTTGTACCGGCTTCTTTGTCATAGGATGTGAGAACAAAGCTGGATTCCTACATTCAAGATTTCTGCCGTTCCAAAAGGCCTAGAATCGAAGACCGACAACAGGTATTCAACACGTTTGCAGCGCAGACAGGAGGACTCAAATATCTACAACACCGTTTGGCCACGGCAGAGAATAAAGATTTAGGCGAGCTTTCAGATTTTTCGCAGGTAAGTTTCTTTCAGGGCTTCACAGATTGGTTCCTGACAAATCACCGCCCTAGCCCGTCTTGTTTCTTAGAAGCAACCAAATTCCAACTGCCAAGTTATGCGCCAACTTTCACTCTTACTCGAGAAAGCGCAAACGAGCACGTTGATGAAGCTGTAGTTTTAGAAGAACCAATAGTATCAGAGATTAATAGTGTCACCTCTGTTGTTTTTGGCCCTTCTAAAATTAAAGCTTCGCCAACTTTCACTTTCACTGATGAAAGTGAAATCGGTGAAGCTTTAATTTTAGAAGAGACGAAAAAATCTGAGGCTAGCATCTCTGATTTCTTTGGCCCTTCTAAATCTAAAGCTTCACCAACTTTCACTTCCACTGTTGAAAGTATCTCCGACAAAGTTTCAAAGCTAGTAGAGGGTCTAGCTGAGACTACCGCGAAGGATTTGAAGTCCGGTTGCGCTCTTCTATATGAAGACCTCCTTACCTTCGAAAAAGGACTGAAAGCTGTTCGTTGTCGACCGGACTACAAACATGATCTACCAATAGATGTCGACCTCACGGTCGAACAACGGCGGTCTCCTATCGTCGTCGTTGGAGATGCCGTATCTATCAACGGCACTCGCAAGATATGCCTGGTCTTCGAATTCGGCCACAAAGAGTTTGAAGAATTGCGGCAATTTGCATTTTCCCGGCAGAATCAGGAAATCGGCTGTCAAGACTTTGTAAACGATTACGCAGTTAAGCGTAAGTATGGTGGAAAATCGCCTGTTAGGTATCTAAGATTTTACGATGACGGAGAGATTCAGAAAAGGTACGTTTTTCTTTGCATGTTTACTATGGCAGTTGTTGTTTGAGCTTCGAAAATCTCTGTCTTTTTCTGACTAAATTTTTAATAAACCCAATATCACTTTAGATCAAGGGAGACACCGGCGTCAGGTTTGTGTTCTCTCGAGGCTATACAGCAGCTGTTGATGCGGCAGGGTAACCCGACACAAGATTTCCCGAAGGCACCGCAATATGGGGGATGGGGATCTGAAAATCAAAGTTCCCTCATTGATCAAGTGTATGCAGATTTTTTGCCATTTGTCAAGAGAGACGATTGTCAAAGTTTGGCAAAAAAAGAGCTGTTGATGATGCTGTCCAACGTTAATATAGATCGTTCGAGTGGACTTTTGCTTAGTAAGAAGTATTGGGGTAATGTATCTACACTGCTATCCTACTTTTTTATCCCTTCAGGTCTTTTGAATAGCGTTTCGTACTGGGCCCCCCCCCTTGCAGACGAAGCGTCTTCCTTGCGACATTCCAGGCGTATGGTTACAATACTCTACGTTATTCGTTAATGAACAAGAGAGTCGTGGCTTGAAGGCAGATATTGCTCACTACACGAACGCATTCACACTGACCGAGCAGCATTATCAACTTCTTGAGTCCCATCACGTTGAACTAGAGATAAACATGTTTGATGAATGCGAACGGGGGTTGGTTCGAGCTATTCTTTTGAAATATGTTGAATTGGAAACAGCTTTTTCTTTCTGGTTTTAATTGCATATAAACCTCTGTGCTCTACTGAACTTTATTTTCTTATACTACACGAGTGTTTGAAGTGTAATTGAATTTAAGAGGGATTTAGTCACGAGAGAAACTCAAATTTTAGAAATATTTTTAACATCGTTTTCAAAATTTCGTGAAAAAAATTGATTTAAAAACATTGCTAAAATAGCCTATTCTTCGATGGCAAACAGTTAGCCGTTTTCGGTAGATCCACGTTTTCTCTTTTTTCCTTCGAGGCTGCATCTTTTGAGAACACGTGACTCTGACAGCTCCATTTTTGATTTTTCTTTGAAAGCTTCTTTTGAGATGCGACACGTGCTGGGAAATGTAGTCACCATACCCTCATCTAATGAGGCAGAATCGCCCTGGAAGTTAGAATATAGATATTAATTAAGACAAATTATAAAATGGTTTGATTGCTAAAGTTTCATAAAAATATACCATGTTGTGTGAACTCGACGGATGAATTCGAGAAATAACAACGACGTCGGTCTTCGCCTTCTTCTTGCTGGGTTTATCGAATTTGGCTTCGACTCCTCTTAGCAGCCGAAGGTTACTGATGTGCATACACAAATCCATGTCTCCATCATCAAACATGACAGCAACGTGGTCTTCGCTCAGGGTGGGGTTTAGCGCTCGTGAAAAGCCAGTGATCGTTCCTTTATACTTACTCTCCTCGTCGTCGTTTCCTTTCCACGGTGCCCTCACTCTGTCACCTATATTGAACATTATAGGTTGCCGATGTGTTTTTCGACTATCAGCCATCCTGGGCCCCGTAATGCGATCATCGCCGACGTGATGGAGCTCCACTCTATCGTGGTCGTCCTTCGTATTGATAACCTGGCAACAACCTTGAAGATAATTATTGCCAAGTAGTAGCATATCCGATTCCGTTTCAGTTCTGTTCAGCGTCAATGCGCTATGATTAGCGGGTACAGTGCTGTATGACCAATTTATTGGTTTTGGGCTGTCATAGCCGAACAACTCCTTCGCAAAGGGAATATGTAGAAATGTTTGGGTTGTCGCATGATAAGCGAAATTGTTCGTAGACCCCTTTGGAAAGTGGGACTCGAAAAAATTCGTCCAAGTGTCGACTATGTGCTTTTCTGTTGCCGTAGCGTAGGTTTTCTTGATGTAAGAATAACACTCGTTTAGAGTAGTTTCATACTTCGGATTAAACGGCGCAGTATCAAGCTTCAAGCAACCTGAACATGGAATTGCCGTGAGTACTGATGTCCCAATAGATGGCAAATCTAAAGCCTCTACTTCAACGGGCTCTAGCTCAGTAAAACCTAAATAAAATCAACAAAATAACATTAATAGGAAAACAATAAACTTTTAGATAAATACCCTTACGTTGCGGCTTTGATCCTATCTTCCAAGGAATGCCATGAACATCCCTCAACTCAATGTATTTGGTTCCTTCTTGGGCATAAGAACGGTAAAAAACTTTGACACCGGTAGGACAATCAAGCGACGTATCCGTTTTTTTAAACTTCCATTGAAGCTGTGTCCACTGCTCTTTAAAAGCTCTCTGGGCCGTAATTTCGATGCCGAATTGAAGCTTGAGGTCATCGAAATACTTTCTGTAATCTGGAACTGCGAACACTTCTACAATCTTTACAAGATTGCCAGCCAGCTCTAGTCTTCCTTGGATTAAGGTTTTAGCTTCCTCGTACCGATTCGTGTTTGGAGTGAACGCATCTTGTATGCCTCGCTTGAAATCGTCCGGGGTGTCCACATGGATCAATCTGAAATACTCCCATAACTTCCCAAAACGGGCATCGATATCTAGTAGCATTTTAGATAAAATAAGTTATCATAATTAGTTTACCAAAAGAAATAAGAGATTTCACGTTCACCGAATCGATTACCTTCGTGTGTATGACCAACTGGCAACCGCGTGACAATAACTTCTTCTGCTAAACCCCGCGCGACGAAAAGATGCAGTAAACCAAGAGTCACTCTAAATACAGTTAATAAATCAAGTTTTGTTACTCAGTAAGTATTATAAGTGATGAAATAAATTTAAAACATTTGATGGGAAATAACTTACGGATTTGAATTGGTACCAGCGCCATCAATCTGATAATAGAGCGTTTTCGGTAGTCCCAGATCACTTTTCTGCAAATCCTCCCAAACATACAGCATAACATACAACTGCAGATTTGTGTCATTAATGACGTTCCCATAAGTCAAAAAAGCGTAAAAGCTATTAATGCGATGGTCGATAACACCCATAAGGTGGAGGTCTAATGTTTTCGCTGACTCGTTACGATTTGCTGAATAAGGTAGTTTGGTGTGGTTCTGTGCCATACCATCACTAATGATGGACGACACGTTATATGGGTCTGATCGGGCTTGCATTCTGCGTGTGTAGTACGAATTTCGTTCTCTCATGTAGCTTTCCTTGTGTAAACGGCTCCACTCCGTGACTTCAGCATGCTGTTGTTTGTTGTCAGCAAGGCAGCGCAAACGCGATAACTTTGCACATGTAGAACACTTGCCGCCGACCTGCTTGAACTTACGAATCGTTACATGGGAGAAATGTTGCTTCCACAGGTCAAAGAAGACAGATCGAGACTGTAGGGAAAAAACAAATACAGAAACAGTATTAAAACCTTTTGTGTAAACAGAGAAAAAGAATTAAATACTTACAATGTAACAATTAACAGGATTTTCAAAACGGTAAATTGCGTAGACTTCTTGCTTTGTCGTGCAACTAAGATGTCGCGTCCCTTCAGAAGCGTTTGGAGGCATGTCGGCACACAAATCAAAATGAGTTTTCATCCACTCTTTAGCCATAAAGGTTCGATCCGAAGGTATTCTCCTATCCGTTGGAGGTCGCAGTTCTATTGCTTGTGGAACAGCTCTGTTACGTTTTATGTCTATTGAAAGACATAGCACACGATGTCTTGTTATTCCTGTTGTCTGTAACCAATATTTCTGGCATACCAAAATATTTGACTGCCCAAGCTGAAAGTCGATCTTTAACTTATCTGCAGGTGTTATTCGATGTTTATACGATAGTAATAATCGCCACAGAAACATAATTTTTCACTAGCTTCTTTGATGTTGATAAATCGCTCGCGTAGCAGTTGTTTAAAAATGTCTTCTTGAACAACCGTTTCTTCAACGACTGCAGCATTTTCTGGATTACTTCTATATACCGCACATAAGCTACATTCACAAGAAATCGCACATCCACGGCAACAACAGAAACCCCATAATTTGCTTTCGACTCCATAGCGAACAGTCAGGGGTTGATCGCTTTTTCTTCTCGGCATTACTTAATGTGAGCAATTCTAACTTTGATGAAAAATGTCATTGCTATCTCAGATCTGCTTTTTTTTGAAAAAAAAACTTCAAGTTAATTTAAATTACTTCAATATATTGCGTTTTGTGCCAGGTCTCGATGTGTACCGGGAAACTTTTGATAGGATTTTCACACTTGGTTCTTCCGGTACGTTTTTCAAAATCGATCCGGTACGCTCTACGATGAGTACGACTTTGAGATTAGTGCCTCACCAGAGGGCTGTGGTTTTGTCAGTGGCAAATTTGACGCATATGCGTCAACAGTCGCTGGTCACCACAGTGGACGTGCTGCTTGTGTTGTGCTAATCTCAGCTCGGTCTGTTCTATATTTTCGCGTTTTTTACGTGTTTGGTATTGGTTTCAATGTATACCGGGGAACTTTTGATTGGAATTTCAAACGCGGTTCTTCCGGTACG
>JBDKLC010000003.1:0-71092 GCA_039795775.1 Candidatus Parcubacteria bacterium
GCTCTCATCTCGTATCTCATCCTCAACACCATCAACCCTCAAATACTTAGTACCAACCTCAAAGTTAACGACCTCACCATCTCTAACGTCGGCGGGGGAGCTGTCGCTGATGGAGCAGGTACAGGAAAACTCGATCAAGAAAAATCAGAAGTATCGGCAGAAAATGGTTATGGAAGCTCTACATATGACGGTAAACCATTTACAAAAGGAGCAGCAGACCCAAATGCATGGCCTGGCTATTCTGACTACGCAGGAAATACGTATACAGCAACAGACAACTCCGATAGAACAGGAACTATATCCGGGACCATTCAATATCTAAAGGATTATGTTCCTACAAAATATCCTCGTCTCGAACCAACAAGTACCTACAGAAGCCCTGAATGGAATGCGACAGTGGGAGGTGTACCAAATTCAGACCATGTCAGAGGGAAAGCTATCGATTTTCACAGTGCTTCAGGAAAAGTTGATGCACCGTTCAGTAGTGATGGAAATGCTCTTGTAGACTATCTCGTAGCAAATGGAAGATCAATCGGAGTTGACCAAATTATTTTTGAAAAAAGAAACTATATTGCAAATGGAGCTGGTTGGAGAGAAGGTAATCCAGTAGCAAAGCACGACAACCATGTACACATCGGTCTCGAATAATTCTCAACAATAAGCTTTTTTTGGTATACAATAGAGAAAATGTCTCGAAAAACAATTGCTCTCATAGTTATAATAGTTATTAGTCTTGTTATCGGGTCACTCCTTGGATTTTATTTTTATCTCTATAACAAATCAGGTTCAACTACAGACACAGCGCCTCGATCTACAGGTTTCTTTGGTCTTTTCAATAAAAAACAAAACGAACCACAAGCCACATCTACAATACAAACAATTACTCAGACAACCCCAAACACTACTGTTATAGAGAAAATTCCTCGACTTCGAAAAATAACATCAGAACCCGTTGCTGGAGCAGACTATGTTATCAAAGATGTCATTGCTACTTCTACAGAAGCGGCGAGCACAACAGCAAAAAAAACACCTAAAGTTATAACAAAAAGAGAGGTTATTCGATGGATGGAGAGAGGAACTGGAAATATCTTTGAAACAGCGACATCAAGTCTTTCTAATGCTCGAATCTCAAATACAACTATTTCTCAAATTCAGGAGGCATATTTTACAGACAAAGGTGACACTGTTATTTATAGAAAATTAGTATCCAATACAGACACAATCGAGACTCGATTTGGAAAAATGCAGCTCATAACCCCAACATCGACAATCCAATCACTTACAACCAGTGGTTTACCTATTAATATTTCATATCTTTCTCTTTCACCTGATAAAACAAAGATATTTGCAATAAATAATGACGGGGCACGAGGTGTTATCTCACGAACAGATGGATCAAGTAAAACAACTGTCTACGACTCAGTATATAAAGAATGGCTAACGGAATGGCCTACTTCAAATGGCATTATAATGACGACTAAGCCATCTGGAACAACAGAGGGGTATTCTTATCTATTTAACCCAGAAACACGTTCTTTCGTTAAAATATTGGGAAATAAGCTAGGTCTTACAACACTCGCATCTCCTGATACAAATAAAATACTCTTCTCTGAACTTGTTCAAGGGGCATATCAACTCAACACATTTGATAGAAAGACAAATAAAACAGTAAGCCTCTTCCTTAAGACATTCCCTGAAAAATGCGTATGGAGTAAGCTCGAAAAAGACATTGTATTCTGTGCTGTACCAGAGAACATGCCGTACTCAACATATCCAGATACTTGGTATCAAGGAAGAATCGCTTTTGCTGACAATATCTGGAGAATTAACGCTAGTACAGGTGAAACCCGACAGATTCTCAAGTCTTTTGATGAAGCAGATGATGCTCTCGATATGACTTACCTTACTCTTAGTGCAAAAGAAGACTCACTTCTCTTCCGAAATAAGAATGACCTCTCTCTCTGGAGTTATCAGATCAAACTACCAGAACCAAAAGCGGCTACAAGCACTTCAGCAACGACAACTACTCCAAAAAGATAAAGAAAAAGTGCTTATATTAAGCCTTCTTTTCAGCTTTAACTGTCTTTCGGAAGTAAAGTTCCTGACCAATAGTAAAGATGTTACTTGTGATCCAGTAAAGTGACACCGCACCTGATACACCAAGAGAGATAAAGAATACAAACACAGGCATGATATATCGCATCTGCATGTTCATACTCTTTGCGAGATCATCCTTGAATGATGGCTTATCTGAAGTAGGTACATGTGGAGGAATAGAAAGTCGAACAGAGATAAACTGTGAAATACCAGCAAGAACGCCAAGAATAATACTCTTTTTACTCACATCAATGAGTCCAAGGAAGATTGTGTTGATAACATCTGGCTTTGGTACGAATGAATACAAGAGATCAAGCTGAATGGCCGGAAAACCTCCACCGTAAAATATAAAGGCAAGTGCTAAAATGATAGGGAGTTGAATCAACACGAGGAGAATTCCGGCAAATGGGTTGAGATTGTTTGACCGGTAGAACTGCAAGATCTGCCGAGCCTGCTCTTCTTTATTATCTTTGTACTGATTTTGAATTCTATTGAGTTCTGGCTGAAGTTCTCGCATCTTTATCTGAGTTCGTACAGACCCTTTTGAAAGAGGGAGGAGAATAAGCTTCACAATACATGTAAAAATGATTACAGCGAAGCCAATATCTCCACCAGGGAGCTTATCAATAAGCAAAACAAGACCGTTATATAGTGGATCGTATACTACTGAATGAAAAAGTGATGAAATCATATGTTGATGTTTGTAATTGAGGCTAAATTATACAGTAATTATGCCGTTTTTTGTTAATACTTGTTCCATTTCTTCCAAAAGGTCTGCAAAATCTCTCTGAATAATCGGTGGTCTGAACAAAAAGGCTATACTAAGCCCTTTTTCGAAAGGTTTCTTTCTTTGGAGCGCTGTGACTAACGCTCTGCCTGTTCTTTTTGCTTTATTACGTACGACAGCTGTTTTAAAGAGCTTTTTTGGAGCAACATAGGCCACTTTTGATGGCTCAGTTGAGCTGTTTTTTAATAATTTAAGCAAAAAAGAGCCGGATTGAATGGCTCTTCCTTGTGACATTACCCGAGCTACCCCTTGGGTATCGAGTCTCTGTGCTTTTGTAGCAATGTCGGCTGACATGACGGCGTAAATAAGGCAGTGTTAAACTGTACTTAACTTCTTTCGTCCTTTTTGTCGTCGAGTTTTAAGAACTCGCTTTCCTCCGTGTGTTTTAGACCGAGAGAGGAATCCGTGCTTCTTTGCTCGCTTTCGCTTCTTAGGTTGATATGTAATTGACATAGTGAAACTATATTAGCGTAAATTACAATTTTTATCAATGTTTTAGTCGTTTCTTCTTTTTATCCACACTTTCCACATGTTATCAACATAGTTATAGAAGGACCGCAAGTTCTCTTAAAAATTTATGCAGATTATAATGTTCTCAACATGGACAGCAAAAAATTGTGGGACACAGTATTGGTTCAGATGGAACTCGAAGTATCTCGAGCAAATTTCAATACCTGGTTTAAAGATACCTACATTCAAAAATTGGATGGGGGAGTAGTTTATCTCGCCGTACCGAGTACATTCGTCAAAGATTGGCTCTCAACAAAGTTCCACAAGTCTATTCTTCAAGCTCTTCGTAACGTAGCAGAAGGAGTTCGAGCTCTTGAGTATGTTATATCTCAACAAAATAAGAAAAAAGAAGATATCGTCGTAGATATTCCAACATCAAACAAAGAACTTCCCCTCACAGCACTCTTCATCAACCCAGAAGACAACCTCAACCCACGATATACATTCGAAACTATCGTTGTAGGTCCTTTCAACGAGCTTGCATACGCAGCAGCACAAGCTATCTTGAAGAAACCAGTAGCGTACAACCCTCTTTTCTTCTACGGCAATACAGGCCTTGGTAAAACTCACCTTATGCAGGCAGTAGGGAACTATCACAAGAACCACAACAAGGAGAAAAAGATCCACTATGTGACATCTGAGAAGTTTACTATCGACTACATCAACGCAGTTCAGGCAAACAAAGTGAATCACTTCAAAGAAAAGTATCGAAAATACGATATTTTCATCATGGATGACATCCAGTTCCTTTCAAATAAGGAAAAAACTCAAGAAGAACTCTTCCATTTGTTCAACTATCTTTACGATAACAACAAACAGATCATCTTTTCTTCAGATGTACACCCAAACTACCTCCAAAACCTCGAAGATCGTCTCAAATCTCGATTTATGCAGGGTATGATTGTTGATATTTCACCTGTAGATGTAGAATCTCGAATCGCTATTCTCCAAGCCAAGTCAAAACTCAACAACTTCGACCTTTCTCAAGAGGTGGGGTACTTTCTTGCGTCTACAGTAGAAGGAAGTATTCGAGAACTTGAAGGAGTACTCAATACTATTGTCTGCCAGACACAACTTAAAGGAAAAGATCTCAGTGTTGCAGAAGTAAAACAACTCACAAAGAATTCAGCTAAACCTCACAAGAACGTTTCTGTGAAAGATGTAGTAAAAGCTGTGGCTTCTTTCTACAATATCGACGAAGCAAGTATTTACGACAAAACACGACGACAGGAAGTAGTAAAACCTCGACAACTTACTATGTATATCCTTCGAGAGGACTTCAATGTTTCTTTCCCTTCTATCGGACAAAAACTCGGTGGCCGAGATCATACGACTGTTATTCACTCTTGTGAAAAGATCAAAAATGAGATAAAGAACAACAGTGAGTTGATAGGAGAAATAAACCAGATTAGAGCTTTGATATAAAGGACTGTGGAAAACTCTGTGGATATGTGTGTAAAACCTTGGGATATCTATCTAACAAGATAGGGATATCCTAGGGATAGTGTGGGTAAATAGTGTTGAAAAATAAGGGGTTATACACACCCCACCACTTATCCCCATATCTGACTCACTCTTCACCCACAGATTGTTTACGGATAAAATAGAGAAAACCCTTTATTCCATAAGGATATAAAAAGTATTCCACATATCCACAGGCCTAATAGTAGTAATGCGGCGGTTTTAAATAAAAAATTAATTAATTATAAAGATATGAAAGCTGAATGTGTTCGAGAAAAATTGGCAGAGGCTGTCCACAAAGCAGAAAAGATAACCAGTAAGAATGCAACGCTTCCTGTCTTAAAGTGTGTCCTTATAGAAGCTACATCAGAAGGTCTTATTGTCCGATCAACTAATCTTGACCTTGGTATTGAATTGTTTGTTCCTGCAAAGGTTCACGAACAAGGTTCTGTCGCTATTCCTGGAAGTACTCTCAATAGCTTCCTTTCAAATCTTTCAAACGAAAAAGGCGTTACCCTCGAAATGAAAGAAGGTAATATGTACGTTTCTACATCTCGAACAAGTACTACTATTAAGGCCTTCCCACTTGAAGACTATCCATCTATTCCTAAAGTTGATACTGAGTCTGGTTTTAAGATGCCCTCAGATGCCTTTATTCGAGGTTTAAAGAGCGTTTGGTATAGTTCTGCGACATCTAGTATAAAACCCGAACTTTCGAGTGTGAGAGTGTATCCTGATGAAGAACACCTCGTCTTTGTTGCAACAGATGGTTTCCGTCTCGCCGAAAAGAAAGTAAAGGTAAAACAACTCCCAGAATTCAACCATATTCTCATCCCCGTAAAGAATGCTGTAGAAATAATTCGAGTTTTTGAAGGTATAAATGCTGATATTGCTATTTCTATCGAACAAAATCAGCTTGCACTCTCTTGTGATGGTATTTACCTTGTTTCTCGAACAGTAGAAGGTAACTTCCCAGACTATAAGGCAATTATTCCAAAAGAATTTACTACTGAAGTGATCCTTTTGAAGCAAGACCTCGTAAATACCCTTAAATTGAGCACTATTTTTAGTGATTCATTCAACCACATCAAGTTTTTGGTTCATCCAATCTCTAAAGAGATCGAATTAATCACAAAAAACACAGAAGTTGGTGAAAACGCCTCAAAACTTACCGGTGCAATAACTGGTGACAGTCTTGATATCAACTTCAATTACAAATACATTACAGACTCATTCCAAGCCGTAGATGCAGATAGTCTTAGTTTCTCATTTAGTGGGGGTAACAAGCCTCTTATTGTGAAAGGTGTGAGTGACAAGAGTTTTCTCTATCTTGTGATGCCAATGAATAGATAAAGGTGTAGTATTAGGCCATGCAGACGCTTGCCGATCTCCTCAAAAAGTTTAAAGAAATGCGCGATCCTGCGGAGGATAAGGGTATTATTCAAAATTTGATTAAAGAAGTTTCAGGGGCAACAGTTCCCGTAGCAGACATTACCTTAAGAAATAATAAAATTATTCTAAACACACACCCAGCCCTTAGAAGCGTTGTTTATACTAGAAAAAAAGAAATTCTTGAAAAGATTCAATCTCATGAAGAATTGAAAAACCGCCAGTTCACAGATATTGTGTAGGCGGTTTTTCTTTATCAGAATTTATAGGTAACTATTGAGAATTTGTTTGGTTTGGATTTGTTGATGTTCCTGTTGGATTTCCCGTTGGAACTGTTGCTGTGAAGTTTATACCTGATTCATATCTCAGTCCTTTTGTATCTATACCAATAGCTCTAAGAACGTTTTGTGTTGATACACCGGGAGTATCAGCAGGTATGAATGAGAAAGAGAAGGGAGCTTGTGATGATGTACCAATCATGTTTCCGTTGATATAGAACTCAACACGGCTCAACGTTGATGGAGCGTTTGCAATACTTATTGTTACTCGATCGCCACGTCGTATTGATGAACCTTTTGTAGGGTAGGCGATAGAGAAACCACTTGTCCCACCCGTACCAGGTATTTGAATTACTGTAGATGTACCAACTGCATTCTGGATAAGTGCAGCCGCAGCAGGACTACCAGCCCAATTGAGTACACCATATTCCCAAAGTCTAAACTGTACATCTGCAGATGGATTAGTTGGAGGATTTCCTTTTGTATTACTTTTATCAATCCAATAGAGTTCAGAGTGAACTTCGCCATTTGCACCATACCATTTTCCATTGAGATATGGATTTACATCTGTTGGATTTTTATCTGGAGCTTCAAATTTTTCTTCAGGATATTTTTCAAGAATATAATCCATAAATTCTTTCCACATTGGTGCTACTATTCGAGCTGACGCAAGTTGGGCCATCGGTTTGTTGTTGTTGTTTCCCATCCATGCACCCACAGAAATGCTCGGTGTGTAACCAAGAATCCATGCATCGCGTGAGTTGTTTGTTGTACCTGTTTTGATAGCAACTTCTCTGTCGCCAGTATATCGAAGTGTAAAGATTGTGTTTCGAGCGTAGATATCTGACAACACATCATTCATAAGTCTGGCAGATTGAGTAGGGAGTACTTGTACAGAAGATGTGGCGAATTCTTCAAGTACTTCACCTTTACTTGTTTCTACTTTGAGGATCCCTGTATTTTTGTTTCTGTACCCATCATTTGCGAATACACCATATGCTCCAGTCATATCAAGGAGTGAAACTTCACCACCTCCAAGAACAAGAGTGAGACCATACTGATTTGCGTTTGTAAGACTTTCAATTCCCATTGCTCGTGCTGTTCGAATAGCATTATCGATTCCTACGAGATAAAGCATTTTTACAGCAGGTACGTTTCGAGATTCTGCGAGAGCTTTTCGAATACTCATAGGTCCTTTGAAACCACCTTCGTAGTTCTGTGGACTATAACATCGTGCTCCTGTAGCTGGTTCTGCACCTGTAACACTACAAGATGTGTTGAATTCAGTCGCAACATCGAAGAGAACTGTTTCTGGTGTGTATCCCAAATTGAAACCTGTAGCATATACGAATGGTTTGAAAGATGAACCCGGCTGTCTGTGTGCTGTTGTCACATTGAAGTTACCCTGAATTTCTGTGTCAAAATAATCTCGAGAACCTACCATTACAAGAATTTGTCCTGTCTTTGGATCAACTGCTGAGAGAGCTCCGTTGTCTGCTTTGAATGTTTTTTCATTCTTTGTTACATAATTCTTTACAACTTCTTCAGCTTTCTTTTGAAGATCATAATCAAGAGATGTAATTACTTTAAAGCCACCAGTTTGAAGCATTCGTTCGCCATATTTTTCTTCAAGATAATCTTTGATGTACATCACAAAATGAGGTGCTTTGATACTTCCAACAGATCGAGGTTGAAATGTAACTTCTTCTTTGAGAGCTGTATTGTATTGTTCTTCAGTAATATATTTGTACTCAAACATTTTTTTAAGTACAAGATTCTTTCGGTCAACTAAATCTGAAACGTGTTTTCCGTAAGGGGAGTAATAAGAAGGGGCTTGAGGAATAGCGGCTAGATATGCAGATTCTGCGAGTGTGAGATCCGCAGATTTTTTTGCAAAGAAAAGAGAACTTGCTTCTTCGACACCATAAATATTTCCACCGTAAGGTGAGTCATTAAGATAGAGATTAAGAATTTCATCTTTTTCAACAACCTGCTCGAGTTTGATGGCAAGAATCCACTCTTTTAATTTTCGAGAAATTCTTTTGTCTGTTGTGAGAAGTGAGTTTTTTACAACTTGCTGTGTGATTGTTGATCCACCTTGACTAAACTTGAGAGTAAAAAGGTTTGCAAGAATCGCTCGGGCAATTGATTTTGGTTTAATGCCTTTGTGCTGATAGAAATCAGCATCTTCAATTGAAATAGTTGCTTGTTTGACGAAAGGAGAAATTTTGTCGAAAGATACAGTGGTTCGTCGTACCTTTTGACTCAAATCGTACAAAAGAACAGTTCCTGTACGGTCATAAATTTTTGCAGATTGACCGAGAAGTCTGTCATCAAATGAGTTGAGGTCTGGTGTTTTTAATGTTACTGCCCACAAAAGTAAAGCAGAGAAAAGAAATACACCACCAACAACACAAATAAGAACAGTATCCCTGATAATGAGTTTTCGTTCTTTGGGATTCCGCAAACCAGCCATAATTCTCTTAAAAATTCGGAAAATCCAGTTCCCAATACCGTCCACTTTTTGAATGAACCACTTCATACGTAGATTATTTAATTTAATTATCCTTACTTAGCCCAATCGTAGCACATAAATCATTCGCAAAGTAGCAAGCTGTTCAGTACATTTAAGGCTTATTTATAGGCACATAACATACCAAAAAAGGATGAAATATGGTAAATTGATAATTATGAATACAGAAATAGAGAAACTCCTCAAACGTGGTGTTGAAGAAATCTTCCCATCGTCTGATTTTCTTAAATCTCGGCTCGAAAAAGGCGAAAAACTTAAGATTTTTGCTGGAATCGACCCAACTGGCCCAACATTACACATTGGACATGCAATTGTCCTCCAAAAACTAAAGCAATTTCAAGATCTTGGCCATGAGATTGTGCTTCTTATTGGTGATTTTACCGCTCAGATTGGTGACCCTACTGATAAAATGGCCACTCGAAAGGTTCTTACGGAGGCTGATATTAAGAAGAATATGAAGCTTTATAAGGCTCAAGCTAGCCATTTTTTGCGATTTTCAGGTAAAAATAAGGCCGGTATCGTATATAACTCAGATTGGCTCAAAAAGCTCAAATTGAAGGATGTTATCGACCTCACATCTCTTATGACTGTAGAGCAGATGATGAAGCGAGATATGTTTGCTCGTCGAACAGAAGAGGGTAAGCCTGTATTTATCCATGAATTCTTGTACCCAATCATGCAGGGGTATGACAGTGTGGTTCTTAATGTTGATGTTGAAGTTGGTGGTAACGACCAAATGTTCAATATGCTTGTAGGCCGAGATTTCCAGAAAAAACTCCAAAACAAAGAAAAAGTAGCTATCACTATGAAGCTCCTTGCTGATGCTAACGGTAAAAAGATGGGCAAAACAGAAAACAACATGGTTTCACTCAATGATGAACCTGTAGATATGTTTGGAAAAATCATGAGTTGGACAGACGGCATGATCCTTCCTGGATATGAACTCTGCACAGATGTATCTGATGCAGACATTGAGTCTATCTCAAACGACCTTAAGGATTCATCAAAAAATCCTCGAGATATTAAGCTGCGACTAGCAAAGACTGTAGTAGCTCGCTACTTTGGAGAAAAGAAAGCTGAAGAATCTGAAACACAATTTATAAATACATTTAAGAAAGGAGAAATTCCTGAAGACATCCAAGAGGTAGTTGTTACAGCAGGGGAGCAACTCTCAAAAATACTTGTCGATCAAAAGATTGTTGGATCAGTAGGTGAATTCAAACGATTGGTAGGCGAAGGAGCGGTTGCGACATCAGGGGGTATTAAGGTAGAAGAATTTAATTTTCCAGTCACACAAAGCGTCACAATGAAAGTTGGAAAACGAAGATTCATTAAAATTATCGTGAAATAATTCTGAAGAAAAGATAGATAATAAAGAAAAAAATCCCTCATGAGGGATTTTTTTCTTTAAGAACTTTAATGATTAGGTAGGAGACTAGTAGTCTGTTGGTTCTCCGTGTTCATCAAATTCACTATAGGGAGCTTCATCGTCGTACCCATTCAAGAAGTAATTTTTAACAATTTCTTCTTCTGCAGCATTCTCTTCTTCTTCTGTTGGTGCTGCAGTAAGTACTCCGTGTCCATGATGTCCATCAAGTTCATCTTCATGAATCTGTTCGTCATCAATTGGCTCATGGTCATGAGCCGGAGACATTGTCCGTGGTCCTGCAGCTACAAAGTCCGGTTCTTTTTCTACTTCTTCATTTTCTTCTTCTAACGCAACTCCTGTTGGGAGGTCTAAATCATCAGCCATATGTTATATGAAATATATAAAACTTGTATTTAGCCTAATATGTAACACACTGAGAAAAATATGCAAGTTTACGAACGTGTGGACAATTGATTTGTGACTTTATCTTTACCAAAAGCAAAAAAAGCGAGGGCTACAGCGATAGCATCATATTCGTCATCGAGTGCTTTTTTGTTTGGCATTTTGATCAAAAGTGCAACCATTTTCATCATTTGATCTTTACTA
Organism: Candidatus Parcubacteria bacterium; assembly: GCA_039795775.1. Taxonomy (GTDB): domain Bacteria; phylum Patescibacteriota; class Minisyncoccia; order Phycocordibacterales; family CAIZLB01; genus JBDKLC01. The sequence continues at coordinate 11,031 of JBDKLC010000003.1, forward strand.
CTCTTACCATCACCAGTTACGGCCAGTTTAATTTGAAGTGGATTAATTTCTTCAACAGTAAGTCCGTTAGAAGCCGCAAGATAAATGAGCATACCTCGCACTTCTGCTACTCGCATAGCAGTCTTTTGGTTATTCGAAAGAAAGAGTGTTTCAATTGCCAACGCTTCTGGAGAAAATTCAGCAATAACTCGCTCGATTTCTTTTCCAAGAGAAAGTAGTCGTTGCTCAAAGCTATCTTTTGCTGATGTACGAAGACATGCAGAGTAGAGGAGTTGTTCTTTTGATCCCGCTGTTTTTTCCAGCACAGCAATACCAAGACGTTCGTATCCGGGGTCGATGCCTAGTACTTTCATAGATAGTACTACTCTAACACATAGACATATCTCGGTGAAAATTTGCAAAAAGGAAAACCACCCCAGTTGATCGGACTGTCAGGTGGCTCTTATAAATATAAAACTAGAACTTCAACGGTCGATCTACAGGATATTCGATTTTGAGATGAGCGTAGCCTGCTTCTGTAACAATACGCCCTCGAGGAGTTCGTTCAATAAAGCCAAGCTGAATAAGATATGGTTCGTTGAATTCTTCGATAGTTGCCTGATCTTCAGAAAGAGAAGCAGCGATAGTGTTAAGACCAACAGGCCCTCCGTTATATTTTTCAACAATAGTTTTCAAAATCTTTATATCAGACTGTGTGAGACCTCGATGATCAATACCCAAAAGTTCCAATGCTTCATCAACAATCTTTTTAGACAACGATGCTTTTTGAATTTGAGCAAAGTCTCGACATCGTTTGAGAAGGTAGTTGGCAGTTCGCGGTGTCGATCGACTTCGAATTGCAATTTCGTGGAGCGCCGCTGGTTCAGCTTCAATATTTAAAATCTTTGCAGACCGAGTAACGATCTCTTCAATTTCTTTTTCTGTATAAAACTCAAGTCGAAACACACCTCCAGAAAATCGTGATCGAAGAGGTGATGAAATCATTGCAATACGTGTAGTCGCTGCAATGAGTGTAAATGGTGGAAGGTCGAGCTGAACAGTTCGCGCCGATGGACCTTTTCCAATAATAATATCGATCTGGCCTGACTCCATGGCAGGGTAGAGGACTTCTTCTACGGTCTTGTTGAGTCGGTGAATTTCATCAACAAACAAAACATCTCCAGGAGAAAGGTTTGTAAGAACAGATGCAAGGTCGCCAACACGTTCAATAGCAGGACCTGATGTCACTTTCATTTGTGCGCCAATCTCTTTTGAAATCAAATAGGCGAGTGTTGTCTTTCCAAGGCCTGGTGGACCATAAAAAAGAAGGTGTTCTGGCGGATGATTTCGTTCCTTTGCTGCAGTGAGAAGAATTTGAAGATTCTTTTTGATGTTTTCTTGACCAATATATTCCTCAAACTTGTGTGGACGAAGGGTCTGATCGAGAACTCGGTCTTCGATAGGTCGTTCTATGAGGTTTTGGTCGGTGCTTGACATAAAAATAGTTGTGTGCTAAGATGTTATCAGTGTCGCACTCGTATAGAAATGTACCGAATGCGATTATTATTTTGCTCAAAAAGTTCTAAAGACGATTTGTTGCAAAATAAACATAACGGCTCCTTGAATTTCTAAGCAATACAACCTCCACGGGTCTATCGGTGTTTGTTAAAGGACGATCTGGTGCAAGACTTTATGTCTCGTTCCTGGAGCTATCCTTAAATGCTCACCGGGCTTTTGAATCTAGGTTCGAAAGCATTGCTTAGAAATTCAAAGGGCTGTTTTTTATTTCTTATCGATGTAAAAAACGTACCTAAAGCTTACGCGTCTTAGGGGGGTCAAGTCAATTGACCCGTGTGTATAGCTTGTGTTGTGCTCAAACATAACTTTCTGTGATGTAATTTTTCTCAATTTTAAATAAAAAATAAATAAAAAACACCGACCGCTTTGGTTGGTGTTTTTTATTTTTCTGAAGAGTGTGAAATAGGCTGTGTGATGTTTAATCGTGTGAGCCTGCGTCTTTTTCTGTTTGAATTTCTGCAGCAAGGTCTACAACTCGTTCAAGTTCTTGGAAGGTTGTAATACCTCGAAGCACTTTAAGAATACCGTCTTGTCGCATATCAATAATTTTCTGGGGGAGAGAAGCATTTTTAATTTCTCGTTCACTTGGAATTTCTCGAATAACTTCTTCGATGGCTCGGTCAGCAAGAATACCTTCGAATACGCCAAGTCGGCCTTTGTATCCTGTTTTGTTGCAAGCCTCGCAACCAACAGCATCCCAAACCTCCGAAGGCACTGATGTAAATTCTGCCGCTTCTTCGTAGCCAGCCATAGAAGCAAGAATTTTTTCTACGAGGGGAGCTCGATCAGCTGGCATTGGAATCTTTTTTGTACAATTTTTGCAAAGTACTCGTACGAGTCGTTGAGCAAGAGCGAGGTGAATGGCAGATGTAAGAACTTTTGAGTCAGCCCCAAGGTCGATGAGTCGTGTAAATGTTCCCGCTGCGTTGTTGGTGTGAAGAGTTGAGAATACAAGGTGACCAGTGAGTGACGCTTGAATAGCGGTCATCGCAGTTTCACCATCTCGGATTTCTCCCACCATGATGATGTCTGGGTCTTGTCGCATCGCAGATCGAAGTCCAGATTCGAATGTGTATCCTTTCTTTTCTTCTACCTGTGTCTGCACAATACCAGGGAGGTGGTATTCGATAGGGTCTTCAATAGTAATGATTTTGAATTCAGGACTCTGAATGTGTCGAAGACAAGCGTACAGAGTTGTTGTCTTTCCAGAACCTGTAGGACCTGTCGTAAGAATCATTCCGTTTGGTCGTGCAATTTCTGCTTGAAGAATATCGTACAACCGTTTTGGCATACCCAAAGATTCGAGAGGAACAGAAATAGACTTTGGGTTGAGGATTCGCATCACCACAGATTCGCCGTACGCACCTGGAATTGTAGAACATCGAATTTCTACATCGCTCATATATACCTTCACAGTGAATCGTCCGTCTTGAGCCGCTTCTTTAATGTTGAGTTTTAAACCAGAGAGGAGCTTGATTCGAGAAAGAAGAAGAGAGTAAGTTTCAGAATCGAATTGGAGTACTTCGATAAGTACACCGTCCAGTCGATATCGAATACGAGCATAGTCTGCTTCTGGTTCGATGTGGATGTCGGATCCTTTTGTAGAAAAAGCTCCGGCCATAATGATGGCGAGCACTTTAGAAATTCGGTGGCTCTTTTTTTCTGCGAGTGCTTCTTTAATAAGAACTGTGATGTCTTCAAGTTTTTTTGTTTTCTCGATGAGTTGTTCTACTTCATCATTTGAAATATCAAGAGATCCAGCTTCTGTTTCAAAAGCAAAAGAAAGATCTTTGTATCGATCCCATGCTTTAGTAAGACTCTGGATTGAAGCCATGTACTTTGTTATCAGATATCCCTTTGCTTCGAGGTGTTCTTTAATAATATTTTGAGCATCTTCATTAGAAGGAGAGTGAATGGCAACTGAAAGTTTTTTTCCAACAATATCAAATACTGCAACACCATTTGCGCGAGCTTCTTCTTCGGGAATAAGTCTAAGTGCGTCTGTGTTGATAGGAATACGTGTAAGGTCTACGTATGTAATTTGGTATTTTTCGGCAAGCATTTCCATTGCCTGTTCTTCTTCATCAACTCGGAGCTGTCGGAGTCGTTGATTCTGTTTGTCTTCGTCAAAAACTATAGTCATATAGCCATTATTTTACAGTCTTTAGGGGAATAGGGCACTACTTGATTTTATCTATTAAATATGATATAATATACACCGAGTTACGTTCTTTCACAGCTTCTTTAAAACGGTCATAAGATAGTGTCGGTAGGGTCGTTTGCTTCATGCAATCTGCAGCTTTTTTGAATAACTTTTGATGAAAAAGTTGAAAAGGCCATAGATTGCATGAATGCAAAACACCAAACCATCGGGATGGCTTCGCGTGCAAACGCGTGGTCCATCGTCACCATCAACAACAACCTCAACATCGTCATCGCGTTTATCTTCGCGCTCTTTGGCTCGTTCGCTCACGCGGGCGACGCCGTCGTGAAAATCAACACCGGGCGTGATTCGAAGGAAGTGCGTCGCTTCGAGCGGCCAGCACCTCCGGTAGTGGTCGAAAGGCCAGTATATCGCGAGACCTGCGCTCCTGCGCCTCGGCGCTACGTGCAGAACAGCGATTGCAACACCGGCTCACGTCGGAGTGGCAACTTCGAGCTCGGATTCGGGCTCGGCTTCAACATCAAGCTCTGGGGCTCCGGTGCGCGTAATCGCTCCGGTTGCACTGACTGCGGTCAGGCAGGCTTGTGTGGCACGCATCACCAGCGCTTTATCAGCGACGGTGTTTGTGGGCAAGGCCAACAGGTCCTCGTCCAATCTGGATGTGGCTCTGGCGGTCGCTCACAAGCGACGGCTGTCCGCTACCAAGATGGCGTAGATCGCACCACGGTCCGAGAGGACTGGGATGACCACGTTCATATCGAGGTCAATCAGAGTGGTATTGATTGCGACGGCATCGCTGCCGCTGCACTCGCTGCTACACGCGATCTGCCTTCTGGGCAACGTCGCGCTGCAATTGAGCGCTATGTCCGCGGACAACTGCCTGGCCTGTCGCCTCGCATCACCTACAATCGCGAGGTGACAAGTGTCACTCGCACGGTGAAGCATGTCAGCTACACAAAAGGTGCTGACGGCTTCACCAACATCAACGTTCCAGACGGTCTGGATGGAGGTGGACAGGTGGATGGCGACGGATTCGTTGACCTCGGTGTCGAAGACGACCAATGCTCCAACGGAGCAAACGCATCGTTCCGACGGTTCCACGGAAATACTCGTGGAGGAAACGCCGCAATCGTGACCTCCTACAGTGGCAACCGTGCCATTCTGGTGGGCGATACCACCTATCAACGCGGACTCGCGAATCAAGGTGGGGTGTATATCCAAGACCCTTCCGTGGTTCGGCGCAGTCTGGACCGTGACCAATACCAATACCGGCGCTAATACGCTGCCGGGCAAAGAAGCTCCAAGGTTCTCGTCGAGTGTACCAACACTCGGCGAGGCCTTTTCTTTTTATTTGGTTGGATAACTGTTTTTAAAAAACCGGGGTTAAATAATCAAAAAGTGCTTATTTTTAGCCATTTATATGCAAATACAGCACAGTATTTTACTTAAAGATAGTACTTGACAATGCGTACAAAAGTAGTATAATTATATTCGAACAGTTGACCAATGTGGTTGACTGAAAACTAAACCCGCCAGGGAGCTGACTTCGACCGTAAGGTCACAGCCCCTACGGGCGAAGTCAGATCTTTGGCAAATTCAACACAAAACCCGGGGACAGAAAGGCCCCAACAATACCATGACTCCTAAAGAGTTCGCAGATAACGCAGCAATTGCTGCAAGTGCAACAAAAGCTACCATTGCGGCCATTGAGGCTCACCTCAATGACCCAACCAACGGTATCAAGACGATCAGCGCTGCCCTTACAGGCCTCGCTGCGTCTCAGCCCAAACGCCGTGCGAAATATACGCAGGCACTCAGCGTTGTAACCGTTCTCGAAAAGACGGTTCTCCGCGCTCTCGCCACCGCAACCAAGGAGACGAAAGAGGCGGAAGACTCCGCTCAACGTGTCCATGTGGAGTCGGCGAAAACCTCGCCGAAGCCAAATCCGAAGACCATGCAGAAGGATCTCGACGCGACAACGGCATCTCTCAAGGTTGCCGAGGCTGCGCTGAAGGACGCCTGTGATGCTCGCACTGCAGCTATTGCAGTGTTCGACGGGGTTAAACCCGCCGAATGGCGTGACGGTCAACGCACGCAGTGGCTTGTGGATCGCCCGTGGATCCCTATTGCCGCGATCGTGCTGCTCCTCATCTTCGTTGGCTGGCTATCGTATCGGGTCAGCCCGGACGGCCAGCACAACTCGGAGATCGGCTCGCTCAAGGAGCAAGTCGTGCTCCTCACCAACGAAAAGAAAGACCTCGCCGAAAAAATGGCGGGTATGGTGGGCAAGGACCAACACGCGCTCGTCGAGAAGCAGATGACAGACGCCACAAAGGCGCAAGTCGCTGCGGAGGCCGAGCTCAACAAGCTCAAGGCAGCAACGGCCGGCGGAATGATCAGCAAGGTAGAAGCCGACGAGGCTCTCGCCAAACTGGTCGCTGATAATGAACAGCTCCAATTGAGGTTGTTTAATCTGGAAAAAGCTGCCGCTTCGGCGCCAGCACCTGCCTCGACAAAGCCACCACAAATGGCCGCAAGTGGCAGCCAGCCGCAACCCGCAACACCTCCATCAACTGGAGCTGGTGTGCCTCAGTCGGACATGCCGTCCATCGTTCCTACCAACCAGATTCTGGCAGGTATCGGGGCTGGAACCATTGGTTACAGCCCGAGCTTGCGGAACTTCAAGGACATGCGTTCAGGGGTTAAATACTGGCCGGCTCAAGTAGCTGCCCTCGCAAAGCGTGAGGGTCTCACGTTGCCACAAACAACGCGGTCGGGAATCCCGATCGATTGGACCTCAGGTCCAGCGGCGGGCAAGCGCTAGTGTTGAACTGCAACAGGGTCTCCGGATCCTCGAACACCGAAAGGTGAACGGAAATCACAGGTCGTCGATTGCACCACGTGCGTCGACGGCCTTTTCCTTTTCTCGGGTTTTTTGCTATTTGTGCTACCATATTCCTATGAAACTTCTCTCGCATAGTCTTCCCGAAACTCAGGCAGCAGCCATTCAGATCCTTGGCGTATTAAAGGGCGCACGACAATCTGGTTGGGCAACGGTGGTTGGACTTCGGGGGGACCTTGGTTCAGGTAAGACAACATTTTCACAATCTATTGCACATGAGCTCGGTGTGGTTGATCGAGTGACAAGTCCTACATTTATTATTGAAAAAATATACGATACGACTGACGATACGTTTAAAAAGTTTATTCATATTGATGCATATCGGTTAGAGCATGGAGATGAATTGAGTAAGTTAGATTTTGATACTGTTCTTGCTGATTCAAACAATCTGATATTTATTGAATGGCCAGAAAAGGTTGAAAGTATTTTGAGTACCATTCCAGTTTTCACAATTTCTTTTGAATCAATTGATGAAAATACCAGATCGATTTCATATGAAGAATAAATAAATTTTATATAAAGACCTATGGCAACAAAAGAAACATCTGACAAGAAAACAAAAAAAGAAGCAGGGAAGCGAGAAACAAAAACACTCGTTCTTTTGGATTCTCACGCAATTATTCATCGTGCATATCATGCACTTCCAGATTTTGCATCGAGTAAAGGAGTACCAACAGGTGCGATCTACGGTCTCGTAGCTATGCTTATTGGTATCATCGAACGATTCAAACCAGATTATATTGTTGCTTGCTATGACTTGCCGGCACCTACATACAGACACGAAGCATACGAAGCGTACAAAGCTGGGCGAAAGAAAAGCGACCCCGCTCTTGTAGAACAGCTCAAGAGTTCTCGTCGAGTGTTCGAAGCCTTCAACATTCCAATGTATGACAAAGAAGGTTTTGAAGCGGACGACATGCTTGGAACAATTGTCGAAGATGTACTCAAAGGAAACGTAAAAGCAGATGATGCAGATTTGAAAGTGATCATTGCATCGGGAGATATGGACACATTGCAACTTGTCTCAGGTGACGACGTGATGGTGTACACCCTCAAGAAAGGTATCAAGGATATTGTTGTGTACGACGAAAAAGGTGTTATGGAACGATTTGGATTTGGTCCGAAATTGTTGCCCGACTATAAAGGTCTTCGAGGAGATCCGTCTGATAACATCATAGGTATTCAAGGTATCGGAGAAAAAACAGCTACTACACTTATTACATCGTTTGGCACTGTAGAAAATATATATAAAGCACTCAAGAAAAATTCTGACGATGTAAAAAAGGTTGGAGTGACGGATCGAATTATTGAGCTTTTGAAAAATGGGGAAGAGGAAGCTCTCTTTAGTAAAATGCTCGCCACTATTCGACGTGATGCTCCTATCAATTTTAAACTCCCAGAAAAAACATGGAAAGAAAGTTTTGATGTGGCACCTGTCGAGGCGTTGTTCAAAGAATTTGAATTTAGAACACTCGGAGTTCGTCTCAAAACTATCATGGCTGCAAGTGGTTCGTTGTCGGATGCAGATGGAAAAGCTGTGAGTGTAGAAGATATTGCGTTTGAATCTAAAAAAGAAGCTGAGCAAAAAGCTGCAGAGTATACAGAGTTTGCTGCACATCTTTCTAAAGAGAAAATAAGAGAGCTGACTATTGCATTGTGGGTGCTTGATTCGTCTCTCACTAACCCGACAATCGAAGACGTGGTGACACACACCAAAGCAAAGACAGCTGCTGAGGCTGAACAAAAGCTATTGAATGAAATGAAAAAACAGGGAGTAGACAGTGTGTTTTTTGATATTGAAAAACCACTTATTCCAATCGTAAACGCTATGGAAAAAGTGGGAGTAAAGATAGATGTAGAATTCCTCAAGGAATTATCAAAAGAATATCACAAAGAACTTGCTTCACTTGAAAAGAAAATTTGGAAAGAAGCTGGAATGGAATTTAATGTGAGTTCACCAAAGCAGCTCGGTGAAGTGTTGTTCGACAAGCTCATGCTTGGTGGAAAAAAGATAAAGAAAACATCAACAGGTGCACGATCGACAAAAGAATCAGAACTGGAAAAAATGAAGGGAACACATCCTATCATCGATCATATTTTGGAATATAGAGAGCTCGCAAAACTCCTCGGTACATATATTGACCCGCTCCCAACAATGGTAGACGAAAACGATCGAGTTCATACGACGTTCTTGCAGGCTGGCGCAGCTACAGGACGAATGGCTTCACAAAACCCTGGCCTTCAAAACATTCCTATCAAAACAGAACTTGGCCGAAAAGTTCGACAAGCTTTTATTGCAGAAAAGGGATACAAACTTGTCTCATTTGATTATTCTCAAATTGAACTTCGAATTGCCGCTTGGCTTTCTGATGATGAAAAACTCATTACTATTTTCAAAGAGGGAACAGACGTACACACTGGAGTTGCATCGCAGGTATTCAAAGTAGATTCAAAAGATGTGACAAAGGAAATGCGACGACAAGCGAAGGTCATCAACTTCGGTATTTTGTATGGCATGGGTGTGAATGCGCTCAAGACAAACCTCGGTAGTACAAGAGAAGAAGCGCAGACGTTCTATAACGAGTATTTCAAAAACTTTAGCACTCTTGCAGATTATCTTAATCACGTAAAAGCTGAAGCAAAACGAACTGGATACACTCAAACATATTTTGGACGACGACGATATTTTGAAGGATTTAAATCAGCGCTTCCGTTTATTCGAGCATCAGCTGAACGAATGGCCATCAACGCGCCTATTCAGGGAACAGAAGCCGACCTCGTGAAAATCGCTATGGTTAAAGTTCAGGAATTGTTCGATAAAGAAGGCATCGAAGAAAAAGACGCGCGAGTGCTCATGCAAGTACATGATGAACTCGTATATGAGATTAAAAGTGATCTTGTTGAAAGTCTCTCGGAAAAAATTAAGGAGGCGATGGAAAGTATCCTTACACTCGAAGACACAAAGGGCGTACCAATCACAGCTGAGGCTCATGTCGGAAAAAACTGGAATGATATGAAGTAGGGTATACTACGAATTATATTGTTTACGAATTAGACTGTTATCAACATGTTGTACGTCATCTACGGAAAAGAAACTCAAAAATCTCGAAAGAAGCTCACAGAGCTTGTTGATAGTTTGCAAAAAAAACGACCAGACGCGTCGCTCTTTCGGCTTAACTCTGAGAACTGGAACGAAGGTGCACTCGATGAATTAATTCAGAGTCAGGGACTATTTCTCCCGAAATATATTATTGTTCTCGATCAGTTGCTCGCTAAGGCCGACACTGGGGAAGTGGTGCTTGATCGAATCAAAGAACTCGCTGAATCAGAACATATCTGTATTTTATTTGAAGAAAAGCTAAAGGCTGCCGACAAAAAAGTGTTGGAAAAATATGCAGACAAAGTTCAGGAGTATGGTTCAGAAGATGCTCCGAAGAAAGAATCACCAAAAACATTCGCGTTATCTGATGCACTTGCAATGAAAGATACAAAGAAGGCGTGGGTGGTGTTTCAAGAACTCATGCGTGATGGAGCGGTAGCGGAAGAAGTACACGGAGTCATTTGGTGGCAATTTAAATCTATTGTGATCGCATCACAAACAAAAAGTGTGAAAGATTCGGGTCTTTCGCCGTACGTATATCAGAAAGCATCTCGGGCTGCTGATGTGTGGAAAGGAACTGAGCTCCTCCAAGTTATGGATCGTCTTATGCTTATGTATCACCAGGCTCACCGAGGAGAGATTGATTTTGCTACTGAACTAGAAAAGTTTGTGCTGTTCCCGATGAAGTAAGATAAAGAAGATAAATACACTAGATTTTTTTGAGCAGTGTGACTTCTCGATCAACGTATCCTTTTGCTTGGTAAAACAAGTGTGAATCAGTATTCGGAGCAAAAACTCCTACAAGAACAACATCGCATCCTTTTGATTTAAAATAGTCTTCGAGCGTTTTTATTAACAGACTTCCCACACCTTTTCCACGAGCTTCGTCTTGAACATATAATTCTCTAATCCATGCAGGGTGAGAGGGAATCACTTCGAGAGTGCCACCTTTTGCTTCTGGTTGTATTGTTCCTGCAATAAATCCGATAGCAACATTATTGTCTACTGCAAAATAAATTTTCCCATCTTTTTCAGCAATAGCTTTGAGTAATGCGTCTGTATAACTTTCACCATATCCTGGCGAGATAATTTGTCTCAGAAGTGGGTCTATATCTACAATGTGTTTTTGTAGACTCTCAATACATGTAATAAGTAGCTGTTTGTCTTGATCTGTATATTCTCGAGTAGTAATAGTCATATGTATAGTATATATAATTTTTTATTCAAACGTGTATGTGAGAACAAACTGATTTCCTTCTTGTTTAACAAACTTAAATCCTAATTTAGTATAGAAGCTATTTGCAGCTTTGTTGACTTCGTGGACTTCAAGAGTAATTGGAGTCTTTGTTTTTTTAGCTTCATTGATGATGTCTCTCATAATAGAACTTCCAATACCTTTACCCTGAAATTCGGGGAGGAGTTGAATACCCCCAATATAGATTTCTTCTTTTGAGCGTACAACGCGAAGCCGGCCAACATCTTTTCCATCGTACTGAATAACTTGAACTTTCTCTGCAGGATATTTTTCTTTGTACTCAGCTAAGCCTTTCTCCATATCTACTATTTTGTCTGGGTCATTAGCCAATCGAACAGGCGACATGGCGGTATGAACAACTGTAAAGAGAAACGGTTGATCAGCTTCTGTTGCTTGGCGAAGAGAATAATTTACCATTGAGGTATTTTGTTTTTGTGCGCCCGGTAGGAATCGAACCTACGACCCTCTGCTTAAAAGGCAGGTGCTCTACCAACTGAGCTACGAGCGCATGTATAAAGTCGTACGCTAACACGACAGTGCTAAAAAATATATCAAAAAATCCTAAAAAGTCCAACTTTTAGGCCAAACTCACTTAGGAGCTCGATTTGAATACATTAGAACGGAAGATCAACTGCAGGAATTCCGGCGCCTGTAAGAATGAGAGAAAGGGAGATAAAGAAGAGGAGAATGTAGATACTTGAAGGGCTGAACATGAGTGTGGGTTCTCGTTTTTTGATGATATATGAAACGAGCATGATAATTGCTGTAATGATTGCCGCGATCTGTGTAGCGAGACCAAGAATAAGACAAATACCAACTACGATCTGAAGAATACCGAGGAGGGTGAGGTAGACACTTGCTGGTTTGAGGCCAATTGAGGCAAAGAAATTCATTTTGTGTTCTCGTTCTTTTGTAAGCTTGTTCCAACCAAAATTAATGATAAAAAGACCGAGAACTACTCGAAGCAAAAGAGGCGCAAACAACACATAGTCGAGAAGCATTGGAAATGGATTTAACATAAGAATATGCTAGCATGGCCCTATGAAAATGAAAACAAAAGTTTCACTTATCCTCCCAGACATTCGAAGCGCCCATAATGTTGGGTCTATTTTTCGTACAGCTGATGCTGCTGGTGTAGAAAAGGTATACATCGCCGGATACACTCCTTGCCCCGTCGATAAGTATGGACGTGTTCAAAATGAAATTGCAAAGACAGCCCTCGGAGGAGAAAAAAGTGTTACATGGGAGTATTGCTCATCTGTTGGGCCACTTCTTACTCGTTTGAAAAAGAGAGGAGATGTGTTGCTGATTGCCTTAGAACAAGATGCTACATCCGTCGATTACAAAAAGTTGAAAGGTCTTGTGAAAAAGTCCGGAGCGTCAGAAAAACAAATTTGTATAGTTTTAGGAAATGAAGTGAAAGGACTTCCTAAAAATATTTTAAAGAAAATGGACATAATCGCTGAAATTTCTATGAAAGGGGAGAAGGAGTCTTTGAATGTGTCAGTTGCTACTGGGATTTTGTTGTTTAGCTTGATGTAGTGATAGGTATAAGCGATGTGAAGGTTGTGAAGGCGACGTCGGTTGGGAGAGGAAATAGTCATCGTAGAATGTTGTTAAAAGTAGGAATTTTTCCTACTTTTACTAAGTACAGACTAAACATAGTATGTATTGATTCAGATGTACTGATTCAGCTACTATTTTTCTTGATGCGTGTCACAAAAATGAGCGCTTCTGCCACCAACTACTTTTCGTACAATTTTGCCTCCACAGCCACGCTTTCGACACTCTTTCCCAGTTCGTCGATATGCTTCGTGATGATCCTGAAATTTTCCACGTTCTCCGTCTATGTTTCTATAGTCTGACATTGAGTCACCACCGAAATCTATTCCTCGCTCAAGAGTTTCTTTCACCGCTTTAAGCATAGCTTTAACTTTATCTTCAGGAATTTTTGATACGGTAGTTTCTGGGTGGACACCAGCTCGCCAAAGCACTTCATCAGAATAAATATTGCCGATACCCGATATCAAAGTTTGATCCATCAAAACAGATTTTATTTTTCCGTTTGGCTTTTTATTTATTCTTTCTTTAAAAACATTTAATGTAAATTGTGCATCGAGTGGCTCAGGACCTATATGCTGTAAGTCTGGGGAAGTGGAAAGACTTTCTGTATCGAGGAGTGTCACTTTTGCAAACTTTCTCATATCAGAAAGAACAAGCTGTGTATTGTTTGAGAATGTAATTACAAAATGAATGAATCTATTGAATGGGTCGGCAAGCGGTCCATCTGCCTCAACAGGTGACCAGGGATCTTTTGCTTTCGATGTATCAATTCGATATTTTCCAAACATCATGTGACCCGTCATTTTCATATGTACAAGAATAGTCTTACCATTTGAGAGATGGATCAAAATGTTTTTTGCACGACGAGATGCTCCGACAATATTTGCTCCGATGACAGCTTTGGAAAATTCAGTAAAAAATGATGGATTCTTAATATTGTCCTTTTGTGAGTGGAAAGGACTATTGTAGTCGGTCCACACATCTTTGATGGTGAGACCTTTTGCAACTCTATGAATACCGTTGACGGTAGTTTGAACTTCGGGGAGTTCTGGCATAGGACAGCTATTTAGATGTACCGAGGACTCGGAGGGCTGCCTTTACCTTTTCGCCGGGGTCTTTAATATCTCGAGAAATACCTTCTAGAGCGTCACGTGCTTCTTTGTGGCTATATCCAAGGGCTTTGAGGGCTTCTACTGCATCAACATCGCTCTGACCGGCAAGACCAGCTCCAGCCGCCGATTCTTCGGTTGTGTAGACCACCTTATCTTTCAACTCCAAGACAATCTTGTCAGCAATCTTTTTTCCAATACCTGAAATCTTTGTGAGATAGGCTGTTTCGCCAGTAATAATAGCTTCTTTGAGAGATTTGATAGATGTCGCACTCAAAATACCGAGAGCTGATTTTGGTCCTATACCAGAGATAGTGATCAAAAGTTCAAAAAATTCTAAATTTTCTTTATCCAAAAAGCCATACAAGTCGAGAGCGTCTTCTCGTACTACTGTATGAATCCAAAGCCCAACTTGCTCACCCACAGCGAGGGTATTGAGAACTTCGGTAGGGGAAGCCACTTTATAGCCAACATTTCCCGTGTCGATAATAAGATATTTGAGGTCTTTATGGAGTACTGTGCCTCGTAGGTATGCGATCATGGGTTCATTGTAGCAAATTTGATATCAGTAATGCAGTAAGTATTGCAAATACTGCCATTTTCTGTTATTCTCACAGCAATATGCCAATTACACGATCAGCGAAAAAAGCGCTTCGAGGCTCAGAAAAAAAGCGAGTATTCAATCTTCGACGAAAGAAGAAGCTTGATACTGCGGTAAAAGAAGTGAAGAAATTTGTAACAGCGGCTGAAAAAGTTGCTGCACAGAAAGCTCTCTCTCTTGCATACCAGGCTATCGACAAAGCAGCAAAAAACGGTCTCATCAAAAAGGGAGCGGCTGCACGAAAGAAGTCTCGAATCAGTGCTTCAGTACGAAAACTCGTAAAATAATACGAACTTCGAACTCAAATAAAAAACTCCAGACATGTGCTGGAGTTTTTTATTATTTCTTTATGAAATCTTTACATTCCAACTGAAGGGTTTTCCCGCTGTTTTGATTTGAATTCACCGGCGAGATGCATGATCTTATCTTTCACAAACTGAGGATTTGGAATCTGCATGAAGAGAAAGTGTTTTTCATTTGCCGCAGTTTGAATCTGTACGTCACCATAGTTCATCATTGTTGGTACAGCTCCTTCAATGGTGAATGACACATCCTGAATATTTCCAAGGCTGAGTTCGGCCACGGTTCGGTTGAAAAATCCATGCTGACGACTATCAATCACTCGAAGGTTGGTTACAATCCACGCATCGAGGGAATACATAGTGAGAACATAGAACAACATGTACCACAGGAAGAGATAATATGCCGCCCAGAGGAACGCAAAGAGTCCCATCATGTTGTATTTGATAATGAGCGAACCCGCGGCGATAACAACGATGAATGGAATAAAACCCGCCATGACGATGTAAGCAATCTTGCTAACGAGCGTGTACCAGTGTCGATGGAGGAAGATGTGTACTTCTTCACCTTCTTTTTTCCCATCAAAAGAATAGTGAGTATTTTTAAAAAATGAAAAGGTAATCATATTAGTAGGTGTTTAACAATTTTTGGGGATTAACGTCACAGCAGATCTCTTTGTTTTTAAGGGAGCCAAAGTTAATTTGTGTAAAGAGAATCGTTGCGAGAAGAGAGAGAACAAGAGCCCCACCCAAAAACACTACAGCGAGCTTTCTTGGGGTAGTGCTGACACCGAATCGAATAAGATGATACAAAATAAAAAATACACCAAGCCAATAAATAGCCATAGCTACAGCATATGCAAGTCCGAAGTATACGTAGAGGTTAGACATGCTTTTAGTATATCAAATTCATTTTGTTTGAGCCTCTTCTCCATGAATTTGGTACAATAGATGAGTTATACATTTATTTTAGAACTATGAGCGAAGCCGCCCCAAACACCCTTGAAGGAATTTCAGCTGAACAAAGAGAGCTTATTATGAACTACTTGAGACAGAGCTCACTCTCTGAAATAACAGCCGAATCTCGAGCTGTAACACCTGAAGAAGAAGTTCTTGCAGAACGGCTTTTGTCTTTAGGCTTAGAGCCAAGAGATGGTGCTCTCGATAGACATTACAAGCACGGTGATTCAAACTTCACCCCGGATGTTGCTTTAAAAGATGCTGCTTTTGCATCAGCAGGGTTTGATGCAGGTTCTGTACGAGTTGTACGACACAATGTTGTTTTAAATACAGGCCTTGCACAGCAGTTGGCACTCAAAATTATAAATCTTGTTCGGGCTGAGAAAAGTGGTGAAGAAGACGACGCTCAAATTCAAGAAAAAGATATTCCTGGTGGAGTGATTTTTCTTGGAAAGGTTGTATTTGGTGCCAATCCAGGAGAAGACAGATATGAAAATTTAACAGAAGCCGATACACTGCAGATTGAACAGTTTTTTCAAGGTAAGAAGGCTTAGTTTCGAATAGAATTCGATAAATAAAAAAGACCAACTCGAGTTGGTCTTTTTTATTAAGGTGCCCTCGTTAGGAATCGAACCTAAATTTAGAGTTCCGCAAACTCTTGTCCTATCCGTTGAACGACGAGAGCGTAGTGGCAGTAAGCCCTACAGCGAAAAAAATAACATATGTAGATTAAAAACCCAAGTACTCGAGAACTTTTTGTGCAAGAGGCTCTGAGTGTTCGTCTTCAGGAAGGTGATCAAAGAGAAAATCTCGGAGTTCTTTTGGATCGATAGTTGAAGCGAGGGGAATAACAAGAAGATGCACAGCCATCTTTTTTGATTTTAAAATAAGTTTTGATTGGAGGTTGATGTGAGAATCATCTTCGACACAAAAAGAATGTAAAGAAGAGTAGGGGTAGAGAGTCTTTCCGATAATGACACCCGTAAGATTTACTTCAAATCGAACGAGATCTGGTTTTCGAGAAGCATATAAAGCAAGGGAGAATGCACTTAGGAGGAGAAGAAGTGCAAAAAGCATATTACCAAAAATGATTGCGAGCACTGTAGCAGACACTGCAATGATACCAACAGACCAATACCAATCACTTGTTTTTTCTTGGTGGAGATATTCGTGTTCTTCCCAGATATAAGGTCCTTTGAGTCGTGCCATATATGAGAATTGTATCACGTATCAACCTGTTGAAAAGATGTGAATGAGATTTATATAAATAAAATTGGTGAGATTCGGTCACACATAAAATTGCTGTGCAATTTTTGCGCGACCCCGCCTCGCTTGCAGCAATTCACTTCGCTCATATAGCTGCTGTGCTCCGGCTTTCGAATCTTTCTACCTAAAGCAGCGTAAAAGAAAACACCCACCCTCGAAAGGGTAGGTGTTTTCTTTTGTGTGCGGGCCATGTGAGTTAAGTACCCACGCTCTAAGGCCTTGTAAGGGTATTCTAGCACTTCTGGATGGGTCTTGTTGAGGCAAGTGAGTCGCTATCCCATTTTCACAAAATGAGACACCTGAAGCCCTATTCTTTTTTTGGCTCACTTTTGGCCTCCTCTTCTACAGGCTTCTCGGGCTTTTCATCAATAGAATCAACCTTTAATATGGACTTCGACCCCTCGTGCATTTGAAAGCTTAAATCAGGGTATGACTGCTCGATCTCGTTTTCTTTCAAAGTCGACATGTACTCCAGAATCTTGTAACCCCCTAGGACTTCTTTGGGATCTTTGTGCATAAACCAAGGTTCTGAATGATACCAATCCTTACCGTCTTTTTGGAATTTAACTAACGGCCATTTCGTCACCTCTTTAGGAGGTAGGATGCCTTCATGGTCTTCTATGAGGAATAACTGATAGTGAATACGGTCTGAAGGACCTTTGATGATTCGTGGCTTTAAGAGACCTTCTTTTACAAATCTCCTGACCGCATTCGGCTTCATAAAGAAACTACTTTCAAAATCATGCACGGAGTACCAGCTCTCATGGTCACTTGCCACTGACGGTGGAATTACTTTTTTATCCAACGCATCCTGACAAATTAAACATTTGATACCGTTCTCGTCATACCATGTCTGTTCATCGGAGACAGAGTTGTGACAGACACAGCAAGTATATCCTTTGCCTTCTAGATGAAAGCCTTTCGGATTTTCTTCTAATTTTTTCTTCCGCCCTAAATCTGTTATAGCAAAATCATACATAAGCTTGGCATAGTTCGTAAGCCAAAGATCTGCCTCAAAGAGTTCATGATCAGTGATTTCTCGTCCTCGTTCTTTTTCTAATAACTTTCTTAACTCTTCTTTGCGGTCTTCTTTTTTCTTTTCAGCCTTTGCCTGACTTTGGATGTTACGACGAGGTTGTTGAATAGGAGGTGGTACGTATTCTGGTTCTTTGTAGATTGGTTGCGTCGGTCTCGGTTCTACTCTGGGAGATGGTCTTTCTATTTCCGAAACACTAGCACGCTTAATTGCCTTACCGCAATTTCCGCAGAAGTTATCTTCTGAATTAGTTTTGTTTCCGCAATTCGTGCAAAACATATTACATATTTTACCAATTATTTTTTCTTAAAACACTACAAATCGGACAAAAATTCATAGTACTCAAAATCCAGTTGCGCCGGGGAAACATTTAGTTATCCACATAAAAATCGATTATATACTCTGTTGCGAAAAACTGAGGTTGCTACAATGTATTCATAACTAGCGGTTTGAGGTGATTACGAAAATCCTCATTCTAAACAGTGACAGTTTCCTTGTTGCACACGGCAGACAAGAACATAATCACTGACCCATTCGCTCGAGGGTTCTAAATTTTAAAACGAATAAGCGATCTCTACTCTGGGGATTGCGAACATAAATTATTTGAATCCGTGAACAGAGAAATTATTAAAGTAATTTCTAATTTTTGCTATGCAAACAAATACAGGTGGCTCAACGCGTTCACATGAACGTGACCTTAAAATTGAGTATGTCCCTTTATCAACCCTATCTTCTCCCGACTATAACCCTCGGACATGGAGCAAGGAAACGACTGAGCAACTCAAAGAAAGTATCAACAGATACGGAGTCGTTGATCCTCTGCTTGTTAACTCCGCAGAGAATCGTAAAGGCATTGTTATCGGAGGAAACTTCAGACTTTCAGTTCTCAAGGAATTGAATTTTGAAACCGTGCCAGTTGTCTACATAAATATTCCTGATCTCAAGAAAGAAAAGGAATTGTGTATTCGACTCAACAAGAACCAAGGCGAATGGGATCTTGAACTTCTTTCAAAGTTTGATGAGGCAATACTGAAAGATATAGGTTTCAATTCAGAATCGCTTGATGATATTTTCGAGGAAGATGACAAAGAAGAACAATTCGACTTACAGAAAGAACTCGACAAATTAAATATCGAAAGTATCAGTGTTCAGAAGGGTGATGTCTACGACCTCGACGGTTCTCGCCTCATGTGCGGAGACTCAACTATAGAATCCGACATGATGAAGCTATGCGGAGAAGAAAAGGTAGATATGGTAATGACTGATCCTCCGTATATACTCGACTATCTTCATGGAAAGACTAAACACGGTGAAGCCACTACTGGTTTCGGTGCAAAGAAGAATCGAAGGTACTTGGAGACTGAAAGTTTGCCTGACAATTTCACTGAGTTATGGATGAACAACGTGAAGAAAGTACAGGCAGAAAACTTCTCAATCATCTGTTATGAGAACTGGAAGAACATTCGTACCATTTGGGGCGAAATGGAAAAGCATTGGAAAGTTCGCAATATGATCGTCTGGCATCTTCCAAACAGAAACCAAGGGTATGCAGGAAAGCACAAGTTCTTCTCAAAACATGACATTGCAATGGTTGGCACAAGTGAAAATCATGAAGGAGTCGATCCTGAAGCGGAGGCTGATCCATTGCTTGAGAACGAATACCAGACTGCGCTATTCGCTATCAACAAGAGTCCTCATTGGGAATCATATGGTAAAGGTAAGAAATATTGCCCGACCGACTTCATTGACTACAATGCAGCCGACGAGAAGTCTTCTGGCCAAGGAATCATATTCGGAACTAAGCCAACAGAAATATTAGTTCCGTACATAAAGGTATTAACTAGACGAGATCAAACAGTACTTGAACCATTCTGCGGAAGCGGGAGTACATTGATTGCAAGTACAAAATTGAAAAGACGATGCTTCATCATGGAAAAATCACCAGTCTATGCGGAGGTCGCGCTTAATCGCTGGGAAAAGTTTACCGGCAAGAAAAGAGTAAAAATCAATGTACAGCCGACATGTTAAAAAAGAAATTGTTGCAGCACTTACCGAGACTCCCTTCATCTATAGAGTATGTAAAAAATTCGGAGTAGCCAGATCAACATTTTACAAATGGCTCAAGGATGACAAGAATTTTTCGAGTGATGTAGTGATAGCACTTCGAGAAGGAAAAAGAAGTATGAATGAGCTTGCACTATCAAGTCTTGTTAAGCGAGTGAGCGATGGTCACTTTCCAGCAATACGATATTTCCTTCAGCATAACCATGGTGACTATAGACCACCTGAAAAGGTAAACTCAGTAGCTATGTGGAATGCTCGTATGAGCGCTCTGAGGAAAAAGAAAGAAGAAGCTCCGTATGAGACATGGAATCCTGAATCTAAATTCCACGATAGTCTTAGTACTAAGCAAGAGATTATGCTCGAGTTACTATTGGAATACAATAGTGTTGAAGAAGTCAGTATCGATATACGTTCTGAATATTTCGCCAAAGTACTTGAAGATGAGTTCAAAAGTATTACTGAGGCTGAACAATATCTAAAACAAGCGATACAACTTGAGAAGGAGTCAGCGAAGCCTTCAGAATCGGCTGATGCAAACCAAACTTCTGGCTAGCGTCTTTTACTTCTGCATCTATTGAATTAGAAAGAAAAACAAATGGAATATTCTTCGTGCGGTTATCCACCTTGATGGCCTTGAGTAGATCAAGGCCATTTGGCGTTGGTCGAATGACGTCAGAGATTATGAGGTCAGGTTTTATGATGTCGATTTGAGAAACAAAATCTTTCTCAAGTACATCAAGTGACACAACCTCGAATCCTGATTCCTTGAATACTTTTCCGTAGAGATCGAGTAGAAACTTGTCGTCATCTATATGAAGTATTTTCTTCATATTATTTAAACAAGATTAATAAGAGAATAATCGCGATGATTGTAAGTAATCCCGCAACTGCTCCAAGCTGTGCGAATGCAAAATATATTGCACCAACTCCAATGAGGAAGAGGAGTAGTCCAACGATCTTACTTCTTCGAGCTTCGAGGAGGGCTTTTAGTGTTCCTAAAATGAGCGCGCCTACAATTACAATTCCTGCGAGTAGTATTATTGCTCCAATTCCAGAAAACATTCCTGAAAGGATATTTTCTGGAATATTAATAAATCCATAGTAACCAATTGTGCCAATAAGTATTCCGATTATTGGTATGGTTATTAAAAGTACAATAGAACCATAAGCTCCACTTAGAGCTTTGGTCAGCACTGTTTTTATTTTATTCATGTTTTTGCGGTTTTTTAACCCGACATAGGATTTTTTTCCATACAAAAATCCCTTAGCCAGGACGATGGTATTACCCACCCACACCAGTTTCCCGATGTGACCGCAAAAGTGACCCTAGACTAAGGGGTTTTTATACTTTTGCGGTGTTTATGACCATATCCTAGAAAACCAAGGGTCTTTTAGGGGTTAGGTCGCTTATTAAGTTGTAAATGAATTGTAGCAGATTTTCCGCTACTTTTGTACCTTAGCTTAGATATGGAGGCTTGCGAAGGGGTGGTTACCAACAACTCAATTTAGCAGACTGTTGATCCAATTGTCTCAAGCTTCTCCTTAACTTTCTCCCATTTAGGAAACTTCTTGTCGAGAAAATCATAGAACCGTTTATCATGGTTCTTATACTTCATGTGACAGAGTTCGTGTACGATAACATAATCAATACAGTCCTTTGAGGTATGAATAAGCCTAGGATTGAGGAATATCTTATCCTGATTTAAGAAACTGCCCCAACGTTTCTTCATTTCTCTAACGGAAAGTTTCGGTGTGTTCTTGAAGTCAAAGAGTGAAAGCATTTCAGTGAATCTGTCTTGGAGAATTAGGTTTGTCTTTTCTGCAAACCAGCTATCAACGAGTTTTTTGTTGTACTTGCTGTCTGTCACGGACTTAGTTGTAGATACAATCAACTGACCTCTAGTGAGAGAAACAGAATCTTCTTTACCTTTACGAACAATTAGTTTGTACTGTCTTCCGAGGTACAAATATCCCTCTCCCGAGATGTATTCTTTCTCATAAGTCTTTCGTTGATATTTTTTGAAGAATGAAAGTTGCTTCTCTAGCCAGAACCATTTCTTCTGGAGAAAGGTTTCGATTCTTTCGCCCTCTGCCTTGAATGGACACTTAACAATAATACGAAGATCTGGGGTGACAGTGAGGCTCAGGGTTTTACGATCTTGTTTTATAAGTTGGTATTCATATATGAATGTTCCAAAAATGAATTCCTTCATATAATTATAAGAATAGATCAAAGTTATTTTCTGCTAATTGCATTGCAGTATCAATAACGACCTTGATGTGATCATTATCAATATTGATGCCTTTCTCGCCCTTAAACACATCGTAGAGGTAATCATCAATACTATTTCGCATCTTACGCTTCACATCCATGTTCTTGTACCAGTCTACAATTGCCTCATTCTTAATGATCGTGAAGATATCAAGAATGGTGGCAATATAAACATCTTCACTGAGATTCAAATTTGCAAGCTCAGATCGCAAGTTACGATAGAACACGTCTGATCCTTTCTGCGATTCAATTTTTTCTGGAAGACTCTCGTCTTTCTTGTTTACCACATCATCACTAATAAGCTTCATTTGTTTCAGAGCTTCAACATCAGCAAGTTTTCCTTGTCTCATTTTCTCAAGAATGTTAGAAATCTTCTTAGAGAATTTCTCATAGAATTCAGGGTCAGTATCCATTTTTTCTGTGATAGTCCTTTCAGTCTGTGCAGCGATTGCCTCAGCCTTTGATTTGTCAGAACCGAGTTCTGCTACAGCTTCTTCAAACTGCTTTCGATCAGTAATGTTTACTTGCTTTGTGAGCAACTCAACACCACGAGCATCCACATACTTATCAAGGATATTGATAAGTGATTGTTTGTATTCAAGAAGATCAACACGGTCGGCATACTTCAAGCTCGCAGACTTACGAAGTTCCATAAACTTTTTAAGTTCACGTTTATAGAGATCAAGGTGCTTGAATTCATGAACGAAGTCCTGCAACACAAAGCATTCGTTCAGGTTCTTGATGAACTCATTAAGTGTCTTGTAGAAAGTCTCACGCTTTGGCTGATCAGAAAGGAATTGGAGGTACACCTCATCATCGTTCGATCCTTTGATCTCATTAAACAAATCGTGGACAGTTCCATAGCTTTGTTCGAGATCTTGTATCTTTTCTGACACATCAATAAGAGTTCCTTTAATATCGTTCTCATCATAGTTACCGAAAAGCTTCATAGCTGTATCAATGTTTTTAGCGTTCTCTGAGTAGTCCATGATATAGCCCGCAGTCTTTGGTTTTTCCTTTTTGTTTTCGTAAAGACGGTTTACACGAGCGATAGCCTGAAGTAGGTTATGATCTCTCAAGTCTTTAGCGAGATAGAGTACTGTGTTACGAGGTGCATCAAAGCCAGTGAGTAGCTTGTCTACCACGATGATCATCTCGATACCGTCATCGTTGTGCTTAAAGCTATCAACAACATCTTTTTCATATTTCTCAACACTACTGTGATTTTTTCGAACACCCTCTAGGTATCCGACCACTTCTTTTTTGTGAAGATTTTCTTCATCACCGTCTTCATGCTCGTCGGAAATAATTACAGCAGTACGAACGTTTCCACGAGTCTCAAAGAACTTCTGGAAAAGAATTGCTGAATATTTAGATGGAGCAACAATTTGCGCCTTAAGCCCTGTGTATTGGAAGTTGTCGATAAAGTGCTTCTCTATATCATAAGCAATCTCAACAATACGCTGAGGATTGTCTTTAATTATCTTACTTCCAACGTATCGCTGTAGTTCCTTCTTCTGCTTATCATTGAGTCCTTCAGTGATTCGTTCAACATGGCGGTCAATCTGTTCCGCATTCTGAATAAGATCAACATAACGACCTTCGTAGATAAGGGGAAGAATAATCTTATCAGCTAAAGCATCATCAATCGTATACTTGTCGATATAGTCACCGAACTTCTTCCAACTCTCTCGGTCTTTCTTCATGAGAGGGGTACCAGTAAATCCGATGTAGCATGCATTTGGGATGATTCGATTCATCTCAAAGTTAGCCATACCGTTTTGACTTCGGTGCGCCTCGTCGATAAGGACAAAGATGTTTTTATCATCATCAATAAATCCTGTACTCTTTTTTGCAGCTGATTCAAACTTCTGAACAAGTGTAGTGATAACAGACAAATCTTTCTCCTTAATAAGATCAATCAGGTGCTGACCACTTGTAGCCTGAATGACTTCCTTTTTGAGGTTACAGTTTTTGAATGTATCTTTAATTTGCTTGTCCAAATCCTTACGATCAGTAACGATGATCACACGAGGGTTGAGAATATGAGGATCTTCAATAAGGGTCTTCACAAACATCACCATGGTAAGCGATTTACCAGATCCTTGAGTGTGCCAAACAAGCCCACCTTTTCGTCGAGTAATACCGTGATCAGTTACTTCTTCCTCTTCTACGCGCTTGAGCATCTTATGTATAGCAAAATACTGTTGGTATCGTGAAAGCTTCTTTACTCCTGCATCAAAGAGAATGTAATTCTTTGTTAGGTCTAAAAGTCTTTTTGGTTCGAATAAGAACATAACCCCACAATCCTGTTCGGTAGGAAGTCTGTCTGTTCTTTGTTTATGACCGTCAGTATATCCGTTCAAATCTTCAAGTACTTGAGTATATATTTCAGTATCAATTTTTTTATGAATAAGACCTAATAGCTTTTCGCTAAGTATTTCCTGATCTGATCCTTTTTCTTTCCATACTGCATAGAACTTGTTAGGTGTACCAGTAGTTCCATACTGCAATTCTTTTCCATTAGTACCAACAAGAAGTTGAGTGTAAGTAAAAAGTTTAGGACAGAATTCAGGGCCCTGATTACGATTCATTTGATTGATAGCTTCCTTTACATCTACACTAGACTTTTTGTTCTCAATCACCGCAAAAGGGATACCGTTTACGAAGACTACGATATCGGGACGGACATTTTGTTTACCACTTGCTACAAATTCTACAGAGACATGGAATGAGTTATTTTCTGGGTTCTCGAAGTCTATGAACTTAAAGTTCTTTGATACTTTCTTGCCCCCGTGATTTACTTTGATTGTCTTACCTCCACTCGTTGGCATGATAGTGTTGTAGATCTTTTGTGCAGTATCTATAAGCCCTTCATACTGAATATGCTCAAGTTCATCGATGGCGTCTCGCACATCTTTCTCGCTGAATTTATATTCAACACCATCAACTTCGTATCCGTTGATTTCCATGAGCTTCTCCGCAGCAATGTCAGCGAGGATGAAGTTTGAAGTGTCACCACGTTGTCGCAGTGCTTCAGCAACAGAAACATACTTGTAACCCATGTTCAACAGAAGCTCTACAAATGGGAGCTGTGACTGTCTGGCTTCATCGAAATTTACGTTTATGAGTGATGACATATGTTTATTTGGTTAGTTTGGTTGATAATGTTTCTGGTGTGCGTATTTTGCCTGTAATGAGATTGTTGAGAAGGTAGCGTTTCTGTTCTTTGAAGATGGAAAGTTTCTTTTCAAGTGAATCAATCTCGTTATCTGTTGCTGTGAGAATGTTTGCAATAGCCGTTTGTTCCTTAATTTTCGGTATATGTATAACAACTTCGGAGACCGTCTCTTTTTTTAAGTTCTGCACTCCTGAACCTGCAGAGATAGAGCGAAATACGCTTTGAATTCTCGATGAGGAAAGGAGATAGTAAAGAAAGTCCTTATTGACTGATGATGAGATATCCATTAGCGCCAACCAACCGTCGTGTATACAAGCATTAATTTTCATTATGTAAGGACGACCAAAACTCATTGAATTTGAAAGAATAAAATCTCCTTCTTTTACTAATGTAGTTTTATTAAGTCCCTCCTTTTTAATCTTTTCAGTTGTCTTATAAATAAATCTGTCTCCAATTGGCACATCTCCAATTCTTAACCAATTCAGTCCGTCTTTATTTTCTGTAATATAATCCTGAATTGGTCGTGGTGATCCACCTCTTTTTATCTCGCAAATCTCACCAAGTACTTTGAATTCCCATTTATCTTCGAAACCTTTCAATCTCTTATTACCAGTGAGTAAATCTTGCATTAGGCCTTTTTTTACATTCTTCTTTACTTTTATTTTTTCAGTAATTTTTTCAATCAATTTGTCCCAAGTTTCAAGGACTGAAACAATACGATTTTGTTCAGATAGTGGAGGAAAGTTTAATTTAATCTTTTCGAAATCACCTTTTGAAACTTCAAGAAATGTACTGCCAGACCCCAATTTCATTAGAGTAGGCTTGATTGATTTAATGAAATAAAACAAATAATCCACCGTTGTATCTTTTTTTGGAATCAGATTTTTAAAACCTTGATTTGTAGAAATTGGATACGTAGAGATAGAACATTCTCCAACCGTCGCACGAGTACAAACAATGAGACTCCCTTTTGGAAGCAATCTTGCGGAGCTATTTTTAAGACCAAGCTCTGTAATCTTCTTCTCTGTCTTTAATGTTATATATTTACCTGTTTTTGTGATTTCAGTTGGGGTTATCCAGTTTATTTCACCGTCCCAAAAATCTTTATTATTTGTATCAGGTGTGCCTCCAGACGATATATGTGAAACATCTGCAAGTGTAACTTGTGTCCAGCCAGATGGGATATCTTTTTGTAATTGATTATTTTTCATATTATTTGATTCTTGGTTTTTTCTTAAATAGATTTAATGTGTACTCAATTTTATTTAACAATTCATCAAAAGTAATAATCATTACCTCATTATTTGAAGACCTGAATAGTTCAAAACTATCTTTTTGTTTCGGGCTTAGATTTTTTAAATCACCAGCAATAACCACACATTGTGAATTTGAAATTTGTAAGCCAGATCCACCAAGTTTGGAATAGAAGTTTTTTAGCAATTCATGCTTCTGATCCTGAACTTGAATAAGTGAGCCAGACAAGTCCTTGCTTATAGGAAAAATACCTTTTCGATATTCTGTCTTCATTATTATGGGTGTTTTATGAGTTTTTATTTCTATAAAAGCAACGTTGTTGGTTAGATTGTTTTTATATAGAAAATCAACAATTTTATCACTATTGGTTTCTGTAATATTATTGCCCCCGACATTAAATTTGTCTTTTGTAAGTGATACTGGAAAATAGAATACATTGCTAAAAATCCAGTTATTTTCATTGAAAAACTTTTGCCAATCCTCTTCTTTTGTATTTACTTTTAATAATCTTTTATATCTAGAAAGAATGTCCTCAACATATAAAGTGTCGATCTGCCCCTTTGAGGAAAGTAGTATTTCTTTACTTAGAATCTTTTTATCAATAAAACCCTTAATGACAATTGAATCAGCATCAGATAGCTTCATCTGATCTATTTCGTATTTATTGAAGAAATTAGACAAGTCGTTTTCAGTATATTGAATTTTTTGAGCTACACTAAACTTAGATGGCAAAACTGAGTTAAAGATATTTTGATGCGTCTGTCTCAATTCCTTACTCTGCTTCTCTTTATTTTTTTGTGTACTATATTCAATTTTCCTGAAATCAGTTAAAAGGATTTGAAGTTTACCATTCTTGATTTCTGTTTTACCTTTTTCTAAAAAGACAACTTCTTCAATATTTGGATATTTATCTTGAAAAAAATAAAACAAATCCTGAACTCCTTTAGGTTTTGTGAATCCGAAACCGCTCGAAACATTCACAGATATACCTGAAGAAGGTCTTTTGCCTCCTGTGGTTGTAATCTTTTTTATAGAGCTATACTTATGTTTAATGGTCCCAAATGAGTTGTAAAATGGGTATCTTGTTATATTACCATTCGTAAATCTCTCTAAAGCCAAGAAGCCAGTGTCCTTATCCTTTAAATAAAGATTGAATGATTCTTTTAACTTAGTTTTATTTGCCGACACAAGAGAAACATCTTTCATATATTTATTTGATTCCTAGTTCCTTTAGGTATACGACCATTTGTTTCTCAAGCTTCTCAAGCTGTGGCTCAAGCTCAGCAAGCTCTTTCAGGTTTGCTTTGATATCTACAGGAGCTTCTTCGGTAAACGTATCCACATAGCGAGTGATATTAAGGTTGAAATCATTCTCCTCAATTTCTTTAAGACTTACTTTACGAGCAAACTTCGCTACATCTTTGCGAGCCTTGTAGGTAGAGTAAATCTTTTCGATGTTTTCATCGGTGAGAATATTTTGAGCTTTGTTAGATTTGAATTCCTTTGATGCTTCGATAAAGAACACATCTTTTTTACTTTCATTTTCTCCACCTTTTTCTCGTGAGCGATCGATAACAAGAATTGCGACAGGGATACCCGTTGTTTGGAATAGTCCTGCAGGAAGTCCGATTACAGCCTCAATGATATTTTCCCTGAGAAGTTGTTCACGAATTTTACCTTCTGCACCACCTCGAAAGAGAACGCCGTGAGGAACAATAACAGCAATACGTCCTGTCTTTGGCTTTGCTGTCTCAATCATGTGAGTAATAAAGGCAAAGTCACCCTTGTCCTTTGGTGGAGTGCCACGCCAGAATCGTTTGTATTTGTCGGCATCTGCATGTTCAGCGCCCCATTTCTTGAGAGAGAACGGTGGGTTACTTACGATTGTATCGAATTTCATTAAGTGATCATTTTCTACAAGGAGTGGATTATTTAAAGTATCGCCCCATTCAAGTCGCGCTGAATCTTTTCCATGGAGAAACATGTTCATTCGAGCGAGTTGATATGTTGAACCTGTTGATTCTTGGCCATAGAGAGCGTAGTTCTTTGAACCTTGTTTTTCTACTTCTTCACCTGCAAGTAAAAGGAGACCTCCTGATCCAGAACATGGGTCACAAATACGAGCACCTGCTTTTGGTTCTGCAAGTTTTGCTACGAGATGAGCAACATTCCTTACTGTAAAAAATTCTCCAGCTTTTTTTCCTGCATCTGCTCCAAACTTCTCAATAAGATACATATATGAGTTACCAATGACATCATCATTCACGCCAGTGAGGTCAATTTTTGCAAAGTCCTGTACAAGATTACGAAGCATCTTGTTTCGCTCTGCAAGTTTTCCAAGATTTGATTCTGAGTTGAAGTCTACAGAAAATACACCATCAAGTTTTTCCTTGTTGTGATCTTCAATACGATGAAGTGCTTTGTTTATTTCTTCTCCAAGATTATCTTGCTCGATAATTGAATAGATATAGTCAAACGATGACTTCGGAGGGAGATAGAAGCGGTCAAGCTTCATTTTCTCTTCAATACGTTTCTCATCACCTGCGAATCTTTTTTTGTATTCGTCATGTGTGTTTTTTGATTTATCGCTAAGATATTTCAAGAAAAGCATTGGGAGTACATAGTTCATGTAATCCGCCGCATTGAGTTGGCTTCGAGAGGAGTTTGCTGAGTCCCATAGGATTTTATTTAGGTCTTCTTGTGTGTATTTTTTGTTGGTCATGTTAGTTCTTAGTTAAGTTAGTAAAGCTTGCGTTGATAATGGTTTTTTGAATTTCTTGTTTTCTTTTAAATATCCGTTCTTGTTCAATAATATTTTCGTGGAGCGCGATGATCGACTTCTGCGTATGGATAGGAGGTATTGGTATTGGGAAGTCCGTGAGGTTTTTCACAAGGATGCTTTGTATATATGAAGCACCTGTGACTATTTGAGCGAGAGCTTTTTGCCCATCCTGTGAATTGAGATATAGGGATACATACTTCGGGAGAACGGTAACATCTTTGATTCGGATGACATGAACCGATGATGAGGGCATCACGTTTGTGTTGTCTGAAGCAAAAACAGCAGAACGGAATGACCCAGCACCTGAGCCTCTGGAAACGAGTAAAATGTCGTTATGTTCAAGAAAGTAAGGGTTTCTAATGGATTTGTCTGAAACGATAACTAGGTCATTAGTATTCAAAATATCTTGATTTATAGCTATATTCTTGGCTTGTAGCACAAAAATAGCGCCTTTTGGGTCGTTTTCGATGGATCCACGGAATGTGTACCCAGAGGCCATGTCTGCTATTTCGCTCAATTTCTTGTGCATGTAAGGACTATACTGCACTTTACAATAAAATGCAAATTTAGGTCTTTTAGTTACCAACTGGGTCGTCCTAGGCTCTTAGAGGAGTATGTGTCATTGATTGATGTATGAAGACAATAGATCAAATGCCAGGGGCTATGACTGCCCGAGGAATCATAAGCGAGGTAAAGGTGAAATACTGCCTTTATGCGAGAAAATCAACAGAATCAGAGGAACGACAAGTCCTTTCAATAGATAGTCAGATCAAAGAAATGCTCCAGTTAGCAGACCGTGAAGGGCTTGAGGTGGTCACCATGAAGCGTGAGAGTCATTCAGCAAAGGAAACGGGGCAACGACCAGTCTTCAACGAGATCATCGAGGAACTGCGTGATGGCAAGTTCAATGGAATTTTGACATGGGCACCTGACCGTATTTCAAGAAACGCAGGAGACCTTGGAAGGATAGTGGATCTAATGGATGCGGGTAAGCTTCAAGAAATCAGGACTTTCGGGCAGAAGTTCGGGAACAACCCAAACGAGAAATTCTTGCTGATGATTCTCGGATCACAAGCAAAGCTCGAGAATGATAATAGAGGTATCAACGTGAAGCGAGGATTGCGAACAAGGGTGGAGATGGGGCTGTGGCCAGGAGTGGCACCTCTTGGGTATCTCAACCAAAGAAATATCGACAAGAAGTGTCAACTTGTAGTTGATGAGCTACGTGCACCGCTGGTAAAAAAAATATTTGAAAGGGTCGCATATGAGAAATTAAGTGGAAGAAAGATATACAATTGGCTTCGATTCGAAGCCAATTTCTATACACGAGGAAACAAACCACTTACACTCGGGGGTGTATACAGGATATTGGAAAATCCCTTCTATTATGGAATGTTCGAATATCCAAAAGATAGTGGTAATTGGTATCAAGGAAAACATGAATCAATAATCACAAAGGAATTATTCGATGAAGCACAGTCACAGCTGAAGCGAGATAATATACAAAGAGAAAATAAAGAATTCGCATTTACCAAACTCTTCACATGTGGATACTGTGCGAGTGGAATTTCCGCAGAAGAAAAATGGAAACAATTAAAAGATGGTACGCATGCGAAATACATTTACTACTCATGTGCAAGATCGAGGGATAGGAATTGTAAGAATCAATATATCCGAGAGGAAGATCTGATCGTCGAGATGCTGAAGATACTCGATAAAGTAAATATTAATGAGCTTGGCATGAGACAGAAATTAGAGGACGAAATCGCTCGATTCAATATCTTCCAAAGATCAGTACTTGGGAGCACAGACAAGATTGGTAATAGAAAAGATACCGACATACGAAATTATGCAAAGTACATACTAAAAGAGGGTGCGGTGACAGAGAAGCGAGAGTTACTTGCGAATTTGCGGAGCAAGATTATATATAAGGATAAGGTTCTAACTTTGATAGATTAGCGTTTATTTCTATCCTTATATTTTTTCTTTCGTAGGCCTAAGTGATACTTATGAAATTCATCATCATCTCGTTCCTTTTCAATTTCAATATGTTGCATACAACGACCTCGGCGATATGGACCAAATAATTCTGCAAACTCTCCTTGAAACCAAGGGAGGGTTTGATGCTCGGTACCTTTATTTGTTTCTGATTCAAAATCTGGATCTCCAGGCAATCTTCCATATTCATCCATTGCTCCAGAACCACCTGGGCCACCACCCCACATTATTGTCCCGCCCCAATGAATAGCTCTCGGATCAGGCATCAATAAATAACCATGACCATAGGTGTTCCAATTTGATTTTGATACAAATTTCTCTGGATAGAGCCATTCCTTTTTTGCTGCGGCAATATAGCGATTCGCTCTGCTCTTAATAATGAAATTAATTTCGCGTACTTCCTGTTCACTTAAATATCGACGCACTTGAATATCTGTAAATTTAAATATTGCACCTCGAAAAGGATTCGGGTTGGGTCTTACGTTAGTTGCAGGCTGATATGGATTTCTAACCCAAGAAAGATTTGTAAGTATTAAGATCTTATCTAAAGATAGAGGAAAGATTGTGTGAGTTCCTTGTAACCAGATGGCAGGATCATTTGATTCTCTACACTGTTGTGATCGAGGACCGCATTCTCGATTGTAAACAGTGACAGGGTGATCTGAAATAATAAATTTAGTATCTGATTTTGATGCATCCGCTATTAACCAAACGCATTCAGTCCACAAAGCACAGTGTATTCTTCCTAGTTTAAGCATACTTCGTAAAATATCGTCTTTATTTGTACTTTCTATTTCTTTACTCAGCCATGTCAAACCTTTTGGTGTTCGAAGTTTTTGAGTACTCATGTAGTTCATGATGTCTTCAAATGAATTACGCCAATCTGTTAGTGGGTAATCAAATTTTTCAAAATACTCAACAGCAGGCTTTCCTTTAGTATCAATTTGCCCAAAGAAATGTTTTTCAATATCTTTTGGTTGTATCCCTGTAATCTTCGTTGTATACAAATCTTCTTCAACAAAACACTTTTTACTACCTTGTCTCCATAGGGATTGCTTATCGTGCTTAATACCTCTCGGGTCTATAAAATAACCTGGTTTCATGTCTAGGTAGAAAAGTTCCGACTCCTCGGGGAGCATAAACTTTTTTTGGTACCATTGAGGTACATAATGATGGTTTTTATAGTCGTCACTCATGGTTTGATTTTAGCAGTTTTACACAAACAAAAACACACGATTTAATTCGTGTGTTTTTGAATCATTCTATGTATGTAGGTCGCATCACTTACTCATGCAAGTGAGTTGACGCCGATACTAAAATGTCTTGGCGGAGGAGGTGAGATTCGAACTCACGGGACCCTTGCGAGCCCTCCTGTTTTCAAGACAGGTGCAATCGACCACTCTGCCACTCCTCCGTCGGCTATCCTACCAAAAAGCTGGAAGAAAAACAAATATTTGGCCTCTGACATACTTTAGACTTGGACAAGATGCCTCCTGTGTTGCATAAATCCCTCTCAGCGGTCCATCATGCTACAATGGTAAGTCAAATGAAATACCTCGGTATTGATTACGGAAAAAAGAAAATTGGCATTGCGTTTTCAGACGAAACTGGTAAATATGCCTTTCCGGAGACAGTTCTCTTGAACGAAAAGACAACAGCCGGCACTCCTGCCGACAAAATTATGAAGATTTGTGCAGATAATGGCATTACGACTGTTATTGTTGGCGAATCAAAGGATTTTAAGGGGAAAGACAACCGTATTATGGGAATGGTTCGTGAGTTTGTAGAACTCCTCCGGGCGAAGCAATTAGAAGTTATATATGAGCCAGAAGTTATGAGTACTATCCAGGCTGAGCGTATTCAAGGAATCAAAGACGATATTGATGCTTCAGCTGCGGCAGTTATCCTCCAAAGCTATCTCGACAGGCAGAAGTTTAAGAATGAAGTGCAAAAGCCGGTAGTAGACAAATACACAATGATTGACGATAGTATAGAGAGTGAACGAACTATGGATGATTCAGATATTGATGACCCATTGGATACAAAAGACGAATAGAAGTTTTAATAAAAATTGAGATATATTTAATCACACATACATATGATTACTATTGATGACGTAAAGAAGGTAGAAATAAAAATAGGGAAGATCCTTTCTGCAGAAAAAGTAGAAGGTTCTGATAAGTTACTTAAACTTTCTGTTGATTTCGGAGAAGAAACTCCACGACAGGTGCTTTCAGGAATTGGAAAAACATTTACAGAACCGACTGAACTCGTTGGTTCATCATTTCCGTTTGTTACAAACCTTGAACCACGAGCTATTATGGGTATGGAAAGTCAGGCGATGATCTTCGCAGCTTCACACGAAGGAACACTCGCACTTCTTAGACCAACAACAGAAGTACCACCTGGGACAAAACTCTCGTAGACGACTGCGCAGTGTGATAAGATAATTGTATCTTCACATGAGTTTTCTTGAAAACATTTTTAAGCATTTTCCTACTCCAGAATTTTTGAGTATGTCTCATGTTGGTGTTGATATTTCACCAACAGCTATTCGATTCATTGGACTCAAGCGAACTACTCACGGACTTGCTCTTGCTGGATTTGGTGAACAGCTTCTCCTAACTGTCACAAAAGACTTTGACAACATTCATGCAAATGCCGATGTTGTTGCTGCACTCAAGAAATTACAACGAACACACAAACTTTCTTTTGTAGAAGTTTCTATTCCTGAAGAAAAAGCATATCTCTTCACTACAGATGTACCAGTGGGGGATGATGCATCAATCCGAAATAACATTGAGTTTCACCTCGAAGAAAACGTTCCGATCTCACTTTCGGATGCGTTGTTTGAGTATTACATCATCAACAAAAACGAAAAGACAAATATGCTGCATGTTGCGGTATCGGTACTGCCTGTGGCAGTAGCCGAAGACTATATTGAGCTTTTTACATCATGCGGAATGACTCCTGTATCTTTCCTTATTGAAAACCAAGCATTATCAAAAGCTATTATTAAGAAAGGCGATCCAAACTCATACCTCGTCGTGAACCTTGGTTTTGAAAAAACTGTACTTTCTGTTGTGAGTGATGATGCTGTGCAGTTTACTTCTACTGTACATATTGGAAGTGAAGATTTTACACAAGCCATCATGAAAGAATTCAATGTGTCTGAACAAGAAGCTGAGAAAATTAAATTTGAAAAAGGATTTTCTCGAAGTAAAGATAACGAGTCGTTGTTCCTTTCACTTATCAATACCGTCTCTGCTCTCAAAGACGAGATCAATCGTATTTACGTATACTGGCAGGCATATCAAGAAAAAGTAAAAGCTCAACGAACAATTAATTCAATCAACCACGTTATTCTTGCGGGGAAGGACTCAACACTTATTGGCTTCCGCGATTACATTGCTATGTCACTCAAGGTCGATGTGGAATTGGCGAATGTGTGGTTGAACGTAATGTCATTTGATAATGAGATTCCACCAATTGAATATCTTGAATCTCTCAACTACGGAACTGCTATTGGTCTTGCTCTTCCAAAAAAATTAAAATAATACAATGCTGCACTTACTCCCAGAACAACAAAAGAAAACTGTACTTTCCGAATATCGAAAGCGTCTTTCTATTGTTACAGCTATTTCTTTGAGCTGTATTGGTGTTGTGGGTATCATGCTTCTCATTCCTTCATATATTTATTCTCAAGAGCACTTCAATGAAGTAAAAAAAGTAAAAACAGCTTTGGTAGATGCCCTCGAAAAACAAAC
Organism: Candidatus Parcubacteria bacterium; assembly: GCA_039795775.1. Taxonomy (GTDB): domain Bacteria; phylum Patescibacteriota; class Minisyncoccia; order Phycocordibacterales; family CAIZLB01; genus JBDKLC01. Next base: position 46,161 of record JBDKLC010000003.1, read on the forward strand.
AGGGGATAAGACAGCAGAAACAGTAAAGAACATCACAGAAAATATCGCAGCTCTTCAGCCGCTTGGTTCAACTGAGTTACCAAGTTATGTAATCGACAGAGTAATAAGCCGTGCATCAAGTGGAATCAAGATTATGCAGTATGCATATAAGCTTGAAGTAAATAATACATTGAGTTTTTTAGTCGTTGGTCGAGCTGACACTCGAAATGATTTAACACAGTTTATTAAAGTCTTGCAGGGAGATCCGTACTTTGAAGGAGCCAAATTACCACTTTCAAGTTTTACAAGAGAAAGAAATATTGATTTTCAATTTTTAATGAATGTAAAAGGTGTAGCGTCTAGCTCAACCTCACAATAATATGCGAAGCAGCAGCACAAAAATTCTCATACTCGTTGTCCTTATAACACTCGCTGTGTTTGGCGGTTTCTATTTTGTCATTCATCGCATCAAAGCAATGAATGCAGCGGCAGATGTATTAAAGTCTGAAGTGGTAGATGCTCAAGTTCGTACCCTAAAGAATGAGTCACTTCGACAAGTAGCAATCTCTGGAGCTGATGAACTTGGTAAAATTGAAAAATATATTATTGAAGATGGAAAAGAAGTAGATGTCGTACAGCAGATTGAAGGTATAGCCGCAGCATCTGGACTCACATACAACACGGATCTTATTGCTGCAAAAGAATCTGCAACACTTACACCACAAAAGAAAGAACTCCTTACTATTTCAATTTCAACAGTAGGTACTTGGAAAAATACAAGAAAGTTTTTAACCCTCATTGAAAATCTTCCATACAATGTAAAAATTGATTTTGCTGATTTGTCATTAAGATCAGGTGACGGAACACAAGAAGCGGGGGAATGGGCAGCAAAGTTTGAATTTTCGCTCGTAAAGAAAAAAGCACAATAAATATATGACTGACTTAAAAGATAAATTGAAACACATATATGTATTTGGAAAGTTCGCTGAAAAAGATTGGCGAAGAGTTCTTATACTCTGTTTCTGCCTTTCAATTATTCTTATTGTATGGAGTACTCTATTTTTCCTTCATGTTCAATCTGCTACTGATTCAGTAAACCTCGTCATTGGCTCTACAAAAACACTTTCGGGAAGAACAAAAGGTGATGAACTCAAAGAACTTGTTTCTCGATATGAACAAAAAGCAGATACATTCAAACGGATTTATGGTTCATCATTGATTCCAAAATCTTCATCTACGCTCACGGCTAGTTCGAGTGCGAATTCAAACGCAACGACAAGTTCAAGTTCTGTTGACCGTGCTCGTTAGTTTCTGTTATGCTCGGTGAGCGATGGCGCTCAATTGCCCCTGTAGTTCAATGGATAGAACTGCGGACTTCTAAGCCGTCAATGTTGGTTCGATTCCAACCGGGGGCACAAAATATAAAAAGGTATGAACTGCTGCATACTTTTTTTATTTTGTGCCAGCCGGAGCTATGTTTTCTTAGCAAAGAAAACGAGCGAGGCGGGCCCGAGGAAGTTTTTGAGCGACGGCGAAAAAACTATCCGTGGGCACATAAAAAAAAGACTGCAGCAATGCAGTCTTTTTTCTTTTTGGTGGGAGATACAGGACTCGAACCTGTGACCTTCCCGGTGTAAACGGGTTGCTCTACCAACTGAGCTAATCTCCCAAACGATGTTTTGTCTCTTTTTGACTATCATTCAGCCCTCCGTGGCAACAAACTGAATACGGGCATCATAAACTATTTTTGAAATACTTTCAACGTCTAAGCCAGAATAATCAAGAAAATGCCAAAACGTGTGCTATAGTACCGCCATGACACCTGAAATACTCTTTGAGAACGACGACTTCCTCGCAATCAACAAACCTGCTGGTTTGGTTGTTCACCCTGACGGTAGAAGTACAGAACCCACACTTTCTGACTGGGTTTTGGCCAATTATCCGCAGACAAAGTTCGTTGGTGATCCTATCAAAATGCCTAACGGCACACTTCTCTATAGACCAGGCATTGTGCACCGACTCGACAAAGAGACATCAGGAGTAATGATTATTGCAAAAACTCAAAAATCATTCGATTTCTTCAAACAGCAGTTCATGGAACGAGAAGTACGAAAGATGTATAACGCCTTCGTGTGGGGGATTATAAAAGAGGATAAGGGCAAAATTGAACGACCAATTGGCCGAAGTAAGACAGATTTCCGAAAATGGTCGGCTGAACGGCACGCCCGAGGAGAACTCAGAGAGGCTATTACTGAATACATTGTAGTGTCACGAAAGCAGGCAGATCATATTTCAGGAAAAATCCCTAAAAACTTCACATACCTTGAGGTATATCCTAAAACTGGCCGTACACACCAGATTCGAGTGCATTTTAAGGCTGTAAACCACCCTGTAGTGGCCGATTCGCTCTACGCAGAGAACCACCCAAAGGAGCTCGGATTCAACCGTGTAGCCCTCCATGCACGTACTATAGAGATAGAGGCACCAGACGGTCAGATGCACATGTTTGAGGCCCCATTACCAGAGGATTTCAAAAAAGCCTTAGCTAGCTTCTCATAATCTTTGACTTATAAGATAAGTTTTGTTATATTGCAGGGCCATGGCAGCAATCAAAGGAACAACTCAAAATAAAGGTGGTACAGCTCCACGATCTACAAAAGTAACTATTGCTAAGATCGACAAAAACTCTCGAGCAAATTTCGATATGAAATCGGGAGACACTGTGCGAGTACACCTCAAAATTCAGGAAAAAGGTAAGACACGACTTCAGGTTTTTGAAGGTCTTGTACTTGCTCGAAAGCACGGTAACGAAGCCGGAGCTACATTTACAGTACGAAAAGTATCTAACGGATACGGAGTAGAACGAATCTTCCCATTGTACTCACCATCAATCGACAAGATTGAAATTACAAAGCGAGCACAGGTTCGACGAGCTAAGCTTTACTACATCCGAGACAAAGCAGCTAAGGAAATCAGTAAGCGAATGAAAATGGAGATGATGAAATCTGATACTAATGACTTCAAAGAAGCCGTAGTAGAAGAAGCTCCAGCAGAAGCCGCTCCTGCAGAAGTTACAGCCTAACCTCTAGAAAAGTCCCCGAAAGGGGATTTTTTCTTTTATATTTCCCTCGGATGTGTGTGTTGCTATTGAAAAAAGTCTAATAACTGCTATAGTATCCCCACATGCGCAGGTGGCGAAACTGGTAGACGCACTACCTTGAGGTGGTAGCGCCCGCAAGGGTATGGAAGTTCAAGTCTTCTCCTGCGCACAAAAAAGTTAAAAATCCCCATTGTTGGGGATTTTTACTTTTTGTGAACCGGAGCGATCTACTTGTGTGAATGTAGATGTGAATGTAGAAAAGCAAACGGTCTTTTTAAATATTTGATATGTGATATCTGGCTTATTGAGCATCGTGTCACAAAATGTCATACAACCGACATTCGGATGGCAGGGCAATGTCACTAAAATGTCAGTATGTGACATCATACAAAAAGTCACAAAAGAGGAACTGAAAGATCTGGCACAAAAGAGCAATCATAAGACTTAAGTCATGAAACAACATTGTGGATTGCCCCTGTATCCCGGCACGGCTGGTGATACAATAACCCTATGAAAAAGAACCTCGGTCTTATTGTTATATTAATCATCGTATTTAGTGGAGCGTCATTTCTGTATTTGAAGGCTTTTAAAAAGGGGGAAGAAGCTCATCAGTTTTCGCACGCAAGTTCGACTGAGCCAGTTATTGTTCAGTATATAGAGCTCATCCCACGAAGTTTCAATGAATCAAGTAAGACATCAGGATATGAAGTGAAAGCTACATATCCAGAAGTTGCAGGTCTACGAAATACATACGCCCAAAAGACTATCAACGAAATAATCGTCAAAAAAGTTCAGTCTGTGATTTCTGATTTTAAGAAATCTTTATCACAAGCTGAACATGAAAAAGATGAAATAAGCACACTGGATATTAACTTCACCCAAGAACGCATTACTGCAATAGCAAATATCGTCTCATTCAGACTTACAGAAGCATACTACGCAGCAGGTGCAGCACATCCAGTACAAACAACAGAGACATACAGTTTTGATACACGCACAGGAAGAGTTATCAGCCTCAGTTTACTCTTTATCCCAGGTTCAGATTATCTTCAGAGAATTTCTACATATAGTATTTCTGAATTAAAAAAGAAATTAGGAACAGCAGCAGATGAAGACCAAATAACACGAGGCGCGGGGCCTGATGCAGAAAACTTTCCAGCATTTGTCCTTGGTGACACAGGTATCAAAATAATTTTCAGCCAATACCAAGTAGCAGCATATGCAGCTGGAGAGCAAGAAATAGTCGTGCCATATGGAGAACTCAAAGAATTTATTTCAAAAGATGGTCCGATAGGAACAATTATTCAGCAATAGTAAAAATAAATCAGATATGTTGTATACACGAAAAGGGGATGGAGGCACAACCAAAACATTTGGTTGCACACAACGAATGTCAAAAGGTTCACCTGTAGCAGAAGCACTGGGGTCACTTGATGAAGTGAATTCTTTTCTTGGTGTTGTAAAAGTGGCGAGTGCAAAAAGTGGATTCAAAGTAGACCTTGCTGGGGGACAGCGAGCGTTCGAAGCGGTGGTTCACAATATTCAAGAAACACTCTTTATTATTCAGGCAGAAGTGGCGGGCTTTCCAAAACCACTCCCAGATGGAAAAGTTGCTCAGACAGAAGAGATCATTGATACGATAGAAAAAATGCTTCCGCCAATCAAAACATTCTTTATTTCAGGTGGAAGTGAGCTCGCCGCACTCTTTGATGTGTCCCGCACAATGGCGCGGCGAGCAGAACGTCGAGTAGTTGGCCTCAATGACGATATCAAGGCGGGCGTAGCGGGCCCACAAGCCACTCCAATATCAGAACCCGCTCTGGCTTACCTCAACCGGCTTTCAAGCCTTCTATACGCCATGGCACGGCTTAGCAACCACCTTGCTGGGGTTGTTGAAACACCACCGAGCTACCAATAGCCCCTGAACCTGTACAAAAGGCCAAAAATCGTGTTATATTCTGATGCGTTCGCAGAAATAAGGTTTCTTACCGTATTTCAAAGAACCACATGGTGTCTATGGTGTAAAGGTTAACACTGGAGTTTGTGGAACTCTCAATTCGGGTTCAATTCCCGATAGACACCCTCGTATGAAAAGCCCGCGAAAGCGGGTTTTTCTATTGAACAAAAGAATCTGACTTGTATAATTACACTATGAAAAAACTTATTATCTCAATTGTCATTATTGTAGTAGCTGTGTTTGTATATCCTAAGTCATACATTTCTTCACCAGGATTTGTAACACCAGAAGCGTATGCAGAATTCAACAAGACAAGTAAGAAATGCGTAGGGTACAGTTATCTTACAAACGCTGAAGCTATGGCAGCTGACGCACCAGGAAAGAGTGTTTGCTTTGGTTGGCTCAAATAAGAGTAACGCAAAGATGTACGAGAAGGTCCTGTGGCAACTTAATCTAGTAACTACCATATAATGAAAAAAGAAATTGAAGTAAAGGTGAAAGTTGATAGGTTTGATATATGTATGTCTTTACTTGAAAAAGAAGGTTGTACATTTTCTGATCCTATTGAACAGGACGATATGGTGTTCGTTAACTATGACGGCGATTATCTTCAGTTTCCACACGGAGCAAATTATCTCCGAATACGAAAAACAAAAGATGGTGCGTTCTTCACTCTAAAACGGGGAAGTGAGATGGATAGTATTGAAAGAGAGACATCAATCTCGAATCCTGAAGAAATGAGAGACGCTTTACTATTTATGGGGTATCACGAAGTTGTACAAGTGCGAAAGATTCGTACTAAAACAAAGTATAAACAATATGAAGTGTGTCTTGATGACGTTGAAGGGTTGGGAAAGTTTATTGAGTTAGAAAAAATAAGTGATGAAGACTCAGCTTTGGTGCAGCAAGAGCTTCTCGATCTCTTGAAAAGCTGGGGAGTAGAAATCAAAGAGCGAGTCCTAAACGGATATGATACTCTTATGTATATACAACATCACAAATAAGATATATGACTATTAAATGGAATGAAGTTACATGGTATTCACGAATCGCCGCCCTTATATTTTTCCTCCTCATTTTACCAATCTGGGCATTTATTTTAGGAAATAAATACCAGCTAGCGAAATCATCTTTACAACAACCAGTTATGGTACAAACAAATGATACTTGTCCGGAGTGCACACTTGAATAGTGCAAAAATAAATCTATCAATGAACTTTACTGAAAAAGTATATAAAGTGGTACACAGAATTCCAAAAGGAAATGTTGCCACATACGGACAGGTGGCAAAGATGGCTGGTAATGTGCGAGCAGCCAGAGCTGTTGGTATGGCTATGAGCCAAAATAAAGATACAAAAAAGATTCCATGTCATCGAGTTGTCTCTTCAACTGGTGCGCTCACTGGATATGCGTTTGGGGGTATTACTTCAAAAAAGAAATTACTTCAGTCTGAAGGTGTGGTGTTTAAAAAAGAAAAAGTAGATTTGAACGTGTCACTGTGGTCAGGGAAGTAGTGGATGTTTGATATACTTATCAACATGAACCTTTTTGTAACATTTTTCACTTGTGTAGTATTGGCCGTATTTGGCTGGTACTACATTGGTGGTTTTAATGTTCAATATCACTCACTTTATAATTTTAAGTGGCAAGGCTGTTCAGCCGAAGAAGTCACTCACAATGCTCCTAGAGAAGCACGAGGATCTTTTGTTAATGGCGTATTTGTTATCAAGGCTCAAAAAGAAGCAATGTGCTCAGCCATGGGAATGTCTGGCAAATTGAATGTGGATAGTGAAAAAAATATCATCACTCTTGATGAAGTAAAAAGCTATGGGTCATTTATACCTGTAAAATGTACATGTAATTACGACATTACATACGAAGTAAAAAACCTTCCTAATCAAAATGAAGATTTCTATATTATTTCAAATATTACTCGGCCTTCTATCATACCGATAGAAAACCATTACGGACTATAGAAGATTTCGTTTCCAGTTGTCTAAGATAACAGCTGTTGCTACAGACGCGTTGAGTGATTCTGCTTTTCCAAAAGCAGGGATGGTGATTTTTTCTTTAATAATTGCTGAAATTTCAGAAGAGATTCCGTTTGATTCATTACCCATAACGAGAATGCCTTCTTTTGGAAATTTGTATGTGTGTACGGATGTTCCGTTGAGGAAAGCTCCGAGAATAGGAAGTGAAGTTTCCTTCAAGAATTCTTCAAGGTTTGTATACATCATTTGAACTCGAGTGAATGATCCCATTGTGGCAGAAATTGTTTTACTGTTATAGAAGTCAGTTGTTGTTGCTGAAGCAATGATTTTCTTTATACCGTACCAGTCAGCGATTCTGATGATAGTGCCGAGGTTCCCAGGGTCTCTGATCGTATCGAGAGCAAGAACAAGTTCACCTGATCCTACAGAAAGGGAAGTTGCTGGTTTTTGTTTAGCGATAGCCAGCGCTGCATTGTTTGTCTCGAGGGTACCCATATTTTCAATTTCTTTTTGTTCAACGAGTTCCCATGCAACCTGAGATGTATTGAGGAGTTGAAGATATTTTTGTTTGAAGTACGCAGTGATGAAAAGAGCATCAAGTTTGAAGTCTGACTGTAAAAGCTCAACAACACTTTTTTCTCCTTCGACAACAAAAAGACCCTTCTCGTTTCGGTATTTTTTCTCCTGTAATTGCTGAATTGATTTTGCTCGTCCTTTTGTAAGCATATAGCGTGTATTGGTTAGTGACTCGATTCTAGCGCATACATCGAAGAATAACAATTTTTTGATATACTATTTAAGGTTTTTTAACTTATCATTAATTACTACTTATAATGGTTGAATGGAATACAGTTACTTGGTACTCAAAGATTGCCACACTAGTTGTTTTGCTCGGAGTAGTTCCTACAATCGCATTTCTTGTTGGATCTCAGTATGGACTGACAATTCTTACAATTGAAGAGTCTCAACTTTCGAATCAAACTCTCGTTGTACCAGCGTCTCAGCGTGAAAAACAGCTTGCATCATCCACCAAGGGAATCCTCGCACAAGTTCAAAAAAGTCTTGTTGGAACATGGCAGAGTCTTATAGATAAAAAGTACGTTGTAATTTTTTCGAAATCTGGAGAACTTCGTGAAGAGTACCGAGACCCAGAAATTGTTGGTGACCCAACCGTAGATAGGGGAACGTGGAAAGTGTTGGGTGAATTTCAGATGTCTGACTTGCAACTTACAACAGATTTTAGTGACGGAGCTTTTTTGAAAAAAGTATTTGTTGATGGTCATGCGTATAACTACAAAGTTGTACGAATTGGTACAAGTACTCTCGAGCTTATGTATCTTGATACGGGTAAATTAAATAAATTTACGAAAGTTAAATAATATATAAAGAAAAGATAAAAAACATCCCTCACAGAGGGATGTTTTTTTATGCTGCCATTCTTGTGTCGTGTTCTGCCGAGTCACCAGCTTCAGTGAGGTTGAGAGCTATGTGTGAGTTTTCTTGGTGTTTTGGTCCAGGAAGAGTGTTGAGAGCATCTTCTGTCATTAAAATGTCTGCTTTGATGTTTTCAATTTCTTTAAAGAGTTCCTCTTTTGTAGGGCTAGAGGCATCTTTTGCTTCTGTTTCGAGTTGGAGAACAAGGGCGTAGAACGCAGCGAGTCGATCTTCGAGTTCTGGACGAGTCCAGTTTTCAAAAGGGCCTGATTCTACAGCTGGAGTTAGTGATTCAGGGGAGTGTATTGTTGGTTCGAATTTTTCTTTCATGTACTGATTATATACCGGATATAGAAAAAATATTCATGTAAAAAGAGAAGGATTTCCACAGGTGGATAAGAGCACTAGTTTAATAGGGAATGGGGGGATAAGAGTACACAATTCACCAGATATTTGACACTTTGACAAGTGAGGAGTAGCATCAATTTTGGACTTCTGAATCACAACCCGGTTCGTTACTGTCCACAACTGAAACTCAACCCAATAGATCGTTTAATTAATGAATAGAAAAAGACTCAAAATTCTCCCAGTCCCTGGAGCTCTCGAAGCACAGTGGTCGAGGTGTCTTGTATTTTGCCCAATGCGGCGATATAGCCCTCGGGAGTTCTTGCAACTCTTTGGTCCTCACGACGTGATGACCTATGCCAAACCTGGCCGGTTGCTCATTGAAGGAGACCCTACAGGGGGTCACATCAATGTCATTCATCGCAAGATGGAAGTCACAACTCGTCTTCATGAGTGGGAAACTCTGGTGGTCGTCACTGACCAGCGGACTGCAGACCCAAACATGTTGGTGGAAAGGCTTACTCTGGAAGCGCTTCGTGCTAGACGGGATACCGTTATGCTCGGGCGCCTCAGAGTGCTACACATCCACATTGGCGAAAACAGCACGTGGGATGACCACGGAATGAAGCTGACCTTTCCTCTGCAGTGTCTCAAGTGCATCGAAGTGGGCTGTCTGGATCCGCGTTTGGTCAACGGACGAGCTAATCGTCCGCCCAAAAAACGAAAACCCATATTTTCTTATCCAGCAGTGTTACTCGATTTAGTCCAAGGCAATGAAGAGGAATCCCGGTGGCTTGTGGAAAATCTCTCGCATGCCGTAGCACATTACGGAACACGTAAGATCGTCATTCAAGCACATGAAGATTGCAAAGCTCATCCGGTCCCCGGCGAGCAGGAAAACTTGCATGTTGGAATGAAGGCCCGTCAGGAAGTGTCCGAAAAGGCAATCCAAATCCTGAGCAAAGTGCCTTCTTTGCGCAACGTTCGTTTTTCTCTCGGCTACGAAACACTCGACGGAGTGCGTCTGGCTGTCCGTCGTCAACGACTGGGTCTTCAGGACGAACAACTCATCGTCTCTGGACTTCCTATGTCTGGAATGGAATCAGCACCTCACTAAAATCAAACAATGGCCGGCGCCCCTCTTCGAGAGGGCGCCGGCCATAACCATTTTTATACTTATTTTCCTCAATGAATCAATTTGATATACTAGTGCAAATGACAAATTTCATGGTAGCCATCACCCACATCGGCAGCCCTCAGATGATGCTCCTCCTCACGTTTTTTCTCGTCGTATTTATGTGGCATCACAAAAAACCACACCATCTTTTTCAATTTGCTCTCTTTATGATCCTTGGTGCAGTTTCTGTTTACCTTTTGAAAATAGCTTTTAAAATTCCTCGACCTGCAGGCGGTCTTATTACAGAATATGGATACGGCTTTCCAAGTGGACACGCTGCTATGGCTACTCTTTTCTTTTTGCTAGTCATCTACACATATAGAACACATTTCGAACAAGCTATCGCACGATTTTTATTTGTAACAGGTAGTCTCGCACTCATTGGCATTATTAGTTACAGTCGAATATATCTAGGCGTACATACACCTACAGATGTTATTGGTGGTATGTGCATTGGCACACTCTGGTTTGTTTTCTCAATTTGGTTTTATAAATGGCTTTTGAAAGCATATCCAAATCTTGGATCTTCGCTTGGTGAAGAAACCATAAAATAATTTTCAAATCATATGATAATCATCGGACTTACAGGAACAATAGGTGCAGGCAAAGGAACAGTCGTTGATTATCTCACCAAAGAAAAAGGATTTGTTCACTACTCAGCCAGGGAAGTACTTACAAGAGAAGTAGAAAAAAGAGGTATGCCTCTCAACAGAGACAGTTATGCGCATGTTGCAAACGGACTCCGAAACGTTCACGGTCCGTTTTATATTGCCGAACAGCTTTTTATTGAAGCAAAAAAACACGGGCGAAATGCAATCATCGAATCTCTTCGAACTCCTGGGGAAGTTAACTTTCTTCGAGAAAATCCAGGGTTTGTACTTCTTGCTGTAGATGCAGATATCGAAACACGGTATGAACGTATCAAAAGGCGAAAGTCAGAAACAGACCATATTTCGTTTGAAAAATTCAAATCAGATAATGAGAGAGAAATGACATCGGTAGACCCATATTCTCAAAACATCAATGCCTGTATAGCAATGGCAGATGCTGTGGTTCACAATCAAGGCTCACTAGAAGCTCTGTATGTAGAAGTTGATGAGGCACTCGCAAAGTTCTTCAAGTAAGTATAAAATTGACCTATATGACATTCTTATCAAACCTCGGATGGCGATTTGCCACTCAACATTTTAATGGTGCTAGTGTAGATGGGGAATTAAGCTCACAAGTGCTCGATGCTATTCGGATGGCTCCATCATCATTTGGTCTTCAGCCATATCACATTACAGTTGTTCGAAATTCAGAATTGCAAAAAGCATTACGAACACACGCATTTGATCAGGCTCAGATTACAGACAGTTCACATGTGTTAGTTTTCTCAATTCGCACAGACATCAACGAACGAATTTCAAAGTACTTTGATGTAGAAGCAGCAGGGGAGGAAAGTCTTCGTCAGTCATACAAGTCATACGAAGAATCAATTCAAAAAACATTTGCTTCTATGGATGAATCAAAATTGAAACACTGGGCAACACATCAGACATATATTGCTCTCGGTTTCGCTTTGGCTGCTTGTGCAGAACTTCAACTTGATTCGTGTCCTATCGAAGGGTTTGATGTAAAAGCTGTACGTGAGACACTTCATCTTCCAATGACACATGAAGCTGTAGTTATGCTTTGCGTTGGATATCGAGATCCTTCGGCCAAGATTCGACCTAAAGTTCGGTTTGCCACAGAAGACTTATTTACTTTGCTCTAATACCCATATAAAATTGTATATATGAGCGCGAAACTAAAAAAAGAAAATATGATCACTGACAATGGTACCTCTGCTATTATTGATTCTCAAAAAGAAATTTTCCAGGAATTGAAACTCACTCTCGAAGAACAAAAAGAAATTACTCAGCTTGTAAACTTTTTTGTTCTTGCGTTGTTCATGATTATAACTATGTACTTTTTTATCATTTAGGTATATCTAAATGACACTACTTCACGCACTTATTCTCGGTATTGTTGAGGGTATAACAGAATTCCTACCCATCTCATCAACAGGGCATCTCATTCTCGTTTCCAAGCTTCTTGGTATCGAGGAAACTTCATTTACTACTAGTTTCAACGTTATTATTCAGCTAGGTGCGATACTCGCAGTCCTTGTTTTGTATTGGCGAGTTGTTTTTTCAAACAAAGAGTTATTTAAAAAAGCAGTCATTGGCTTTGTTCCAACAATGGTTCTTGGTTTAGTTTTTTATAAAGTTGTTAAAACATTCCTCGGAAGTCCAAGTGTTGTGGCATGGTCACTTATCATTGGAGGTATTCTTCTTATTGTATTTGAAAAGAGACAGAAACCCGGCCAAGTTGTGTCAGACAACCTCACATACAAACAGTCGGCTCTCGTCGGTGTGTTTCAATCAATCGCATTTATTCCAGGAGTTTCTCGATCGGCTGCGACTATTGTTGGGGGACAGCTTATGGGTATTAGCCGAAAAGCTATTGTGGAATTTTCATTCATCCTTGCGGTGCCAACTATGCTTGCCGCTTCAACCCTCGACATTCTCAAACACGCAGATACATTTACAACTCAAAACATTGAACTCCTCGTTGTAGGATTTATAACTGCTTTTGTTGTGGCATTCTTAGCTATCAAGAGCTTCTTGTCATATATTCAAAAGCATTCATTCGTAGCTTTTGGTGTGTACCGAATTATTGTTGGAATTATTTTCCTGTTGTTTGTCCTTCGATAGGTTTACCGACAGAGAGGAGATACATGTCTCGATAAAATTCATCTGGATCAAGACCCATCTTTTGCATTCGCTTTTTTCGAATAAGATATTCAACGATAGAGAAGGGACGTACAAAGTGAAGTCGTTGCCACGCCATTGAGACAACATCAAAAATCATGTGATAAGCCATACCTCCGAGAATAGTAAGGAAAAAGTCGTAGTGGACGTATACCGCCAAAAGGTAAATAACTACATAAAGCTCTACTGTGTGGAGAATACTAAATCCGAGCTTTCGCTTATCAAATCGATTGTCTATTACTTTGTCGTAATATCGAAACATTTGTTTTGGACTCCAATCTGCAAACTTTGTCTTCCATAGATAATCGAGGTAGTGATCTGCGTCGATAAGAACTGAAGCGGTAAAGAATACAGAACTCTTCCAAGGACCGAGAAGTGGATAAAAGAGAGCTGTACCAACAACTCCCGCAACAATGTGGCTTTTGAGCATCATAGGCCACCATTCTAGCAAATATTCATAGGCTTTGTTAGACTCATTCTAATGTCTATTTCTACCGACCAATCAAATGCACATCACGCAACCATTCTCGATGGCAAAGTCGTGCGGGATCATATTGCTCAGACGTTGATAGAAAAAGTGAAGACACTTTCGTTTGTTCCTGCGCTTGCCATTGTTCAAGTTGGCGATATCCCAGAATCAGATGCATTTATTCGACAAAAGAATCTATTTGCGGCGAAGATAGGAGTTACATCTCTTCACAAAAAATTTCCAAACTCAATTTCAGAACAAGAACTGATTAAGGAAATTGAAATTTTAAATAAAGATACACAGATACAAGGAATCATCGTTCAGCTGCCACTTCCTGCTCACATAGATAAGAACATGATTATTGAATCAATTCTTCCTGAAAAAGACGCCGACGGACTTCATTCAGTAAATGTACAGAAACTCATCGCAAACGATCCTACAGGTATTGTTCCTGCAACGGCTCGTGGCATTCGAACACTCTGTCACTATTACCATATTGATTTGAAAGGGAAGCATATTGCGGTGATTGGTACATCAGCTCTTGTTGGTCAGCCAGTAGCTCACGTATGTACAAATGAAGGTGGCATTGTTACAAGTTGCAATCGAGATACAAAACATATTCCTGAAGTTACAAAAAAATCTGACATTATTATTGTTGCTGCGGGTTCACCAAAACTTATCACCGCACAATATGTGGAAAAAGGTCAGACTGTCATTGATGTTGGAATTACATCAGTGCACGCGCACAACGAAAAAAGTGAAATGATAAAAAAGCTTGTAGGTGATGTAGATTTTGATGAAGTTTCAAAAATTGTGAGCGCAATTACACCAGTTCCTGGAGGTGTTGGTCCTCTCACTGTTGCATCATTGTTTGAAAATGTTGTGGATGCGGCAATTAAAATGATAAAATAGAGTTCTTACCAACTTAGTTATTTATAATGGATAAAAATAAACACGAGATCCACGATCTCAACATGTATCTTAAAGTCGCTGGCGTTGCTGCGTTAGGTGTTCTTACACTTTTCCTCGTTGCAAAAACAGTGAACGAAGCAAAGACATACATTACTATCGGTGAAAACCCGTCAGAAATTTCAAAGACTATCAACGTGAACGGTCATGCTGAAATTACTGCGCTTCCTGACGTTGCAACATTTAGTTGGACAACAACAGAAGAAGGGAAGACAGTTCAGGATGCTCAAGACAAGTCAGCCGAAAAGAGTAATAAAGCAATTGCTTACCTCGAAAGTCAGGGTGTACCACGAGCAGATATTTCAACAGGAGGATTCAGTACTTCAGAAAAGTACAGTTCAAGTATTTGTAACTATGAATCCGCTCGACCGACACCATGTCCTGTGACAAGTGAAGTCGTTGGATATACAACATATCAGACTGTTTCAGTAAAAGTGCGAAATGCTCAGCAGAATTCAAAGAAAGTTTCTCAGTACATTGCTGAAATCGGCAAAATGGGTGTAAAGACAACAGATGTAAGTTATACATTTGATAACCCAACAAACCTTAAAGTAAGTGCTCAGGAAGCTGCTATCTACAATGCGCACCAGAATGCTGAACGACTTGCAAAGAGTCTCGGCGTAAAACTCGGTGAAGTTATTGGATACTACGACAATAACAGTTCAGCGTACGAAGGATACGGAGGAATGGCTATGAGTGCTAAATCATCAATGATGGATGCACGAGCACCTATTGCACCAGATCTACCTTCAGGTGATCGAACAATCTCTTCAGATGTAGTTGTTACGTACTCTATTCGATAGAGAGATCGACAAATACAATCCATTATAGATCGAGAAAAAGCCCTCGTTTGTCGGGGGCTTTTTCTTTTATGTTTTATTTAAGAGTGTTTGAATGTTGAGATTGACAAAAGCCCATATCGGGAGTATTATTATGTACATAGATATCAACCACACCCGGGAGGGTGTTTTTAAATACAAAATTATGTCATTAACTGATTACATCAAAGAAACACGAGCCGAAATGAAGCACGTGAGTTGGCCAACAAAGCGACAGACAATCGTATTCACAATCGTTGTGATCGCAATTTCAGTATTTGTTGCAATATATCTTGGTCTCTTTGACTACCTCTTCACTACACTTCTCAAAGATTTCATTATCTAGTTATTTAGCACCTTTGTTTAATTAAACACATATTATGTCAAAACAAGCTCAAGGCGAACGAAATTGGTACGCAATCCACACATACGCTGGATATGAAAACGCAGTAATGCGAAACCTCAAGCAGCGAATCGAGTCTCTCGGTATGGAAGACCGAATTTTCAACGTGGTTGTTCCAACGGAAAAAAGCATCAAGATCAAAGCAGGGAAGCGAGTAGAAGAAGAAGAAAAGATTTACCCAGGATATGTACTCGTAGATATGATCGTAACTGACGATTCATGGTACGTAGTTCGAAACACTCCTCGAGTAACAGGATTCGTAGGTTCAGGTGTATTCCCAGTACCTGTAAATAAGGCAGAAGTAGAAGGTCTCTTCAAACGAATGAATACAGAGACTGTAAAACACACTATCGACCTCACATCTGGCGACCTCATTACTATTACAGACGGTCCATTCAAGGATCTCGAAGGTAAGGTTTCAGAAGTAGACAATGACCGAGGAAAGGTTCGAGTACTCGTATCTATGTTCGGCCGAGAAACTCCAGTAGAGCTCGATTTCTTGCAAGTTAAGCGAATGTAAGGTAATTTATAAGAACTTCAGCCACACAACCGCCACGCTTCTAGGCGGCCTCAGGATTGAAGAAGCAAAGAATATATTCAAAAATTTATACAAATATGGCTAAAAAGATAATCAAACAGCTTAAATTGCAGATTCCTGCAGCTAAAGCAAACCCAGCACCTCCAGTAGGTCCAGCTCTCGGTCAGGCGGGCGTAAACATCGGAGAATTCGTAAAGCGATTCAACGATGCTACAGCCAAAATGGCCGGTAGTATTGTCCCAGTAGTGATCTCAGTATTCGACGATCGAACATTCGATTTCGTAATGAAGACACCTCCTGCGGCATCTCTCATTCTCAAAGCCGCTGGCCTCGAGAAGGGATCAGGAACTCCAAACTCTAAGAAAGTAGGTTCAATCACAAAGGCACAACTCAAAGCAATCGCTGAACAGAAAATGCCAGACCTCAATGCAAAAGACATTGAAGGCGCAATGAAAATGATTGAAGGTAGTGCAAAAGCACTTGGTATCGAAGTTAAATAAATAGACTCGAAACAAAAACACCCCGTACGTGGGGTGTTTTTGTTTGTCTGCGTTTTAGACAAATGTGGTTGACCTCATGGTTAAACTCGCGTACAGTTTTATCCTAGGATGAACATATCCGCTGAGAAAAACGTGCTCCTGTTTGCTGGATTAGGCAGGGCCCCGGAGCAATACAGTCAATCCATTCAAGGAGATCGTGGAATCGTCGATCTCCTTCGTCGGTCCGAGATCGGAGTGATGAACTTCGAATCGGAACTTAAACCACCACAGCACACAAGTTCAGTTAGCATGCCAGAGACGCTTCTCGTGTTCAATGAAATGCAACTGACACCTGAAAAACAGCCAGACTTTTGGCTGCGAGCAAATCTTCTCGTATTCATCATCGACTTCGAGTCGATGGAGATGGGAGCAAGACTCGCAGAAGCGCAAGAGTATGGCTACCGCATATTATTCCTTCGCCACTCGGTGAACGCTGCACGGCCCTTGCCGTCTATGCTTACACCGAAGGAATGCGAAGCAGTCCGCACATATTCGACTGTCCAAGATGTGGTTCGCCACGTGAACGACACCATCGAGTCTCATGCGAAAAAGTAATTGCAGGTGCAATACAACTATGTGTAAACGTGGTGACACCACAACCGTCGGTCGTTTCAATAACGACTGGCACAACCAAAAGGGCCCCGCGCGCAGGACGCGCACGGGGCCTTTTATCTTTTTACAATTCGTTAAGAATAGGTTGAACCTATTTTTGTTTTTTCTTAATGTCTCGATCGAGGTAGAGCTTTGGAAGCATGTCAGACGGTTTCCATCTTTTCTGAAGAACCTTGATGTCGTTTGATGTGTTGTATTTTCCTGATGCACTGTAGTCACTTCCGAGGATAGGGCCTGTTTCAAAGAAGATAATCTGAGCAATTCGACGACCTACAACGAGGGGAATGATGTAGTTCTTTGAGTTGTTTGTGATTTCCATTGTCCATCGGTTGATGTACCCAACGTCACCCCAGCCGGCACATTTACATACTTCGATAAAACTTCGTCCGAGAGATGAGCGAGCTTTCATCATAGTTGTGATGTGATCTCGTCCACCAATGAATTCGTTTGTGTGAGCAAGGATAGTTTCACCTGGTCGAAGGAGTATCACTTTGTCTGATGGACTGATTCCGTCCCAAGAGAAATTATATTTTTCGAATGCCTCTTTTGCTGTGATAGCTTTTTCTACATTGTCTGCACCCCATACGTGTTCCATATGTGACTGACTCCAAATGTTGTAGATACTATGGTTGTATTTTGGCTGTTGTTCTCGAAAGAAAAATTCGCCCAATGTTACGTCGTAACTTGATGTTGCGAGGTTCTCTCGTTTGAAGGGAGTGATGATAATGTCTCCAGCTTTTACTGCCTCTAGAATTCGTGTGTCTGATAGTGCCATATATGTATAAATTATTTTTTAATTGTAGTTTGATATATGACTTTGTCTACTGTACGGAAGAGAGATTGTATTCTGCAAAAAGGGTACCGGTCTCTGTTTTTTCGAGCGAAACCAATTCGAGGGCTTGGTGTAGGGGTTTATTGAAGAGAGTAATTCCTGAACCAAAAAGGATTGGCTCATAGGTAATATACAGTTTTGTAACTAGACCAGATTCTATAAATTTTGTATAGATTTCTGAGCCACCACAGATGGCTACCGAAGTGTACCCTCGCTGCTCGAGAGACTGTATAAGTTCTGCCGGTTCTACATTTGTAAATTCAAGGTTGTCAAAAGTTTCAGTCTGAGATGCGTGAGCTTTTTCTGGGTCTCTTGTATACACAATATTGAGACGCTCTTTGAGTGGTTTTGGCATGGTTGCAAATGTTTTTGAACCCATAACAATCACTCGAGCTTCTTTACTCAGTCGAACAAAACGCTGCTTATCTTCTTTGCTTGTCCAACTTACTGAAATTTGGTTTGAATCTTTTGCTATGAAACCATCTGAGGTGAGGGAAGCGATAATGAATACATTCATAATAGTGTGAGTTACAGGTTAAACCGCCATTTTTGCTTTGATCGCTTCTTCTGGATTGTAGTCAACAAGTTTTACAAGTTCTTCAAGTCCTTTTTGATCAGGGATCTTTTTTGTATCGAGGTCTTCGAGTGATTTGATATTTGGATTGAGCCAAAGTTTAGGAAGTGCTTTTGGTGTTCTCTTGAGCTGTTCAGCTACAGCGTCAAAATGGTCATGATAAATATGAGCATCTCCAAGTGTGAGGATCAATTCATCTGGCTCGTGGTTGGTCATTTGAGCAACGATATGGAGCATGAGCGCGTAAGAGGCAATATTAAATGGCACACCAAGGAACATGTCGCATGATCGCTGGTACATATGAAGTGAGAGTTTGCCGTTTGCTGGATAGAACTGAAAAATCATATGACAAGGAGGGAGGGCCATTTGATCAATTTCTCCTGGATTCCAAGCTGAAACAATAAGTCGTCGGTCGTTTGGATCTTTTTTTATTCTCTCAATAATATCTTTGAGCTGGTCTACACTTTTGCCATCTGGTGTTCGCCAATCTCTCCACTGCACGCCGTATACTCTTCCGAGATCACCGTCATATTTTGCTTTTGGAAGCCAGTAGTCTGCATGAGCATTCGCGTCCCAGATTTTGCATCCTAATCGCATAAGCTCGTTGTTATCGTTGTATCCAGACATAAACCAAAACAATTCAGCCGCCATAGTCTTGAAAGCGAGCTTTTTTGTGGTAGTAGCAGGGAAGCCGTCAGACATTTTAAAGCGCATTTGTTCTACGAATGTGCCACGAGTTGTGCCGTTTCGGCCTACACGATCTACACCTGTTTCCATTATTTTTTTTAATACGTCAAGATATTGCTTCATGGCAGTTTGAGCTATTGAGTAAGTGCCCTTAGTATACCCCAAATCAAAAATGACATATACTTTATACATATGGTTTAATTTGAGTACATTGGATCGAATTGTGAACACTTGTTCACCGCATTATTTATCCCTTTTTTATTTTTCTTTAATCAATTATCCCAATGAAAGACGTTCAAATTAAAAAACTCATCGACGCTGAAAAAGCTCGACAGAAAAAAGTTATCAACCTCATTGCATCTGAGAACTATGTTTCAAAAGATGTACTCGAAGCACTCGGTTCTGAACTCACAAACAAATACGCAGAAGGATATTCACACAAACGATATTACGGTGGTCAAACATTTATCGACAAGATTGAAGACCTCGCACGTGATCGAGCACTCAAACTCTTTGGACTCAGTGCGGACAAGTGGCACGTAAACTCACAGCCACACTCTGGTTCACCGGCCAATCTCGCTGTGTATCTTGCGCTCGTACCAAAGGGAGGAAAAATAATGGGTATGTCACTTCCACATGGAGGACACCTCACACACGGACAAAAAGTTTCTATTACTGGAAAAATGTGGGAGCAAGTTCCTTTCGGTGTAAATCCACAAACTGAAGTTATTGATTACGAAGAAATAAAAAAAATCGCTCTCAAAGAAAAACCAGCGCTCATTGTTGCTGGCTTCACAGCGTATCCTCGAGCTGTAGATTTCAAAAAGTTCCGAGCTATTGCGGATGCATGCGGCGCATACCTCATGGTAGATATGTCTCACTTTGCGGGGCTTGTAGCAGGGAAGCAGTATGCATCTCCATTTGAATATGCAGACGTTGTAACAACGACTGTTCACAAAACTCTCCGAGGTCCACGAAGTGCCCTTATCTTTTCAAAGAAATCTCTCACTGTTAAAAACGCGAAAGGAAATGATGTTTCTATTTCTGAGCTCATCGACAAAGCAGTATTCCCAGGTCTTCAGGGAGGTCCTCACATGAACCAGATTGCGGCCGTAGCTGTAACTCTCAAAGAAGCTGCTACTCCAGCATTCCGCGTGTATGCAAAACAAGTCGTAAAGAATGCTGCAGCTCTTGCTGATGAACTTCAGAAACTCGGTTGGAAAATTATTTCTGGTGGCACAGATTCACACATGGTACTCGTAGATACTTGGATGAACGGAAAAGGTATCAGTGGAACAGAAGCAAGCGACCGACTCGAAAAGCAGGGAATCATCGTAAACAAAAATACTATTCCCGGAGAAACTCGTTCAGCCTTTGACCCATCAGGTATTCGACTTGGTTCAGCAGCAGAGACAACTCGAGGAAAGAAAGAAAAAGACTTTAGAAAAATTGCGCAGAGTATTGATGCAATATTGAGAAAGTAAACTTCTGTGATACTCTAATCTTTAGACCTTATGAAACCAAAATTTATCATCATAGAAGGTGGCGAAGGTGCTGGAAAAGGCACTGCAATCGCTATCGCGAAAGCGCTTCTTGGTGAAAGTATGGTTTTTACACGAGAACCAGGCGGATCACCATTAGCGGAAAAAATTCGCACACTTTCTCTCGATACAGAAGAGGGGAAGCAAGCGAACGCAAAAACACAGTTCGGCCTCGTGTGGGCAGCTCGCGCTGACCATATGAAGAACACCGTCATCCCGGCACTCAAGGCAGGGAAACATGTCGTCTGTGACCGCTTCGATTCGTCGACGTGGACATATCAAATTTGCGGACAAGAAGATTCTGAGCTCAAAGCACTTTTCTTTGATACACGACGAGTGTATCTCGGGGAACATGCTCCTGATCTCTATATCTACTTGGACGTAGATCCTGTCATCGGTCTCCAGCGTCGTAATGCTGCAGGAGATCTCAACCACTTCGATACGAAACCTCTCGATTTTCATCAGCGCGTGCGAGCTGGCTACCAAGAATTTATGACTCGGGTTCCGAGCGTAACGATTGATGCCTCACAAAGCATGGCTGACGTTGAACAAGAATTCCGTCGAGTCCTCACACAATTCATTGAAGGTTCTCTTATCGTAGAGACACCTGCAATTCGAAACAATTAACCACGGCTGTCCTGAAAAGGGCGGTCGTGTTTCGTTTTAGCCCTTTTTTTGCTACACTCTGCACATGACAGATTCGCACAGTTCACTCTTGCAGTCCGCTCTCAAAATGGCTTTGGGGGCTCTTTCTATTGAATCGACAACTATCGTTATCGAACGACCAGCCGAAATGACACACGGCGACTATTCGACTAACGTCGCTCTCATGTATGCAAAGCAGCAAAAGATGAGTCCACTCGCATTGGCTGTTCAACTCGTAGAACAACTCAAATCTCAGGCAATCCCAGGCATAGAAAAAATAGAAGTAGCGGGTCCCGGCTTCATCAACTTCTACCTCACAGCGAAGGCAATCAACAACGCACTAGCTGATATTTCTACAAATCAAAATTACGGGAAGAGTGAATTAGAAAAAGGAAAGAAGATCGTATACGAATATACAGACCCGAATCCATTCAAGGTATTTCATATTGGTCACCTTATGGCCAACACAGTTGGTGAGTCACTTTCACGACTCGGTGAATTCGCTGGTGCAGATGTACAACGATATTGCTATCCAGGAGATATCGGCCGACATGTAGCCCTTACTATTTGGGGATTCAGATTCATGGATGAATCAATGCCTGAAGATACAGTATCACTTTCAGAAAAAGTAACATTCCTCGGAAAAGCATACGCAACAGGCGCTCAGAAATTTTATGAAGCAGAAAAGGCTGCAGAAGAAAAAGCCGATGACTCTGTAGAGAAAATTGAATTCAAAAAGTTTGAACTCGAAGTACAGACAATCAACAAAAAACTCTACGATCAGAGTGATGAAGAACTCAACAAGATATACGCTCAGGGAAGAGAATGGAGTCTCGAGCATTTCGAAGAAATTTATGCACTTCTCGGTACTTCATTTGACCGATACTTCTTTGAAAGTCAGGCAACAAAGCCCGGTCTCGAAATAGTTCGAGCAAACACTGCTCCAAATGGTCTTGGTATTTTTGAAGAAAGTGACGGCGCCATTATTTTCCCAGGAGAAAAGTATGACCTCCACACTCGAGTGTTCATCACACGATTCGGACTTCCTGCATACGAAGCAAAAGAAATCGGCCTTGCACGACTCAAGTACGATGCATATCCATACGATAAAGGTGTCACAGTCACAGCCAACGAACAAAATGACTATTTCAAAGTAGTGCTTAAAGCGACGCAGTTGTTGTTTCCAGAAATTGGCACAAAAGCAACTCACATCTCTCACGGTATGCTTCGACTCACATCAGGAAAGATGTCTTCACGAACAGGCAACGCAATCAGTGGAGAATCTCTTCTCAATGAAATGAATGAAATGGCACTTCTCAAGATGGTTGAGCGAGACATGTCTCTCGAAGACAAACACACAGTTTCAAAACAGGTAGGAGTAGCTGCTATCAAATACACAGTACTACGACAGGCTATTGGAAAAGATATTATTTTCGATCCAGAAAAGTCACTTTCTTTTGAAGGAGATTCAGGTCCATATTTGCAGTACTCCGTAGTACGAGCAAATTCTGTTCTCGAAAAAGGAAAAAAAGAAAACGTCACACCATCGCTCGTCGCTCCATCAGTAGAATCTGACAAACTCAAAGCGGGTACTCTCGATTGGGCAGGAGGCACATTAGAACGACTTCTTGTACGATTCCCTGAAGTTGCAGCCTATGCATATTCAGAAAATGCTCCGCACCATATTGCTACATATCTCATGGAACTTGCATCTACATTCAACTCGTTCTACGCTTCTACACAAATCATTGTCAAAGATGATGTTGGATCTGCATATCGACTCGGTCTCGTAGAAGCATTCACAAAAGTTATGAACAAAGGATTGTGGCTTCTCGGTATTCAAGTTCCTGCTAAAATGTAATCTCACCGTACATATATGTCTGCCTATACCATCATTCTTTATTATAAATACACACACGTTGCTGATCCTGAAGGATTCATGAATTGGCATCGCTCTCTCTGTGAAAAACTCGGACTCAAAGGCCGAGTGCTTATCGCTCATGAAGGAATCAACGGAACACTCGAAGGTACACCCGAAAACATCAAAACATATTGCGAAGCACTTCATGCACAAAATGGTAGTGAAGGAACATTCGGAAATTTTTCAGATGTTGTATTCAAGACAAGTCCTGGAACAGGGGATTCATTTCCAAAATTAAAAATAAAAGTACGACAAGAAATTGTGACAGCACGACTCGGTGAAGATGATGTTGATCCAAACAAACTCACTGGCGTACACCTTGCACCTGAACTTCTCAAACAGTGGTACGAAAACGGAGAAGATTTTCAGATTATTGATATGCGAAACTCATACGAGTTTGAAGTAGGCCATTTCAAAGGTTCTATCGACCCAGGTCTACGTAATTTCCGTGACCTTCCAAACATTCTCCCAAAGATCGAGCAATTTAAAGAAAAGAAAGTGGTAACAGTTTGTACAGGAGGAGTACGATGTGAAAAAGCATCAGGCTATTTGATGAAAAAAGGATTCAAGGATGTCTACCAACTTGATGGCGGTATGGCGAAGTACATGGAAAAATTTCCAGGACAAGATTTCGACGGTGCTCTCTATGTATTTGATAATCGAATCACAATGGATACAACAAAAGAACGCGCGATCGTAGGGAAGTGCCACCACTGTGGAGTTGCGTGTGAACGGTTTGTAAATTGTCCGTATGACGTGTGTCACTATCAGTTTCTTTGCTGTGAAAAATGTGAAAAAGAGACACCCGACCTTCAGAAGCTTTGCCCAATGAAGTGTAATACTCTCTGGAACAGAATAAAGGCTCTACTTAGCCATAGATTTAAGATTGTTTAAAGGAATATAGAAAATGTAGGTGAAGGTGTTGACAACGACACTATTCGATGGTTAAATTATGACCGGACTGAACACACGTAGGGTGTCAGTTGTCGTGGAAAGTAACACAACGAAAACAACACAACCGGGGACAGAAAGGCCCCAATTAACAAATGAATAGAAACGCCTCGCGTTTAATCAAGAAAAACATCGCAACGATCACCCGTGATCCACAAGGCATCGCCGTCACCTGCAAAGATGGCAGCGGATGCTTCTTTGGCCACGATGACCGTCGAGCCATTGGTTTGCCATTCACCAACGATGGCGACATCAAGGTGTATCATCTGCCGCAAGGTCGGGTAGTTGCTGCACCGTCGGCCGAAAAACCCTCGGTGCGTGCTCAAAACGACCCTCTGGCTCACCGCCGTCACAAACGCTCGGGTCAGGGAAATCCTCGCGGTGGCCATTCTGGCCGTCGCGTCCGCATTCCTGTTTACGCATAATCAATAAGGAAACACACCATAACTCATGGATCGTATTCCTAACTCGAATATCGTGACAGCGTGGATGACGTCGGCAGTGTCGTGGGAACTCCACACGCGGCACACTACTGTGTCAGCACAACTTGCTTCGTCTCGTCCTCCCAATGGACGTGGCCCGAAGCGGAAAAAGAAAACCGCGGGTAAAGTCCTGCAACCTTACGTTCAACGTAAGCCGGCTCGTCTTCAATTCG
>JBDKLC010000004.1:0-91523 GCA_039795775.1 Candidatus Parcubacteria bacterium
GACCACCGAACACAATCATGAATACAGCGAGGACACCTGCGAGAGCAATACCAAATCTGAACAGTCTGTTGAGGTATTCGGTGAGCCCATCAGCATTGATTGGAATTTTTGCATCAATGAATCCTGAGATAGGTGCAAGAGTACAATATACGAGGTTGGTGCCGGTGATTCCACACTCCCCTGTTGTTCCAGATTTAGAGGTTGAGTCCTTTCCTGAGTCTGCAACTTCTACAACTGTACCATCGGGTTTCTTCGTTTCAGGTTCAGTCTTTGTAGTATCCTTTGGTGGGACTGTCTCACCTTTATTTGCAAAGGTTGCAGCTTCCTCTGCTGTAACTTCAGTTCCTGTTCTTGGCTGTCTTTTTGCTTCAGGTAGGTCAACATACACATCTATACCTTGTGAATTTTTAAAATAGATTATGTCGTACTGATATGATTCACCTGTACCTCTATTAAAAGCAAACCCTGTTACGGTTTGTGCTTTTACATCACCTACACCTAGTTTTGTAATAGCTGCTTCTAGTGCGCCATTAACTTCATCACTTCTCGCGGCATATTGTTCTGGAGTCAGGTCTACTGAAACAGTAACTTTTTTGTCTCCGTCTTTATAATATTTGAGAGGAACATCTTCAGCAAAAGTAAATGCTGGTACTAACAGACTAATAAACAACAAGACAGAGAGAATTCTTTTTTGAAGAGATAGAAAAGTTCGCATGTATGCTAATTTTAGCACAAACTATTAGTTACCAAAGAAGATTGAGAAATTTGCTTGGCTAGCTTGAAGTATTTTTTCACTACTAGAGAGTGCTACCGATACATCAGCTACCCCACTCTGACCTTCATTTTTTCTAAATGTCATAAGGGTTTCATAAGATGGAGCTTGAATTGGAAGTTCATTTAATCGCCATGCGTAGTTTACAAAAGAATTTTTGTTTGTAGTACTAAAATAATACGGGAATACGCCCATTTGTGCTTCTGATTTATATAGGAAATAAGTACCAGTGATTGCCTTGTTAAAAAGCATTCCATACAAAGGATGGTTCTCGTATAAGGCTGTTTGTGGGTCTGTTTCTTCAAGTGTTACTCCTCCAATACCTTTATTCTTATTATTTGTCTGAGAATAGGCTTCAGCTTGGAAAAGATGTGGTTTTATAATAATAGAACCTGTATGTTGGAATGTGTTTTTACCGAAACCTGATTTGTCCCCTTGAACACGTCGATCTACTTTCCATGTATATACGGCTTTATCTGATGATAAATTTTTTCCACCTTCAATGATATTAGGCTGAGCCATGAATGTTACTTCAGCTTCAGGGGTGTAGAGAGCTTTCCCTTTGTAAAAAGGAGGTACGTATGTTTTTGCTTGCCAAAGGATGTCTACTTCTGCTGGTGTAAAGCTAAATGTCTTTACAATTTCAGGCCCAGATACAGGCGTAATTCGTAATTCTACGTTGTTTGTAGAACCCACCGCTCCCACTTTAAATTTAAATACTTTTTCCCCTGTTCCCCGCAATGCTATTTTTCCGTTATAGCTCCAGATGACTGTTGCTCTGTTAAGGTCAGTACCATATGCTTCGGCGGTGATTGTTACATCTTCGAAAGGTTTAGGGATTTCAGGATAGATATCGATTGAAATTTGCTCTTTTATTTCACCAAAAACCGCAGGGAGTGAGATGTCGTCCTGAACAGTTTGAGCTTTTAGAATAGTAGGAATAGTTAAAAGAGATACCACACTCAAAAGCAGTACATAGAGAGATATTTTTTTTACAAGAACCGTATCCTGTTTCATTAGATATAGTATATCACTATTATTTTGAATTTTGTTCAGCTTTTATTGATAGATAGAAAAAACTGATTTCTAACATCCATGTTGGGAATATATCGATGAATGGTATAAGTTCTACGATTGGAGTACCTATGCTAATAATCCATCGTGATGCCCGATCATACTTAACACCATGCTTTTTGAACCAAAAATAAAATGTAATAGTAGCTAAAGGAGTAACTATGAATCCGCCGCCAGGAATAAGAGAAAAAAGATCAAACAAAGCCGCTACAGCAAGCATTAGAAAAAAAGTTGATGTATCAATTTGTCCGTTTTGTGAGGCCTGTTGTTGTGCTTGGTTTTCTGCAACAGTTACTCTTTTTCTCATACCTGCTTCATCTGAACGAACTACCTGTCTTTGGCTAGCTCGGACATCATCTTCCCCGTCCATGTCTTCATTGTATGTAGCGTCTGGATTCATTATTTTAAGTGTAACACAGCTCAGAATCTACAAAAATAAATAATCCCTTCTAGATTGAAGGGATTATTTATTTAAAGGGATTTGATGCTGGAGCAGGACCTTGTTGGCCAGGCTGAGCGCCTGCTGGTCGAGGTGCAATACGAGGCTCATCTGAGTTTCTGTCGAGAGCTTCTCGTTGAGCGGTGGCAAGATCGGCCTTTGCTTTCTTGATGGCGAGTACCTGAGATGGATTTGAGGTAATGATCTGGTCTTCAGTATATGAAGCAATAATCTTGATGGCTACGTGTTTGAGGCCTGCAAAGAAGATTCCCTCCCCCACATCTGATTCGAGAAGAAGATATTTTTCTTCGTCTGTGAGGTTGAATGTCTTTTGAACGATATCAATAGACGATGGAGATTGTTTAAGAAGGAGCTGAATGGATGAGTTGGTAATAATCGGCAATCCGTAAGGTGATTTGAGGAAGTCTTCTACGTCCTGAGTGATTGTAGCCATACCGAGGTAGTATTTTCGTCCTCGTTTTGCCAATCCGTAGAGGAATGAAGCTGTATCTTCTGATTTCATCATCCACCACGCCTCATCGATAACAAGAAGTCGTTTTTTGAGTTCTTTTCGTACGGCATTCCAGATGAAGTGCATTACGATGTACATAGCAACAGGTTTAAGTTCGTCTTCCATGTCTCGAAGTGAGAACACCACGAACTTTTTGTTGATGTCTACGTTTGAAGGTCTGTTGATGAATCCTGACCAAGTACCCTTTGTATATTTTGTAAGTCGCTGTACAAGTGACTCCCCTCCTTCCATACCTGCAAGTACGAGCTCGAAGTCAGACATGAGTGGTGGTTCTACTGCTGCGAAGTTTGTCTCAGGTGTAATGTCTTTGAGAGCGTATGTTTCCGTAATAGCTCGGTCAATGATGGCATCTTCTTCAGGTGTAAGACCTCCAAGCATGATTCGGAAAAGACCTACGAGGTTTACGATGTTTGATCGGAGGATGTCCGCTGGTGATTCATCTTCTCGAGCGTGTGGAAGGTCGAATGGGTTGATATGGTGCTCAGATGTGAGAGAAATGTTGAAATATCGGCCACCTGTAGCTTCAGCCATGTATTCGTATTCTCGTTCAGGGTCCATTACGATTACGTCAGCATCAAACATGAGTGTTCGAAGGATTTCAAGTTTTGTTCCGTATGATTTACCAGAACCAGCTTTGGCGAATGTTACTGAGTTATAGTTTTCGAGAGAGAATCGGTCGAAAAGGATGAGAGATGAGTTGTGTCGGTTGATACCGTAGAGAATCCCCTTGTCTGATGTAAGGTCGAATGAAATGAATGGAAAAATACTTGAAAGTGGCGAAGAGTTAAGCTTTGAGTGGATCTGAAGAAGGTCTGTAGAAATAGGGAGCACACTCTTGTAGCCCTGTTCTTGTTGGAAAAGAGCAGGCTTAAGGTACACGAGACTAGCTTCGAGAATAGATTTGATTTCAGACTCTATCTTGTCGAGGTCTGATTCTGAATCACCGTAAATAGAAATGTAGAGACCAACATCGAAGATTTTTTCCTGAGCCTGCTGGAGGTTGTCTCGGAGTGCTTCGAGGTCTTGGTACGCTGTATCGAGAACTGGATCTCGTACAAGCCCCTTCTCTTCTCGAAGGTGGATCTGACTTTGTACTTCAGCTACTTTCTTTTGGAATGTTCGAAGTACTGAAGCTGTGTCGATAGGGTGAACGAAAATAGAAATATCAAAAATTTTGTCGAGGTTGATGATAGGAGCAAACCAACTTTCTGAAAGAAATCGTGGATATGATATAACGAAAAATGTTCGAACTATCTTATCCCCGAGGTTGAGCGCTCGTGGAGAAATTTTGAGAGCCGATGGAGCGATAATATCTTGAAGTTCAAGAACACCCGATTGG
Source organism: Candidatus Parcubacteria bacterium (assembly GCA_039795775.1). Taxonomy (GTDB): domain Bacteria; phylum Patescibacteriota; class Minisyncoccia; order Phycocordibacterales; family CAIZLB01; genus JBDKLC01. Next base: position 4,157 of record JBDKLC010000004.1, read on the forward strand.
TAGATTTCTTGAGGAAGAATCGATGTAATCGGATTTTTTTCGTCTTTTTTAGATTTTAGAAAGTCCAGAAGTCCCATTTGTGCTTATATTGTAAGGCGAATCGCAGGAAGAGTCTAGGTGTTTTTTATATGTATCGGTTTATTGTAAGTTTATTTTTTATTTATAAACAATTCATGTCTTGCGGTTTAGTATTAGGAAATGGATTTGATGGACGTGGCGATGCTGAAAATAGCCAAATAAATAGGTATAAGGGATATAGGTATATAAGTATATAAGTGTATAGGCATTTACAAGTATGTGTACATGATGGTTGGTAAAAGTAGGAAATTTTCCTACTTTTACTACGGCTCTCCCACCACACATTCATTTAATTGTGGAGTAATGAAGCTGTGCACAGATAGAAAATATGATATGCAAATATAAAAATATTCAAACAAACAAAGAAAGAAACAAGTAAAACTGAAATTTTTATGAAAAAAGCCATTAAAATAAGCATTTCCCTGCCAAAAGACTTATATAAAGAGATAAGTTTCTATATTCAAACAAAAAACTACGCTTCAATAAGCGAATTTTTCAGGGCGGCTACAAGAATATGGATAAAAAATGAAGAAAGGATAAAAGAGGAGAAAAGACGAACCCTACAGGAGTACCTCACTGAAAAAACCAATAAGATGGGGCCTATTTTGTTAGATGAATAGGTTTATCTACGTCGCCAGGGTTGAAAATCTTGTAGAACAACTCAATAAGTTCCTCAGTGCCAAGTTCTACAACACGTATACCGCATCGTACAAGGCCCTGCTCTACTACTTCAAGTCGTTGTTGAAGCTGACTTCGGTGTTCTTCGAATGTGGCTGTCGCATCTGCTGCTGCAGACGACTTATTTTTTCGATTCTGAAGGAATTGACCTGCAAGACTAGCGCTATTTGATCCAATAACTGGCGGAGTGTAAGGAATCACGATAAAGAAACTCTTTGTCATGATGTTTGTAGAATCTGTAAAACTCTTAATAAACTCAATATATTCTCGAGTTTGCATACGCATAAGGTCTGTTACCTGCTCTTTGAGTCGAGCTTCGAGAAGAGCAATATATGGTCGGATATCAAGTCGTCGTGATTCTACGAAAATCTGGATAGAAAAGTTGAGCGAGTTAAGGAAGTTTTGAAATTGGTAGATAATTGACTGCTGTTCATCTGCTGATTTGAGGGCAAAGTTGAGTGAAGAAGCCAAAAGAAGTGCGCGCATTGAGCCATCTTTCAAGAGGAGTACGCCATCTCGTACTTCTTTTACTGGAACGAACTCTTGTGTTGGTTGTGCATCAATCGCTGCCATGAAGATAGTATATCAGATTAATTTAACTATTAATTTAAAAAGGCGGCTGTTTATCAAGCATACCCGCTCCTTTTTGTAACTTCCCTTTCTCTCGAGAGTAGATTGTTTCGTTGATATCGAGACTCCACGCAAGATCTTTAAGCTTACTATTTGAAAGTCGAGGAACCCCAACAAGAGGATTTAACTCTTTTTTGATATCCTCAACACTTTTTTCTTCAGGTTTTTTATCAATTTTTCTCCAGACATAGAGTTTACTTGTGAGGAAAAATTTGAAGCCGGCTTCAATAACATCAATGAAAGGTCTGTTATTAACTTTGTAGAACGCAAGAGCAATAGAAAGCCCACCCATTGGTACAATTATAAATACAGAGACAATCAGTGGCAGAAGTTTGTATGCCATAAAGCAAATTGCCGCTCCCCCAGCGAGATATACGAACTGTCGGAATGTGAGTGGTCCGAAAATTTTGTCTTCCACCTCAATAAATTGTGGTACTTGGTACTTCATAGTTCAAATATGGAACTATTATATCAAAGAAAACCTCCTTGCGGAGGTTTTCATTTCGTTTTCTTCAGATATTAGATAAGTTCTTTGTAGGGATCGAGTGATGTTTTGATTTGTTCAGGTTTTGTTACCGTGGTCTGAGTGAGGTTTGTGTTGAGTGCTGTAGTGACTTGTTGTGCTGGTGTTGTTCCTGTGGCTGGCTGAGCTTGCTGCACAGTTGCTGCAGCATCGAGAGGATTTGTTGGAAACATCTTTGATGCGTTTGCCAATATATCAGCTGTTGCAACCTTTGGTATTCGTTTTACTGTCTCAGTTACAGTTGTTTTGTGTACTTCAGCTACGGCAGGTGTTGGGTTTTCTATTTCAGCGAGGATATCGTTAGGATGGAGATTTTCATGAGACTCTTGTTTTTGTCCGTCTGCCTCTTCACTAAGTGTTTCTTCGGTATAATCTAGATTTTCAAGACCCTGACGAATTGGATTCATTACATACTCTTCTACTTTTTTTGTAATTTCGAGAGCTGTATTTTTGTCTGTATGAAGATTTGTTGCTACAAGTGCCGGAAATTCTTCTGGATCAATGTCCCCTATCATGAGTTTGAATGTAAGATCCTCGATCTCTTCACCTTGGTCTAGATGCAACTTGTTTTCTTGTTGTACCCGTTTAAGGCCAGCGAGATAGTCAGTATTAACTATAGCCTCTTGTACATCGAGAGGTAGTCGCGGAAGATTTTCTTTAAGATATTGTGTGCCTCGAGCCATTGTTATTACATTATACTATTAAGCTTCTTTTGGTGTGTGAAGAGTTTCCAATACATCAAGTCTCTGCTGGAGTTTTGTTTCTGCTGTATCCAACTTCTTCTTAGCGTCTGAAACTTTTTGTTTGAGTACTTCAAGCTGTCCTGGAGTTGTTCCAACACCAGCAGTACCAAGATTTGTTTCAGCCAGTGCAACATCTGCTTTGAGTGCCGCAAGTGTTCCTCCTGGAGCACTATATCCATACGCTGTTGCTTGCTGCTTGAATGCTCTGAGATTTTCAAGTTTATCAAGTTTTAGATCACCACCAGCACGTGTTCCTGTTGTAAATGATCCAACTTCAGCTGCTCCCACCAATGTCTCAACTTCTTCGAGGTACTTCTTTGATTGTGTAGCTTTATCAACACTCTGCTTCCCTGCTTTCTTGAGTTTTTCAACATGCTTCTGTTGTGCAAGTTTGAATGCTCGAGCATCAGATCGAGTAGTGCCTCGTACAAAAGAACTTGCAGCTCCTGTTGGATTTCCATCAGCATCTACTGATACACCAAGATATTTGTTTTCTCGAGCTGTACCGGCTGTCTTTTGTGCTTTTTGGTAGTCTTCCATCTTTGTCAGATAGTTTGACTCACTTTCTCCCACAAGTCGTCCTCTGAACGGAGCAGATCCTTTTACGAACTCAGCATTAGCTTCACGAGTTTTTTGGTTGTCAGTAACAGACTGAGTATATCCCTTGCTTGTACCAAATTTTGCTGCCGCGACAGAGTTGAGGCCAGATCGAAGGAGTCCTCCTCCAGGCACTCGAGCTACGATGTTTCGTGCAAGATTACTGTTTGCAAGTTGATATGCTGTACCACCGATTGCTCCTCGAGCTGCAAGTCCCACTGTTCCAACAGCAGCTCCTTTGGCTGTCTTGTATCCCCAGTCTCGAATTGATTTTCCTGTACTGAGTGCTCCTTTTGCTCCGTATGCACCAAGCTTTGATGCGACAATAAGAGCCGCAACCATAAAGAATATAATGAGGAAGAACTGAAAGAGTACAGCGATTGAGTCTGCTTCACCTGAGAAAATTTGAGCAAATGTTCTGTTTTTTGCATCAGATACACCAAGGCTTCCGTCGCCATAATTTCCAGACACTACTGCTACAACTACATATATAATTGCTAAATATATTGGTGCAAAGAGGGCTTGGTTAAAAAGCTGGCTCCACCATTTTGATGAGTAACCAGATGCACCAGGAATTGCTCCAGCTGCAAATGCTAGTGGAGACAGGATCATTAAAATAATCAGAATGCCGGTTCTTATGATAAATAAGATCGCACCAGCGAAGAATACAAATGCTGTTGTTAGGATAAGGGCTGAACCAGCAAATCCAACAGTAATCATGTTTGTTGCATTCAATGATTCTGCAACTCCAGTACCATCACCGTTTCCTGATTTTCCATAAACGGTTTCGAGTTTTAATCCTTTCATGAATGCGGCAGCTATGCCGTTTCCAAGACCTCTACCGTCCCCTATTGTTCCACCTCCATCACCTCGCATTTTTCCATAAAACTGCAATGCCATAATGTTTGAAACATCAACAATTGCTTTTGTGAAGAATAAACTAAAGTTGATAAGTATTGCAGCAACAATAACTTTAGCAATAAGAGATTTTGATCCATAAGAACTACTTCCAATAATAATATTGATAGAAACAAACAACATAACGAATATGAAGAAAATATTCGCTATATCTCGGAAGATTGCCCAGCCAATTGTTACAAGTTTAGAATTATCTAAAATACTTTTGAAGTTGAGTCCGTATGTCAGACTGAAGTCGAATACTTTTGCAGCAGCCCACAAAATCCATGCTGAAAGCTGGAGTAAGGCGTTTCCTACAATAGCGATACAACCTTTAATATCGATAGTTGGAACTACCCAGTCTTCACTTGCGTAATAAATACATTGAATTCCTCCAGATTGTCTTGTTTGCTGCGCTTGTGCAGATTTTGTCTGAGCTGCGAGTGTTTGTTTGAGACTCTCCTGTCTTGCTGTAAGCTTGTCTAATTGTTTTTGTTCAGCCGGTGTAATAGTTCCAGCATTCTTTTTGGCTGTCAGAGTTTCGATTTCAGTTTGGTTGTTTTTTATCTCTGCTTGTGTACCAGCGGCAGCTCCACCGTCAGCATTTACAAGATTAGTTTTTGCGTTAGCATCTTTTGTAAAGTATGCGAGCGCATTTGCTTCAGCTGGAGAACCTTTTGGAATGTGAATGCTTTCTGGATTTTTGAGCGAGTAAAAGTTTGCTTTTGTAAATGTATAGGTCTTCCCATCTTTTGTACTTGTCTGTTTTTCGGCTGGAGTATAAATACCAATGAGATCATCATCACTATAGTCACCTTTTGGTCCTTTTTTGTACAAAGCCATATAGCCGTCCTCCCCTGTACTGTTTATATAGGTACCTCCATTACCAAACATTTCTGTAGATTGCGTGTATGTACCTTTTGGCTTCATAAGAAACATACCGCCAACCGCTGAGGTCTTTTTCAATTCAAATTTATCCGCATATGCTGAAGCATCTACTGCAGCACTCGTATGCGAAGGTAATAGAAAAAGACAAAAGAAAAATATGAATATAATCTGTAAGAGCTTCTTTTGCATAAAGAATTTACTTCATTATATCTTTCTCTGAATGTAATAACAAATGAATTATCCGGAAAACCCTAGGAATTAATTACCTCTTGTAGAAGTTGAGGTTGTTGATGTTGAATTTGAGTCGTTTCTATTTGAACTGTCACTACCTGATTGATTACTTGAGCCGCTTCCACCACTGAGAACTTCATTGAGAGCAACCTTGATAAGGTTGTTGATGATAGCTGTAACCACTTGGTCGAATTTTTGTGCAAGAACGAGACGATCCTTTGGAATATTAAGGGTCTTTTCGAGAGAAGACTGAATAAGAGTACCTGGTGTTGTGGTTTTACATGAAGATTTGTCCGCTTTATCTTCACACTTCTGGAAACTGAGGAAGCCCTTGTTCCACCCCAACTCGAGCGTAGCCGTGTTGTTTTGCTTAGCAATCTTTGCGTACATGAGCTGGTTGTTCTCAATATATGAGCCATATCGGTTATTTGAGTCGTTTTGAGTGAGTGCCAACCAACCTCCCCATCCACCTTCACTAAAGTTACCGTTTACGAAATTGTCATAGTTATTAACGATCTTATCGATACTACATGTATTTCTTTTTCCTTGATTTCCGTATGATTTTGAAAGATTGATAGCAATTTGCACTTTAAATGGCGAACATACGTCAACTGCTCCGCTTGTTGCCCCTTTTACTACTCCCTGAATGAAGCTTGCTGCTTCTTGGTCGGCGAGATCAGTAAAAAACTGTTCTGGATTGTCCACGAATGATGGATTTCCGTTAAATCCTGAGTTTGCCCATGCAATAGTTGCGTTTGCAATGTATTCAATAACAGCGTTAATAAGACACCATGCAATAGCATTCCAACTTGAGCCTGAAAGAATACCTCCAAAAGCCATACTTCCCTGTTCTGCGTTAGTGGCCAAGTTTGAGTTGTCGAGTACTCGACCCTTTTCAGCTACGGGAACGTTTGATGAAACGGCACTTGTTACAGCATCGGCAGCTTTGTTTGTAAAAAGAGAAGTAACTGAAGATACAACGGCGTTAGCAAGAATTTGTCCGGCTGAACACCCTAAAGCACTTCCTATAGTATCAGCGGTATTTGATGAAGCTGCAGTTCCCTTTCCACCCTCTACACCTTCTCTATATGTCTGAGCCTGATTTGGCTTATCTGGTGTGTTATTTACAGTATTTCCTTTAGAATCTACACCAACATTTGTTGTTCCTGTAGTCTGAGCGAGGAGTATAACCGGAGAGGATGTGAGGATAATCGTTCCAACGAGGAGTGCAGAAATGATTGTTGTTAAAGGGTTTTTCATTGCAGATAGCTAATGATTATTGTCTTGATGTAGAAATATTCCACATTATTCCAGGTTCTGTTGTATCAAACAGTATACCATTGTTACTAAAATAATTACTGATTTGTGTGTACATCTCAGTTTGTCTATCGAGATCATCTTTGAAAACTTTTACACCAAGGAGAGCTTTGAGAGGATCTTTTGCCTGGCCTGAAATGATTTTAAAACTCTCACCACTTCTGATGTAAGCATTTGCAATGTCGAGATGTGGAAGAGCAACTTCAGATGGAACATTCATTTTCATGAGTTCTTCCCCTAGTTGGCTGAGGATTGCACCCAATTCTACGAGGTGAGTATTATAAAACTGTGAATTTGCAGCTATTTGCGCGAGATGTTTATTTCGAATAGTAGCAAATGTATTTCCATAGAGCTTTATATCAGCAACATTTACTGAGTAGGTCATCTTAATACTGTTAAGAGAATATTTGAGTCCTGGAAGTTTTGATGCGTCGATATTTGAAACAACAGCGTTAGCAATCTCAGCTTGTCCTGCTGCATCCAAGTTGTCGTCTCCCTGGTATTTTAGGTATGAAATGAATACGTTTTTAGACAAACTATCTGTCATCGTATCGTTTGGAGATGGAAGAAAGGGGTTTGCTGTTGTAGATGCTGCGGCGTCGATCTTTGCTAATTCGATTTGAGCAAGGATTTCAGCATATTCTTTTGATTGTGTGTCGGCATTTGTACCTGCTGCAGATGCAACAATGCCATTACGGTTACGCAGTGCTTCTGCTGCTTTTTTATATTGTGCATATTTGTAAGCACCCACGCCTCCAAGAATAGAAAGACAAATAGCACCTAGTATAAGAACGTGTTGACCTGGTAATTTCAAAGTAATTTGATTATACCAATTTTATGAAAGCCTACACAACTATTTTACTATTATTTTGTTGAAATAAGTTCAGTGAGTTTTTTCCAGTCGTCGAGAGTGATGTCTTCAGCTCTAGCCTTCGGAGAAAGACCTGCTTCAGTCATTTCTTGATCAGAAAGTCCGAGATTTCCCTTTAAGAGTTTACGTTTATGAGCAAAACCTTTTTTTAAGGTAGCAAAAAATTGATCTTCTGAGATTGTTTTGAAGAAATTTTTAGAAATATTTGCTATTTCTATGATAGCTGAATCCACATTTGGTGCTGGAACAAATGCACCACGAGGCACTTTAGCAATTACTTTTGGTGTCCCATACACTTTCACACTCATAGAAAGGATGCTTTGTTTGTTGTCACGTGCAGCAATTCTGTCGGCTACTTCTTTTTGTACTAAAAAAACAGCTTTTGATGGCTGTGTTGAGCCAGATAATATAAGAGGTAGCAAAAGACCTGTAATATAGTATGGAATATTCGCCACAACTTTAAATTCCCCTGCTTTTACTAAGTCGGAGAGTTTGATTTCTAAGATATCGCTATGAATAAGGTTAAATTTGCCGCTTTGAATGTCTGCTGCAAACTTTTCTTTGAGAACAGGTATGAGTCTGTCGTCCTTCTCTATAGCAATTACGTTGGCGGCTTTTTTGAGTAGCTCGGCGGTAAGTACCCCTTCCCCAGGGCCAATTTCAATAACCGTGTCTGTAGCGGATAGGTCTGCTGCTTCTACAATTTCTCGGAGAGCCTTTGTTGAACGCAAAAAGTTCTGTCCAAGAGATTTTTTGGCATAGATGTGGCTACTATTTGAGTCCAGATTAGACATAATGGAAATTTAACACACTTTGTCTAATTATAAAATTTTACTCGAGCTCTTTTTCTAGCTTTTGTACGAGGTCACCAAGGTACTTACGAGCCTCAATTTTGTGCTTTTCTTTTTGTTTTATCCAGTTTCGTATTAAAAATCTAAAGAATTCACTCAATGAATCAAAATTTTTAGCTCGATATTCTTTGGTGACAATTTTAAATAAGTTCTCCGAGAGAGAAATAGATACAACTTTCCTATGATTTTTATTCATTTTACTTAAAGTGAATAAAAGTTTTTACTAGTCCGTCGCTGCACTAGTGATTTGTATTACAGTGTAATACAAATCACTAGTATCATTTTGGTACTGTTTTAACTTTTAATTTAAATTTATATATAACAACATTGTGACTAAGATAAATCAATAGAAAGTAAATTAAATTTAAATTAATTCTGAGAAAAACCCGATAAAAATTACGACCACCCTTAGAAATCAATAAAAATAGATTTGATGCCGGTGATTTCCTCTTTTTGTTCTACATCAAGACTTTCAGGACTGATGTCGTTGATGAATTCTGAAGGCATGTTCACTTGTTTGTTACCAAAAATAGTTCGAACGTTTGCGTGAGTGAGATAGAGTTTCTTTCGTGCACGAGTAAGAGCCACATAAAAGAGTCGTCGTTCTTCTTCACTCTCTTCAGCACTTATTGAAGATTCGTTCATTCGAGCATGTGGAAAGAGATCCTGCTCCATACCAGCAATAAATACATAATCAAATTCCAAACCTTTTGCTGCGTGAACGGTCATGAGCTTCACAGATATCTGAGGTTTTTCGAGATTGTCTTGATCACTGGCTAGTGCAGCATCTTCGAGAAGTTGTTCGAGGCCAGCAGGTCCTACGAGTGTGTCATATCGAGTTGCAATACTCACGAGTTCTCTTGCGTTTTCTAATCGTTCTTCATCTTCTTCTTTTCCTTCTCTGAGAGACTTCTCAATTCCTGAAACCAACAATATATGTCGAATAACTTCAGATGGTTTTTCTGTTTCAATCTTTTTTCGGATACTGCCGAGAATATCTCTAAACTCTTGTACCTTTGCGCGTGTCGCAGATGGAAGACTTCCCTCTTGGCCAGCGAGCACTTTGAGAAGACTTACTTTTCCAATACCTCGTACCGGTGTATTGATGATGCGTTTTATATCAGCGAGTGAATCTGGGTTGAGAGCTGCTCGCGCATATGAGAGCAAGTCTTTTACTTCTTTTCGTTCATAGAATCGTGTTCCAAGAAGTTGATATGGAATATTTCTTTTCAAAAATGCTTCTTCAAGCGCTCGTGATTGGAAGTTTGCTCGATACAATACTGCAATTTCATCGGCTTTTACACCATCAGCAATAAGATCTCGTGCTGTATTTCCAATGAAGTTTGCTTCATCAGCTTCGTCGTATCCTTGGTACACAGAAATCTTTTCTCCCTCAGCGTTTCGTGTAAAAAGATTTTTTTCTCGTCGGTGAATATTTTTTGCAATGATTTCGTTTGCTGCAGAAAGAATAATCTGTGTAGAGCGATAGTTTTCTTCAAGCAGAATAACATGTGCATTTGGATAGTCTTCTTCAAATCGCAAAATGTTTTTGATGTCAGCTCCTCGCCAACTGTAAATGTTTTGGTCGATGTCCCCTACCACTGCGAGGTTTTGTGATTGTCCCACAAGCATTCGTGACAAGGTGTACTGCACTTTGTTTGTGTCTTGATACTCGTCTATGTGAATGTATTTCCATCGCTTCTGATAGTACTGGCGAACTTCTGGGAAATTTACAAGGATATATGTCGCTTTGAAAAGAAGATCATCGAAATCGAGCGCTTTATCTTTTTTGAGAATTTGTTCGTAGTGCTTCCAGGCTTCTGCAATGATTGCACCCATGTAGTCATCACCGTGGAGTGCCTCGTATTCTTCTTGTGATACAAAGTTTCCCTTCTCTCGAGAAATTGCTCCAAGTACCTTTCCTGGTTCTACCCGCTTTGGGTCCTGCCCTGCCATTGTGATGGCTTCTTTGATGGCACTTCGTGAATCTGCCTTATCATAAATAGCAAAGTGTCTAGCTACACCGATGTGTGAGCCAAACTCTTTTAAGATGTGGACAGAGAGTGCATGGAATGTAGAAACGAATGGTCGTGAGCTGTTTGATACAGGAAGATTAAGATCTCGGTCTTCCTCAAGAAGTTTGATTACTCGTTCTCGCATTTCTTTCGCTGCTTTGTTTGTAAAGGTAATGGCGAGTACTTCTTCAGGTGCTGTTCCATTTTTAATAATATGAAGAATTCGATGTGTGATTGTTTTTGTCTTCCCTGCTCCGGCTCCCGCCAAAATTAAAAGCGGGCCTTCGGTAATTTCTACCGCTTCCCGCTGTTTTTCGTTTAAACTTTTTAAATAAAGAGGAGTTGTTTCGCTCATTTCCCAAGCACTATATCATATTCGCGAAAGATTAAGAATTTGCTGCGAGATTTTGCTGAACTTCTACCATTTTGAAATCGTCGTCTGTCTTCTTTTCTGATTTTGTTGCTTGTTTGATGAGGTCCAATGTTGAGTCGAGCTGCTCGAGATACGCTGCACTGAGCTTGTTTGAGATTGTAAGATAGATCGATGCTACTTTCACGTACACTTCTCCTTTTTGTTGTGGAGAAAGATTTTGATCTACTACGTCGTCAATAATCTTTTTTGCTCCAACAAAATCTTTATGTGAAATAAGATCTTCGAGTTTTGCAAAATCTACTGGTAATGATGCGGTTGTCATAGTATTTAAATTAATTTGTTGCTGGCTGCTTTAAGTTTCTAATAAGCAATGAAAGCAAAATTGATTTTGCACCCTTGTTTGAAGGGTCATTTCGTTTTGTATCCAATGTGTCTAGAATGAAATCTCGAGCTTCATCTCCTTCTTTTGAACCAAGTTTTGCAGCTCGTTCACCACTAAAGAACGGCTTGAGAGTTGATTCAAGTTTTGTGAATGCGCCACCGTCGCCTGTTTTGAAGTTTTTGATAGCTTCAGTAACTTCTTCCTGGAATTCTACTTCTACAGCAGCATCGAGTTCAGCTTGTTTTGCTTCGATGTCACTATCTGAAATACTTCCTCGTACAGTTTCAGATGCCTTGAGTTTATCAAATGCTTTCTGCTGTTCTTCAGCTTGTTTGAGAGTTCGCTTTGTAGGGTCAGCTGGGTTGATGACGTCATCAAGTTTTTTCATCATCTTAGCCTGAACCATATCTCGAATTGCCTTGTTTGAGTCAGCAGCTTCAAAAATTACTTGTTTGAGAGCTGTATGCAGAGCCTTCATATGTTCCTTTTGATTCTTCACGACTTCGAGCTGAGCTTTTGCTGCTTCTACTGTTTCGTATGAACCTTTCTTAGCAACTACCTGCGCCTGCATTTCATTTGCAGCTGTTGCCATTTTTGCGAGTTCAGCTTCAACAACTTTTTTGCCGAACCCAGCCCATCCAAGGAAAACATTCCCCATGTGCCAACCAAAACCTTTTCCTTGAGTTCGCGCAAATTTTGCTCTTTGGCCAACAGATGCACCTCCTTGTTCAAGAGCAAGTTTCTTACCGTTGTGAGCAATCATTTCCTGAATTTGTGTCTGTACTTCAGCTTTGAGAGTCGCGATACCTGCGTCGCCACCAAGACTTGCTACTTTTGCTTCGAGGTCTCGTTCTGCAGCAGCGATTTCTGTTTCTCGTTGTGTCACAGCAGCGGCGTTTGCACGGAACGCTTCGATCTGTCCAGAAAGATTAACAATTTCTTCAGGATTATCTATTCGTTCTTTTTCAATAAACGCAGTAATAGCATCGAGCTCAGCTTTTTCAAGAGTAACGCCGAGGTCATTCTTGATCTCATTTTTGAAAATGCTTGTAAGTTCTTTCTTTGCTACTTCACTTTTGTTGAATGCTTCGTAGTATTTTTCTACTTCTGCAGTATTTCCATCTTCAATATCTTGTTCGAAGTCTCCGAATTTCGCGAGATATTCTGCAAACCCTTTTTTGTTGAGGGCTGTTGTGAGTGTAAATTGTTCTGGTGCTGCTGGTGTTCCTCGTTCTGCTCCTGATGCTGGTGTGGGTGTCATCGCTTTATTTTTCTTAGTTTTCTTTTCTTTTAATTGTACGTCGCCACTTTTTGGTTGTCTAGTCGTGTTATCCGAAGTCCCTTCATTGTCTTCTTCTTGTGAATCCGTGTCGTCATCTACACCTTCTTCGTCTCCATCTGGATCATCATTTTCTGATTCTTCAGCATCGTCTTCTGCTGCGTCATCGTCTGTATTGGCAGTATCTGTCAGCTTTTTACTTTTTTTAGCTTTTGCATCGTCCGCTGCTTGTTTTGCTTCTTTTTTCTGTGTCAGTACTGTTTCGATCTCAGTAAGCAACGCTCTTATGCCATTAATACTTTCCTGGAGAGCAACTTTTTCCGCTGGTGTGGCTTTGTATGATCGGCCTTTGGCATTTTGATTCCCACTAAGCATCCACTCTTCTCTCTCTAGTTCTTTTTCGAAGTTATTCTTATATTCTGCGAGTTGAGGAATAGACAACCTTTTAAAGTTGGGTTTTTTCCATTCTTGTTGAGGTTGAGGTGTTCGTTCTTTGCTCACAGGTGCTGTTTTGTTAGTTTGTTGTTGTTTAGTTGCTTTATCTACTTTGCCTGCTTCCGGTGGTTTCTGAGGTGTATCCTGCTTGTTTTCTGTATCGGTTACTGCAACTAGGATATCTAACGCATCGAACGCACGTGCTACTGAATTGTCGAGTCTGCCTTTTGGCTTGGTCGGACCCTCCTTTGTCTTCACTTTCTTAGCTTTTCGTTCTGCCTTCTCTCGGCTTTCGGCCCGTACAAGCCTCTCATTCTGAGTTTTAAGAGATCGGAGGACAGCGTTTTTTCGCTCTTTTGCTGCGTTGATATCGATTATCTTCTTAAGAAGTACGTTTATATTACCATTTATGTTTCCTAATTCTATTGTAAATTCTTCCTCAAAGTCTCCAGCACCATCTTCAAGCTTTTTATGAAGAACGAGAGTCCTTTTTACAAGGTCAGCTTTTTCTTCTTCAAGCGCTTGCGATTGCTTATCCAGTTCTGCTACAGCCAATTCCTCCTGTTCTATTTGTTCAGCAAGCGTTGTTTCTTGATCACTAGGGTCCGAAAATTGTTCATAAAATCGAGATTGTGCCATAGAAAAATGAATGTACTTACTATTGTATCTTTTTTATAGCCTTCTGTAGAGCCTTTTTATCCAAAACTAGAAGATTATTAAAAATTGTACAAAAAAGGTAGTTTGTGGTGGTGTGAATAGGGCCGTTGACTTTAATCTTGAGCCCGCTATCATTGTAAGAGCACTACCAATTCAGCACAGATATATGGCTCAACAGAGCCATTTCAGATATATAGAATACCGACACGACCGAATTTAAAGCTAAATTTAAACTTATTTTACAGCCCCCTCAAGACGCTCATTCATCTCAACCGATCTCGATGAATAAGCCGACAAATAGACACCTAATTTCGACCCTTCTAGTTCGATCTTACGTATTCTTGTGTGTACTCACACTTGTTATGGGTTTACCGTTTTTTGCTGAAGCGGGTATTTTATCTATGATGACTAGTGTATTTGGTGGCTCTTCTACTAATACACCAGTCGTAGCTACAAAAAATGCCCAAAAAATGGACCTTCTCCAGGCAGCAACAAACTCAGACCCCAACCCGTCTAAAGACGACGGTGACGAAATGATTGTTAACGGAGAAGCCCTTACCAACGAAAATGCTGCTATTGGTCCAGACCAAGACGGCTCAACTAAGCCAAATTCTGACAGTATTAGTCTTTATACAGTGCGAAAAGGCGATACTCTTCAGCAGATTGCTCAGATGTATAACGTTACAGCTAACACCATCCTTTGGGCGAATGACTTGAAGCGTGGAAGTGTCGTAAATCCAGGTCAGGTATTGGTTATTCTTCCAGTATCTGGAGTAAAATACACAGTAAAGAAGGGCGATACTATTGCATCAGTAGCCAAAAAGTATAAAGCGGATATAGAAAGCATGGCACAATATAACAATCTTGAAGTTTCAGGGGCCCTTGCTGTAGGTGATGAACTCATTATTCCAGACGGAGTATTCACAAACGAAGGTTCACCTTCTACAACAAAGTCCTCATCGGGAACTTCAAAGATATTGGATAGTAACCTTCTTGGTGGTCTTACTGGTGGCACAAAGAGTTCAACCTCAGGCTATTTCATCCGACCTATCGTTGGTGGTATAAAAACTCAGGGTATTCATGGTCATAACGGTGTTGATCTAGCCTCTGCTCTCGGAACACCTATTCGGGCAGCTGCAGCGGGTACAGTTGTTATTAGTAAGTTTGGAGGATGGAACGGTGGTTATGGAAACTACGTTGTAATCCAACATAGTAACGGTACACAGACATTGTATGGTCACATGAACTCTGTCGCCGTATCAGTTGGTGAAAAGGTAGATCAAGGTGAAAATATTGGTACTATGGGTAACACCGGTAAATCAACAGGTGTCCATCTACACTTTGAAGTTCGAGGCGGTAAGAACCCTTTCTAATCATCTCTAATCTCGCCTTGGTCTAAAACTTAGTGCTTCAAGAATGTGCGCAACCCGCACATTTTTTGTTTGTTCAATATCTGCGATAGTTCGTGCGACTTTAAGTACTTTGTGAAATGATCGAAGCGACATATTCATATTTTGTGCAGCTTGTTTTAGTACGCGTTCGGCCTCTGGGTCTAGATTAAAAAGTGACTCGCAGTGAGATGGTAGTGCTGAACTGTTGAGTTGTAGGGTTTTGTTATGTTTGTATCTTGTTTTTTGAGTTGACCTCGCTTTCAATATAATCTTTTTTGTTTCAAGTAATTCATGTGTGTCTTGAGATTTTAGTAATGAATCTTTTTTATAAATTTCTATATCACGCTCAACATTTACCCAAAGATCTATTCTATCTATGAAGGGTCCAGATAATTTCTTTTGGTACTGTTGTATTTTGTGTGCACTGCACGTGCATTTTTCAATATGTGACTCCCTGTAACCGCAAGGACAAGGATTAAAAGCTGCAATTAATATAAAGTTTGCAGGAAAATCGTGGGTATATTTTCCACGTGAAATACGCACTGTATGTTCTTCGAGAGGTTCACGTAATGATTCTAGAGCTTCCCTATCAAATTCAGCGAGTTCATCTAAAAATAAAATACCGTTGTGCGCGAGTGTGAGTTCTCCTGGGCGCACTGGAACACCACCACCGATAAGTGACGTTGTTGTTGTGCGATGATGCGGTGATCTAAATGGGCTTAACCGAATAGGTTGTACCGTATTTTGAATAAGAGAATATATTGATGTTGTTTCAATACATTCATCGATAGATAATTTCGGTAAGAGAGGCTGTATTGATTTTGCAAGTAGTGTTTTTCCTGTACCTGGTGGACCACACAGAATTAAAGAATGACCACCGGCCGCCGCAATTATCAGAGCGCGCTTTGCAATTTCTTGACCAATAATCTTGATGTTTTCAGAAGGTTCATCAATCGATTCATCAGTCACATCTCTGTAAACCAAAGGATGTATGTGATCTGTCCCCTGAATATGATCTACGAGTTGTTTCAGGTTTTTAACTAAAAATATTTCAATACCTTGGATGAGCTCGGCCTCTTCTTTGTGATCAAACGGTATAAATACTTTTTTAAATTTCTGGTCAATAGCAAATTTAAGGAACGGTAATATTCCTTTACAGCTTTTTACCTCCCCTGTAAGTGAAAGTTCTCCAATACAAAGTATGTCATCTATAGAAGTTTGTATTGTACCAACGGCTTTTAGGTATGAGAGTGTAATGGGTAGGTCTAAAGAAGACCCCTCTTTTCTTGTGTGAGCCGGTGCGAGTGAAACTACAATCTTTTGATTCTTAGTTTTTGGTGAGTCAAAACCTGAGTTTTTGAGTGCAGCAATAATACGTTCTCTCGACTCCTCTACTGTTTTGTCAGGTAGACCAACTATCGTAAATGAAAATAGACCAGTACTTACATCAACCTCAATTTGTATGGGTTGAAATCGAAGTCCAGAAAGGACTCCACTTTTTAATATTGAGAAATGCAAAAGCTAAGAGAAGCTCTAGATCAAAGGTTCGTCTTTGTGTTCGATACAAGTTCGAGCTGAAGTGTTTGCATTGAGTCGATCTTCTTCGATCTCTTTATTGCATACCGCGCAGATACCATAAGTGCCTGCTTCGATACGGTCGAGTGCATGATTTACAGCAAATAGTTCTGTTTCGAGCTGTGTAAGAACAGCTGCATTTGAATCAAAATCTGTAATTGCTTCAGCTACTTCGCTTCGGTCTGCTGTATCTTCCCCTACTTCAGTCTGGACAGGAATCCATTCATCTTTGTTTGTAGGATTTTTTTCGCCAACAAGACCAAGTACTTGTTCAAGAGCTTTTTTATGAGTTTCTAATTTTGCTTTATAGTTTGAAATGTCTAATGCCATAGAACCATTGTATCAGAGGCTATATGAAGAGCCAATGAAGAAATACTAAATTATCTGACAATTCGGCCTGTTGTGAGTCTGACAGAAAGCTCTTTAAGCATACTTTCACTTGAAGCTACGATGATTGTCGATTCATCAAAAAATGTATAGAGAAGTCTGATTTTTCCTGTATCACTAAGTAATACACGCGCATCTTTGTTTTGTACAACTCGATCCACGAACGGCTTTCGTCTAAATGAATTGGTGCCAGTAGCATTGAAAACATCGTCGGGAGTAGCTTGTGGGATCTTGTTTATAATAAGTCCACCAAGATCGTCTTCGAGATAGAGCTCCCAAGCGAGCATACCAGCATAGGCATTATCGTAAGAATTCGAGTCAATTTTAAATATAGCGAAACTATCTCTTGGTGTAAGAGAGTAGATACCAAACATAAAGTCGTCTTTCAATGCTCGAAGGAGCATATCCGGTACTCGTGCACTTATAACATTTAAAAATTCTCGACTTGTAATGTCGGCACTAACACCTGTTGTGTTTTTTGCTATAAATTCAATTTGCTGAATACTACCGAGTTCGATTTTTACTGTTTTTTGTTTTTGTACAAAAGATTCGATAGTTGTTAGATCCCGACCTTCAACATCAAATGGTATCTGTTCTTCTGCATCAAATATGTTGAGTTGAGCTTTTGACTGAACAACTGTCTGTGGAGTTTCCTTTTTTGTACTTTGATTAAAGAAGATAAAGAATGAACCAACGATTACAAGTAGAGCAACAAATGCTACTACAGAAACAATAAGAACTTTTGATCCTTGTGATGTTACAGCAATGTCCTCGTATGTTCCCTGCTTATCTTGTCGCTTCTTTTCCGCAAGCGCAATTTTGATCATCGAAACATTATCTTGCTTCACGGCGTTAGCCACATCACTTTGAAATGTTTTGATGTTTCTTGTTGTTCCAGTATTTAGTTCACTCGTCTGAGTGAGTGCATCTTGAAGATGAACTATTGGTTTTGGCGCAGGAGTAGACTCGCTTGATGGAAGCGGTCTGTCGGAGTTCGGATATGAGAATGTTCGAGGATTTTCGTTTTGATCGTCCATACGTTTGTATTATCACCTACTTTTCCCGAATTTGAAAATCGCTTGTGGTGCAACTAAGCCTGAGTACCAGAATGCTGTGGTCGTTCTTCTCTCTCTTCTCGTGGTTCACGAGTCTCACGTGATTCTCGTGATGAAGAGTTTTTCTTTGGAGAAGAATTCATAACGTACTTTCGAGGATTATCACACATGTCGATAAAGTCGTCTGCTACTTCTCGAAGTTTACTAGAAGATGATTTACCGAAAGCAATAACTTCTACCTGACAACCTTCGTTTGTCTGAAGATATTCTACGAGTGGACAGAAGTCACCGTCACCTGAGGCGATGATAACTGTGTCGAGTTTTGGCGCAAGCTTAATAGCATCAACCGCGAGACCTACGTCCCAGTCGGCTTTCTTTGCTCCACCTGTAAAGATTTGAAGGTTTTTTGTTTTAGCTTCAATGCCAAGTTTTCCAAGAGCGTCGAAGAAGTTGTTCTCTTCCCCACTTTCTGTAGAGATTACGTATGCAACTGCTCGAATAAGAGCTCGTCCTGCTACGGCATCCTTCATGATCGCTCCGAAGTTTACACGACCATGATAAAGATTTTTTGCACTATGATAAAGATTTTGAGTATCGATAAAAATACCTACTCGCTGTTCTTTGTGTTTGATTACTGTCATAAAAGGGTGTTTGTGTGGTCATCATTAATGAAGCCAACAAACTTAAATTTAAATTATAAAAATTATCACGTACCGAAGTCACATATATAAAAACTTGCACAGTTCTTGCACTATTAGTGACGTATGTATTGTATCAAAAGCAAACGCTCCTTTGAAAGGAGCGAAGTGCTAGGCAGTCTTTGATTTGAGTCCGAGTTTCTTGATAACTGTTTCGTATCGCTTTTCACTCTTCTTTTTCAAATACTTGAGATGTGTCTGTCGGTCAGCTACGAGCTGAAGGAGTCCACGTCGAGAGTGGTTATCTTTCGCATGCTTTTTGAGATGCGTAGTAAGCTCTTCGATTCTCTTTGTAATCAAAGCAATCTGAACATCAGGAGAACCTGTGTCTTTGTCATGAATTTTGACTTCTTTGATTGTTTTCTGCTTTTTTGACTTCGTTAACATGATGTATAGATATTAGCATGAAAGCTTTATTTTAGCAAGGTATATAGGCCTATTATGACAATCCCCCCTCTTTTTTCGGTCTACTTCGGTAGTATTGTGGCCAATTTGCTATACTATTTATCATGTCGCACAATCTCACTCAGTTAAAGCGTCAGTTCCTCGAACATATCGAAATTGAAAAAGGCCGAAGCCTAAAAACCGTCGAAAACTACGATAGATACCTCACAGCTTTCCTTGCCTACCTCAAATCGGACTCCCCAAGTGCCATTACTGCAGACACCGTTCGAGAGTACCGTCTCTGGCTCAATCGAAAGGTGGTGCAAATTAAGGCTGGAAGATCAGAAACCCTCAAAAAACGTACCCAAAACTACTATCTCATTGCCCTTCGGTCTTTCCTTAAATACATTGCAAAAAGAGAGATCAAGAGCCTTCCTGGGGACACTATTGAGCTTGCAAAGGTTCCGGAACGTTCGTTGGACCTCATTACTCACGATGAGCTTATGCGTCTATTAAATGGCCCAGAATCTGAAGAAAATGAGCTTAAGCGTCTGCGAGATAAGGCTATTTTAGAGATGTTTTTCTCGACAGGACTGCGAGTTTCAGAGCTTTGTACCCTTCCCCATGATCTCGACCTTACAAAAGATGAATTTTCAGTCCGTGGAAAAGGAGAAAAGGTCCGAGTTGTATTCCTCTCAGATGAGGCTAAGGCGGCAGTCAAAGCCTACACAGATAAGTTGCCTGATATCGATACAGATAGACTTTTTGATGTTACTCCGAGGTCTGTAGAGCGTTTAGTTAAGTATTATGCCATTAAGGCAGGTATCTCTAAGAAAGTCACTCCACACGTTATTCGGCACAGTTTTGCTACGGATTTGCTTCAAAATGGCGCTGATTTACGATCTGTACAAATGCTTTTAGGCCATGCAAATATTACGACAACCCAGATTTATACTCACGTAACAGACAAACACCTCCAGCAAGTACACAAAAACTTCCACAGCAAGAGAAATCGATAGAAAAAGTGATTCCCTATGCTAGACTAAGGGTACTTTCACATTTTCTTTATGAAAAATTCTAAAAAAGTTCACACAATTGTGTCTTGGAACGTAAATGGTATTCGTGCTGTTATAAAAAAGGGCAATTTTCAAGATTTTTTGGCTACGTACGACCCAGATATCCTTTGCCTTCAAGAGACTAAAGCAGAGCAACACCAAAAAGAAATTGATTTACCTCAATATACTGAGTATTGGAATTCAGCTACAAAGAAGGGCTACTCCGGTACAGCTATTTTTACAAAAACGAAGCCTCTTTCAGTAGTGAATGGCTTTCCCGCTGCTATTATCAAGAAATATGCAGTAAATGGCGATAAATATGGCGATCCCAACACAGAAGGCCGTATTGTCGCTGCTGAGTTTGAACATTTTTATATTGTTACAGTTTATACACCTAATGCTAAGGACGACCTAAGTAGAGTGCCTCTTCGACACAAGCAGTGGGATCCGGCTTTTTTGGCTTACTGTAAGCTTTTAGAGAAGAAAAAACCTGTTATTTTCTGTGGCGATCTCAATGTGGCTCATACACCAGACGATCTTGCACGACCAAAGGAAAACGTGGGCATGAAAGGGTTTACCGATGAAGAACGAGCAGGTTTCCAGAATTTTATCGATGCAGGATTTATTGATACATTCAGAAAGTTCCACAAAGGAAACGGTTTTTATACATGGTGGTCAAATTGGTCTAATGCGCGAGAACGAAATGTTGGCTGGAGAATCGATTATTTCCTCGTGTCACCTACTCTCGAAAAAGATATTGTTTCAGCCAATATTCTCGCTGACGTATACGGCTCAGATCACTGTCCTATTGTCTTGAATATTCGAGTCTAATTTGTTGTGTCCGACAAGTTTTTTGATTCAAAAAAACAGCACAAATTATAAAAGTCAAAAGTTATCCACAGATTCGTAATATTGTCCTTTACATGTCTTTTAAAGTGTATACAATGTAAAGCAGGTTAGCGCTCCACTGTCCCCGCGCATTGTCCTTTACAGGCTAGGTAATCTCGAAAGATTGAAGGTTAATTTGATTTGAGGCGGAAACAAATTCTCGCTATATCATATAGACACAGTTAGTGTCACAAATTTTTGGGATTTAGTTCCCTACTTCCTTTCTCGTTATCTCTTCAATAACACGATTACAAGCCACTCTCGTTATAAGGGCTGCACCCGGACATTTTTCAATTAGCGCCGCGTGTGGCTCTTTTTGTTTACAATTTTTTATACAGGATAGATTCGAAACCTTTGACTTCTAGCTGCAATGTTTCTTGTGTAACACACTCTGCCTTGTTATTCACCCACTAGGATGCATGCCTATTTAAGAAAAAAGCCCTATAAATAGGGCTTTTTTCTTGTTTCATGAGAAACAGGTTACTTAACGTAGTGTTTCTTGTTGATTTCGTCCATTAGTTGGGCTTCCTCCTCTTCTTTTCTACGTTTACCTTCTTGTCCTTTCTCTTTTAGTTCAGCTTCAGATAGACTTGAGAGCTCTGTTGAGCGCTTTTCGAGATATTCCACCGTGTTTAGTGCTGGATCCTCAAGTACTTCTTCAAGCAATGCATGAAGAATAAAGCCAATCTTAGGTCCTGGTGTTACATGTGTAACGTCCATAAGCCGTTTACCATCTATCTTGAGCATCCCTACAGTAACTGGATCTCTGAGTACCTGCTCAATCATTGCTTGGTATTTTCTGAATCTATATGGGTTTTCCTTTGGTCTGCCAGTTCCTATTCGATCACATATTCGTAGATTTATGAGGTCCCAAATGCTTTCCTCCCCTACATTGGCTACCATACGTCGAACAGCTGATAATGTAATCTGCTCTGTGTCTGAGAAAAACATATGCCATCGAACCAGTTTCGTAACTGTCTCTATCGTTTTTGTTGGAAACTTCAGGTTTTTAAGGATCTTCTCTGTCATTCTCGCCCCTACTACCTCATGTCCATAAAAGGTTACATCTCCTTTGTCGTCTGAGTAACGGCTAGTTCGAGGTTTACCGACGTCATGGAGCAAAGCCGCTAGTCTTACCTCAAATGGGTATTTCTTATCGGCTGCGTGCTGTACAGAGCGTAAGAGGTGCTCAAATACAGTATATGCATGTGCTTGATTTTGTTTCGCGTGTAACCCTTCTTCTAACTCTGGGATGATATAGCCTAGAATGCCTAACCGTTGAGCTAAACCCAATCCGAGCATTGGTTGATCTGAATTAAGAAGTTTTACAAGCTCGTCTCTAATGCGCTCCTTTGAAATCTTCTCAAGTACTGCCTTTTGAGCCACTATAGCCTCTGCTGTCTCAGTGTTAATCGTGAAACCTAAATCCGCGGCTAATCTTATGGCTCTTATGATTCTAAGGCCATCCTCTTTAAACCGGGTACCCGCATCCCCCACTGCTTTTAGTAGTGAGTCCTTTAGATCCTCTTGTCCATTATAAAGGTCAATTATATGTCCTTTATCTATATCTAGGGCCATGGCGTTTATAGTGAAGTCACGTCTTTTAAGATCGTCTTCGAGCTTTGTGCTGAATGCTATCTCATTTGGGTGTCGTCCATCACTGTAGTCCCCTTCTATTCTGTACGGTGTTACCTCAACAACTTTGAGAGTTGGATCTTCTGTCGATTCTGATACTACACCTACAGTTCCAAATTTGTTTTCATAAAAGGTATTTGGAAAACCAGCAATGATCTGCTCTGGTGTTGCATTGGTTGTGAGGTCCCAGTCTTTAGGTGCTCTATTGAGAAGTAAGTCTCTCACACATCCCCCTACAAGATATGCCTCATAGCCCGCTGCTTTAAGCTGGTTTGATATTTCAAGTATTTCCTTTGGTATATGAGATATATTCATCATTTGAGCCTTCATTTCGCAATTGTAGTATAGGTTTTGATTTTTAGCCATTTATAATGTATGATGCCAATTACGCAATAGAAAGTAATACGTTTATTGTGAATTGCACTTGTGGTGAAATGGATATCACAACGGTCTTCGGAACCGTTATTCTAGGTTCGAATCCTGGCAGGTGCACAATTACCCTACTCTACTGAGTAGATAGTAAGAAATACAATGCGGGTATGGTTTAGTGGTAGAACACGTCCTTGCCAAGGATGAGACGGGAGTTCGATTCTCCCTACCCGCACCCAAGAAGAAGGCTCACTCTATATAGAGTGAGCTTTCTTCATTCTTACGCTATAAAAAAGCCCCGGAAAAGCCTTTAGACAGTTGTCCCAAAACTGTGGATAACTCTGTGTATATGTGTATAAAAGACAGAGTCCTTGATTTATAGGGACAATTGGTATTTGCATACTTTTTCGATAAATGGCTAACTTGCAAGGTGTTTTGGCTTTTAAGGACTTTAGACCAATATATTAAAATGTGGCACGTGAAACATATATTTTTGGTGTTAATCAGAGCATTTTATCTAGAATTTATTATATTTTTAGCCTTTCTTTATCATCGGAGGTCTATATTGTTTTTTATGAAACTAAAAAATAAAAATTCAAATCAAAAGGTCAGCACCGGTAAAAAAGGGGAGTTGGTAGCTGAAAGATATTTGATCAAAAAGGGATACGAGGTCCTTGATAAGAACTATAGGAAGAAAGTAGGGGAAATAGACATTATTTGTAAAAAGGACGATATTTTACACTTTGTTGAAGTAAAGACAGTAAAAGTACCATATCCTGTCGAATTAAACCTGGGTATTCGACCAGAGGATAAACTAACCAAGCTAAAAGTAGGAAAAATTCGTACTGTAGGTGGAATGTATATAAAAGAAAGGGGATTAGTAGGTTTAGAGTATAAAATTGATGCCATAGCCGTATACCTTGGCTATACCAATAAAATTCTACAGAGAGTTCAGGTTAAGTATATTCCGGCGATCAATGTTTAATTTGTAATCAAATTGTACTCAAAGTTTGAGCCAAATTTTAATATGTGCTAAGCTGTTCTTGGTTTATAACGGGGTGTAGTGTAACGGCTAACATGCTTCACTTGGGCTGAAGTGACTCCGGGTTCGAATCCCGGCACCCCGACCAACAAGAATGGATACTCAAACAAAAAAGTTTACAAGAAAGAAGGAAGACTTCGTTTGTGAACACTGTAAGGCAGAAGTAAAGGGAAGTGGCTATACCAACCACTGTCCGGTATGTCTTTGGAGCAAACACGTAGATATTAACCCTGGTGACAGAGCGGCTCTTTGCCTTGGAATGATGAAACCTAAGAAAATTGAGGGACCGACAGATAAGTTCATGATTGTTCATGAATGTATCGTCTGTGGCTATACAAAGCGAAATAGAATGGAGTCTAATGACTCATATGACGCTGCAGCTGCTATTGTGAAGTCTTCAATCCGGTAATAAGCAGTGATCGAAGGCGTTCTCTCTGAGAAGCGTCAAAATCCTCTTTGAGTGTCTGAGTACTAAGAGAAAGTATTTCAGAAAGGCTTGATCTCTTATAGAGCGAAAGAGTTTCGTTTATATGTCGTACGGTTATTGCGTGTACGTATTTTCGGTCTAGGTTGTTACTAGAGAGTATTGTGGTAATCATACCGATTAGATTGCCGTGTTCGTCTGTAACAGCCCCTCCTGAAGAGCCTGGTTCAGCTATAGGGGTAGTCTGAGTCTGGATCAGGTCAATATATTTACCATTGAAACTAAAGTAGTCTCGAACTGTTGTATTATCGACAAGACTTCTCAAAAGACTATTTATACTTTGTTTTTGGAGTACGAGGGCAGGGTACGCAGCAAGGATAATCTTCTGATTTACATAAGGAGTCTCAGCAATACTCACGAGGGGGAGATATGAGAAAGACTGAGCGTTTTGGCCGTCATTCTTGAGTTTTAATAGGGCAAAATCAAATTCTCCAGTTTCCTGTGGTCTTTCTTGTGCGAGATTTTTGTAGTTAATCTCGACCCATCGTGGAGAAATATAGAGAATATCGAGGTCGTAGCTTACAGAAGTAGGGGAACCGAGGCGGGCACTACATTTTAGATTGATATTTGAAAAGTCTTTTAATAGCAATAGATATTGAGCTACGTGGGCGTTTGTAAGCACAATTCCTCTAGAATCTATGATTGTTCCACTTCCTGTGAGGATTTTCTCAGTGTTTCCTTCTTTTGTGGTGCAGTAGATGTTTACAAGTGAATTTTGAATTCGGGCCTGTAACTCATTTGATTCTGTTGGCAAAGCAATCTTCTGAACTGGCTCAGGTGTGTAAAATACTGTTGTACTGGCAACAAGAATCTTTTTTGTTGTGGTAGATGTATTTGAAAGAGGAGAGTTATCGTTGAATGTCCCATCTATTCGTGGTGTTTGAGGTGCTTTTGGATCTAAGGTCTTAATCGAGGTCTTAGCAGATTGGGATGTTGTAGCCGTAATAGCGACTTTTTGAATGATTTTTGGACCTGATGTTGGTGTTGAGGCCTTTTTTGAAGAAACTTTTGTAGAAGTAGCCGTACCTGTTATTTTAAGTACAGGCTCTTTTTGGGTAAGGGGAATAGATGTGTCTTGAATCTTGAGTTGCTGCTCTACCGCAGTAGGAAGAGGTTGTGTCGGTGTAGCCGCAGGTGGAAGGGGGGTAGAAGATCCAGTAATAAGGGTAGTAATACCAACAATAGAAGAGACAATCTTTTGGCCAATTTTTTCGATTAATGTCATGGGCAGAGTATAGCAAATTGTCTTTCTAATGTCTGTTTGCTATAGTATCCGTACGCGGGATTGGTTTAGTGGTAGAATGACTGCCTTCCAAGCAGTAGACAAGGGTTCGATTCCCTTATCCCGCACCAGATAACAGAACAATAAAAAATATGACATATTTTCTTATTACTATCTTTGTGATCGTCTTGATTGGTTTCTTTATTACTCGAAAGCGAGGAATGTAAGTAGTAGACAGTTAGTATCTAAGTATAAATTGAAGGGTCCCCGCCGGCGTAGCCAGGCGGGGACCTTTTGATGTTGTGAATCACGATATACAGGAGGTGAGTCGAGTTAGATCGTGACGTTAGGTTTGGGTGGATCCTGCGGTTGTATTTCGAGCAGTTGGTTGAACATCTCCTTTTCGAGTTTGAGTCGCTCGAGGGGAGATTTGTCCCGCATCTTATCGATATAATCGATAAACACCTTACTACCCTTGTCATCGAGCGGAACAGGTTTGGCGTGATTTCCGTCATACAGAATGCTTACGACAATGCCACTTCTGAAATACGACACCATGCTGGGGTCACACTGTATGGTGAGTTCCGAGGGTTCGGAACTCCATTCATTGGTGACTAAGAGCATTCGCCCGTTCACGGTCAGCTCGCCGAAGCCATCGAATGATGCGCTATCGATGAGGTAGGTCTCCACCATGGTGTCTTCGGGTTGGACGAGGACTATTTTGTATTCGATGGTCTGGGGAGCCCTCGACGTCAGGAATGATAGCCTGTGGTTGATTTCGAATGCTAGATGTAGCAGGCAGACGGCTACAAACGCAAGCCCGATGATCAGGCCAAGGATACTTTTACGCGCAGTACCAGCGCTATTGTTGGATGGGTTGGTATTCATCAATCTGCACAGAAATATGCACAAATAAAAACAGAGGAGCAATCTGTACAAATTGATGAATATCAACTTGAAAAGATCTTACTGAGCCTGATAGTACAACTTTAAAATTCTTCGTCAATTAAAAGTGTAGAAAATAACATAAACAAAAAATCCGCATTGCTGCGGATTTTTTGTGTGGGTTGTATTCGAAACTGAAATATAAGTAGAGTTCTTACTTATTTTACAGCGTCTTTGAGTGCTTTCGCAGCTCGGAACTTTGGAACATTCATAGATGGAACATTGATAGTTTCACCTGTTCGTGGGTTTCGTGCTGATCGAGCTTCTCGCTTCTTCACTGAGAAGATACCAAGACCTGCAATTGAAACTTCTTCACCTTTCTTAAGTGTTGCAATGATGTTTTCGATAATTGTATCAACAACTTGTTCAGCCTGAACTTTTGTTGTACCGATAACGTCATGCACTTTTGCAACGATGTCTGCTTTGTTCATAGTACTTGTTTTAAAGTATTAAAGCTTTTAAATATTCGAACCTTCTGTCCTTAGAATTCATTATATAATAAGCCATTTTTTGCGCAATAGAATGAACAGTGCGACTCAAAGTTGCTTATCGAGCAAATTCTATTGATCTAGTTTCTCGGATAACGTTTATTTTGATTTCTCCAGGGTATCGAAGCTCCTTTTCAATCCGTAAAGCTATATTTCTAGCCATATTTTGTGATTCGAGGTCTGTGACTTCTTCAGGGAATACAAACACACGAATTTCTCGTCCTGCTTGAAGGGCATACGACTTTTCAACACCTTTATACGAATTTGCAATAGCTTCGAGGTCTTCGAGTCGTTTGAGATAGTTTTCGATACTGTCTCGACGCGCTCCTGGTCTTCCTCCTGAAATTGCATCGGCTGTTTGTACAATTCGTGATTCAAGTGTCTCGTACGGATATTCTTCGTGATGAGCTTGCATCGCTTTTACAATATCTTCATGTACACCGAACTTCTGAAGAATTCGTCTACCGATTTCTACGTGAGTGCCTGATACTTCGTGATCGAGAGCTTTTCCGAGGTCGTGGAGAAGGGCACCCGCTTTAGCAACAGAGACATTGGCACCGAGTTGTTCTGCAAGCATTCCTGCAATGAGAGCTGTTTCGATAGAGTGTTGAAGAACATTTTGTCCGTAACTTGTTCTAAAGTGAAGTCGTCCGAGAATTGCTACAATACGTGGGTCGAGATTGAGAACTCCAGCTTCGAATACAGCATTTTCTCCTTTTTCTTTCATTACTTTATTTATATCTGTTCGAGCTTGTTCAACTTCTTTTTCAATCTTTGCTGGCTGAATACGGCCATCGAGCATGAGTGCTTCAAGAGCAGTCTTTGCAATTTGTCTTCGTACTGGATCAAATGAAGAGAGAGTGATTGCACCTGGTGTATCGTCTACAACAACTTCAACACCTGTTGCACGCTCAAATGCTTTTATATTTCGTCCTTCTTTTCCAATAACTTTACCTTTAATGTCATCTGAAGGAATTGGCACATGACTTGTGAAAAGATCTGCAGATACTGATGTAGCAAGTCGTTGAATTGTTGTTGTGAGGATCTCTCGAGATTTTTGTTCGAGTTGGTCTGTACCAAATGTCTCAAGCTTTCGCATTCGCACAAGTAAATCTTCCTCGGATTCTTTCTCGATAGTAGAGAAGAGTTCTTTCTTTGCATCTTCTGATGTAAGAGCCGCAACACGCTCAAGTTCTTTAGTCACTTGAGCCTGAGCTGTATCAACTTTATCCTTAATTTCCTTGATATTTTGGATACGAACTTTGAGATCCTCCACATCTTTGTCGAGGTCTTCTTGTCGTTTTTCCAAGGAATCCTCTTTTTTTATGAGGCGATCTTCAGTTTTTTTGAGATTTTCTTCCTTTTCACGTACTTCTTCACGCGCATCTTTGAGTGTATCGGATGCCTGTTGTTCTGCTTCGAGGGTAATTCGCTTCGCGTCCTCTTTTGCTTCCACCATCATTTGCTTGATTTCAAGCTCAATTGAGCCTTTTTTACCAAGCGCTACGAGGATTCGAAGGATGTACCCAAATGCAAGTCCGACACTCCCCATGAACGCTGCAATGAGGAGTACGGTTTGTAGTGGGACCATTGTAGTTTAAGGTTAGAGTACTTTGTCTACGATGCCGTATTTCTTGGCTTCGTCGGCTGACAGGAAGAAGTCTCGTTCTACGTCTTTTTCAATCTTAGAAAGAGGTTGACCTGTTGTTTTTGATAATATTTTGTTAGAAATTTCTCGGAGTCTGAGGATTCGTCGAGCACTGATTTCGATATCTGTTGCCTGGCCTTCAGCTCCGCCATGTGGCTGGTGAATCATGACATCAGAAGTAGGGAGGGCAAATCGCTTGCCTTTTGCACCAGAAGTGAGGATTATAGCGCCCATTGAAGCCGCGATACCTACGCAGATAGTAGAAACATCATTTTTGATATGATTCATAGTGTCTACAATAGCGAGACCAGCAGTAACTGATCCTCCTGGACTATTAATATAGAGATGGATGTCTTTCTTTGGATCTTCTGATTCCAAGAAAAGAAGCTGTGCAATGATAATATTGGCTACATTGTCATCAATTGGACCTCCGAGGAAGATAATATTGTCTCGAAGAAGTCGGGAATAGATGTCATATGCTCGTTCACCCAATGGTGACTTTTCGATAACTGTAGGGATAAGCATGCTGTTATTTAGTTAATTTGTGTGGTAATTTAGGTTCAATTATGCGTTTACATCGATTTTTCGTAGCAGAAGGCTGTATAGACGGACAGAATTGTGTGGTAAAAGATGCAAAACTACTCAATCAATGGAGAAATGTGTTTCGGTATACTACTGGCAGCCGGGTACTCCTTTTTGATGGAACCGGAGCCGAATACTTGGCTCTTATCGCCAGTATAAACCCAGATAGGTCAGAACTCCAAATTTTGGAAAAAGAGATGCGTGCAACTGAAAAACAGGGTGCAAAAGGCGATGGATCGTCAGGCCAAAAGATATATTTATTTCTTTCTATTTTAAAGAACAATAACTTTGACCTTGTACTACAAAAAGCAGCTGAAATTGGCGTAGATGTGATCGTTCCTATTGTTTCAGATCGGGTAATCAAGAAAGGTGTGAACATGGAACGTTCGAAACGTATTTTGATAGAAGCATCAGAACAGTCTGGTCATGTGTCTGTGCCAGAACTTGAAGAACCACAGAATCTGAAAGATGCTTTAGAAAATTTTGATGGAAAACTCATCGTCTGTCAGTCAGGTGCCACACCGTGGAATAAGAAGTTAATCAGTGGTAGCAAAGATGTTTCATTCGTCATTGGACCAGAAGGGGGATGGTCACCAAATGAAACAATGTTGTTTGAGAAACTTGTTGAAAATAAAAAATGTCAGATGGTTTCATTGGGTAATCAGACATTGCGTGCGGAAACAGCCGCAATCGCAGTCCTTAGTCTGGCGTTGCTCCAGTAAAGTTAAAAGAAAAAACATATGCGTCAGAGCATATGTTTTTTCTTTGTTTGTAAAAGTAGGAATTATTCCTACTTTTATACGTTAACTATTTTACTTCTTCGAGGAATTTCCAAACCTTTTCGTTTGTAAGCATTGTCTCTACATAGACTGTTGCTTTCATTGGATCGGCATCCTTGTAGTAATTCAAGATAGCATCAACTTCTTTTTTCACTTCTTCGTCTGTAACAGTGATGTTTTCTTTTACAGCGATGTCATTGAGAATGATTTGTGACTTAGCTCGCTTTTCAGCTTCTGGAGTCCATTCTTTTTTGAGATCTTCGAGTGTTTTATTGATGTGTTTCAAGTACATATCTACGTTGAGGCCCATCTGAGAAACTTGTGAAGAGAGTTCACCGAGCATTCGGTTGAGTTCTGATTCAACAAGAATATGAGGCATTGTGATAGTAGATTTTTCGATAATAGCGTCAACGGTAAGGATTCGCTTTTTATCTTTTTCTTTCTTTTCTTTTTCTGCTTTGATACTGATACCGATTTTCTTTTTGAAATCTTCAACAGATTCAAAAGCACCAAACTTAGAAATAAATTCTTCGTTTACTTCTGGGAGTGCGAGATCACCGTGGTCATGTGAATGATCCTCAGGATTTTTCTGGTGGTGTTCTGTGTGGGCAACCTGCTGCTGAAGTTCTTTTATAGCGTCTTCGATTTCTTTATCTTCAACTGTTACTTCTACTGAAGCAGACATTTCTTTCTTTGCGATTTTTTTGTAATCAGCAATTTCAATCTCAGGTAGGAGAGCTGTTTTGATTTTGAAACCAAAGGCTTCACCTGGAGCAACTTTAGTAATTGTTACAGCTGGAGAACCAATTGGTTTAATTTTTACTGATGTAACAATTTCTTCGTAGTGTTTTTCAAGAGCGATTCGGCCTGCTTCTTCAATGATAGCTACTTCACCAAGTCGTTCAACGAGAATCTTTTCAGGAACTTTTCCTGGTCGGAAGCCGTCCATTTTTAAGTCAGCACCAATAGTTGCAAGAGCCTCAGCTCGAAACTTAGCTACTTCTTCAGCTGTGATTTCACCTTCGATTTCGTATTCACCTGGAACTGGTGAGCCTTTCTTAATGATTGTAAATGACATATCTAGTTTATCTTTTCTTTAATTATTCTTAATTATGCTTTGGATACTTTGCTGTGTACTGTGTTCGAGACTTTTCGAAAGCTGCCTTAGCTGCTACTGCATCGCCGTATCCGTGAGTTGTCACTTCTTTTTTCTGAAGCTTTTTGTATGTAAGGAAGAAGTGATCAATTTCCTTGAGTGTATGAGGGTTGATATCTGCGAGATCTTTTACAGCATCCCATCGTGGATCTTCTTCTGGAACTGCAATAATTTTTGCATCAGAGTCGCCACCGTCGATCATACTAAGTACTGCAACTGGTCGAACTTTTACGAGAACGCCAGGGAAGAGAGGATAGGTAGTAAGAACTACAACATCGAGAGGATCACCATCGTCCCAAAGAGTCTGAGGAACAAAACCATAATCAAATGGATAGTCCTGAGATGTGTGAAGTACTCGGTCGAGAGCAATCATTCCTGTTGCTTTATCTACCTCGTATTTGTTCTTTGAACCTTTGTTAATTTCGATGATAGTCGTCATGCTGTCCGCTGTACCAGCATCAATGTCGTGCCACAAATTCATATGTTTATTTTTTATATAACTTTTGTTAATAACAAACCTCAACTAATTTCGCGCAATTATGCGATGCAAAATTATTCTTCGTCTTGAATATTGAACTGAGCTTTAGCAGCATCGAGTACTTCTTCTGTCGATTCATCTGTTGATGCAACTTTTACAGATTGAATATCAATTCTCCAACCTGTGAGTTTTGCAGCAAGTCGAACGTTCTGTCCTCCTTTACCGATAGCGAGTGACTGCTGATCTTCAGCAACTTGTACGACAGCTGTTTTATCTGTTTCGTTGAGAGTTACACTGATAACTTTTGCAGGTGAAAGAGAGTCTTCAATGAATTTAGCCTGATCTTCTGACCATTCGATGATGTCGATTTTTTCTCCACCGAGTTCACTTGTAACAGTGTTAACACGAACACCTCGCTGACCTACCATTGAACCTACTGGATCAATGTGTGCGTCTGTTGAGTGAACAGCAATTTTTGATCGTGAGCCAGCTTCTCGAGCAATAGCTTTGATTTCTACTGTACCAGCAACAATTTCTGGTACTTCAACTTTGAAAAGTTCTGCGAGGAACTTTGGATGAGATCGTGAGAGTCTAAGGAAAATACCACGTGGAGTTTCTTCTACACGCATGAGGAACATTCGAAGTCGTTCACCTTGTCGGTAGTGTTCACCAGGAATTTTTTCTTCGTATGGAAGCATACCAACAGCTCGTCCCATATCGATGAATACATTTCCTCGTTCTTCTCGTTGAACTGTACCTGAAACGATTTCATTTTCTCGTTTTCCGAATTCACCAAGAACAGAAACTTTTTCAGCTTCTCGGATCTTCTGGATGATAACTTGCTTGGCTGTCTGAGCAGCGATTCGGCCGTAATCATCTTTTTGTTCAAGAGGGAACACGAGTTCTTCTCCAACTTGGATGTCTTTTTTAATTTTTCGAGCGTCGTCGATAAGGATGTGTTGTTCTTCGTTGTATCGAACTTTTTCTTCTTCGCCTTCTGCTGGAGCTTCTGTTGATTCTGCATCTTCTGATTCAAAAACAACTTGTGATGGATCAACAGCAACTTTTACTTGTACAAAGTTAGCTGTTCCTGTGTTTACATCAAACTGCGCTCGAATAAACTGACCTCGTCGGCCGTATTCTTTTTTGTATGCTGTAGCGAGAGCCATTTCGATAGCCTCGATGATTTTTTCTCGAGGAATACCTCGTTCTTCTTCCAACTGGTCTAATACTGAGTGAATTACTTTTAAGTCAAACATATATTTATTTGTGTATTTAATTGTTATTTTCCTTATTCTTAGCCATATTTTAGCTGTTTTTGATCAAAAATTGCTTAAAAATCAATCAAAACGTCAAAATTCGGCAAAAAATTAAGCCCGCCGGTGGAGGCGAACTTCTGAATACGGCTATAATAAGGCATTTTTCTGTATATGTCAACCTGTTGTGATGGCTAATGTAAGCCATTTTTAGCCTTTTTCGGCCTTTTTATACTATATATAGTGCCTTTTGGTCTCTTTTTAACACAAATTGTGTATAAAATGCTTGATATTTTATACAATATCTTGTATAGTTTGTATAGACATTCTGTCTCACTTCACGTTACCGAGTCACTGACGTTCGTTAACACAACCACAACAAACCAAACCCATAAGGAGGGTTCATGAAAACAAACCAAACACGTCTGATGTTGGCCGCCTTGTGGCTGCTAACTTTCTTCACTGCAACTGCTCGCAGCGACACGATCAATGGCTATTATGGCTACACCGTGGCGCCCGCGCGCGATGATTATCCTGACTATCCGGTGTTCCAAACCTGGAGCATTGATTTTCAGGGAAGTCTCTACAACGGAGCGGACTCGCCTAGCCAGGGGGTTCCGCATTCATATAAGCTCTTCCGTTCGGGAGGTATGCACGTTGAAGCTCATCGTCTCATCTCTTCGGTGACGACGCTCGGGCTATGGGAATCGGAGATCGACGCAAACCGTCCTCCGCTCCCTGGGGAGACACAACAAAATCCCTTCAATATCCAGAAAGGCAATCAACTCGTCCTCGGAATCCGGCTGCAAAGCCAAACCAAATTCCGACTTAAGGATATTGTCTATGGGGTGGGAACTACGAGTTCCTCTGGGATCTTCGGATACCAGAAAGACATGGCTGCACAAGCCACGTTTAAGATCCCATTCATTCTGGGCCGTTACTACGGAGCAGATGGCATCGCCGGCACGCCGGATGATGTCTCCTACGGAAACTTCACGCCGAATACGGCGCCGATCAACGAGATCACAATCATCATTGGTCAAGGCATAAACATGGATGCTGAGACCGGAACAACTGATGCTGAGCGTCTTCATAAAGCGCTTTCGAAATTCAACGAAGACTTCCAAGTCTGGGCCACCGCTAAGGTATGGCCCTACGATGATTCGAGGACTACAACGCCTTTCGAGGTGACGGGTCCCCAGCTCACTGTTCTCGCGGTGAATCCCATCATTCGCACTGCTCCGACTTCACAATCGGCGCGGCGCGGACACAACGCTACCTTTACGGTGAGCGCGACAGGCAAAGACTTGAGTTACCAATGGTTCCGCGACGGGGCGACGATTGATGGTGCGACAAGCGCCAGCTACACAATCAGCTCAGTAACGGACGCCGACGATGCAGCACAACTGCGCGTAACGGTAACGAATAGTTTTGGTGAGGCAGTCAGCGATGACGTCTCGCTCACGGTGACACCACCGTTTGCACCCACAGCTGTGACTGGTAGCGCCTCTGGCGTAACCACAAACAGTGCGGTGCTTTCGGGCACCGTGAACACCAACGAGGAACCCTCAACAGTCTGGTGGATAGAGTACGGGGACAACAACTCGTATTCGAATCTCACACCCCTGACGGCGCTTCAAACGTCGGCAGATATGCAACAAGTTTCGGTCGCCATCGGCGATTTGATTCCACGTCGGGACTACATGTTCCGGATCGTTGCACAAGGGCCAGGCGGCACAACCTACGGTGAAGATCACTTCTTTACTACGGCGACGCCGACACAACCCTTCCTGGGTGTGAGCGGGACCTTCCAAGGTCTCATTGGTGATAATGGCGAGGGGATGATGAATATCACACTCGCCAAGACTGGTAAGTTTACTGCTGTAGTTTCCTTCGGGGGCAAGCGGTATAGCGTCAAAGGTCGTTTCGACAATGACGGCAAATTCTTGGTTCAGCTCGGCAAGTCCGGGTTGCTCCTGAGCTTGTCGCTCGATGTTTACGATACCGGCGAACTTACGGGTGGAATTGTTGGTGCAGGAGGTGGAGACGTTCAATTCGTCCGCCGCGCGGTGTATAGCCGCAAAAATCCAGCACCACAAACAGGGGACTACACCTTGCTTGCGCATCCGACGGAAATCGTCGGTCCAATTCCTCAGGGCGACGCGAGTCTGCTCATGAAGGTCACCAAAACCGGCCACGTTACACTGGTCGGTAAACTACCGGACAACACGCCAATCTCCCAAGGAGGAGCTCTGGCAACCGATAACTCATTTCGCGTCTTCACTCGCCCCGGGCGAAAAGGCGTGATCGCTGGATTTGTGGCCTTCGAGGCTACGACCACAAAAGATCTCTCCGGAGATCTCTACTGGAACAAGCCAGCAAATGAGAAGGCAAAGCAGTATCCGCAAGGATTCGCTGCAAGCCTGTCGGCCGAAGGTTCTCGCTATGTCGCGGAGCCTTGGACACAGTCGTGTCCGCCTGCTAGCCTCTCTCTTGAAAGAGGCAATCTTTTGAGCGAAATCAATCGTTCGCTCACCGGCACACCGAAGGGATTCGTTGTGCAAAACCCTGGAGGTGAAGGCCTTCAGTTGAAAAGAACAAGCAGAGGGTTGGTAACCGGGAGCTTCGTGCACCCGCTCACCAACAAACGTGTCCCATTGAGGGGCGTATTACTCCAGAAATCTGGAGGGGGTGGTGGCTACTTCGTAGGTCCTCAAGAGACCGGAAGTGTGGTTGTCGAGTTAGCTACTGGAATGTAGCAGCTCTCGAATCCCGTCGTTTCCCCCGGGTGCGCAAGCACCCGGGGGAACGATGAGGATTTTTTTTTGCATTTTTTTGCAAAAAGTTTTTTATAAACACAACTTCATTGTATGTAGGGTTCAGATTGATTATAATTGGAGAAGCAAAATAGTCTTCTCTATTTTTTATAATTTATATTCTTGCGTATCAAATAATGTTTATGAAAGAATCTCTCCGTACTTTTTTTAGAAATAATAAAAAACTCATTTTGAGCGTATTTATTGTCTGGGGTTTTGTTCTTATTGC
Organism: Candidatus Parcubacteria bacterium; assembly: GCA_039795775.1. Taxonomy (GTDB): domain Bacteria; phylum Patescibacteriota; class Minisyncoccia; order Phycocordibacterales; family CAIZLB01; genus JBDKLC01. The sequence goes on from JBDKLC010000004.1 coordinate 40,164, forward strand.
TGTTCTTGTAGTAGCTGCATATAGAAATAGTTTACAGCAGTCGAGTTTGACACCAAAAGTTCCTCCTGGATATATTGCTCCAATTCCTCAATCTAAAAAAGAACTTATTTTAAATGAAACTGATCCGTATGCAGTACCTGTTATTATTTCTGACACTCAGAAACAAAAACTATTAAATAAGAAAGATACTGGAGCTATAAAAACACCAAATCTATCAAACCAAGAGAAAGAATTAATTATTCAAGGAAATTAATTTATGAAAAAGAAAATCACACTCGTAGTTCACTTTCTTTTGCTTCTCATACTTCTTGTTGGAGGAATTGCTGTTCATCGAACCGTAATGGCTCAGGTCTCAACAGGAAATGTCACAGGATGGGCATGGTCAGACAACATTGGATGGGTAAGTTTCAATTGTTCTGACGTCTCAGATTTGTGTACAACGGCTTCATATGGAGTAGATGCAGATCCAGACACTGGGGCTCTTTCTGGGTATGCTTGGTCGGAAAGTGTTGGATGGCTTAGTTTTAATCCAGGGGATACAGGAGGATGTCCTGATGGAACTAATTGTGAAGCTAAAGTAGATTTTGCTACAGGAAAAATTACTGGATATGCACGTTTTTGTTCGGCTACTGCCAATGGCAATTGTACTGGAGGTATAGGTCCAGATGGATGGGACGGTTGGTTGAAACTTTCTTCGCCAGGTTCACCAAGTCTTTCATCTCCAGTACTCGATGGGTCACAAGGTGCAACATATGATGCAAATACAACAAAAATTATGGGATATGGATGGGGAGGTGATGTTGTTGGATGGCTCAAGTTTAATAATTCATACAACGGAGTAAAAATTACTATAGATGTAAATAATCTTAAATGTAAGATCGACGAAACTGAATTTGATCTCAATACATTTATTACACGGTATAAGACAGGAGTAGCAACATCCACAGAAGCTTGTGAGTCATACTCTTCAACTTGTGAACAAGTAACTCCAACAGAAGCTGACTGGAACACAGATATTACACCTATAGCTGACGGAACATATTCATATAGTACATGTACAGTTTCTTCAAGTACTTCGTGTGCAGAAGGAAATAACCCTTGTGATATTTCTGCATATACTCAGGGTACAAATCTAGGACAGACAATGTCGTGTGGTGAGCAACGAAAGTTTTATAAACAAAAAGTTGTAGTAAACAACGCTGCTGGAACTATCTCATGTGAATCAAATGGAAATGCCGCTGTGCGAGTATGTGACAACGGAGTACTTACAGGTGATTCTTCATTCAACAAAGTTATTTGTCGAGTGAATCCGTATCAGAAAGAGCGATAGAAAATAAAAGTATCTGGGGAAACTCAGATACTTTTGTTGTAAGTTTGGTATAATTATTGAGATAACACATTAACATGATGAAACAAGTAGTACATATAATAAAAGTAATAATAATTGTTGGAGTATTGTTGGTTGGAGGACAATATCTCTATGCCTTTGGTCCGACATGTGCTCCACCAGATTGTAACTCTGATGCTCCTATCAATGCGAGTTCAACTGATCAGATTAAGACAGGAGGTCTTACTATAGGTAAGAATATGTTTATTCAAGGAGCTACATGGGTTACGGGTCTCGACCCACAAGATAACGTTACTCCTCTCCAAATAGGTCTCGTTGTTCAAAACGGCCAAGTGTTGCTCGGTACAACAACACCAGTGGCGAACGCATCTAGTACTATGAGACTTGTTGTAAATGGTGGAGCTGGAGCGAGTGAATTCTGTGATCCAAGTGGAGTAAATTGTATTCCGTGGGATGCTTTGTACGATAGTGTATACAGTCCAGGTGGTTTCAACTGTTCTTCTGTTCCAACATTTACTACGTTGTACAATAAAGAGACAGGATATTACTTCAATCAACCTGTATTTGGAGAAAGTGGATACTACGGTGCTTCGTCTGCTCGAGGTTGGCAAAAAGTGAGCATGCCAGCTGCATGTTCAGAACCTGATGGTTGTATTATTCGAACAAAGATTTATAAACGATATTCTGTACCAGGTTGGACATGTAATAACAGTGGTTGTACAGGTTGGTACGAAGATAAGCTGTATAAGATTACTGATACTGAATATCGACAAGAAGCTGGTTCTGGTGCTCAGCTTTGGTGGAGTGCCTTCTCTACAAGTGGAAAACTCAAAAACGGCGATACTACGTCTTCAAACATTACATCAGGTGCTGGATCAATTGAATCTGGTGCATACAACCTCAGAGATGATCGAAATGCAACACTTTCTGCAGATGATGAACTCTCAAATGCACAATGGAGTCCATTTGACAGTACTCGAAGTTACGGAGCAGAAGTATTTGTTTGTACAAACTCATAGGTATTGTTTCTCTCAATTAAATATCAAAAAGAAAACATCCGGATAACTTCCGGATGTTTTCTTTTTGTGTACTTCTACTTCTGATATAATAAGAACGTATTTGAAAAAATAATTTTCATGTTTCTCGAACCTACCCAATTAAAAAAGTTTATTTCAGACTCAGGTCTTGTTACTCAAGACGATATTACTGCTGCAGAAAAAGTAGCTGAAGAAAAGAAGCAAAATCTCGGTGAAGCCCTAGTGTCTGCCGGAAAGATTACAGAAGACGATTATCGACGAATCCAAGCGTACCTCATTGGTATTCCATTCGTAGACCTCAAGAGTCAAAAGCTTGAATTTGATGTGCTTTCGCTTATTCCGGAACCTATTGCTCGAAATCACAATATCGTAGCTATTAAGAAGAAGGACAATGCTCTTGAAGTAGCCATGCTTGATACAGACGACCTCTCTGCGATCGACTTCATCAAAAAGAAGACTGGCCTCAAAGTTCTTCCTCGACTTACAAACACTGAGTCAATGCGTGCTGCTCTTATTCAGTACCAAAAGAGTTTGAAAGCTGACTTCGGAGATATCATTCAACAAGAAGCATCATCTCTCAAGATGGTAGCTCAAGACTCTGCGCCAGGGGAGGAAGTATCAGGAGACGACCTCAAGAAGCTCGCTGAAGACTTGCCTGTAGTACGTATTGTGGACACATTGCTCAAGCATGCAGCTCTCCAAGGTGCATCAGATATTCATATAGAACAGATGGAAAATGAAGTAGTCGTACGATATCGAATCGACGGTATGCTTCGAGATGCCATGATTTTGCCTAAAGCAGCCGGCGCAAGTATCACTGCTCGTATCAAAGTACTCTCGAACCTCAAGCTCGACGAAAAACGACTCCCACAGGACGGACGATTCAAGATTGAACTCAATGATGAAAAGATTTCGTTCCGAGTATCTATTTTGCCTACATATTATGGTGAAAAGACTGTAATGCGACTTTTGCGAGAAAGTGTATCTGGGTTCTCACTCGAAACTCTTGGCTTCCACGGACAGGGTCTTGAAGCTATTCATGATGGAACACAAATGACAGAAGGTATGATGCTTACCACTGGTCCTACTGGTTCTGGTAAGACAACGACACTCTATACAGTGCTCGATCTCCTCAACACACCTGATGTAAACATCTCTACAGTAGAAGATCCAGTTGAATATCAGATGAAACGAGTAAATCAGACACAAGTAAAACCTGAAATCGGATTTACATTCTCTTCAGGTCTCCGATCTCTTCTCCGACAAGACCCAGACATCATTATGGTGGGAGAAATTCGAGATAACGAAACAGCGTCACTTGCTATTAATGCGGCCCTCACAGGTCACGTAGTGCTCTCTACGCTTCACACCAACTCAGCAGCGGGTGCTATCCCACGACTTATTGATATGAAGTGTGAGCCGTTCCTTCTTGTATCTACACTCAAGGTGGTAGTAGCGCAACGACTTGTGCGACGACTGAGTAAAGCAAAAGAAGAATATTTCCTTACAAAAGACGAATTGGCTTCTATTAAAAAGAAAATTGACATGGATCGAGTACTCAAGGCTCTCAAAGATGAAAAAATTGTAAAGCCTGATGCTGAATGGAAAGACATTCCACTGTATCGACCGAAAGCTGACAAAGATTCTGACGATGGCTACCACGGCCGAGTTGGTATTCATGAAGTTCTCAAGATGAGTACACCCATTAAAGAATTGATTATTAAGGGTGGCACATCTGACCAAATTGAAGAACAAGCAAAGAAGGAAGGTATGCTTACGATGATTGAAGACGGTGTATTCCAGGCGGTACAAGGGATGACATCGATTGAAGAAATCTTGCGAGTAGTTTCTGAATAATATTCAGAATGAGATGGAGATACGGTGATATAATGTATATAAATGAAATTTTCGTACACGGCTAAAAAGCCTGATGGCTCAACATACGACAGTACAATGGAAGCTGCTGATAAAGCTGCCTTCTATCGTGAACTACGAAAAATAGGTGATACTCTGATTAGTGTAAAGGAAGGGAAGAAAAGTGTTGGACAAATGGAAATTAACCTTCCATTTCTCAATCGTATAAAAATGATCGATAAGATCACGTTTGCTCGAAACATTAGTGGAATGCTCGAAGCTGGATTGCCACTCTCTCGTGCCTTAGCAGTATCTGAAAGACAAGCTTCAAATGTAAAACTCAAAAAGATTTATAAAGAGATCAACGAGTTTATTACATCTGGTAAAACATTTCATGAAGCATTGGCACAGCATCCAAAGGTGTATTCAAGTCTCTTTATCTCAATGGTAAAAGCTGGCGAAGAAAGTGGAGATCTCGCAGGTTCTCTCAAGCATCTCGCTTCACAGATGGAAAAAACATACGTTATTCAGCGAAAGATTAAAGGTGCCATGATGTATCCAGGTATTATTCTTTCAGTTATGGTACTCATCGGTATTTTGATGATGATTTTCGTAGTGCCGGCACTTACAAAGACATTTAAGGATTTGGGTACAAAGCTTCCAGCTTCTACTACATTTATTATTGCTACAAGCGACTTTGCCTCAAATCATTACATCTTGTTAGTTCTTATCATTTTGGCAGCCGTCGTTGTCTTTATCTTGCTCCTTAAGACAAAAATTGGTAAACGATACGCAGATTTTATTGTGTTACACTTGCCGGTTATTTCACTTATTGTAAAAGAGAGTAATGCTGCACGAACAGCTCGAACGCTTTCGTCACTTCTTTCGGCTGGTGTTGATTTGCTCCTCGCGGTAAAGATCACTGGTGAAGTAATGCAAAACTCATTTTATAAAGAAGTTCTTCAGAGAACTGAAGTAGCTGTAGAAAAGGGGGACCCAGTATCAAAAATCTTTGAAGAAGAAACAAATTTGTATCCAGTATTCGTAGGAGAAATGATGAGTGTGGGTGAAGAAACTGGTAAATTTGCTTCAATGCTTACTGGTGTAGCTGTGTTCTATGAAAACGAAGTAGAAGAAAAAACAAAAGATCTTTCTACTATTATCGAACCAGTACTTATGGTGATTATCGGTGCCGGTGTAGGATTCTTCGCTGTCTCTATGATTATGCCGATGTATTCAGTGATGAATAATTTGTAAAGATTGAGTATACTAAGGTCTCTAAATTTATTATGAAGAAAATAAAAACTATATCTAAAGCGATCGTTGGAACATTTTGTGTATATGTGTTGGGTATGCTCATGACTACATCTCCAGTAGATGCCGTAATGCGAGCAAATTTTCCTGATGCCAACCAACTTCAACCACTTCCACAGTCTATAGCCCCAAGTCCAAAGGGGAATATAAATGCTACACATAAAGTAGCTCCCGACGTACAAAAAAATCCTGCACCAGTAGAGGAGGCAACGACTTCTCCAATACAAAAAGCCGAGGGTTTCTCTCTCCCTTGGCTTATAAGTACGCTCTCTGTTGTTTTGTTAGTAATTGCTTTGACTCTCGTTCTCAAAAAGAAATAATCTTTATTTCTCTTTAATTACTTGTCCAACTGAGTGGTTGATATCCTGAACTTGAAAGAGGAAAGCTTGGTGGTGCCGCGTAGAGAAGATTACTATCATATGTACTTTCTGTTGTCTGATATCCGGATGTAACATCATCTGAGCCATTGACCCATGTCCATGTCCACTGACCGAATGTCATAATCGATCCGTACACTGTGATTTTATTTTTAATTTCACCTGAATAGAAAAAGAATTGTGCACTTCCGTTTTGAGCAATAAGTGCGGCGTCTATTTCGAGGTCATCAGGTGCTCTGTATGTCACCACGATATCTTTTTGTGCAAGAAGGCCAAGAGAATGATTACCATCTTTTGCGAGGTAGGTAATATTATTTGGAATATAGATTGTTGGAGCGGTTGCTGCATTATAAGGGAGTTTTGATGCCGCAACCATGACACGTCCATTTACTACACCTTCTACCCACACGTTATCTTCGATATATATAATCCCGTTCGATGGAATAGCTTGGGTTGAAAGAAGTGTTCTGTTTTTATAGTCAATATCTTCGTTTCGTGCGTTTCCTGCAACATCCCAACCTGATGGTGTAGACCAAACACTTGTTACCTTGTAGATGCTTACAGTACCGTTTGAGTTGAATACGAGAGAATATCCTTGGCTGTTTGATGGAGCGAGATAAATACCGCCTGATTGTGCGTTTGCTTTCATACCAGCGAGGTTTGATGTGAGGGCAGAGAAGTCTACGGCCGGTACAGGATACTGCCAGAAATTTTTTGTTGTTTGGTTTGCGCTTCCCCAAATGCCAGCTTTTGTTGTAGGACAAGGACTTCCTTGTGAAGAAGGACAACTATAAGTAGATTTTGCCGATGTAATAGGAGCATTTCCTGTTCCATCGAATCGAATTCCGTTATTAGACTTGAGCTGACCGTTAACTGTTTCATTGTCGCCCACCCAGATGACTGCATTTGTAAGGAAAGAGTATTGTGCAAGGGAAGGGATACCGTATTTTGCAGTAATTGTTCGCTTTATTTGCGGCTGATCTGTAGTCCAGCCAGTAGAAGAAATAGTGACTACAGTAGAGCCTGTTGGTGGAGGTGTGATAGTGAGACTGTATGTGCCGAGAACTTTTTGAGTATCAGTATCGACATAGTTTCTAATATATGGACCAGATGTAGCTGTACCGTTTGTGTAGTCAGTTGGATAGTGAGCCAATCGCCACTGATAGTAGTTAATACCAGCCTCAGCAATTTGTAGAGCCTGTTCTTTTGAAACAGTGGTAGCAAGTACTCGTGTTCGGATGACAAGCGATTGAATGATAGGCATCATCATCAACGAAAATATAAAGATGACGATAAGAAGTAACACTAATATTTCTCCACGTTGTTTGTTTTGATGAGCCATCTAATTTAGTTTCCTAAGTTTGTTTTTAAGCTTCGAAGTGTTCCACCGGCTTGAATTGTATACGTCGTTGTCGCTGTTCGAATATTTTGTACCTTAACGAGTAGATTCATTTTAGCAAATTTTACCTGAGTGATGTTCACAGGTTGTGTAAGTGCAGATGTTGTTCCTGCATATGTATCAGCATAGTAATAAAATATTGGTGTTGATGTCCCGTTAGAAACATCAGTGAGTACAGTAGAAACTGTTTCAGAAGCAGAGTTGTATGTCAGCGGATTTCCAGACGGTGTAATAATGCCTTTGAAAAGAGAAGTGCCTGAAAGATAATAACGAACACGTCGTACAGTTGTAGAGCTGTTTGAGCCGAATGTTGTGTAAAGAATAATTTGAGATGAACTTGCATCATTGAGAGCCGCCGCACCATTATTTGCCGTTGTAGAGTTCCGTAATTCGTTCGAAAAGTTAAAGACTACCAATCGAGCCTGATCAACGCCGTTGATTGCTTTTGTTTGTTGAGTAGATGTAACAAATATTTCTCGGAGCATTGTTGTAGCTCCAAGCATGATGATTGAGAATATACCGATAGTTACTACTGTTTCTACAAGTGTGTAACCAGGCATATATGACCGTGCATATTTTTTTGAACTTATTTTCATGTGCAATATGTTTGCCTAAGAACTAAGCAACACTGTAAGTACATTATATCCGCTTATGTTCAAATTTGTTACTGTCTTTGTTGTATAACCTGTCATAGATGTTTGCACTTGATAGTCATTTGCAGCACTGAGTCCAGGGAACATAACTTGTCCCGGAGTAAAGCAACCTGATACATAGTTCACATCGAGGCTTGTAAGTACGGGTGTAACTGTTGTTGTACTGTTACTAAGATATGCTTTGTATCGAAGATATCGGTTATTGTTGTGAACACTACTAATAGATGTACCTGGCACCGTGTAGTAGGTAGTTGAGGCACCATCTGGACCTAAGAAATTCCACGTAGTAGTCGAACCATCGTTACTTGAGGCAATTTGGAATCGTAGGGTTGTTGAAGCTGTTTGAGACTGAGGTTCCCAGTTGAGAGTCGTATAGAGGGTTGATGTTGAACCAGAATCAAATGTAGAAGACTGCAACCAGCCTGATGATGAATAAACACCGAATGTTTTCTTGAGTCGTACACCAGTAGGGAGAGTAGCTGTATCAATATTTCCATCATTTGAGAAATACATAGTACTTGTACCCATATTTGCTTGTCCTACACCACCTGTCCAATCTTGTTGAGAGAAGGCACTACCGCCAGTAATAAGAGTATCGTCATACCCAGATCGTGTGAGTCGTACATTTGCTCCTTCGATAGCCACTCCAGTTGCAGCATCTTTTACAATTACCAAAAGACTATTTGTTGTTATAGGGCCAACAATAAGGTTAAAGTTCTGAGATGTCTGAGGAAGGATGTTAATTTGCTGGATAGGAGATGATCCATAAATCATATAACTTGAAGTAGAGAGTGCTGGGGTATAGTTGTCCCATTCAATATTTGAAAGCACCACTTGGCCACTACCGTTTGATGTATAGGTATTATTAAACTTGTAGACACTCGGAGTACCAATGATTTTTGCACCTTTTACCCCGATTCCGACATTTGATAGAGGTGCACAGCTCTGGTTGAGGGTATTAAAGGTAAGATTACTCAACTTATCGATAGAAAAACTGATTTGAGTCACTGTTCCATTCAAAATCGTAGCATCTGGCTTAGTTGGGTTAGGGTTTCCAACTGAGACAGGATATGTCTGATCTGAAGAATACCCTGTTTTTGTAGCAGTTACATGATAGTTATTTGAACTCTGAGGGAGACCCACTTCTGTCCAGTAGCCATTGGCATCAGTGGTTCGGGTAATGTTGATATCTGGGGTTAAAGCCGTATTTGTGATGTTTATTTGGGCTCCAGGCACAGGCTGACCTACGGCGTCGAATACTTGTACTGTAAAAGCACCCGCATTATTGGTGTTTTCAAGACCTGCTGGGGTGATATTAGTAACAAATGTTGTTACTACGTTAGTTCGGGTGTTTTTTATGTTTAATTTGACCTGTTTGTAGTCTGTTGGGGCAGGATCAGTGCTTGACGCGATTGTTCCATCTGCTGGGTCGTCTACAAAGCTACTTTCATAGTAGATTTGATAGGTAATGTTGTTATAGCTTGTCGATGTGGCATTTGGAAGGTCTACAAGGATACCAGTCGGGTTACCGTTTACGGTACCAACCTGGCTATAGGGAAGGTTTCTAACAATTTCCATATACTGAGCAGCGAGATTTGAAATAGTAGTGTTTTCTCGATACACACCCGCGAGCTTAATAATAAGCGTACTTGTAGAGTAGACAGTAAGAGCGAGCCCAGCAAAAATACCGATACTAATAAGTGTTTCAATTAAAGTAAATCCTTTTTGATTTCTAGAGATAGAACGTTTCATTGAGGTTTGGAGAACTGAGTAAATTTTACCACATATGTGAGATGTGTGTGGAGCAAAATGATGTGGTCTGGTGTGTATTTTGAGGTACAACTATCTCCCGTCTATTTCTTACATCTGCTATAATTTCGAACATGAAGAAAAACAAGAAGCCGTTCATTATTGGAAACTGGAAAATGACACCAAGTTCTCTCGATCAAGCAAAGAAGCGATTCATCTCTATTAGAAAAGCCGCACTCAAGCATCGAAATATTGAAGTCGGTATCTGTCCACCATCTCCTTATGTATTTCCTCTTGCACAGCTAGCAAAGAAAGGAAAAATTAAAATTGGTAGTCAGGACGTCTCTGTACATAGTGAAGGATCACACACAGGTGAAATAGGAGCTTCAATGTTCGAAACATCAGGAGCAGTCATGACACTCATCGGACATTCAGAACGAAGAGCTGCGGGTGACACAGACGCAATTGTTGCTACAAAGATTTCTCAGGCTTTAAAAACTGATATGACAATCGTATTATGTGTCGGCGAATCTGATCGAGATGATCATGGAGAGTATCTCAATGTAATTCGAAAGCAGCTCAAAGAAGCTATCAATCAACTTGGACGATCACAGTTTGCACAGCTCGTTATTGCGTATGAACCTGTGTGGGCAATTGGAAGAAAAGATAACGTAGCCATTACATCTCACGATCTGCATCAAATGGTTATCTTTATCAAAAAGTTTTTGAAAGAATTGTGGGGAGAAACTATTTCTTCTATTGTTCCTGTTTTATATGGTGGTTCTGTAACAGCAGAAAATGCTCATGACATTTTGTGGAATGGAGAAGTAGATGGGTTGCTCATAGGTAGAGCAAGTTGGGAAGTAGAAAGTCTCAGTGCTATCTTTGATGCAATAGATGTTCCAAGAAAAACACTTCAAGTAAAAAAGAAAGCAAAACGATAATTTAAATATAATTTACTTATGACTATACAAGCACTTCAGGATGTCCAGGATATCAAAGGAAAACGAGTGATTGTTCGAGTAGATTTCAACGTTCCTCTCCAAGATGACAAAGTTGTAGATGATATGCGAATTCAAAAAAGTTTGCATACGATCAACTTTTTACGAGAAGGCGGAGCTCGAGTCATTCTCATTTCTCATATAGAAGGAAAGGGGGGAGTAAGTCTCGCACCTGTAGCGGCGTATCTTAAAGCTCTTTTTCCTCTCACCTTTGTAAAAGATTTCCTCAATGAAAGTACGGCTCAGCTCGTAGCTTCTATGAAAGACGGTGATGTTGTTCTCTTCGAAAACCTTCGAGTAGATGAAGGTGAAAAAAATAATGACGACGCATTTGCACGACGACTTGCTGCGTATGCAGATATGTATGTAAATGATGCATTCTCAGTATCACATCGAGCACACGCTTCTGTTGTTGCTCTTCCAAAGCTTCTTCCTCATTACGCGGGATTCGAACTTCTCGAAGAAATCGAGCATCTCAAGACAGTATTTAATCCACCACGACCATTTGTATTTATTCTCGGTGGTGCAAAGTTTGAAACAAAGATTCCTCTTATAGAAAAGTTTCTCACACTCTCAGATTATATTTTCGTGGGTGGCGCACTCGCAAACAATTTCTTTAAAGAGAAGGGTCTCAATGTTGGTAAGTCACTTGTGTCTGATGGGTACTTTAATTTGAAAGAGCATTTTGGTGATCAGCGACTAGTATTACCACTCGATTTGATTGTGAAAAATAATGGCGTTGTATCTACAAAAAAGCCAGAAGAAATAAGTGGTGATGATGTGATTGTCGATGTTGGCCCGGCATCTGTTCTCAAAATAAAAGAACTTGTTGCTGACGCGAAGTTTGTTTTGTGGAATGGTCCAATGGGCAATTACGAAGAAGGATTTAAAGATCAGACAATTGGTATTGCGAAAGTAATTGTTGAATCAGGTGTTCACGCCGCACTCGGAGGTGGTGATACGACCGCAGCCGTAGCCGCGCAAGGTCTCGAAAAAAATAAAAATATTTTCGTTTCTACCGGTGGTGGCGCAATGCTTCAGTATCTTCTCGATGAAACACTTCCTGGTATCGATGCCCTGAAATAAGCAAAAGTTAGGAAATAAAAAACTCCAGCAACAGGCTGGAGTTTTTTGTTTTATGAGAGTGAAATTTCTGTTTTGATCTTTTCGAGTACTTGTTCAGCTTCGCCTTGTACGTATGTCTTGTGTGGCATATCTTCAATTCCATCATCAGATATTCTCGGAATAAGGTGAATATGAGTGTGAGAGACTTGTTCTCCATTCATCATTACCATCATTCCATCAGAATCAACCGCATTTCGTATATCGATGGCTAGCTTTCGGGCCGTAATGATAAGACGACACATTGTTTCGTCTGGGGTAGTAAGGATATTTTCGAAATGGTCTTTTGGAATAACAAGCGTGTGTCCAGGATTTATTGGTTTAATATCGAGAAAAGCAAAGGTATTGTCGTCCTCATATACCTTATGAGCTGGGATTTCCCCTGTAATAATTTTACAAAAAATACAATCGTTGTGTGTTTGGTGTAGGTCTTGAGTCATAAGGCACATTGTATGATAAAATCGGCGAATAGCAATTGCTACCTTATGCCAAATTACGCATTTCAACCCTCAAATGGCACTACGTTGACCGAACAACTCTTGTTCAGTCGAGGCCATAAAACAAAAGAGGCGCAAGATGCATTTCTTAGTCCAGACTACGATAGGGGTATTCACGACCCATTTCTCCTCAAAGATATGGATGTAGCCGTAGAACGGATTGTTCGAGCAATCAAAAACAATGAAAGAATTGTTGTGTATGGTGATTTCGATGCAGATGGGGTACCCGCGTCAGTGCTTATGCATGATTTTTTTAAGAAAATTTCATATACCAATTTTTCAAATTACATCCCACATCGACATCTTGAGGGGTTTGGACTCCACAAGGATGCCATTTCGAAAGTGAAGGAAGAGGGAGCCCAGCTTCTCATTACGCTCGATTGCGGCATTACTGATGTTGATGAAGTCGACTTTGCAAACAGCCTCGGCATTGACGTCATTATCACGGATCACCATTTGCCAGGGCCTGAGTTGCCACAGGCGGTGGCTGTTGTAGATCCAAAACGTGCTGACTGCTCGTATCCATTCGATATGCTCTGTGGAGCCGGTGTTGCATTCAAACTTGTTCAAGGACTTCTTGCATATGATCGATCTCATGAAAACGTCTGGAATGTAAAAGAAGGATGGGAAAAGTGGCTTCTCGATATGGTGGGCATTGCCACACTTTCTGACATGGTGCCGCTTCATGGCGAAAACAGAGTGCTCGCATATTTTGGTTTGAAAGTTCTTCGAAAGTCACCTCGACTTGGTTTGGTGAAATTACTTAAATCACTCGATATCAAACAACAACATCTTGTTGAAGATGACATCGGATTTTTGATCACGCCTCGTATCAATGCTGCATCTCGAATGGCAAACCCAATGGATGCTTTCAATATGCTTACAGCTGCTACTGATGAAGAAGCAGAACGAACTGTTACATTTTTGAATACATTAAATGTTGAAAGAAAAAGTGCTGTTGCTGTAATGATGAAAGAAATTAAAAAGAAAGTTGAAGGAAGAGATCTTACATCAAAATCTGTTTTTGTTTTAGGAAATCCAAATTGGAAACCGTCGCTTCTTGGACTTGTTGCAACATCACTTGTTCGTGAATATGACCGACCTGTTTTTTTGTGGGGGAGATCAGAAGACGGAACGCTCAAGGGTTCAACACGATCAGATGGTCGAGTCGACATTGTTCAACTTATGCGTGCGGTACCACGAGAAATATTTATAGACTTTGGTGGTCACGTAATGTCAGGTGGATTTTCTTTGACCGACGATCATGTTCATCGATTTGAAGATGAACTTTGTACAGCACATGATTCACTTTCGAAACAAGAAATAAATTCTTCAGTACTTATTGATGCGCGTATCACATCAAATGATGTGACATGGGACTTATTTTCAACGATTGAAAAACTTGCACCATTTGGAGAAGCAAATCCGAAACCACTTTTTATGGTGGAGAATGTTGTGCTTACTAATGCAAAAACGTTTGGTAAAACAGGTGATCACTTTGAGGTTACATTTACAGGTGCGAAGGCAAAGAAACTTTCAGCTATTAAGTTTTTTATTGAAGATAACGAAATATACAAGAATTTAAAACCGGGTGATAAAGTTCATCTTGTTGCAAATTTAGAGAAGTCTATGTTCAGAAATTTTCCTGAGCTTCGACTGCGAATTGTTGATATACTACCAGCATAAAGACAAGCATAAGAAAAGCTACAATGAATATGAAAGAAGTTACAATTTTTACTGATGGAGCATCACGAGGTAATCCAGGTCCGGGAGGTTGGGCTGCGGTGACTGTGTTTCCTGATGCTCATGGAGTTATGCATGTCGATGAACTTGGCGGACGTGAAGCTCTCACTACAAACAACAGAATGGAGATGATGGCTGCGCTCAAATCTCTCCAACACTTTGATGGATTTTATGAAAATTTTAAAGAAGTAACATTTACTATTTTTACGGATTCTTCATACCTTTTAAACGGTGCTACAAAATGGGTATTTGGATGGGTAAAAAATAATTGGAAAACAGGAAAAGAAGAGGTGAAAAATAGAGACATTTGGGAAGGGATTTTAAAAGCAATGGAAGGCAAACACATCACATGGAAATTGCTCAAGGGACACTCTGGTGTGCCTGGAAATGAACGATGTGATGTTATTTCAACTGAGTTTGCTGATGAAAAAGATGTGGAATTGTACAAAGGTACTCTCAGTGCATATGGCATAAAATATGTGATGAATACCAGCGTGTTACCTGTTTCACAGACTAAAAAGAAGTCATCTTCTTCAGAAAAAGCTTATTCTTACGTGAGTTTGGTAGATGGTAACATTGAAACTCACACAAACTGGGGAGACTGCGAAAAGAGAGTAAAGGGGGCTAGCAAGGCTCGATTTAAGAAATCTTTCTCAAAAGAAGATGAAGCTGCGATTATTGCAGACTTTCTTCAGAAATAATTCAGCCAGACTGTAAATATTTTTTACAAAAATTTAATACGTATAGACATAAGATATGAGCATGAAAAGTGCTCATATTTTTTTATTAATTTCTATTGTTTCAATTGTGGCACTCCGGTGGCACTTTTTGCCCACAGACAGTCCACAAATCGCACAATTTTTGCTGTCATTACCGAGCAGTACAAGTAGTGTGCAAATGATAGGAAATATTATTGATGAACCAGAAAAAAAGAAGACCCACATAAACGTGTTGATAGAGGTTGAACAATATGGATTAGCGAGTAGCACGGACATGGACAACACCGTTCAAGTTCAATATAAAAAGAACGTCCTTGTCCTTGCCTCGATCCCACAATTTAGTTCAGTCAATTATGGTGACAAAATTAAAGTTGTCGGAAAAATAAAAAAGCCTGAAGTTATCATTTCTGAAGATGGGTCTGAATTTAACTATCCGGCATATCTTGCAAAGAGCAACATTTTTTATGTGATGGATGCCAAGAGTTCTGAGATCATCTCAACTGGAGGAGGTAATCCAATTAAGTCAGATCTTTTGTTGTTCAAGAAACAGCTTTTGCAAAACATAAATAACGTACTACCAACACCTCACTCTTTTTTAGCAGGTGGTTTGATTATTGCAGGAAAGGGATCGCTTGATGATGAACTTCAGGAAGAATTTAAAAGGGCAGGACTTGTACATATTGTTGTGCTATCGGGTTTCAATATTACGATTGTTGGGCAATTCATTATTTCTATATTCTCTTTTTTGCCACTGATGCTTAAAAGTATATTTGGAAGTTTGGGAATTATTGCGTTTTCAGTTATGGCAGGTAGTAGCGCAACTGTTGTCCGGTCGGTGGTCATGTCTATTATTGGATTGTATGCACGGGTATCCGAAAAAAGTTATGACGCTCTCCGTGGTCTGTTGGTTGCTGGTGTTGGTATGGTTGTTCACAATCCAAGAATTCTTTTGTATGATCCGTCGTTTCAACTTAGTTTTATGGCAACGCTCGGACTTATTCTTTTGGGTTCGACTGTTCAGAAATTTTTTATGTGGGTTCCTGAAACATTAGGGATGAGAGAAATTGTTACATCAACTTTTGCTACTCAGATATTTGTGACACCTCTTATCTTACATTTGTCAGGAATGATCTCTCTTGTTTCACTTTTTGTGAATATCTTAGTGCTTCCTGTTATTCCCTTGACCATGTTGTTCGCGTGTCTTTGCGGTGTGGTCAGTTTCATACATCCAAGTTTTTCAATACCATTCTCATTTGTTTCATACATTCTTCTTACATACGAGCTTTCACTAGTGCACATTTTTTCATCACTTTCGTTCGCCGCAATTTCTCTTCCTAAAATTTCTACAGGCGCAACCTTAGCGGTATATTCAATATATGGAGTTATTTTTATTTGCATACAATTCGTACAAAAAATTTATAAAACAAAAAGCCCGCCAACATAGCGGACCTTTGTGAAACTCTTTTTTCGCCTTAGTTCATGTCTCTCTGATTGATGGTATTCATCACGCTGTGCAACCAGTGAAAGATGTGTCACACATCATCTTCAAAACTATGAAACGTATGAATTGAACCGTTCCTCAACCTTGAGGGAGTTGATGTTCTTAAAGAATGCCTCAACATAGTTCTTCTTTTCTCCTGGAACATAGTCGAGCATGTATGAGTGCTCCCACATATCGAGAGCGAGCACTACCTTGAGGCCAGTGAGGTGACCAAGATGCTGTTCATCTACCCATGCATTCATAAGTCGCTTTGTCTCTGGGTCGTAGTAGAGAATCGCCCATCCAATACCTCGAGTCATCGCTACGGCTTTAAATCGAGCAAGCCAAGCATCAAATGAACCCCATTCTTCAGCAATCTTCTTTGAGAGAGCACTATCGGCTGAAAACTCTGATGCGCCGCCTTCAAACTGTTCGAAATAATATTCGTGGTTTCGCATACCATCGAATTCAAATCCAAACCGTCGCTGAAGTTCGCCCATAGCATAGGCATTCTTTTCGGCGTCAGCAGACATCTCTTTGATCTTGTCGATGATCAAATTTGAGTGTTTAACATAGCCAGCATACAACTTAAGGTGCTCATCAATAGATTTCTTTGAAATACCATTGAGTTCGCCAATTGAGAATGTTCGTTCTGTAAATGACATAAAACTAAATTAAAGATAATGAGTAATCTAACGAAGCTAGTATATCACGGGCATTTTCTGGCAATACTTGTGCTCGTCCCACTTGTATTGAATATTTTTGTGACGTATGTTCTTTTTCAGGAAAAGGCTTTAAATACTGACTTTTTACAAGTTACATACCTTGATATCGGCCAAGGTGATTCAATATTTATTCAAGCCCCACATGGCCAGACCATGTTGATAGATGCGGGGCTTCCAACGAGCAATGCACTCGCTGGTATAGGTAAACTGGTGCCATTCTACGAAAAATCAATCGATGTTGTAATGGCTAGTCATCCGGATGCAGATCATATAGGAGGTTTGCCGAATGTTATAAAAAACTATAAACCCGGTGTATTTATTGAGTCTGGTGTAAGTGCTCGGACAGAAATTGATACTGCTCTTCATGACGAATTGAGAAAGCAAAACATACATACATTATTTGCACGAAGAGGAATGAAAATACTACTGGACGAAACAAATAATGTTGTTATAGATATTCTATTCCCAGACCGTGATGTATCAACTTGGACAAAGAATACGAATGACGCATCAATTGTTGCGCGTCTAAAATATGGAAATGAGACATTCTTGTTTAATGGTGATTCACCTATAAAAATAGAAGAACACCTAATTCAAACTCTTAGAAAAGAGGCTTTAAATATAGATGTTTTAAAGGTGGGACACCACGGTTCACGTACATCTACGAGTGATATATTCGTAAAATATATTCAACCTCGGATTGCAATTATTTCAGCTGGTAAAGAAAATAGATACAAGCATCCACATAACGAGGTCATTGAAGTTCTAAAAAAGAATAATGTGGAGATTTTACGGACAGATCAACAGGGAACTATTACGTATGAAACCGATGGAAAACAACACCGTACTCGCAACAAAAAGTAATGTACAACAGCGCAAAAAGAAAAAGCTCAACCGAAGTTGAGCTTTTTCTTTTGATTTATATATAAAGACTAGATAAGGCCTGCTTTCTTCAATGTAGCAAAGGCACCATTTTTCTGAATAGTTTTGATAGCCTTTGTTGAAATTGTAAGAGTAAGACTCTTTTTGAGTTCAGGAATATAAATTCGCTTCTTCTGAAGATTTGGGTACTTTCGAGACTTTCCTACAGGGTTATACTGTGTAGCTCGAGTTTTGTTTGAGTATCCGCCTCCGTTTTGAGAAGACTTATTTGTAATTGGACAAGCTTTTGCCATATGGACCTAGATACTAACATAGCTTATAGCATCTCGCAACTCGGTCACTTTAAATTGTGATATATTAGTGACATATGGAACTCACCGCACTATTTTCACTAGCAATTCTCGTTATATCTATTGTTATTCATGAAGTGGCTCACGGTATAGCTGCCTTGTCTCAGGGAGACTCAACAGCTAAATATGCCGGAAGACTTACTCTCAACCCGATTTCACATATAGATCCAGTAGGTTCTATCGTTGTACCGCTTATCTTCGCCCTTTTACCAGGTAGCCTTATGTTTGGATGGGCAAAACCAGTACCTATCAATCCTTACAATTTTCGTAATAAACGTTGGGGTGAAGCCATTGTTGCCTTTGCCGGGCCTTTTTCAAACATCTGTATAGCAGTGCTCGCTGGGCTGGCTCTTCGGTTCTTTGGGGCAGCAATCCCTGATGCTACGGCTCAAATCCTCATTATTACAGCACTTACTAACCTAGTATTGGCAATTTTCAACCTTGTACCAGTTCCACCGTTAGACGGTTCTAAGATACTTTTCTCTTTTCTTCCACAAAGTATGGCTCACCTTAGGGCTAATCTAGAAAAATATGGCTTTTTTGTCACACTTTTCTTTATTTTCTTCCTTTGGGAGTACTTTACACCTGTTATTTTCTATATTTTCTACGGTTTGACTGGACTATAGAACATAATTTGCATTTCTCTTGTTTCTGTAGTAATCTAGCCACACATGCTTTTTTAAGCATTTAAATATGCCTACACTTAATCAATTAGTTAAACGAAAGCGATCAAAAACACCCCGAAAAAGTAAGGCGGTGGCTTTAACTCGTGGTTTCAACACAATTCATAACCGGCCAGTATTTTACAATGCTCCGTTCAAAAAGGGTGTATGTACAAAAGTAACAACAAAGACTCCAAAGAAGCCTAACTCAGCTATTCGAAAGATTGCTCGAGTTCGACTCTCAAACGGAATGGAAGTTACTGCCTACATCCCAGGTGAAGGTCACAACCTTCAGGAACACTCAGTAGTAATGCTACGAGGAGGACGAGTAAAAGACGTAGGTCTCCGATACACTATCGTACGAGGTGTACTCGATACACAGGGTGTTGAAAAGCGACGAAAGCAGCGATCTGCATACGGTACAAAGCGACCTAAGGCTAAAAACTAGCCTCAAACAGCTATCCAGGAGAGAGTAAGCACATGCAATGACGCATTCATGCTGAACAGAATCTCTACAATTATTAATTTCAGAATTAGAATCTAAACCAATGCGAAGAAAAGTAAAAAATCGAAATATCGTAACTGCTGAAGCAACATTTGACTCAGTAGCTGTAGCAAAATTTATCAACTACTGTATGTGGGATGGCAAGAAAGTAGCAGCACAAAATGCTGTGTACGGCGCCCTCGAAGCTATCAAAGAAATGGCTAAGACTGAGAACCCTATCGAAATTTTCGATACAGCTCTCAAGAATACAGCCCCTTCAGTAGAAGTTCGATCACGACGAGTCGGTGGTGCAAACTACCAGGTACCTCGAGAAGTTCGACCAGAACGACGACAGTACCTCTCAATGAAATGGATTATCGACGCAGCTCGATCAAAGAAAGGTAAGCCAATTCACATGAAGCTCGCTGAAGAAATCATTGCAGCATCAAAGAACGAAGGTGAAGCCATCAAGAAGAAAGAAAACACTCACAAGATGGCGGAAGCAAACAAAGCGTTTGCACACCTCACTTGGTAATATCAAACAAAAAAGCACCCAGCAGGGTGTTTTTTGTTTATATAGATTTTTCGCAAAGTGAGTCTTTTCCTCAGTTTTAATTGTTTATCTAAAATAAAGGGTGTTACAATAGTGGTAAATACTATGGAAAAAATAAAAAACTTTTTGGTAAAAATAGTTAAGTTCGTATGGGAGTATGTAAGAAAATTTTTAGCGTATCTATACAGTGGCCTACATAATTCAGTAATTATTTCTGTGTGTATAGCGAGTTTCTTTGTTGCACTTTCTGCGGGCATCTTAGCATCAGGAATAGAAAACATCATGTCGACTTCCGCGACTGTGTCTGTGAAGGGAACTATGAGCACAAATGTCACATCTGATACTGGTGTTTACTCTGTGACTCTAGAAATGACAGGGTTAAAAGAAGATCGTAAAAATCTCTACAAACAGTTTGATACTGAAACTGATCGATTTCTTAAGTTTTTGGCTGATAGAGGTGTAAATGATAGTGACATCACAAGTATAAAAAAAGGACTAGTTGATGAGGAGGTAATAGAGGAATATTCTCAGTATAATAACGATGGGAAACTGGTAAAATTTAATCCAGCAAAATCAACATTAACAAGAAATATTAGAGTGGATTCATCTGATGTCTATCTCATAAAAAAGCTAGCTGACAGCAGATTAGACCTTGTTAATGAAGAATTTGAGCTTACAGGAAACCCTACTGTTGCATATACATACTCAAAGTTAGCTGATATTCGAAAAGACTTACTCAAGGACGCTACAAGAGACGCACAAGAAAGAGTTGAGTCAATTGCTTCAAATACAGGCCAAACTGTAGGTAAAATTTCAGATATTGATTCAGGCTCTATTTCTGTGTATGCAGAGGGAGATGAAGATGGTAACTCTTACGATACGGAATCAATAAACAAAACAGTTGTTGTAACAGTGCGGGCTACATTTATCTTGTACTAGTAGAGTAAGTATTGAGTCGGTAATAATCAGTAGGAGGGTTAAGACTCTAATTGCAAAAAGCCCCAATTAATGCTATTTTATCCCCACGACTTAGGGCTTTTTGTATTCTCTATAGTCGGTGCTTAAACCATTAGAAATTAAATTTAATTAGCTAGTTTATTTTATGAACAGAGACTATCCACTCGAGCGAGTACGAAACTTCGGTATTATCGCTCACATTGACGCTGGTAAAACAACTACGTCAGAACGAATTCTTTATTACACAGGTATGAGTCACAAGATCGGTGAAGTTCACGAAGGTGAAGCCACAACCGACTGGATGGAACAAGAAAAAGAACGAGGTATTACAATTACCGCGGCTGCTATCACATGTTTTTGGAATCCATCATACATGGGAGCAGATCTCTCTAAAAAGCACCGATTCAACATTATCGACACACCAGGACACGTAGACTTCACAGTAGAAGTAGAACGATCTCTCAAAGTTCTCGACGGAGGAGTAGTAGTATTCGACGGAGTAGCGGGTGTAGAACCACAGTCAGAAACAGTATGGCGACAGGCTGACAAGTATAACGTTCCACGAGTTTGTTTCATTAACAAGCTTGACCGAACTGGTGGTTCATTTGAACGATCTTACGCATCTATCCTCGAACGACTCAACAAAAACGCAGTACGAATGCAGCTCCCAATCGGATCTGAAGGTGATTTCGAAGCGGTTGTTGATCTTCTCAAAATGAAAGCATATTACTTCGAAGGTGATATGGGTATTGATGTAGTAGAAAAAGAAATTCCAGAAAACATGGTTGCTGATGCAACTAAGTACCGAGCTGAACTCGTTGAAAAAATCGTTGAATTCGATGAAACAATGATGAATGCATATCTCGAAGGTAAAACAGATTTCACAATCGACGAACTCAAAGCAACTTTGCGAAAGGGAGTTATTGCGAACAAGATCTTCCCAGTATTCACAGGTTCTGCTCTCAAGAACAAAGGAACACAGCTCGTACTCGACGCTGTAGTAGATTATCTTCCATCTCCACTCGATGTACCTCCAGTTCACGGTATTGATCCAAACACAGGAGATACAATTGAACGAAAGGCTTCTGATTCAGAACCATTCGCTGCTCTTGCTTTCAAACTTCAGACAGACCCATTCGTAGGTCAGCTTACCTTCTTCCGAGTGTACTCTGGTACAGTAGAATCAGGTTCATACCTCTACAACTCAACAACAGGTCAGAAAGAACGACTTGGACGAATCGTACGACTTCAGGCAAACAAGCGAGAAGAAGTGAAGAAAGTATACGCCGGAGAAATTGCTGCAGCCGTAGGCCTTAAGGATGCAAAAACATCTCACACATTCTGTGATGAAAATGCACCAATCATTCTCGATCCAATTAAATTTGCTGAACCAGTAGTATCTTTGAAAATTGAACCAAAGACAAAAGCTGATCAGGAAAAAATGGGTACAGCTCTTAAGAAGCTTGGGGATGAAGATCCAACATTCCGAATCTCTTCAAACGCAGAAACAGGTGAAACTATTATTTCAGGTATGGGAGAACTCCACCTCGAAATTATGATTGACCGAATGAAACGAGAATTCGGTGTTGAAGCAAACGTTGGTAAACCACAGGTAGCATACCGAGAAACTATCCTCGGAGAAGCAGAAGAAGAACACAAGTACATCAAGCAGTCTGGAGGTAAAGGTCAATACGGTCACGTACGACTTATCATCAAGAAGCTTCAGCCCCTTGAAGAAGGAAAGAAACTTCCTAAGAACGTACACCGAGAAGATGGATTTGAATTCATCGACTCTATCAAGGGAGGTGTTATTCCAGTTGAATTCATCCCAGCAGTAGAAAAGGGTGTGAAGGAAGCTATGGAACGAGGTATCGTTGCGGGATTCCCAATGGTAGACGTTTCTTGTGAACTTACATTCGGTTCTTACCACGATGTAGACTCATCTGAAATTGCGTACAAGATTGCTGCGTCACAGGCATTCCAGGCAGCTGCCAAGAAAGCTCGACCAGTAATTCTCGAACCAATCATGAAAGTAGAATGTGTTATGCCAGAACAATTCATGGGAGACGTAACAGGTTCTCTTTCATCTAAGCGAGGTCAGATCGAAGGTATGGAAGAACGAGGTTTGAACCGAGTTCTTAAAGCAAAAGTACCTCTATCAGAAATGTTCGGTTATACAACTGATATCCGATCTATGACTCAGGGACGAGGTTCTGCAACTATGGAATTCGATCACTACGATGTAGTACCACCAAACGTTGAAAAGGCGATTGTTGATGCTCGAAAATAATTCACTCTGAATTAATTCAATATAGAACCAAAAGATACAATAATGAAACAAAAAACTCCCCGCATGCGGGGAGTTTTTTGTTTAGCCTGCATTTATGGGCGATATTTCGGCTTGATAGGGACAAAGATTGAGGGTAAACTCTCTTTTTTATCTTATTTTACGAAAATAGGCCTATATTGAGCCATTTCATTGCTTTTTGTCCGGCTATGGGAGGGCCTATCGCAAGTGAACAGGGGAACCCCTTCTATAAGACAAATATAGGTCTAGGAATAAGGCTATCTGCGTGTTGACATTCCCTATGTTTTTGATACTATCACCTGTACGCGTTCTTAAACGCTTTTTTAGTCTGGCATCTTACAGGTTGTTTGATTACTTGCAGGCACAATACATACAAGTGTGAACTTGTACCAATCTCAAACTGCATTTCATAAACCTTCTTGTAAGCACTACCGACGAATTTATTAAAAAATAATTAATATTAACGGTTAGTTACTAGCTATTGGCACACTCGCGCGTCAATAACTGGTGATTAACCGTCGCACAAATATATGGCAGATGCTTTCGATCGATCAAAGCCACACGTAAACGTGGGCACAATTGGTCACGTTGACCACGGAAAGACAACTCTTACAGCGGCAATTCTTAACACATTGTCACGAGCTGGTATGCAGGCAACAGTTAAAGATGTAAGTGATATTGACAAGGCTCCAGAAGAAAAGGCCCGAGGTATTACAATCTCACTCTCACACAGTGAATATTCATCTGCAACACGACACTACGCTCACGTAGACGCCCCAGGTCACGCTGACTACATCAAGAACATGATTACTGGTGCAGCTCAGATGGACGGTGCTATCCTCGTAGTAGCAGCTACAGACGGTGCAATGCCACAGACACGAGAACACGTTCTCTTGGCTAAGCAGGTAGGTGTACCAAAGCTCGTAGTATTCCTCAACAAGTGCGATATGGTTCCAGATGCGGATCTTATCGACCTCGTAGAAGCTGAAATCCGAGAACTCCTTACAAAGAACGGATTCGATGGAGACAATGCTCCAGTTATCCGAGGTTCTGCTCTTAAGGCGCTCGAAGACGAATCAGGAAAGGGTGAATGGTCTACAAAGGTTCTTGACCTTGTAAACGCACTCGATACTTACATCCCAGTTCCAGTTCGAGAAACTGACAAACCATTCCTTATGCCTCTTGAAGACATCTTCTCTATCGAAGGACGAGGAACAGTAGTAACAGGACGAATTGAACGAGGTATCGTAAAGGTTGGTGAAGAAGTTGAAATCGTTGGTCTCAAAGATACAGCGAAGACAACAGTTACAGGTATCGAAATGTTCAACAAGCAGTTGAACGAAGGTATGGCTGGAGACAACGCTGGTATCCTTCTCCGAGGTGTTAAGAAAGAAGATCTTACACGAGGACAGGTTATCGCTAAACCAGGAACAGTTATCCCTCACACAGAATTCGAAGCTGAAGTGTACATTCTTAAGAAGGAAGAAGGCGGTCGACACACTCCATTCTTTACAGGTTATAAGCCACAGTTCTACGTACGAACTACAGACGTTACTGGAGAAGTAACTCTCAAGGAAGGTGTAGAAATGGTTATGCCTGGTGACACAGTTACATTCTTCGTGAAGCTTGTAGCTCCTATTGCCCTTGAAGATCAGCAGCGATTTGCGATCCGAGAAGGTGGTAAGACTGTAGGTGCCGGTGTAGTAACAAAGATCACAAAATAGCTCGTAGAGAGTAGTGAGTAGCTGTAGCCAAGCTTTCGAGCTTGGTTATAAGCTACTCGTTACTAGCTACCTGCCTACTTATATGGCAACAAAAGAAGTAAAAAAGAAAACAGGTTCAAAAGAAGAAGTTACATCAAAGCTTAGAATCCGAGTTCGTGCATACGAATCAAAGATTCTCGACGCTTCTGTAAAACAGATCATGGATACTGCTCTTCGATTCGATGCGCAGGTTCTTGGTCCAGTACCTCTTCCAACTGAAATCAAAAAGTTCACAGTAAACCGTGCTTCATTCGTGTACAAAAATGCGCGAGAACAGTTTGAAATGCGAGTTCACAAGCGACTTCTTGATATCATCAATCCTTCAGCGAAGGTGATTGAATCTCTCACAAACCTAAGTCTTCCATCTGGTGTCAACATCGATGTGAAGATGATGTAGTAGTCCGAATATCCCTATTATCATGAAATTTATCCTTGGAACAAAACAGCAGATGACACAAGTCTTCGATGAAGACGGTCGTGTTCATCCTGTAACAGTCCTCAAAACTGGCCCAGTCACAGTCACACAGGTGAAGACAACAGCAAAGGACGGTTACGAAGCTATCCAAATTGGCTTTGGAGAAAAGAAAGCAAAGAATATCAACAAGGCTCAGAAGGGTCACATGAAAGATCTCGGTAATTTCCAGTATCTTAAAGAAGTAAAAGGAGTGAATGCTCCTGCTGTAGGTGAAAAGATTGATGCGACTCTCGCAGCTGGCGACAAAGTTACAGTAACTGCCATCTCTAAATCAAAGGGCTTTCAGGGTGTAGTAAAGCGACATGGCTTTGCCGGTGGTCCACGATCACACGGTCAGAAACACTCAGAACGAGAACCAGGTTCTATTGGTGCCGGTGGTAACCAGCGAGTATTCAAAGGCCGACGAATGGCTGGCCGAATGGGTGGTGATCAAATAACAGTAAAGAATCTCATTGTCGTTGCATACGACAAAGAAAATGGAGAACTCTTCGTACGAGGAGCTATTCCAGGTCGACGAGGTACTTTAGTAGAAGTACGAGGCTAATTCAACTTATATGGCAAAGACAACAAAAACGTCAGCTACAAAAGCTGTAAAAGAACCAAAAGCAAAGAAAGCAGCAAAAACTGTTTCTCTTGAAGCTCAGGTAGTAACACAAGAAGGAAAGAGTGCTGGAACAGTGAATCTTCCTGAATCAGTATTCGGTCTTCCTTGGAACGCCGACCTTGTTCATCAGGTGGTAACATCTATGCGAACAGACGCACGAGAACCTATTGCTCACACAAAGACACGAGGTGAAGTGCGAGGAGGTGGAAAGAAGCCTTGGAAACAAAAAGGTACAGGCCGAGCACGACACGGATCTACTCGATCTCCGATCTGGGTAGGTGGAGGTGTTGCTCATGGTCCACGAAATGACAAGAACTTTGATCGAAAGGTAAACAAAAAGATGAAAGCGAAAGCTCTCTTCACTATTCTTTCTCGAAAACATCGAGATGGAGAAGTTCTCTTTGTTAAAACTCTTTCACTCGAAGCTCCAAAAGCAAAAGAAGCGCGAGAAGTGTTCACAAAGCTTGGATCTGTAAAAGGATTTGAACTTATGGGTGCACGACGAAACAATGCAGCTCTCATTGCTGTTGCGAGTCTTGATCAGAACGTAAAGCGAGGATTTAGTAACTTCGGAAATCTTGAAGTAAGTGAAATCCGAAATATTAACCCGCTTTCTGTACTCAAATACAAGTATCTCGTGATCTCATCACCTGAAGAGGCATTCACATCATTGACAGCTAAGATGGAAAAATCTAACTAAACTACTATGTCAAAAATCTCAACACAGAAGCATAGTAATGCTGTCATTAAGAATCCTCGAATCACAGAAAAGGCGACTGTTTCTGCAGAAAAGAACCAGTTCGTATTTGAAGTGTCACCAGAAGCCACAAAAGCTTCAGTAGCAGCTGCTGTGAAGCAACTCTACAAGGTTACACCTGTGAAAGTAAATATCGTCCGATTGCCTGCAAAGAAGGTGTTCGTTCGAGGTCGAGCAGGAACAAAAAGTGCAATCAAGAAAGCATATGTTTTCCTCAAAAAGGGAGACAAGATTGAACTTGCTTAAGTAAATCCACTACCATGAAACGATATAAACCAACATCAAAATCACGGCGAAATATGGTTACCATCTCTTACCGAGATGTCCTTACAACAGGAACACCATTCAAGGGCCTTACTAAAGGTTTCAAACGATCAGTAGGACGAAACAACACAGGACGAATCACTACTCGACACAAAGGTGCAGGTAACAAACGTGTATATCGAGACATCGACTTCACTTATGATAAGAAAGATATTCCAGCTAAGGTTCTTACTGTAGAGTACGATCCAAACCGAACTGGATTTATTTCTCTTCTCTCATATGCTGACGGTGCAAAGCGATATATTCTTTCTCCAAAGTCTGTAAAAGTAGGAGACACACTTCTCGTAGGTGAAAAAGCAGAGGTAAAACCAGGTAACCGACTCCCTCTTGCGAATATTCCAGTAGGTACATTTGTGTACAACATCGAAATTCGACCAGAAGGCGGCGCAAAGCTCGTTCGAGCTGCTGGTAACTTCGCTGAAGTAATTGGTCACGACGAAGGCTACACACAGATCAAGATGCCATCTTCAGAGGTTCGAAAGATTCTCGAAACAGCATGGGCATCTATCGGTGAAGTATCTAACGAAGAAAACCGACTTCAAAAGTACGGTAAAGCTGGACGATCTCGATGGAAGGGTATCCGACCAACAGTTCGAGGTACAGCCATGAACCCAGTAGACCATCCACACGGAGGAGGTGAAGGACGACAGGGCCGAGGACGACGACGAGCCATTTCTATCTATGGAAAGCCAACAGGAAAGGGTCAGAAGTCTCGAAAGCCAAAGAAATACTCATCTCGACTTATCGTCTCTCGACGAAAAGTTGGAAAGAAGAGATAAATTACAACACAGAACGACCATTGGGTCTCTGTGTCTGCAGATAAACGTCTTCAGACACAGGGAACTAAAAGTCAAATATTTGACTAACTTTTGTTTTCTGGTAGGATAGCTTCACAAGCTCCAGGTGAGCTTTTTGTTTACTAAAAATGACACGATCACTAAAAAAAGGCCCATACGTTGAAGAAAAACTCTTGAAAAAGATCGAAGGCAAAAACCCTCGAGAAACAGGGGTTATTAAGACTTGGGCACGACGAAGTCAGATTTCACCAGAAATGGTTGGATTCATCTTCGGCGTACACAATGGCAAGAACCATATTGAAGTTCTTGTTTCAGAAGAAATGGTAGGTCACCGATTGGGCGAATTCTCTCCAACACGTAAGTTCAACCGACACGGAGGAAAGATGCAGAAGGAACTCGATCAGGCTAAGAAGGATGCTGAAATTGCAGCAGCTAAATCAGCCAAGGCCGCCACAACTACAGAAAAGAAATAATTTACTATAATTTACTCACATGAAAGCCGCACTTAATAATTACCGACAATCACCACGAAAAGTTGCTCTCGTTGCAGGGCTTATTCGAGGTAAGACAGCGGCTGAAGCTCTCCGATCTCTTCAGTTCACAGTAAAACGTGCATCTGATCCAGTTCTTAAGCTTCTCGAAAGTGCAATTGCAAACGCGCGAAACGCTGGTATTTCTGACGTTGAATCTCTCATCGTAAAAGAAATCCAGGTAAATAAGGGCGTAACATTGAAGCGAATCATGCCACGAGCACGAGGTTCAGCTTCACGAATTAACAAACGATCAAGTCACGTAACAATCATTCTTGCAGAAGCCGCTCCAAAGGTTTCTCTTAAGAAACCTAAAGCAGCTAAAAAAGCTACAAAATAAGCAAATATATGACACACCAGGTTCACCCATTTTCACATAGACTCGGCATCATCAAAGATTGGAAATCTCGATGGTTCTCTATGCATTCAAAGTTCCGAGTGAACTTGAAGGGTGATATTTTGCTTCGAGAATATCTCGAAAAGAAACTCCGAGGTCAGTATGTTGCTGATATCGAAATCGAACGAAATGAAAAAGCTCTTCGAGTAATTCTCAAGACTTCTCGACCTGGTATGGTTATTGGCCGAAACGGCGAAGGTGCTGTTAAGCTCAAGAATGATATTCAGGCTTTCATTTCAAAGATTAACCGAGATACAGCAGTACAGCTCGGCTACAAATATTCTAAGGATTCTGAAACTCTCAAGAACAAAATTGCTGAACTTAAAACAGACATCAAAGTTGATATTGAAGAAGTTAAGTCTCCAGAAGCTAGTGCGGCTATCGTAGCTCACATGATTGCGGAAGGTCTCGAAAAACGAATGCCTTTCCGACGAGTTATGAAGCAGATGATTGATAAAGTTATGGCTAACCGAGAAGTAAAGGGAGTGCGAATCTTCCTTGCCGGACGACTCGGAGGCGCAGAAATGGCACGACGTGAGGAACTCAAGAAGGGTCGAATTCCTCTCCAGACCTTTAGAGCAGATATTGATTTCGTTCGATATAAGGCACATCTTCCATACGGAGATATCGGTATAAAGGTTTGGATCTATAAGGGCGATATCTTTGCTAAAAAATAATAGCAAGGCATTAATTCAACTACCATGTTAACTCCAAAGAAAGTAAAACACCGAAAATGGCAAACTAAGCGAATCAACCCGAATCGAATCGGTGTTGAGTCACGAGGTATTAACCTTGACTTCGGATCATTCGGAATCAAGTCACAGACAGCTGCTCGAATCACTTCAAACCAGATTGAATCTGCTCGAAAAGTTATTTCACGAGAAATCGGTAAAACAGGCCGAATCTGGATTCGAATTTTCCCTGATCGACCTGTAACACAGAAGGCTCCTGAACTTCCGATGGGTAAGGGTAAGGGTGATCCTGATCACTTCTGTGCTGAAGTTAAGCCAGGACGAATCATTTTCGAAATTGATGGAGTTACTGAAGCTATCGCTAAAGAAGCCCTTCGAAAGGCTGGAACAAAACTTCCAGTTAAGACTAAGATGGTTGCACGAGACCACTAATTACGTAGTATTAAATATATGACAGATTTTAAAGGAAAAAACAAAAAGGACTTGGTAAAGACACTCATTGAAAAACGAGATGCTCTTCAGAGTTTCCGATTTAATATTGCAGGTGCTCGAACAAAGAATGTTAAAGAAGGCCGATCAATCCGAAAGGACATTGCTCGAATCGAAACAGAATTGACTTCTATTGCTAAGGCAGAATCTGCTGAAGTAAAGAAAGCATAAATTTATTAAAAAAAAGTCATGAAAACAGAAACAACAACAACTGCACAATCAAAGAAACGAGTACTCGGAGGAGTTGTCGTTTCTGATAAGATGAAAGATACAATCGTTGTATTGGTAGAGCGATATGTAAAGCTCCCTAAGTACAACAAATACGTTACTAAGACAAAAAAGTACAAAGCTCACGATGCTGGCAACACAAAGAAAATCGGAGAAAAAGTACAGATTGAAGAGTGTCGACCAATCTCAAAGGATAAGCGATTCACTGTCGTTAAATAATTTTTGTAATTAAACCACCATGCTTCAACCACGATCATTAGTTTCAATAGCAGACAACTCAGGCGCTACAATCGGCCGAGTGTTCAAAGTTCTTGGAAGTGCTGCAAAGCGATACGCTCAGATTGGTGACGTTGTAGTTTTCTCAGTACAGAAAGCTCAGCCACGAAAAAGTGTAAAGAAGAAAGATGTACTCCAAGGTGTAGTTGTTCGACAGAAGAAAGCTTTCCGACGAAAGGACGGGTCATACGTTCGATTTGATGAAAACGCAGTTGTTGTACTCGAAAAGGGTAAGCAAGAACCTCTCGCTGGTCGAATCTTCGGACCGATTCCTCGAGAACTCTCAGAACTTGGTTATCAGACTATTGCTTCACGAGCTTCAGAAATCGTATAGCTTCTAATTATAAAGATATGAAAATCAAGAAAGGAGACAATGTAATAATCGTAGCAGGTAAGGACAAAGGTAAAACTGGAAAGGTTCTTATTGCTATGCCTAAAGAAGATAAGGTTCTTGTTGAAGGAATCAACATCAAGAAGCGACATCAGAAATCTCGAACACAGGGCGGTAAAGGTTCTGTGGTAGAAATTGCAACACCAGTTCACGTTTCAAACGTAATGGTTGCAGTTGAAGGCAAGCCAGCTCGAGTAGGGAAGAAGCTTGTTGGTGAAAAGTTTGTTCGAATCAATCGAAAAACAGGTAAGACAATATAACTTTAATTACGTACTATTATGAAACACCACACAGTAAAAGAAAAAGCCGCTGGCGTTAATGAAGCCCTCAAAGGTTCATTTGGCTATAAGAACGTAATGCAATCTCCAAAGATTGTAAAAGTTGTTCTCTCTTCAACAACAGGTTCTATCAAGGACCCAAAGAAGAAAGATCTTATCGGTAATCGACTTGCTCGAATCGCTGGTCAGAAGGCTACTCCTACTGCAGCAAAGAAATCTATCGCTACCTTCAAGGTACGACAGGGTGATGCTGTAGGATGGCAGGTAACACTTCGAGGTGAGAGAATGTGGAGTTTCCTTGAGAAGCTCATTAACGTTGCTCTCCCACGAACACGAGACTTCCGAGGTATTGATGCTAAGTCAATCGACGCTCTTGGTAACTACACTCTCGGTATCAAAGAACACACAGTGTTCCCAGAAACCGCAGATGAAGAAATCAAAGACGTGTTCGGTTTCGCTGTAAACATCGTTACTTCATCACGAAAGAAGGAAGAAACTAAGGCTCTCTTAGAGCACCTTGGATTCTTGTTTAAGAAGAAGGAACAATAATAACAAAAAAACGAGGCTAAACCACGCAAAATTTGACTTTGAGCTACAAAATTGATAGCATGCTCAAAGCTCAACTTGAGCTATTTTTTATCTCAAAAGATACACAAAAGTATGGCTAAAACATCCGTAATTGCACGAGCATTAAAGAAACCAAAATTCCAGAGTCGAGTAGTTCGACGATGTTTTCGATGCGGTCGAAAAAGAGGATATATGCGAGATTTTGACATGTGTCGAATCTGCTTCCGAGAAGCCGCAAACGAAGGCCGAATTCCAGGTATTAAGAAATCATCATGGTAGACATCACAGCAGAACTCATCATCAAACTTAAGAACGCAAACGTTGCAGGTAAGGCAACAGTATCTTTCCCATACTCAAAGATGCGAGAGGCTATTCTCGAAGCTCTTAAGAAAGAAGGATTCATTAAGTCAGTATCTTCAAAAGGTAAAACAGTAGCAAAGTCTCTCGAAGTAGAACTTGCATACGAAGACAACAAGTCACCTAAAATTCAGGGTGTAGAACAAATTTCTAAATACTCTCGACGAGTGTATCAGAAGGCCTCAGAAATGAGACCAGTTCGAAACAACTTCGGTGCTCTTATCCTTACAACTCCAAAGGGCATTATGTCAGGCCGAAATGCTCGAAAAGAAAACGTAGGAGGTGAGGCCCTCTTTAAGATTTGGTAAAAATAAACAGAAATATATGTCACGAATTGGAAAACAAATCATTCAAATCCCAGCAACTACTCAAGTATCATATACTGATGGTTTGTTAACTGTTAAAGGTCCTAAGGGAGAACTCAAAAAAGAGTTCAAGCCTACTGTCGCTATCAAGATTGAAAACAATCAGGTTACTCTTGAGCCAGTAAAGAAGGATCTTCAGACACAGGCTCTTTGGGGCACATATTCTGCCCATGTTGCAAACATGGTTCAGGGTGTTACAACTCCTTACGTTAAGAAGCTTATTCTCGAAGGTATCGGTTACAAAGCAGAAGTTCAGGGAACTACACTTAAAATGGCTCTTGGTTTCTCTCACCCAGTAAACCTCGAAATCCCAGCTGGCCTTACTGTTACATCTGAAAAAGGTGTTGTTACAGTAACTGGTCCAGACAAAGAACTTGTAGGCCAGTTCACTGCGATTGTTCGAGATCACAAGAAACCTGAACCGTACAAGGGGAAAGGATTCCGATACGATAACGAAGTTATTAAGCGAAAGCAGGGTAAAAAGACAGCTTAAGCTAAATACTAAAGACTAAATTTATGAAACAGACTATTACTTCATCATCACGAGACCGACGTCGAAAGCGAATTCGATCTACTGTATCAGGTACAGCAGAACGACCACGACTTTCTGTATACAAATCAAACACAGCGACTTACGCTCAGCTTATTGATGATGAACGAGGTGTTACTTTGGTAGCTGCTTCATCTATGAACGTGAAAGGCAACAAAACAGAAGCTGCTAAAAAAGTAGGCATCGAAGTTGCAAAGAAGGCCGTAGAACAGAAGATTGCTAAAGTAGTCTTTGACCGAGGCGGATTTATTTACACTGGTCGAATCAAAGCTCTTGCAGAAGGTGCTCGAGAAGGAGGACTCAACTTTTAATACAAGAAATATATGACTGAAGAACAAAACGTACAACCAACTAACGAAGCACCTGCAGCCGCTCCAGCAGCACAGGCTCCTTCTTCATTCGCTCCACGAGGTCCTCGAGGACGAAACTCATCATCACGACCAGGAGGTGACCGATCTAAAGGCGGTGATCGACGAGGTGGACCACGACGAGAACCACGAGCTAAGCCAGAATACGATCAGAAAATTATCGACATTCGACGAGTAACTCGAGTATCATCAGGAGGACGACGATTCAGTTTTGCTGTATCTCTCGTTGCAGGTGATCGAAAAGGTAAAATTGGCGTAGGAACAGGAAAGGGAGGTGATACATCTCTCGCTGTAGAAAAGGCATTCCGAAATGCAAAGAAGAACATGATCAACATACACCTTACAAAAACAGGTAGTATTGCTCACGAAGTTCTTACAAAATTTGCTAGTGCTACAGTTCACATCCAGCCAGCTCCAGGACGAGGAATCGTAGCTGGTAGTTCAGTTCGAGATGTTATCGAACTCGCTGGTATCAAAGACATCACAGCTAAACTCCGATCTGGTACAAAGAACAAGCTTAACAACGCACGAGTAGCTGTACAGGCTCTCTCAATGGTTAAGAAGGCTCGATCATAATCTCTAACTTTACTATCATGCAGATCCACAACCTAAAGCGAGAAACCGCTAACAAAAAGAAAATCCAAGTAGGCCGAGGGGCTAAACGAGGTAAGACATCTGGCCGAGGAACAAAAGGACAGAACGCTCGAGCTGGTCACAAAAAGCGACCAGAAATGCGAGATATCATCAAGAAGATTCCAAAGCTTCGAGGACGAGGTAAGAACTCTCTCCATTCTATTCAGGCTGATGCTGTTGCCGTAAACTTGAACCTTCTCTCAGTATTCAAGGCTGGTGAAACAGTAACTCCAAAGACTCTTGCTGAAAGTGGTGTTATCACTATGTACAAGGGACGATACCCACGAGTAAAAATTCTCTCTACTGGTGACATTTCTACTAAACTTAACTTCGCAAACTGTGAAGTATCAGCAGGTGCTAAGGCAAAGATCGAACAGGTTGGTGGTACAATTAAAGGGTAATACAAAATAATTATTTGCTCTATGAACACATTTTTCCAAAAAATCCGAGCAATACTAACAGACGCAGGGCTTCGAAACAAAATCCTATTTGTATTGGGAGCTCTTGTGGTATACCGATTCCTTTCTGTTATTCCTATTCCAAGTGTGAATCAGGCAGCTCTCGCACAGTTTTTAAATAACAACCAGTTCTTTGGTCTTTTGAACATCTTCTCTGGAGGTGGACTTTCTACACTCTCTATTGTGATGCTTTCAGTAAGTCCATACATCACAGCTTCTATCATCATGCAGCTCCTTACGATGATGTCTTCAAAGTTGAAGGATCTCTATCAGAATGAAGGAGAGCTAGGCCGAAAGAAGTTTTCTCAGTACACACGACTCATTACTGTACCTCTAGCATTCGTTCAGGGTTTTGGATTCCTCGTACTTCTTCAGCGACAGGGGATTGTAGGCAATCTCGGGATTGAAGCTCTTCTTACAAGCGTGATTACAGTAGTTGCCGGTTCTCTTCTTGTAATGTGGCTTGGAGAACTTATCTCAGAATTCGGTATCGGTAACGGTCTCTCAATGATTATCTTTGCAGGTATCGTTGCACGAATTCCTGCTACAATCGGTCAGCTCCAGTTTACACTCGACGCAGCACAGCTTCCACTTTTTATCGGTCTCGTGATTCTCGGTATCATCACTATTGCTGCGGTTATCTTCATCACAGAAGCTGAACGACCAATTCCAGTTACTTATGCAAAGCAGGTACGAGGTAGTCGAGTGTACGGCGGTACATCTACATACCTTCCACTTCGACTCAACCAGTCTGGTGTTATTCCAATCATCTTCGCACTTTCTATTCTTCTTCTCCCACAGATGGTTCTCAACCTTCTTACTTATTCAGGTAGTCCAACAATCGCAAGTATTTCACGGTTTGTAACAGACCTCATGGCTAATCCATGGTTCTACGCTGCGGCATACTTCGTCCTTGTATTCTTCTTCACATTCTTCTACACAGCCGTTACATTTGATCCTCAGACAATTTCTACAAACCTTCAGAAGAATGGTGCATTTATCCCAGGTGTACGACCAGGCGATCCAACATCAACTTACTTGAGTAAAGTAGTGACTCGAATCACTCTCGTCGGAGCACTCTTCCTTGGCGTGATTGCGGTTCTCCCAGCTATCATTCATGCGGTGACTGGCAACCAAGCAATTACAATCGGAGGTACAGCACTTCTCATCGTAGTATCAGTAGTAATTGACCTCATCAAAAAGGTTGATGCTCAGCTCTCAATGCGAGAATATTAATTCTCAATTTTCCTTAAAGAAATAATAAAGAAAAGGCTCTCCGTAAGGAGAGCCTTTTCTTTGTTGATTTTTTGTTTATATAAAGTATGCTTTTGGCAGATGAACCCAACTCCACGCAATTCGTTTGTCGTGCTTGTGATGTCAGGACTCATCCTTGTAATTACGTATTTTCTCATCGAACTAGATATCGTCGATGCAAAAACTGGCCTACAGCTATTTCTTCTTGGGCAAGCTGTACTGCTTGTAGGACATGGAACCAACATGTTTATTCCTTGGCTGCGAAACCGGTCACAGATGAAAATTACACGACTTGAAGCTTTGGTCTTGGATCAAGTTCGTCGTGCTATCAATGAGATAGTCGAGCGCCAGCACATGTTGGCAAAGTTCCGGATTTACTTCAAGGTAGATTCCGAAGAAGACTTCGAATTTGTAATCGATGGCCAGAAAGTTGTCGCCTACATATTTAAAGGGGGAAGTGTATCTATCATAGGACCACACCAAGCTCTTCTTTTGTTCGAAAGAGAAATAAAATTACGTAATCTCGAGGATTGGTCTTTTCAACCACTGCCCGAATCCACTGACTATGCAACTATTTAACCCCGCCGCAGCCAAAGGACTGCGGCGGTTTCACTTTATGCTTTTAGTTCCTTATGTTATTTCCAAAAGAAGTACCCTACGATGGCAAATGTGAAAAGCGGAGAAAGCCAGCTCGGAATATGACCTCCAAGCGAATCTACGAGCATAATGATGCCCAAGACAGCAATGGAGTACATAGCACCGTTCTTGAGGTATTTATAGCGCTTTACACGCTCTATATTGCCAATTGTGAGCCGACGTACCACTATGGCCCCAATACCGTTCCCAATGAGAATTAGGGGTATAGAAAGGGTAAAGGCAAAAGCTCCCAAAACTCCGTCTATAGAGAAGCACGCGTCAATGGCTTCAAGGTACAAAAGCATGGCTATATCTGACCTTCCTTTTGACCCATGCTCGAGAATTTCTCGTTCAGCTTGTTCTGCATTTTCTTTAAATCCATGAATGATAAAGAAGTCTGTTGAACCAACGACAGCACCGAATGCAAGCATTGGGTTGATGTGTATACCTTTCCATACAACAAACATAAGAATTACAGATGCGAGAGCGTAAAACCAAACTCCATGTCGGTGAATAAACTTCTCACCAATGAGACCGTATTCTTTTCTCTCAAGGAAAAGCCAATGGAGAAATAGGAAGATAAGGAAGATGCCCGCACCTCCGAGGAGAATTGGAGCCGTTTTATCAATGATTTCGACTACTCGGGGATCGGCACTAAATGAAGCCATAAAAGCTTCTTTTGCACTAAGACCTCCCGCTGTCATGAGGATAAGCCAAGGAAGGAGTCCTCGAACAGCAAATACACCGATAAATATTCCCCAGGTAAGGAAGAGTTTTTTTGCTCGCTCAGACATTTTGCCGAGTACTTCTGCATTGATAACAGCATTGTCGATACTATTAACAATTTCAAAAAGGACGAGTCCCGCAAGTGTAAAAATGATATTCATACTATTTTCTATTATAATATGTACAACTAATTAAACACATACGTATGATTGAATTTACAAAACCTATTCGAGTACTGATTTTGGCCAGTATGGTAATGACGTTAGCCTTTGGTATTTTTACTCCGTTTTATGTAGTTTTCATTCAATCGCTTAAAGGGAGCCTCTCCTTTGCTGGACTTTCTATGGGAGTATTTTCGATTGTGAGTGGAATCTTCATTCTGTTTATTGGAAGACTAGAATCTCATCATAAGAATAAAAAACATTTACTTGCTGTGGGATATTTCTTGAGAGGGCTAGCTTTTGTTAGTTTATCAGTTGCTGTAACAAATATTCATCTGCTTCTTATTCAGGTTCTTTTAGGAATGGGTTCGGCATTCACTGTTCCTGCGTTCGATGCCCTGTATACAAAGTATGTTAATAGAGAAGATTCAACAATGCAGTGGGCTGGGCTTCAAAGTATGACAAGTATTTCTACTGGTATTGCGGCCCTTGCCGGAGGTATTTTTATTGAATACTTTGGTTTTCAAAGTATATTTCTATCACTTGGATGTATTTCAATAGTGCTGTCTCTCTATATTTTCTCTAACAAAGAGTTGATCTAGCTGATATAATTTATATATGACCCCAAAAACATTCATTCTTATCGGCCGATCTGGATCTGGAAAGGGAACACAAGCAAAACTTCTTCGAGAAGCACTTGCATCAAAAGAAACTGAAGGAAGAAACATCTATTATGTAGAAACAGGCGCACGGTTCCGAGAATTTATTCAAGGTGAGAGCTACTCAAGTTCACTCGCTGCTGAGATAAATAAAATTGGCGCAAGACAGCCGGACTTTCTCGCTGTGTGGAATTGGGCGCACTATCTCGTTCATGACATGACAGGTGAAGAACATCTCATGTTTGACGGTACACCTCGTTCTTATGGAGAGGCTGTTATTATTGACGGCGCACTTAAGTTTTATAAAAGAGAAAAGCCGATTGTTGTGTATCTCAATGTAAGTCGAGAGTGGTCTCGAAAGCATCTCCTCGCTCGAGGAAGAATGGACGACAAAACAGAAGATGAAGTAGATCGAAGACTCAATTGGTTTGATACAGACGTAATGCCTGCGGTTGAATACTTTAAAAAACACCCAGAATATCAGTTTGTCGATGTGCATGGAGAGCAGAGTATCGAAGAAGTGCATCAAGAAATTATAAAAGCGGTGAATCTTTAAATCTTCGAAAAAGGTTTATTTTTCCTTGATTTTCTGTTAATGTAGCCTCACATACAATGGTTAAACTTAAGACAAAAGAAGAGATCGCTATCCTCCGAGAAGCTGGCAAAAAGGCAGCCTTTATTTTGAATGAACTAAAAAAGGACTGTGTTCCTGGGGCTTCTACTATGGATATCAATAAAAAGGCCCTCCAGATGTGTAAAGACGCTGGTGCAGAGCCTTCTTTCTTGGGGTACCAGCCATGGACAGCACCTCGACCATTTCCTGCAGCACTCTGTGTTTCTGTAAATGATGTGATTATTCACGGTATTCCAAACGAAAAACCAATCGTTCTCAAAGAAGGTGATATTGTATCGCTTGATATTGGTCTTATTTACAAAGGACTCTTTGTCGATACTGCCGTAAGTATTGGCGTAGGTGAAATAGATACCAAGGCTGCTAAGCTCCTTGAAGCAGGACAGAAGTCACTCGACGCTGCTATTTTTGTGTGTAAGCCAGGTATTCGAACAGGTGACATTGGTCATGCTGTGGAATCTGCAATGGCATATTATAAAAAGACATATGGTTTCAATCTCGCGGATCCTGTCCTTGGCGGTCACGGTGTAGGACACGGTGTACATGAAGATCCATTTGTACCAAACTCAAGTGCAAAGAATCAGGGGTACCAGCTCAAACCAGGACTTGTTATTGCTATCGAACCAATGGTTAACGAAGGAACATGGAGAATCAAAGCAGACAACGACGGATATACCTACAGAACAGGCGACGGCAAGCGAAGTGTTCATTTTGAACACACTGTTGCTATCACAGAAGACGGAGTTGAAGTTCTTACTGAACTCTAATTTTTCAAATTTCTCAGACAATTGAATAACTGCATTCATAATACGCACGTGTTGAGATATAATATGCGTAATGGAAAAAATATTTTCTTCAAACGAACTTCCACAATTTAAATCTCCTGAAGAAGAACTCAACTATCTTCGACAAGTTGTTGCATCACGAGAATCAGCATCTCACAGCGAAGGGGAGAAGGTTGATCGTGCGGCAATCATTTCTGAAGAGCTCGCGCAGTATCGTGTTCAAGATGCCGACCGGGTACTTCACGAACACTTTAAAATTGCTGAAGCCGAGAAACAAGAAATAGTACTTGAGCTTTCACCAGAAACTCACGACAAAAAGATAGAAGAACTTCTTCCAATTCTCTACGAAAAAGGTATTTACAATACGCTTTCTATTATTGATGCGATGAATAGTCCTCACCTTGATGACGATTTTCACCGTTTTCTTATTGAATATATAAAGAAGGGCTATCCAGTGACGGGGCTTTCAGAAGATGCGCCTTTGTATAAAACGCTTACGCACACTCTCTACGAAGTAGCCCTCCCTGAAACAAAGAAAGAAGACCAAGCTAAAGCCCTCAAAGAGCTCTTGTCTTCTATGGAGCAGTTTTATGCAGGTATGCTTTCTGTAGCTCCAACAGCCAAAGGACACGGATTTAATGAATCTCAGTTTACTATTGAGCTCGCAGTTGCCGATGGCAGCGATGAGTTTGTGTTTTATGTATCTGTCCCAAATGGCAAAACTGATCTGTTTGAAAAACAAATCCTTTCTATTTTTGCCAATGCTCGTATTAGTGAAAAGAAGGACGATTACAATGTATTCAACTCAGAGGGTATTGCCGTTGCATCTGTTGCTACGCAAGCAAAGAATTCAATTTTTCCAATAAAGACTTACGAAGGTTTTGACTATGATCCGCTCAACGTTATTTTGAATACACTTTCCAAGCTTGAAAAAACAGGAGAAGGTGCGGCAATTCAAATTATTATCAATCCAGTAGGGGATTATTATGTAAAACACTACAAGGGTGCTCTCGATGAAATTCAAAAAGGTACAAGTGTAAGTAAGGCAATTGATATTCAGCATTCATTCTGGGGAGAATTTAAAAAACTTGGACGAGATCTTGCTAAAGATTTGGTAAATGATGTTGTAAAAGGGGATAAGAAAAAGGATGACAAACCTCCTGTTATTGATTCGATTGCCGTAGATCAGATTACAAAAAAAGTTTCTACTCCTATTGTAGAGACAAATATTCGAGTAGTTGCCTCTGCGTCGAGCCGGTCAAGAGCAGAACATATTATTTCTGATATCGAGTCTTCATTCAATCAGTTCCAAAACTCACTTGGAAATACATTGTCTTTCAAACGACAAGATGCTGGTTCACTCAAAAAAGCACTTCACAATTTCTCATATCGAATATTTACATCTGAAGAAGCCGTTCCATTGTCTCTTCATGAACTTACAAGTGTAATGCACTTTCCAGTAGTAAGTTCTGGCTCATCACCACAACTCAAGCAGTCTAAAGCGGGAACAGCGCCAGCTCCACTCGATCTTCCAAAAGAAGGACTCTTCCTTGGTACAAACAAGCATCGAAACGTAGAAACTAAGGCATATATTGGCAAAGAGGACCGACTCAGACACTTCTATGCTATTGGGCAAACAGGTACAGGTAAGTCTACAATGCTCCGAAATATGATCATTCAGGATATAAAAGCCGGTCACGGCGTTTGTTTCATCGATCCGCACGGTTCAGATGTTCAAGATATTCTTTCTCATATTCCACCTGAACGGTACGACGACCTTATCTATTTTGATCCAAGTCATACTGATCGGCCTATGGCTCTCAACATGCTCGAATACAATCGAGATTTTCCAGAGCAAAAAACATTCGTAGTGAATGAGCTTTTTAGTATTTTCCAAAAACTGTACGGAGGTGTTCCCGAATCTATGGGGCCAATGTTCGAACAGTATTTCCGAAATGCGACTATGCTTGTTATCGAAGATCCGGATAGTGGTTCAACACTTCTCGATGTGTCACGAGTAATGGCGGTGAAAAGTTTCCGAGATATGAAGATTTCAAAGTGTAAAAACCCTGTGGTAGTACAGTTTTGGAAAGATATTGCTGAAAAAGCGGGTGGGGAAGGATCTCTTCAAAACATGGTGCCGTACATCACCAGTAAGTTCGACGTATTCTTGGCGAACGATATTATGCGACCAATCATCGCTCAAGAAAAATCTAGTTTCAACTTCCGTGAAATCATGGATTCAAAGAAGATTCTTTTAGTAAATCTTGCAAAGGGCCGACTCGGTGATATCAACTCATCACTTATTGGTCTCATTCTCGTAGGTAAAATCCTTATGGCTGCACTTTCTCGAGTAGATTCGTTTGGTAAGGACATGAATGATTTCTATCTTTATATCGACGAGTTCCAGAACATTACGACACCATCTATTTCAACTATCCTTTCGGAAGCCCGAAAATACAAACTTTCGCTCAACATTGCGCATCAGTTTATTGCTCAGCTCGACGAAAAGATTAAAGACGCCGTGTTTGGTAACGTGGGCTCTATGGCTGTATTCCGAGTCGGAGCAGAGGATGCTGAATTCCTCCAAAAGCAGTTTGAACCAGTATTTACAGCTAACGATATTATGAATATCGATAACATGAATGCATATATCAAAATGCTCTCACGTGGCCGACCAACCCGACCATTCAACATCGAATTTACATGGCCTCCAAAAGGAAATGAAAAGATTGTCGAAGACCTCAAACAGCTTTCGTATCTCAAGTATGGTCAGGATAGAGCAGAAGTAGAAGCCGCAGTAATGGAAAAATATAAAAAAGAACCTCTGATTCCGCGGCCATCACTGGTAGATCAAAAGTAAAGAAAATTAAAGGACAGCGACTATGAGACAAATCCCCGAAAAGGGGATTTTCCACATCTACAAATATAAAAAAGGTGTATAATCAAGGACAATGAAAGAGTCAAAGTTGTTACAATCTTCACAATCACTTCAAACACCTATCAAAAAGGAGATTGAAGCCGAGGTGTCACAACTTTCTAAACGACAATATCTCCGATCAGCGATAGCAGCAGCAGGGGCTCTCACTATGGATGCCTTCTATCAGGATAGTGCACATAGCTCAACAGAATACACGACAGGACTTTTGTGGCTTCATGAAAAAGCATTGTCTGACGAAAAAGAACAAATTTCATTTTTCGTAGAAACTCCTACAAACAAAGAATGGATTAAACAAAAGCAGGGGAAGAGTCTTTGTGCCGAATTTGATATTCGAGAAATTACAAAGATAATTGCAGATCGACCTACATATCTCGAAATTGTTCACACACATACGTTAGCCGCTGTACAAGAACCACAAAAACAGTATTTCAAAGGACGAGATATTTCCACACGAGAGATTGATGCGCTCGCACATCAGCCACCTACATTTATCGAAGTGCTCACTTCAAAATATTTCAATGAAATGTTTAAGGAATCAGGTGTAGATATTGTATATAAGATCGTGACACCACAAGGGGTATGGCGATACAGCATTGACCCTGAATCTGAGTTTATGGATCACTATTACATCTTTTCTCGAAGAGAAGATGATTTCATTCAGAAAGTTTCTCAGGATGATGCCGTAAAGATGTTCTTACAGCACAATCCAGGCATTATGCACGATATGGAATTCGAAGATATTCGAAAACAGTTCCTCAGTCCTTCATCAAAGTTTTACGCTATTTTGCCTCATTATTTGAAACAAGAAGCTCATACTCTCATGGCGTTCAAAAAAGAACATATTGACTCAAATCACGACTTCGAAGACATGATGGAACTCGAACACGATATGACCCTTCGAATGACATTTGCGTGTCCTGGAGAAAAGCAGAGAATCGTAAATGAGGACATCACATTGAAGAGACGACTTGGTATTGATCTCTCATTTACAGCAATCGAGCACATTCAGGCTGAGAAAGAAGCAAAAGTGGCAGAAGAAGATAAATAGCAGTACGAAACCACCTTGGTCAAAGTGGTTTCTCTTATAAGATATGTTTTAATACAACCATGACAATTCATCACAAACCAGAGAGAACATTAGTAGTCA
Organism: Candidatus Parcubacteria bacterium; assembly: GCA_039795775.1. GTDB lineage: Bacteria > Patescibacteriota > Minisyncoccia > Phycocordibacterales > CAIZLB01 > JBDKLC01. The sequence continues at coordinate 83,617 of JBDKLC010000004.1, forward strand.
TCAAACCAGACGGTGTTCAGCGAGCACTCATCGGGGAGATTATGCAGCGATATGAGCGAACAGGCCTCAAGCTTGTCGCTATAAAAATGCTTCAAGTAACTGGTGACTTTGTAGAAAAGCATTATACGCTCGACCCTCAGTGGAGACGAATAACAGGCGAAAAGACAATTAAGGGATATCTCGACAAAGGAATGACTCCACCTACAACAGATCCTCTCGAAGTAACTGGTTTGTTGCTTGATAAACTAAAAAAATATATTACGAGTGGTCCGGTGATAGCAATGGTTTGGGAAGGTACACACGCGGTGCAGATTGTAAGAAAAATTACTGGAGGAACTGAACCTCTCACTGCATCTATTGGAAGTATAAGAGGGGATTATCTTGTGGATTCATATGAAATGTCAGACTATTCGCAGCGATCTATTCGAAATCTTGTACACGCATCTGGAGCAGTCGCAGAAGCGGAAATGGAGATACCACACTGGTTCACAAAAGATGAATTAATTGACTATTCACACCACCGAGAACAGATTCTCTATTCAAAAGAGTTGAGCGACATATTTTAGTATTTGTCGACTCTTGCATTATTTTTTGACGGGTATATAAATAATATAGGACTGCTGAGGGCACATTGACTTAAGTTATATTTTTTTCAGGGAGTCCAGAGTAACAGTACGCCTTGGTGTACTGTTTAGGGCACCCACCTAGTTAATCGCTAGGTCAAATATCTCTTGGTAGTCCAAATAAAAACATCTCGCCTTCGGGTGAGGTGTTTTTGTTATATTTAACCCTTTCAAACAAACTTTGTTATAATCAACGCATGTCTTTACGACTACGGCTTCTTTTCACGACATTCTTCATTTGTATGTTATTTGCTGTTGATATTGTGGCAAATAAGCTGTATTTGTACTGGACATATACCTGGTTGGATAAAACTATGCATGTAATGGGTGGGTTTGCGGCCGGGCTTTTGGGGCTTATCTGTTATGAATATATGCGACGAAAGCCCGGCCGATTACTCACAGCTCTTATTGGGGCTTTGATTATCGGAAGTATGTGGGAACTCCTAGAGTACATTCTTCATATTTCACGGTTGGGCCCTCAATTTCTTATCGACACAGCATCGGATCTTACTATGGATATTATTGGCGGATTAATTGCTTACCTTATATGGAAAAAACTTCCTCAACGAACACAACAACAATAAAGAATACAAAAGAACTCACTATCACGTTTTGTGGAGGTGTTGGTTCTGTAACGGGAGCAAATTTTTTACTCCAAGGACCTGACAAAGAAAACGTATATCGAAATATTTTAGTTGATTGCGGAATGGAACAGGGAAGTCATGACGCTGACGAATCAAATCGAAAGTCTTTTATATATAATCCGGCGGAGATGGAGTTGTTGCTCATTACTCATGCGCACATGGATCACATCGGTCGGATCCCAAAACTGGTGCGTGATGGATTCAATGGCACAATTTACTCTTCACCTGAAACACAGAAGCTTGCTGTTATCATGCTTGAAGATTGTTTAAAAATTATTACACAGGAAGCTGAACGACAAAAAATTGATCCGTTGTTTGAATCAAAAGATGTAACAAAAGCCATTTCTCTTTGGAAATCAATTCCATATCACACAAAGACAGAGCTGTATCCTGGGTATTCTGTTTATCTCAAAGACGCAGGACATGTTCTTGGGTCAACAATGTTTGAAATCACTTATTCAGGTCCAGCTACAGAAGCCCCTCGAAAGCTTGTATTTACAGGCGACTTAGGAAATAGCCCAACACCACTTCTTAGAGATACTGAAGATATTACAGATGCTGACTATCTTGTTATGGAAAGTGTGTATGGTGACAGAAATCACGAAGACCGAGAACATCGACTCGATAAATTCGAAGACGTCATTCAAGAAACAGCAAAGATCGGCGGTACTCTTATTATCCCAATCTTTTCACTTGAGAAATCTCAGGAAATGATTTATGAGCTCAATAATCTTGTTGAAGAACATCGAGTTCCACCAATGCCTGTGTACTTGGATTCGCCGCTCGCAATCAAAATCACTGAGGTGTATAAGCAGATGATTGATGACTTCAACGCTACAGCCCAAGAGAAAGCTAAGCACGACGACTTGTTCAAGTTTAAGAATCTTCACTTTGTAAATACAAGCGAAGAATCAAAAGCGATCAAGGACGTACCATCTCCAAAGATCATTATGGCTGGTTCAGGTATGTCGAATGGAGGACGAGTACTTCATCATGAACTCAACTATCTCTCTGACCCAAAGACTATTTTGCTTCTCGTGGGCTATCAGGCTGTAGGTACTCTGGGTAGACACATTCAAGATGGAGCGAGCGTTGTAACTATTCATGGAGTAGAAGTAACAGTAAACGCTCAGATACGTCATATTGATGGGTACTCTTCTCACAAAGACTCAGATCACCTTGTAGAATTTGTTGAAAAGACAGCTGACACACTGAAGAAAGCCTTTGTTGTCATGGGAGAAACAAAATCATCAATGTTCCTCGTACAACGATTGCGAGATTATCTTGGTGTAGAAGCTCATCATCCAGAAGAGGGAGAAGTAGCCGTAATAAAATAACCGTCGCATCTTGCGACATAACTCAATATGAATCCATCATCAGACCAATCAAATAAGACGGACATACTTAAAGAATTACGAGCAAAATCAAAGCATGTCGTAGTTACAGAAGGTCTAGATTCATACATTAACGAATTGTTGCTTAAGTCTGAATCAAAAGAACATAAAGAATATCTGAATGAGCTATTAGCTCTTGAACATAGCAATATGCAGGTGCCACTTAGTGAAGCTCGGTTTCTTGAATCACTCGTAAAGATCATGAATGCAACTTATGTGCTTGAGATAGGTACATTTAGAGGTTTTAGTACTACATATCTTGCGCGAGCGCTCCCTTCACATGGAAAAGTTATATCTTGTGAAAAAGATGAACGAAGTATTTCATTTATAAAAGAGCAGTGGGCAAAACTTAACGTGGATCACAAGATAGATTTGCGAAGCGGTATGGCTCTGGATACATTAAAATCGCTTGAAAAAGATGGTCCGGTTTTTGATATAGCGTTTATTGATGGAGACAAAGGGAATCACGAAGTCTATTTGGAGCACTGTATGAGACTCATTCGAAAAGGGGGAGTAGTACTCGTCGATAACGTGCTTTGGGCGGGAATCGTAGCAGAAGAAGAACCGGGAGACAATATCGGTAGAAATCTGCAAAAGTTTAATGAGGATGTGTTTGAAAAATACGGTGCATCTGCATGTCTCATTCCTGCGTGGGACGGCGTGACTATGATAGTGAAATAGATTGTGAAATAAATGTGAGGGAATGAGTTTGAACAATCTAAATAATATAGAAAAAGCATAAAGCATAAAGCATAAAGTAGAAAGTAGGAAAGATTCCTACTTTTTACTTTATAGGAACGACAATATAGAAAGAAACTACAAAAGCACAACAAAGAAGGACAACAGAGAAGACAATATAAAAATGATTACGGCGCGCAATTCTCTTCGAGAATCGCGCGCCGTTTATGTTGTGCTTGTGAGTCCTTGCGGACGGTTTGTGCGGATGAACTGGTTGATTAGTTCTCCCGCTTTTCTTTGTTGAGCGGGTCAGCCGCCCACAATTGGAACTCTGTTCCGGTCATGGAGCCTTGAGGCCCCAGTGCGTAGGCCGCAGCCTCGGCAGGGTCGTAGGTCACGGCCGCTGTTTGAAGGTCTGACGAGCCTCCATGGTAGAAGAACACGAAGGCTTTGTCAGGCTGCTTTGTGATATCTTCCCAGTTGGTCGGGTCGAAGAAGGCCTTTTCCAGCGTCACCACATGCCCGGTGAAGGGCTTGTAGGATGTAGGGTATTGGAGCTCCTTCAGGACGACCTTATTGTCGATCGTCACCTTGCTGACGCCATAGACCACCCCGTCTTTGGGAGTAGGTGGTCGGGTAAAGGCCCATATGAGGACCCCAATGGCTATCACGATAAGCAGTCCTAATGGTGTGAGAAAGCTGGATCCACTGCGGAGATCTGGCTCTTCAGATGTGTCGTATTGATTTGGGTTTGCTGTCATAGCAATCTAGCTCTTTTGTGTCCGGAATTGTCTAAAAGAGGCAAATTGCTATGCACAAACCACGTACAATTCCGTTGATTATATAATCACATAATACCCCAATCGTCAAGTTGTTTATAAGCAGACGATATGGCTGTGCTATAATTTTGGCATGAATATTTACGTAACACGACAAATTCCAGAAATCGGCCTCGAAAAGCTTCGAGCCAAGGGATACAACCTCACTATTAGTTCATCAACAGTACCACCAACAAAAGCAGAACTCATTGAAGCAGTAAAAGGAAAAAATTACGATGCTCTTCTTACACTTCTCACAGATACAGTAGATGCTGAGCTTCTCGATGCAGTAGGGCCACAACTCAAAGTGGTTTCAAACTATGCTGTAGGTTTCAACAACATCAATACAGACGATGCTGCCGCACGAAACGTTATCGTTACTAACACACCGGGAGCATTCAGTGATTGTATTGCTGAACACTCTGTAGCACTCATTCTTGCACTCACTACACGACTTGTAGAAGCTGATCGATATGTACGAGAAGGGAAGTACAAAGGTTGGGACCCTATGATTTTCATTGGAACAGACCTCTGCAACAAAACAATTGGCCTCCTCGGTGCAGGACACATTGGTGAGCGAGTAGCGTACCACCTCAACAAGGGTTTCAATTGCAAAGTGCTCTACTACGATGTACGACGAAACGAAGCTATCGAAAAAGATTGCCAAGCAGAATTCCGAGCGACTCCAGAAGAAGTGCTCAAAGAAGCTGATATTGTAAGTCTCCACGTCCCACTTCTTGATTCTACACATCACCTCATTAACGAAGCACGACTCATGATGATGAAGCCTACTGCTATCCTCATCAACACATCTCGAGGTCCTGTCGTAGATGAAGTTGCACTTGTACAAGCACTCCGTGAAAAGTTAATAGCTGGAGCAGGCATCGATGTATATGAAAATGAGCCTTCTCTTGCAGCTGGTCTCGCAGATCTTCCAAACGTTGTCCTTACCCCACACATTGCATCAGCACGAGAAAGTGCACGAAATGAGATGGCAACTTTGGCTGCAGATAATATAATAGATGTATTCGAAGGAAGAGATCCAAAAGGAAAAGTATTGATCAAAAAATAGTCAAAATAATTCAGGATAAATTTATAAAGAGTTCATTTTTAAGAATAAAGAGCACATTATGGTAACCAAAATAGGTAACGGAGATAAGCATGCATACCTCAAACACAAGATTGGTGTTTCGGGAGCTGCTGAAATGGGATTCCTAGGAGAATCTGCGTACGAGACCGCAAAAGAGTTGGGAAGAATAATTGCAGATGCAGGAGCTGTAACAGTTACTGGTGCTACTACTGGATTTCCACTTTGGGTTGCGATGGGTGCAAAGCAAGCAAAAGGTGTGTCTGTAGGGTTTTCTCCTGCCTCAAGTGAACGAGAGCACGTTCAGGTATACAAATTGCCTCTCGATTATATGGATTACATTACATATACAGGCTTTGGATATACAGGACGAGACCTCCTCTTTACCCGTTCATCTGACGCCATCATTATTGGCCCAGGCCGAATCGGTACTATTCACGAATTCACTATTGCATACGAAGATCAGAAACCTATCGGTGTACTTCAGGGAACAGGTGGAAAGTGGGAGACTGATCAAGTGATCAAACTCATTATGGAAAAAAGTCACCGAGTGAACAACAAAGTTATTTTTGATGAAGACCCAAAACGACTTGTTGCTCGACTTATCGAAATGATTGACGAAGACCGAACAAAACATCTCAATGTCTACAAAAATGATGATTATATCGGTGGTTCGACAGGGGACGTCATCTTGTAAACCTATAGAAAAGAATGCAAAAGAAAAAACCTCCATCTCTGGAGGTTTTTTCTTTATAAGCGAATGCTTATTTTACCTGAGCAACGATTCGTTCGAATGCTGCTGGGGCGTTCTGAGCGAGGTCTGCGAGGATCTTTCGATCAACTGCGATACCTTTCTGCTTGAGGGCGCCGATGAACTTACTGTATGAAAGTCCGTGAGGTCGGATTGCAGCGTTAATTCGTACGTTCCAGAGTCGTCGGAAGTCACCTTTCTTGTCTCGTCGGTGAGCAAACGCACTAGCGTATGAGTGATAAAGCTGTTCGTAAGCGAGTTTTTCTTTATTCTTTCGTCCGTTTCGGAAACCCTTAGCGGCTTTGAGAATATTTCGTCGTGTTTTGAGGGCTGTTACACCTTTTTTGATTCGTACCATAGTAGTAGTTTAAGAAATATTAGATAGATGAACTCGAAAGGAATCGAGCCTTATCCTTATTTGTCATTACGAATGCTAATGTTCGACGCTTTGCTGTCTGCTTTCTGTTACTGAGACGAGCGTTAAAGTGGTTCTGACCGGCAGCACGCATTGTGATTTTGCCGTTCTTTGAGACCTTAAGTCGCTTAGTATATGATTTGTTTGTTTTAGTCATACTGTTACGCGAGGCGTTTCTTCAGCACTATGTGCCAAGGAACCTTTGCAAGAGCCTTTTTGTGTTAATTTTTTGTAAAACTGCTGGGGCTAGGCTTTTTCGATAATAATCGTAATGCCTTTAGGGCTTTTCTTAGCCGGATCAGCAATGTTGTAGTTCACGGTAAGGAGCTTGAGAAGTCGCTCAAGTCGTTCATGGAGAAAGTTCTCCTGAAGGTACTTTGTACGACCGGGGAGGAAAAGGTCGATTTTGATTCGATGCCCTTCACCAAGCCATTCTGAAGCCTTTTTGGCCTTAAGAGCGAGATCGTGCTCTCCAGTACCAATCTTTACCTGTAAACTCTTGACTTCAACAAACTTAGCTTTGGCCTTAGCCTGCTTCAATTTCTTGTTTTCGTCGTATTGGAATTTACCATAATCCATGATTTTTGCAACCGGTGGATTGGCTTTTGGTGATATTTCAATGAGGTCTAAACCCGCTGCTTTTGCCTGAGAAAGGGCCTCCTGAAGCGATATTACACCCACATTTTCACCTTCTGGACCGATAACCCGAAGTTCTGGAGCACGTATTTGGTTGTTGATTCTTACTGAAGGGATGGACAAGTTTGTGAAATTAAGTACCTCGAGTATAGCATACCTTCTATTTTTAGCTACCATATACGCGTTTTCTATTGACCAAATGCCAGTATAGGCGTAGAGTTTCGGTCGGAGGAATCCAATTGAAAACAGAACACGAAACCCGTATAGGCGAGCTGCGCCTTAAAATCAGCTATCCAGCAAATGCAATTCCACCTCAAGCTCAGGAACATGTCGCTCGTCGGCTTCTCCTGGTCCTTGGTGGACTCGCTCACTTCTCCGGTCTCACGACAGGGGAAGTCCACGTCAACCTTACATCTGCAGGTCGAAAGACCCGTGGACGATGCCGAGGTTTGCACGTCGTCAAAACCCACAAAGAAAAACTCCAGGGCACCCTGTGCTTGAAGAGGAACATCTTTAATGTAGAGGCAACTGCAACAAGATTTGCCACTGCCGAACAATGGCGCCAACAGCTCCTGAGCCGTAACCGTAGGCAGGCATTCATCCTTGAGCGCACGCTGATCGGTCAGGTCGAGGGTAACCTCGCTTTGGAACTTCAGCGGGCACACAAAAAAGTGAAGACTCCGGAAGCCTGGGGACCATATCCTGGCCCCGGGAGCCGGCGCCCTTTGCCGCACAACCAAAGGCATCATCGTCAAAAGCGCCGGGCTGCACGGACTCATTTCGCCCGGGCTAATGCCTAGGCAATCGTCCTATCGTGTCGCTGCGATAGGGGGTCACTAAGTTCAACAAACAAACGGCGCG
>JBDKLC010000005.1:0-509474 GCA_039795775.1 Candidatus Parcubacteria bacterium
GCGCCAGTTCGGATTGAAGTCTGCAACTCGACTTCATGAAGCCGGAATTGCTAGTAATCGCGGGTCAGACATACCGCGGTGAATACGTTCTCAAGTCTTGTACTCACCGCCCGTCAACTCAAGGGAACCAGGAGTACCCGAAGTCTCATTTAATTATGGGCCTACGGTAAGCTTGGTAACAGGGAGTAAGTCGTAACAAGGCACGGGTAGCGGAAGCTGCTCGTGGATTAATTCAAATTGAAACCATGTTTATACTCGACCTAGTCGGTATAAACGTTTAATTTGGCCGATCAGTTGAGTGCTGAAATTTGGCACTTAACACTGGATCTCACACCTGAATGTGAGAAGAAGAAATAACTTAATTATTTTGACTCTTTGGAAAGACAAAGGCTCAGTCAGAACAAAAGATAGTGTTCGACTAGCTTAAAAGAACGCAAGCTGTGAATTTTACATAATCAAAATCAATACGTATTTGTTAACCAAACGGTTTTCATACAAGTTACAAAATGCCCCAGAAATGGGGTTTTTTTGTTGTGTGCAACATGAAGAAAAATGAGTTTCGAAGGCTAAAAATATGTTTGACAAAGGATGAAATAGTGATATAATTATTTTCCGTGAAAGTCAAACAGGTGCTCGCAGGGGTAGCCCTCATGGTCGTTCTGATCGGAGTGGCTGTCGCAATCGCGTATGACGTCGCACGTGTCCCGGTCGTATACCGGACATATGACGGCGAAGTAACGCATGTCGAAGACTCGTTAGGGAACGTGTATCCCAACGAACTTCCAAATGGCCGGTATGAACTGTGCCTCGTGGAAGATAACACCCCAACAAGAAAGTAAACTACTAACGAACTTGGGAACAACTACACCTTAAATGGCGCCGCTTTGCTTGTCGAAGCCGCGCCATTTCCTTTTGTCTTTTTTTGAAAATATAAAGTAATGTAAAGAAAATAGTATTCAAACATCGCGCACATTTCTAATTCACATTTCTAAAATAGTCCGTAATAGCAACAGATTATAAAAAACATATCCACACAATAACTTTGGGTCTAAGACAAATATAACGTATAATCGGAAGTATCACTTTTTGTACGAGTGTTATTAGGTTGGTAGTTAAGTTCAATTACATATTTATGATTCCAAAATTTATTATCAAATCCCTCAAAGTTGCAGTTGCAACATTCCTTATTGCTAGTGTTGTGTTCATTGCAGCAGAGCCAGTGCTCACTGATGCCGCCACTTCAAGTAATACGACTGTCGTAACACTTACTGTTACGACCGGAATTTCAGTAACAGGAGCGAGTACAGCTACAATGAGTCAGTCTCTTGGTGCTGCTACAAACGGAGCAATCGCTACAACGACTCTTACTGTAACAACAAACAACTCGCTTGGTTATACGCTTGCTGTTCGAGCGACAACTTCACCTGCAATGCAGTCAGGTGCAAACACAATTGCTGACTACCAGACAGGTAGTCCAAACTTCTGGAACGCGACATCAGGTAATGCCTACTTCGGATATTCTGCATATGGTACAGACGTATCATCTGGTACATGGGGAGCGCAGGGATCAGGGGGTTGCAGTGCGACATCTACAGCACACGCTACTTCAACAACACTTAAGTACAAAGGATTCACTACTGGCGACGTAACAATCGCTACTCGAAACTCAACAACAACTACATCAGGAGTTGATGCTACTGTGTGCTACGCAGTAGAACAAAAGAACTACTATATCCCATCTGGGACATATAACGCGACAATCATCGCAACAGGTACAACCCTCTAGTCTTCGAGACTACCGCCGTTGGCTATGCTATAATCCGCACCAATGAAATTCACTCGATATATTGCATTTACAGCTCTCGTTCTGAGCCTCGTTCTGGGGTTTGTTCAACCAGCTAAAGCATATACGATTACAAGTCAGGGTGTAGAAAACAAGGATGACTTCGTTCTTGAACCAGGCAAGATGGAACTCTTCGTCAACCCCGGAGAAACTCTCACACGAAATGTGATGGTTACTAGTCGAATCAACAAACGATCTAACTTTCTCGTACAAATTGAAGACTTTATAGGATCGAAAGAAGAGCAGATGCCAGTGGTTCTTCTTGGTGACCAAAAGAGTCCCTATACATTCAAAGATAATATTTTACCTGAAGTAGATTCATTCAATCTTGATTTTGGTCAGCGAATCACGTTGCCTATTTCTATTACTGTTCCTAAGGATGCTCGACCAGGTGGATATTACACATCTGTGATTATTGCTAATCAGCCAGACGAAGCTTCTGACGACTCAGGTGCTGGTAGAACACGTGTTATCTCGCGAGTAGGTGTACTTCTCTTTATTCGAGTGAATGGTCCTGTAGTAGAAAAAGGTCAGCTCGATGATTTCCGACTCAAGGAAGGGAAACGACAGCTCGGTGTTCTCCAAAGTGGTCCACTTTCTTTTGAAATTCTTTTTAATAACACAGGTACAGTGCACCTCGTTCCTCACGGTGAAGTAAAAATCAAGAATGCATTCGGGCAAGAAGTTGCGAAGCTTCCAGTTGATGCATATTTTGCAATGCCTAACGCTTTTAGATACAGACAAGTAACATGGGAAAAACAAATCCTCGCTGGAAGATATACCGCTGAGCTTTCTCTCACAAAAGGATATGGTGATGAAGTTGATGTAAAGACTATTTCATTCTGGGTTCTTCCTTGGAAATACATCGGTGGTATCATCCTCTTTGCTATTCTTATCACATTGGCATACTACTTCTTTAGTAGAAAATTCGAACTCCGAAGAAAAGAATAATTTCGCCGAGTACATATGAAGAACATTTTATCTGCTGGAGTACTTGTCGCGGTAATGATAAGTATGCCTATGTCCTTGTATGCATATACAATGGGCAGTTCAAATTACCGAATTGATTCTGACTCCGTGAATAGCGGAGGAACCTCTTTTTCTACAAGTACGAACTACTCTCTAGGAGACACAGTTGGTGAGCTAGGCACAGGATTTTCTTCAAGTACAAACTATAAGTTGAGCGCTGGGTTTTGGACATCTGAGGATGTATATATTTCTATGAATGCGACAGGGAACGTTACCCTAGGGCCTATTAGTGGGCTTACAGGAGGTACTGCCACGGGCTCAGCATCGTATCGTGTGATTACAAATAGTGGCACGGGTTATCAGGTGCTTGTTTCTGCCTCAACAACACCGGCTATGAAGTCCACAAACTCATCTATCGATGACTATGCGCCGTCTTCGACAACTACACCAGACTTCAACTTCGTCATTCTTTCTACAGATGCACGGTTTGGTTTTAGTCCTGAAGGACCTGACATTATTGCAAAATATAAAGACAACGGAAGTGTGTGTAATGCTGGATCAGGAGACACTGCCAACGTCTGCTGGGATGGTTTTTCTATAACCCCAAAAGTAGTGGCACAAGCAGCTAGTTCAAATGAACCCTCAGGAGCTACAACAACTCTCAAATTTAGAGTACAAATTGGTTCAAATAAGATTCAGGATGACGCAAATGACTACAGTGCGAATGTAACGGTTACCGCGGTGACATTGTAAAAGTAAAAACGGGGAAAACAAGGCAAGGAATATAGCTAAACTTGGTGTACAATAAAGGAAAAGATGAGCACAAAAGCAGTACAATTTTTCTTGGTTTTTGTATTCGTTTTATTTTTTCTTCCCGTTTCAGTACAGGCAGCAAATATCAAAGTTCAACTTGATGTTTTTGTATGTAATAACAACCTCATTTGTGAAGATGTCATTGGTGAAAACTATGGCTCATGTCCGTCTGACTGTGAAGCTCCAACATCTACTCCGACAACCACTCCGTCTTCAACTCCTCCTGCAACGACAAATACATCAACAAACTTCGGGCAGTATGCATATTCTTCTGGAGGCATCACTGGTCAGAACCAAAAGCCCAACAGCACCTCAACAATCACAAACGATATTGTTGGGGCTATCGCTGTTTCACCTCTGACAGATTCTGCTGTGGTATCTTGGAATTCAAAACTCCCGTCACTCATGACGTTTTCTTGGGGAAAAACAGCTCAATACGAGATTGGTAGTATTGCTGAATCTTGGTATCACACAGCGTTCAAGGTGAATCTCGATTCTCTCGACCCTGGACGGCAGTATTATTACAAAATTACTCTTAAAGATACGCTTGGAGTAGAGAAGACCGTTGAAGGGACATTTATGACACTGCCTATTGAAAATAAGGCACCAGTTCCACCAGATAGTTTTAAGGCAACAATTAACGGGTCAGGTATTGTATTCGAATGGAATAATCCAGACGATGCTAATTTTTCATATGTACGCCTCGTACGATCTACAAACGGATATCCAAAAGACACGCTTGATGGAAAGGTTGTGTATGAAGGTAGGGGAACATACTCGCGAGATATCAATATTGAAAATAAAAAAGGCTACTACTACTCGTTGTTTGCCGTAGATAAAAATGATCGAGCATCTTCACCTGCTATTTTGTATATCGATTACGATAAATTTGCTTTTGAGCGAAGAACTGCAACTACAACGGGCACCTATGATCCGCTTCTTCGAAACGACGATCCGTATATCTCGACTGTGTATCCTTTGACCAACGATACATACAAACTTTGCGGTTCAATGAGTGGTGTTATTAAAAATCGATTGGCTGGAGGTGCAGTTAGTGATCCGTTACCACTTGGTGATGTCGCTTTTTTCCAAAATGGATCAAAAATAGATAGAAATCCTGATGAAAAAGTAGCAATTTTAAATGGACCTGTACTTATTCGAATAAAAAGTACTTTAGTGCCGTTTAATGAGCGTTCGGCAATGGCATTTTGTGTGTCTGGAGGGGTAGAAGAAGTGCAAAAAGCATACTTATTTTCTTACAACACAAAAAGTGGCTATTTTGAAGTAATTATCCCCGCTTTTAGCCATTTTATTGATTACGATTTCTACGTAGGAATGCTAAAATATGGAGTAGAAGAACAGATTCTTTCGCGCGGAGAATTTGCTCTTCAAAACGGTGTTTCTCCATCCATCCAATTTGCTGCTTTGACTGTTATAAAAACACTGATTCACAACGTACTTTCCGATGAACGATTCGTTTTCTTACTTCTTCTCCTTTCTTTCATAATTGCCACACGAATTCTGATCAACGTGTTTAAAACCTGATGAACCTGTTCTACACACAATGGAATAAACAAGTAGCCACTGCGACAAAAAAAATAGTTGCAGGACTTTTTGTATTTGCACAGATCATTTCTCCGTTTGCTTTTTTGGTTCCTCAGGTTGCTGAAGCGGCAGTAAACCGACAAATGAACTATCAGGGTAAGCTCATGACAGCATCAAACGTTGCTGTACCAGATGGAACATACAACATGGAATTTAAGTTGTACGCTACTGCGGGAACAACAACACCACTTTGGACAGAAACACGAACAAGTGGAGACAAGGTGACAGTCACAAACGGACTTTTCTCAGTAATGCTTGGAGAAGTGACAGCCCTCACCGGAGTAGATTTTAATCAGACATTGTACTTGGGTGTAAACATCGGAGGTACAAGTTCACCATCTTGGGATGGAGAAATGTCTCCACGAAAAAAACTTGGTTCAGTTCCTTCTGCACTCGTTGCAGAAACTTTGGATGGAAAATACGCTGGACAGTTTTTGCGAAGTGATGCGGTAAATGCTACAAACACTTCTTCAACATTTCTTTCATTAACACAAAATGGTACAGGAGATATTGCACAGTTTATCGGAACAAGTTCAGTATCAGCTCTTATCATAAAATCAAACGGAAATGTTGGAATTGGAACAACAACACCAGCCGGAGCATTTCAAGTTCATCGAACAAGTGGATCTTCAGATATTTACGTTACAACTGATGTAAACGTTGGCTCTGCAAATACTGCGTCACTTCAGTTCATCAGTGACAACGACGGAACTCCAAATCCTGCAGGCCTTGGACAATTCAACGACGGCAGTCTTCGACTCAGTGGTGCAGGCAACTTGGTGACACCAGATATGGTGATTACTGATGCTGGATTTATTGGTATTGGCACTACAACTCCTGGATACAGACTTACAGTTGCTGGTATTTTAAATCCAACAACAATTTACGCATCAAGTGGAAGTGCTGCAGCTCCATCAATTGCCTTCGAAGCTGATGCTGCTCACAACACTGGTTTGTACTACGCTGGAGGAGGTTCATTCTCAGCTGTAGCAGTTGGTACTCGAGTATTCTCAGTTCAAACAAATGGTTTGTATTTTAATACTGGATCTGTGTACAACAGTACAGGTACAGCAGCGTTTCCATCTGTAACAGAAAAAAACTTAGGAACAACAGGTCTTTTCTGGCCAACATCTGGAATGCTTGGTATTAGTACTGGAGGAGTAGAAAGACTTCGAGTAGATGGAAATGGAAATCTTGGTATTGGAACGTCTTCACCAGTCGCGTCTCTCGCCCTCACCGGAACAGCTGGATTTTCTCCACTTCTCATTGCTTCATCTACAAACGCACGATTGTTTGAAATCAACCAATCAGGCGCAATGCTCGTAGGTAACTCTGCCGGAACAGCTGGGTTTGTATTGCAATCAAATGGAGCAACAGGAGTTCCAATCTGGGTTGCAACTTCTTCACTTGGAATTTCAGGTGGTTCTGGAAACTCTGCATTTACAATCGGTAACGGATTTATATTTAATGCTACTTCTACTGACAACGTTGGTATTGGTACTACTACACCGATAGCAACACTTTCTGTAAAAGGAAGTGGTTCTTCAAATCCGTTTGTTATTTCGTCATCTTCTAACGCACAACTTGTAGTAGTTACAACTGCGGGCAACTTTGGTATTGGTTCATCAAGTCCACAATCAAAACTTTCAATATTGGGTGATTCAACTTCGGTTGGAAGTGCTTCAACTACAATCGCTGCGTACGGAGGAGCTGGTGGTTCAGGTAATGGAGTTGGAGGTGGATTTATATTCCAGGGTGGACAAGGTGGTACTGGTGGAGTTGGAGGTTCATTCATTGCTGTTGGAGGTTTTGGAGGAGCTTCAGGTGGTGGTGGTGGTGCAATCAGTCTTACTGGAGGAACAGCTGGAACAAGTGGAGTTGGAGGTTCTGTAACAATTGCCGGAGGAACAACGGGTGGTAGTGGTACTGGAGGATCAGTATATATATATGGATCAACTGCCCCAGGTGGATCAACTGGCGCAACAGTACTTGGTATGACAGCTGCATCAGTACAGTCAGGCAACGTAGGTGTTGGTTCGTCATCACCAATTGCTAAATTCTCTATTATGGGTGTTGGAGGCACAACACCTCTCGCTATCGCTTCATCAACAGGAGCGAATCTTCTCAGTATTGACCAAGCTGGTCGACTCCTTGTAGGAACTACATCATCACAGTCAGGTATCCTTCATCTCGCTGCTCAATTGGGTAACAACACAATGCTTACTCTCGAAAGTCCTACAGCAAACGAAGCATCAATGTATTTCAAGAATACAGCGTCTTCATGGTCTGTTGGTAACAACAGTGCTGGTGCATATGTTATCGCCAACTATCCAGGCAGTGTAGGTACAGGACAGATGGTAACAATCTTGCCATCATCAGGTAACTTTGGTATTGGCTCTACAACACCTGGAGCAAAATTAGTAGTTGCTGGACAAACAATTGGTGAATACTTTACAGCAACAAGTACTACAGTTGCATCTCGATTTACGCTTGCATCTACAACAGCTGTTACTGTCACAACTGATTATTATTTAAGTAGTGGATATATTCATGATTCAGGATCTGGAGGAGTTACATTTAATTATGCTGGTGTACAAGTTGGACGATTTGGTCAAACAGGTAACGGCATAGGTTTAGAAGGTACAAACAATAACGCATCAGGAAAAGCACTTGTAGCTATTCAATCAAACGCTGCAGGATTTGCCCTTCACTCAACAGGAGGTATCAACTATATAGAAAAGAATCTCGGTCTTGGTACAACAACACCACGATCTACATTGTCTGTTTTTGGAGATGCACTTCTTGAAGGAGCAAGCAGATATCTTAACTTTGGCACATCTTCAGCTACAGGTACATCAGGATACGGATTTAGAGACAACGCTGGAACAATGGAATTTAAAAATTTAGGAGGGTCATGGGCTGCTGTTGGTTCGGGTGGTGGAGGATCGGGAAATGCTGCATTTACAATTGGTAACGGCTTTATCTATAACGCTACATCTACAGATAGTGTAGGTATTGGAACATCGACACCTTTAGCTAAGCTAAATATATTGAGCACAACAGAGCAATTGAGACTCTCTTATAGTAGTGCTGTCAGCTCTAAGTTTACTGTTAATTCAACTGGTGGGCTTGATATTGTCCCTTCAGCAAATAGTGATGCTGCATTTACAGTCTCTAACGCTGCTGGAGCTGATCAGTTTAAAGTTGATACCTCAAATGGATCGGTTTATTTACCAAATTATAACATTCAGTTAGGGGATTCTAGCTTAGGAATGGCTCTTACTGTAGGACAATCTTCTTTAACAGCTAGTGATTCAGGCATTGGCTATAGCGCATGGAGTATTAACAGAGGATCTTCTGGAGGTGTGATATTTGGTGATAGTACTTACGAAGGATCTGACCTCAGTGTTAATGGATTAAGTTTTCCAAATACTTTGAAAGTTAAGGGAAGTAGTGGAAGTGTTGGTATTGGTACTTCAAGTCCAATGGCCAAGTTTTCAGTATATGGTAACGCTCTTCTTGAAGGAACTTCACGATACTTAAACTTTGGCACCGCAACAAGTTCAGCAGGCTACGGATTCAGAGACAACGCTGGAACAATTGAATTTAAGAATTTAGCTGGTTCATGGGCTGCGGTGAGTTCTGGTGGTGGAGGTGGTGGATCTGGAAATGCTGCATTTACAATCGGAAACGGCTTTATTTACAATGCAACATCAACAGACAAAGTAGGTATAGGCACAACTACTCCTGGAAGTAGACTTACTGTTGTAGGAACAACAACAACAGATTTCTTGGTAGTAGGATCAAGTACAGCATCAAGCTTTGCAAATATGCTTGCGTATTTTGCAGGTAACTCAAACAACTATGTTCAAGTAAATGCACAAAACAAGTCATCAGGAAACAATGCCTCAACAGACTTCGTAGCAACAGCTGACAACGGTGATGATACTCAGTATTACGTAGACCTCGGTATTAACAGTTCTGGATATTCAGATCCGTCATATACAATCGTAGGCGCAAATGATGCGTACTTGTATTCACAATCAAGTGCGCTCGTTATTGGTACAGCGAGTACAACAAATCCAAATGCTGTTATTAAATTCCATACAGGGGGAACACTCGCAGCCGATGAAGCTATGCGAATTGATACTAACGGAAATGTCGGTATTGGTACAACAGCACCAGTTGAGAGATTGCAGGTTGCTGGAAACGTACTTGTAGGTGCTCGATCAAGTACAGCAAGAACATGGTCTCGAATTTCAAGTTCAACAGCCGGAACAATTGCAGAAGATGCCGGTTCATCAGGATCTATTGCATCTACAACAGCTATGGCAGTGTATAATGGATCGCTCTACATTGGTACTGGAAAAGTTGGAGCTGCAGAAGTGTATCGATATGACGGTGGTTCAAACTGGACTCGAGTATCAAGTAGTACACCGGGAACAATTGCAGAAGATGCTGGTTCAACTGGTTCTATTGATGCCGTACGATCTATGGCTGTATACAATGGATACCTTTTCGTAGGAACAAGTAAGCTTAACTCAGCCGAAATTTATCGATACGACGGTAATAGTACATGGACACGAGTATCAAGTAGTACACCGGGGTTTATTGGTGGCTTTGGTCTTGCTGCTACAACGACTACAGCTGTTACATCTCTCGTTGTAAACAATGGGTCATTGTACGCTGGTACTGCGACAACAGGTAAGGCTGGTATCTTCCGATATGATATTGGTCCTTCAGCACTAGCTACTGGAGGAAATACATGGCAAGCTCTTACAGCTACGGCCGGTACTATCGGTGCGGATGCATCTGTCGATGAAGTTAGTGTGCTCGTGTCATGGAACAACGTACTCTATGCCGGTACAAAGAAGGCAAACGCTGCCGCATTGTATCGATATGACGGTGCATCTACATTCACTCGAACAAACACTGCTGCAGGTACATTCACAGGTACTGGTCTTGCTTCTATTGACGCCGTCGATGCTGCTGCGGTGTTTGATGGAAAATTGTATCTCGCTATTTCGGATCCAAACGCTGCCCGAGTCGTTCGATTTGATACCAACCAAAACGGAGGTGTGGTGACTACATGGGCTACAACATCAAGTTCTACTTCAGGTGTTATTGCTGAAGACGTAGGTGCTACTACAGGTATAGACCGAGTAAACTCATTTGCAATTTACAAAAATGACTTGTACGCCGGTACATATGAATCTAACGGTGCCGAACTTTACAAATTCGACGGTGGAACAACATGGTCAAAATTCTCTAGTACAACAGCAGGAACAATGGGTACGGGTACAACTGCAGCCATCGACGGTATTGGTGCAATGCAGACATATAACGATAACTTGATCATTGCTACTACAGAACCAGGAGGAGCTGAAGTGTATACATTTAACTCAGTAGAAGGTGAATCATATGCGTTGAAATTCAATGCGGCTTCTAATAATGCTGATGCGGAACAAAACGGTAACCTCAACACCGCATCTATTATCTTCATGGCTGAAGAACAGGCGTTCAACAACGTCGGCAACACAAACACTGGTAAATTCTATTTCTCACACGGTATCAACACAGTGACAGGTGCGTACGACGTTGCGGAAGATTACTCAACACGAGATGACCTCCTTGCTCCTGGAGATCTTGTAAGTATTGATACAACTGAACAGACAATGGTGAAGCGATCAGCGGGTAAGAATGATAAAAATATCATTGGTATCTATTCTGTAGAACCAGCCCTTCGACTTTCTCAGCAAGGTGCACTTATCAATGGTGCTAAGGCGGTGCCAATCGCGCTTGCCGGACGAGTGCCTGTGAAAGTATCTCTTGAAAATGGTCCAATCAAGATTGGAGATTATCTCGCAGCGGGTTCAGCTCCAGGGTCTGCTATGAAGGCTACACGACCAGGAAAAGTTATCGGTCGAGCACTCTCAGCATATAGTGGAGCTGAAGGAGAAGAAGCAAAAGTAATTACATTCATCGGTGTTGAAACAATTACTTGGAATGATATTTCTGAAGCTCAGGATACTGTCTCAGAGCTTGCTCAAGACGGTGAAGACCCACAGACACGAGACAGTGCACTCGAATTCCTTACATCAGTTGATGATGCTGTAGCTGACGTAGCTCTTGCCGTTATCAACAAAGTAGACAATCTCACACTTGTTGTAGCAAACAAGATTGTGGCTCTTACTGCAAGTATTCGAGACCTCTTTGTAACAACACTCGCGATTAACCCAGGAGGAAAGATTGTTCTTCCTACAGGAGAAAATCAAATTGCTGGAGTAGGAACAATTATCGCTGGTCAGACAGAAGTATTCGTTCCAAATACACAGATTACAAAGGATTCAGTTGTTTCTGTAACACCTACAACTGAAGTTGAAGTTCCTCTCTTTGTTTCAAAGAAAGAACCTGGAGTTGGATTTACAATCCGAATGGTGCGACCAACAACAACAAACGTAGAGTTTGACTGGTTCTTCGTGAACACATACAAGGCAAACGGAAACATTACCACAACTATAGTTTCTGGTTCTACAAACACGTCTACTCCAACAAGTACAACACAGCAAACAACGATAACAATTGATGGTTCATCAGTTCCATCAAATCCAGCAGGTGAATCAACAGATTCGACTTCTACTTCTGATACAACAGAGGAGGGGATAACCGCTACAACTTCAGAAAATACAGTAACATCTTCACCTGGATCTACGGTCACATCAGAAACTCCACCACCTTCGGTATCAGATGAACCACCGGTTGATACGAATTCTTCGAACGTAGAATCAGCACCCACACCAGCACCAGCTGATGCACCCACAGATAGTGGAAGTACTACAGAATAATAATGTATAATATATATATGCAACCCGATCTATCATCAACAACTCGATTATCTTTTATGCAAAAAATAATCCGAATTATATCAATGCTGTTTCGAAGAAAATTTCTCAAGACTATACTCGCTATTCTTATTCTTTGGATTTTCTTTAGTTTAATTTCATCTTTAAATTCATGGAAGGCTGTATTCTTGGATACAAACCAAGTGTATTTTGGTAAATCTATTTCTCTTCCATTCTCATCTACTATTACTCTCCGACATGTATACTTCCTCCGAAACGATGCAGGGGGAGCAACATCGAGTGTCGCTGTAGTTCCTCTCGAAAGAGATATTCATGGCCCGAAAGACAAGATGACTATCTTCAAAGCTCATATACTATATATAGAGGAGTTGAGACCTACATCTATGCTTCTCAAGGCTATCGAAGAGCAAGAAAAGCAGAAATAGGCCTAAAAGGGCCTAGGGGCTTCCTTTTTTCAGGATTTTTTGGTATGTTAGAGCAACAAATTATGCGAGTATAGCTCAGTTGGTAGAGCACATCACTGATACTGATGGGGTCGTAGGTTCGAATCCTACTACTCGCACCGTAGAAAAAGCCCACTTTTGTCCGACAAAAGTGGGCTTTTTATATGTATATATATGAATGTAAGGCATTTATTGGCTTTTTAAGCTCTTATTGATATCAGGTGCACCAAGGCCTAAAAATACAGTAAACCTTCCATTTTTAGCCATATTTATGCTATACTCTGGCCCTATTGGTTAGCGCCAATTTAATTTATTTTTAAGGAAATTTCATTCGTTATATGCATTTAGGAAAGAAAACAAAGATCGTCTGCACCATCGGTCCAGCGACTCAGTCCGAAGAGCAGCTTACAAAGCTTCTCAAGGCAGGTATGAATATCGTTCGACTCAACTTCTCACACGGAGATTTTGCTGAACACCAGGTAAAAGTAGACAACCTCAAAAAAGCTATGGCTAAGACAGGTATTCCTGCTGCAATTATGCAGGACTTGTCAGGTCCAAAGTTCCGAATTGGAGAATTCTATCAGGAACGAGTTCAACTCAAAGAAGGTCAGCTCATTACTCTTACACCTGAAAAGATTGTAGGCGATGAAAAACGAGTTTCTATCAACTACCCAACACTTCACCTCGAACTCAAACCAGGAAACATGATCATGGTTGATGACGGAAAGAAGCAGTTTGAAGTTGTTGAAATCAAGGGCAAAGAAATTGTTTGTAAAATTATCGTAGGTGGAGATACAAAGGGACGACGAGGAGTAAACCTTCCTGGCGCGTACCTCAAAGTAAGTTCTCTTACAGAAAAAGACAAAAAAGATATTGCGTTTGGTATCAAGAACAAAGTAGATATCGTTGCATTCTCATTCGTACGAACAGGTGCTGACGTTCGAGAACTCCGAGATATTTTGAACAAAGCAAAATCAAAGGCTCTCATCATGTCTAAAGTTGAAACACAGGAAGCTGTAGAAAACATCGATGAAATTATCGAACTCTCTGATGCAATCATGGTTGCACGAGGAGACATGGCGGTAGAAATTGGCGCTGAAAACGTACCGCTCGTTCAGAAAATGATTATTGAAAAGTGTAACCGAGTAGGAAAGCCTGTTGTCACAGCGACACAGATGCTTGAATCTATGATCAAATCTCCAGTTCCTACACGAGCTGAAGTATCTGACGTAGCAAACGCTATTCTCGACGGTACAGATGCAATCATGCTTTCAGAAGAAACAACTCTCGGTGATTTCCCAATTGAAGCTGTAAAAGTAATGACACGAATTGCACTTCGAGTAGAAGGCGATCTTCTTCACCAGAAGCTCCTCCTCGGAAAGAATGACGAACACGTAGGTGTTGGTCCATCTATCTGTTCATCAGCTGTAAAGACAGCTTCTCGAGTAGATGCTAAATACATTGTTGCTCTTACTGAATACGGATACGGAGCACGAATGACAGCACGACACCGAGGTCCAAAGCCAATTCTTACATTGACTCCAAACCCAGTAACAGCTGCTCAGTCAAACCTTGTGTTCGGAACATACCCAATCCTCATTCCAAAGTTCAAGTCATTTGAAGATGCTCTTAAGACAATTAAGCCACTTCTTATCAAAATGAAGCTTGTAAAGAAGAATGACAAAATTGTAGTTGTAACTGGCGTGCCTTTTGCAAAGACAAATGAGTCAAACCTCATGATGGTAGAAACACTCTAAGTTTCTCTCCAATATATACTTATATAAGTAACGAAAAACAGCCCCTTAAAGGGCTGTTTTTCGTTACTTGTCATATTTATCAATACTAGTATGATGATGAATCATGACATCGAATACATCTAAACACATCCATATTGCGACATCAAAAGCTCCAGCAGAGGAGGCCGGAAAGTATATTAGTGACATCTTAGCCCTTTCTATCGATAAGCCAGTTCTTTTGCTCGTGGCTGGTGGCTCAGCAATGTCAGTTCTTGAATATATCAATCCTGAATATATCGAAAATAATCTTACCGTGACAGTTACAGACGAACGATTCACAGAAGATGTTGGTGACAACAACTTTGCAACAATGCAGACATACCCGTTCTATAATAGTCTCATTGATGTTGATGCTTTTTGTATTAACACAGAACTTTTTGCCGGTGACACAATCGAATTATTTAGAGATCGATTTGAAAAAAACATCCGAGATTGGAAAAAAGAATTTCTAAATGGAGTAATTATCGGATTGTTTGGTATGGGAGCAGATGGCCATGTTGCTGGCATTATTCCTGGTATTTATAGTGAAGAAGAATTTGCAAAGAAATTTGACGGGGAAGCATATGCTACAGATGTAGATGCAACAGGCAAAAACGAGCACCCACTTCGAATGACAACAACATTCCCATTTATGAGGATGATTGATCATCCACTCTTCTATATTGTGGGGGAAAACAAACGTGATGCGTTGGTACGAGCGACAGCTACTGAAGGAACTCTCTTCGAGACTCCGGCTCGTATCATGCTCGAAATGAATAATCCTGAAATATTTACCGATTTAGCGCTATAAACAAGCCTCTATTCTAGATCATTTCTTTAGAATTTTTTTAAAAACATTTAATCGACCTATAGTATACTTATCTCTATGACAAAAGTAGCAACATATACTCTTAAAGATAGCGATTTGCTTATGACAACTCAGTCAACAGATCGACGATATATATTAAAACTTCGAGACTTACCCGATGCTCTTAAGCCACGAGAAAAGCTTGTTTCGTATGGAGCAGAGACATTATCTCTCCAAGAGTTGTTGGCTGTTGTACTAAACACGGGCACAAAGAAAGAAGACGTACTCGAGATGTCACGACGTATTGTTCGAGAATATGGCAACAGTGCTCTTGCCGGCCAGAAGAGCCCTCAGGCTCTTGCAAGTGATCTCGATATACCAATTCTCAAAGCTTGTCAGATTATTGCATGTGGTGAGATTGGCCGACGACTTCACAAAAAGAACGAGAGTGGTCTTGCTGTTATTCGTACAGCAACAGATGTGTATGAATATCTCAAAGACATGCACAATCTCCCGAAAGAGCAGCTTCGTGGAATTTATCTCGATACTCACAACCGTGTAATTCACGATGAAGTTATTTCTATTGGAACAATTAATTCAAATATTGTTCATCCACGAGAAGTTTTCAAACCAGCACTAGAGTACGGTGCAGCTGCTGTTATTCTCGCGCACAACCATCCTTCTGGTATGGCAGAACCCTCTGAAGCTGACATCCAAATCACAAAGCAGCTTATCCAAGCAGGGAAGCTCATTGGTATTCATCTCTTAGATCACATCGTCGTAACTCGAGATTCATTTACAAGTATCGAGTTAGACTACTAAATATGTCTACACTGTACGTTGTAGCTACTCCTATCGGTAACCTTGAAGATATCACTCTTCGGGCTCTTCGAATTCTCAAAGAAGTCGACCTCGTACTTTGTGAAGATACTCGAGTTACAAAGAAGCTTTTGTCTCATTTTGATATTCATACTCCGACTATGAGCTTCCACGCCAACAGTACATTGGCAAAAGTAGATCAAATTATTGCTCAACTCCAAGAAGGAAAAAATCTCGCGCTCGTGACTGATGCCGGTACACCAGCTATTTCAGATCCAGGATCACTTCTTGTATCAAAAGTAAAAGAAGCTATGGGTGAAGAAGTAAAGATTGTTTCAGTACCGGGTGCTAGTGCTCTCACAGCGGCTTTATCTATAGCCGGACTTCCTGTTCACGAATTTACGTTCATAGGATTTTTACCACACAAAAAAGGCCGAGAAACACTTTTTAAACAGATCTTCGAATCAGAACGAGCTATCGTGTTATACGAGTCGCCACACCGAATTATGAAGACACTCGAATCACTTGCATCTCACGCTGTGTCATCTGCTCAAACAGAACGAAAAATCACTATTGCAAGAGAGATTACAAAAATATTTGAAGAGATTGTATCAGGTACTGCAGCAGAAATGTTGCACTACTATACATCACATGAAGATAAAGTAAGGGGTGAGTTTGTTGTGATTATTGGTCCTCGTGTATAATACGAACATGACAAAACGAACGCTCGGTATCATTCTTGGTCTTTGGGTAGCGGTACTCCCGTTTCTCGGATTTCCTACTGACTGGAAGAAAGGTATTATAGTTGTTTCTGGCGTTGTACTAGCAATTCTTTCTTATCTTAATGTCAAAAAGACAAACATCATTTAATTCGAATCTTCGAAACGCGTTCGTTAGTGTCTCTCTTCTTATTGTTGTAGTGGCCGTTGGTGTTGTATACATGTTGCATGTATTTGAGATGAAAGGTGTAAATAAGAATCTCATAGCTTCAGTATCACAGGGTGCTACAGCCACTCCAGATGTAGAAGTTCCTTTGAAGCCAATAGTTACTCATGTTGCTACACCAGATGCTGTAAAAGGTATTTATATGTCGAGTTGGGTTGGGGGAGTTCAAAAACTTCGAAACCATATTATTGAACTCGTTGATTCAAGTGAAGTGAATAGTATTGTTATTGATATTAAAGACGCAACTGGCAAAGTGGCATTTACTACTGACGATGCATCTCTCAATGCTGTGGGTTGTATAGAAAACCGTATTCCAGACATAAAAGACTTCATCAAAGAGCTCCATGAAAAAAATATTTATGTAATTGGCCGTGTGTCTACATTTCAAGATCCGTGTTTTGTAGCAAAGCATCCCGAGCTTGCCGTTAAAACTCAAGATGGTCTGCGTGTTTGGAAAGACAGAAAAGGAATATCTTGGATAGATGCAGGAGCAAAAGAAGCTTGGGATTACAATGTTCAGATAGCAAAAGCTTCACACGATATTGGATTTGATGAAATTAACTTTGACTATATTCGATTCCCATCAGATGGAAATATGAAAGATATCTCTTTTCCATATAGTGGTACAAAAAGTAAGCCTTTGGTTATTAGAGAATTCTTTCAATACTTAGATGCAGAGTTACACTCACAGCCTATTATTGCTTCTACAGTCGGTACAACCACTCCTCAAAAAGCAGATCCACGAAAAGATGATAAGGGCAACCTTATAGAAAACATAACAATCTCTGCTGATTTGTTTGGTATGGTAACAACAAACAAAGATGATCTCGGTATTGGTCAGGTCCTCGAAAATGCCCTCCCATACGTAGACTTTGTATCACCGATGGTGTATCCATCTCATTTTCCAGCTACATGGAATGGTATTCCAAATCCAGCCGCCAAACCATATGACGTGATTCATATTTCAATGAAACGTGCTGCCGAAAGAGCTACAGCAATGGGTATCGATGTACACAAGCTCCGACCGTGGCTTCAAGAGTTCAACTTAGGCGCTGTATATACTGCAGACATGATCCGAGCACAGATGCAGGCTACCTATGATGTAGGTCTCAACAGCTGGCTTATTTGGAATCCTTCAAATAAATATAACGCTTCAGCGTATCTCCCAAACTAGCTTTTTACTTAGCCCTATATCTGATATATACTACTGATATAAGGTTCTATGAATGAAGAAGAAAAAGTAACATATTTCGCCGAAACAGACGCTCGAAATCAGCGACTGAAATTCGGTATCAAATCAAAAGACCGAACACGACACATGTACGTGATTGGTAAAACGGGTATGGGTAAATCTACCTTACTCGAAAACCTTGCTGTTCAAGATATTCAGAACGGTAACGGTCTCGCATTCATTGATCCGCACGGCAAAACAGCCGATCTTCTCCTCGAATACATTCCAGAGCATCGAATCAACGATGTAGTGTATTTTGCACCGTTCGATATGGAGCACCCTGTATCTTTCAACGTAATGGAAGACGTAGGAGCAGAACGACGTCACCTCGTAGCAAGTGGTCTCATGAGTGCATTCAAAAAGATTTGGGTGGATGCATGGTCTGCGCGAATGGAATACATTTTGGGAAATATTATGCTCGCGCTTCTTGAGTACCCTGGTTCGACACTTATTGGTGTAAACAGAATGCTTGCGGACAAAAACTTCCGAAATAAAGTTGTCGACAACATTACTGATCCTTCAGTAAAATCATTTTGGGTAGATGAATATGCCAAGTACACCGAGAAATTCGCTGCCGAAGCTGCACCTGCAATTCAAAACAAGGTAGGTCAATTCGTTGCCAATCCACTTGTGCGAAATATTATTGGTCAGCCAAAATCTACATTTGATATTCGAAAGATTATGGATGAGAAAAAGATTCTCATTATCAACCTTTCAAAAGGGCGAGTAGGTGAATCAAATGCCAACCTTCTTGGAAGTATGCTTATTACAAAGATTTATCTCGCGGCTATGTCACGAGCGGATCTCAACGAAAAGCAGCTCAAAGAAGCTCCACAGTTTTATCTCTACGTGGATGAATTCCAGTCATTTGCCAATGAATCGTTTGCTGACATTTTATCAGAAGCCCGAAAGTATAAACTTAACCTTACAGTTGCTCACCAGTATATTGAACAAATGAGTGAGGAAGTGCGTGCTGCCGTGTTCGGAAACGTGGGTACTATGGTCACATTTCGAGTGGGCGCATATGATGCTGAAGTATTGGAAAAAGAATTCTCACCACAATTTCTTGCAACAGATATTGTGAATCTTCAGCAGTACCAGATGTATCTCAAACTCATGATTGATGGTGTAAGTTCTCAGCCATTCTCAGCTACAGGTATGTCTCCGATTGCAAAGCCTGAAAAAATGTACGTACAAGAAATTATTGATGCATCTCGAAGAAACTTTGCAAAACCTCGATATGAAGTAGAAGATGAAATTCGACGATGGCACGAAAATCCATTTACTGAAAACCCAAGTGCCAGTGGTGCAGCAAGTAGTGGGGGAAATACGAGCGGTGGAAGTCGAGAAGGACGAGATGGAAATCGCGACAATAGAGGATCTCGAGATGGAGGTGGTCAAGGAGGAGGAGAACGACGATCATCTGACAGACAAGGTGGATCTAGTATGCAAGGAGGACGTGACAATGCACCTCGAAGCAACAGTTCTGGTCGAGACAATAGAGACAGCAGAGACAACGGAGGTCAACCTATGATCTCTGGAGGTAGTCGACCTGAGAGGCAAGGAGAGAGACAGGATAGACCTCGAGATGTCTCACGAGATAATCGAGATCGAAATGATCGAGGCGATCGGAATGAAAGAAGTGACCGTGGAGACCGGGGTGATCGGCCAACTTCTGATCGACCAGCATCAGGTTCAAAGAAAGATAAAGAAAACCGAGAAGCTGAACTTCGAAAAGCTATTTCTTTGAGTTACCTCAAGGCAGAGCCAGATAAAAAGAACGATCAAAAGTCAGGCAAACCTGAAAACATTGCGGCACTCCGTGATGCACTTATTACTGTTATGCAAGACGCAAAAGTGGATACGTCGTCTATGGAAGCAGCTATAGAGCAAGCAACATCTGAAGACACTCCGTCTACTCAGTCGGCTGCTCCTTCTTCTGTGCAGCACAACCAGCCTCAACAGATCAAGCCAAAGACTCATATCAACTTTAAGACGGCTCAACCAGTTTCTTCGAATAGACCTCAGTCACAAGTTCAGAACCAAGAGTCAAAACAGTATCAAACACAGATGTCCCAGCCCGTAGTTCAGCCTCGAGCAGAAGAGCCAGTAGTAGAAGCATCAGCTATACATACACCTACACAAACAACACAGACTACTCAAACACAATCAACAGAACGGGATGAACAACCGATTCAGTCTCCTCGTCCAACACAACAATCTACACCTGTAGAACCTCGATTTTCTCAGACAACACAAACACAGCCAGAACCTGAATCACCAAAAAAACAGACGTATCAAGAGTCAGCGGCGCATCAGACTCGAAGAGATCCAGCTGAAGTACCTGAAGAAGTTCTAAAAAAGATTCTTAACGTACAAGAATAATATTCGTGCGTACGATCTCAAAAGACCTGGAATATATCCTGGGTAATTATTTTTGTATGTCTGTATAAGGTCAAGAGTTATCTTGTTCATTTCGAGAGCTTTTGCACTACTTGCACTACTTTTTCTAATAGTATATTCAACATCACAGCCATCAAGGTTTGCGATTTTTCCTTCGATACCCATACGGAACCAGAGATCATAATCTTCGTTGAGGTACATTGGTTTGAATCCACCCACTTTCAAATATGCCTCTTTTCGAAACATAACAGATGAAGTCGTAAAACAATTTCGTTGAAGTAAGACCGCTCGAATATCTTCATCTCGAGTGGGGTTCTTGTGTGTACGAATAGGGGAGCCGTCTTCTTTGACAATATTGATTGTGCTTGAACCAACCAAGAGATGTTCGTGATGGTCATCGAGGAAATCATGCTGCTTTTGTAGTTTTTGAGGAGAAAGCCACAAATCATCGTCGTCAATAAAGGCGATATATTTGCCCGTAGCTTCTTTGATACCAATGTCTCGGGCAACTCCGGGGCCAACGTTCTTAGGAAGATTAACGAGTCGTAATCGTGGTTCAAATGTTTTGAGTTCGTTTACTACAGTAGCTGTGCTATCAGTACTGCCATCGTTAATGATGAGAACTTCAAGCATGTGCTGGGTATGAGTATCATTTGCAAATGACTGCTCGAATACACTTTTGATTGCTCGAGAAATAAAAGCTGCACCGTTTTTTGTGGCAATAATGACGCTGATGTTACTCATATATGTGTCTATTATACAATATTACGGTCTATTAGATTCGTATCCAGTCTGAAGGAGTGGCATTGGTCGTGTCTACGGTGTGTGATTGAATCCACTGTTTTGGACCTACAACAACCTTTGATGCTGAAGGGTTAAGCCATGCACCCCACCAACTAAATGAACTGTTGGCGATGATATGGTGTGAACAGTTGCTCATGAGTACAAGTTCCTCGTATTCTTGAATATCAGGTGATGAGACATAATTGATGGTGATGTCTTTTGTCTGTAGATGTTGCTTGGCCCAGTTTATATCATCTGAAAATACAAAAAGCTGAATATTTTTTGATTCTTTCTTTTGAATTTCTTCGATAGCTTTGTAGTAGTAGTCGAGTTGAAGTACGCCATGATGGGCTGCTGCATGTTTGTTTGTGACATAGTCACCTCGGCGAATATGAAGTGATACTGGTGCGAAGCCGGCTTCTTTTAGTTCTTTTATTTTGAGATACAGAGACTGTGCAGATACCCCAAGTGGTTTCTTTGGTGTGAAGTCTGATCGGATTGCATCAGCGAAGTCTTTGAAATAATCGTCAGTTTGCCACCAGCCTTCGAGATATGAACCGTCTTTTGGTGAGAGTATCGCTGTGTTTGTTTTGTACCAGTTTGTAGCAAAGATCCTGTTTTGTATAATTCTTTTTAATTTATGAAAAGGATTTTTTGTTTTTGAAATATCAGATACTGATGCTTCAGGGAGTGTAACATTAAAATTAGTGAGTCGAAGAGGACGCACTGTATCGCGGGCGGCTGTGCCGCCCGCGATATATTCAGTGAGGTCATATGCCACATCCCACCCAGTTCGCAGAGCGATAGTTTTGCCTACTGCATACTGAAACATTTGATTGCCGAGGCCACCTTTAAGCTTGACGATTATCATGTTGAATATAGTTACTCATAAGGGTGAGATACTTTTTTGTAGCAACAGTGTCTGTAAAGTGTTCGAGGCTGTATGCTCGAGGTCGTAAACGAGAGTAGTGCTCAGTGAGCTTTTGGAGCTGAGTGCCGAAGTCAGATTCATCTTTGAAGAAATATCCGCATGAGGCCATGAGATAAGGTGCGCTAATCTTTGTATCTTTCCAATAGAAATCTTCGTGTTCCCAGAACCCACGATTCCATACGAGTGTAGGAACATCTCGGATCCATGCTTCGTGAAGGGCGAGCCCCTGACTTTCAGATTCAGAGAGATAAATCATAAATGCAGAAGATTCGAGTTTTCGATAAAAATCTTCTTGTTTAAAAAAACCATAGTGAACCACTGTGAACGGAATATCTCGGGCAGACAAGTCATTCATAACTGCTTTTACTAATTCTTCAGGAGCATTCTTTTGATAAATAAGAACTTGAAGCCGTTTTGATCGTGGAATTGGAGGTACTCCGGGATCTACTACACCAGCAGCCCATACTTTTATTTTATCTTTGAGTGAAGGAATCTGATAGATATAAAAATCACGCACCCATGGTGATGGCACAATGAGCATATCGATAAGTGGATTGTCTAAGAGCTTTTTGTGGTCGAGAGGAGAGATAGTAATAGTCGGACCAGCCACAAGTGTTCGAAATGCTCCTTTTCGTTTGAGAGCTAACGCTTCTTTGAGTGTCTGGACGCCAGAAACCACATGCACAACATCAGATGGGCTTGTTGGATATGTATCCATTCGAAATGGAACGCCTTGTTCTTGAAGACCAACAGAAAGACTTCGAACAACTGACGCGGGGCCACGTACTTTATTTTTGATATTTCGAAAATAGACTTTCCATCGACCGAGGGAAAAGAAACTTTTTGGTGAAGTCCACAGGAGTAACATGCTAGTACTTTACCTTATTTTTTTACAAACCAGAATAGTCCACAACCGTATGTTTCATTGTCTGATTGAGCCTCTGTGGCGTTGGTGATAATACCACCATCTTTTTCCTGTTCTGGGACGAGTGAAAACTCACGAAGTTCGAATTCAGGGAAGTAGCTGAGGACCTGCTTATAGCTATAGATTCGGTGGGCATTAAACATGATTTTAGGCTTGCCTACAGGTGTTACGAACAAGAGGGAACCCCCTTGTCGTACAACGCGTTTAAGCTCATTTATTGCCTTTATATCGCCTTCTGGGTCGATAGGGTCACCGTATCGGCCGAGCCCAATGTGCTCTATCGTATGCATACACGAAAGTGAGGCCAATTCACTGTCCTGGAAGGGCAGTTTCATGAGGTCGCCTTCTTTGCTTTCTAGGTCTGAAAGGTAAAGAGGAGCTGGTCGATAGTCGTAAAAATGCACAGGTACAAAGGCTGATACAATGCCACAGAAATAGAGACTTGAAGAAATATCTACATGAAACGCTGGGTTTATCTCTTTTACCTTTCGAGCTGCCCACGATGTGTGATACACATAGTGCCGGTCAAATCCTGTAAGTCGAGTCTTATCGAAGATCTGTGGAAAGACGTCACTGATGTTTGTAGAAAAACGTTGTTTCGAATCTCTGTTTCTGTACACGATATAATCGAGTGCGATAAAGAGGAATAATGGAAAATAAATAACTTTTTTTATAAATCTCAGTGTTGATCGAAGTGATGATGGCATTGTGGTGAATTTAACTAATAATACGTGTGGCTTTTCGTTTAAGGGAACGGACTATATTAAATGGTTTGTTCCCCAAGTATGCCATACCTAACTTAATATATGAAAGTGCGTTAAATGGATGTATTTTGATTGATTTTTTAAGATAATGAATTGCTTGCTTTTGTTCTTTGTTATAAAGATGAAGTCCAGCAATTGAATGGAGCACATTACTATAACTCGATGGAAATTTTAAAAAAGTATTTTCATATTTTGTAATAATGTGAGTTAAATCTCTGAGACGTTCTTTTGATGAGGTTAATATATTTGAAGTATTGTTGTTGTGTATATGATATCGGACAAGCACGTCTGGCAAGAATATATAGGGAATATCTTGATCAATCATTCTCGTAACTAGATCAAAATCTGCGAACATCTTAAGTTGTGTATCAAGGTATCCTACTTTTTCTAGTACGGATCTTTTAATACAAAGCATACTAAAGGTATTAAAGTATTTCCCAGCAAGCAATTCTTTTTTTGAAAGACTACCTTTTGTTATTTTAACTTTAGCCGTCGTTATTAATCCTGTTAGATCATTAATATGTTCAACATTTGAAGCAATGAATCCTATTTGTGGATTTAAAGTAAAAAAAGTATGTAGAATTTCTAGTTTGTTTGATCTCCATTCATCGTCATGGTCGAGAAATGCGATATAGCTACCTTTCGAAACATCAATACCAACATTTGTAGGAACTGTTGGTCCACCAGAGTTAGTCGTAGTAATTACTTTTATTCGTGAATCTTCAGAACTAAGCTCAAGTAAAATAGTTGAGGTCTCGTCCTTTGAACCATCATCAATAATAATAAGTTCAAAATCTGAGTACGTTTGTTGAAGTACGCTGGTTACAGTCCTTCTGATAAATTGTTCACTATTATAAGTAGGAATAATTACACTAAAAAAAGGATTTTTCTGTGACATATCGTTAGTTTAGGAACGGAAGAAGTTGATCTTTTTCAGAAACAACAGGTGTAGTAACACCCCAGTCTATATCGAGTGTTGGGTCATCAAATCGAATGCCACCTTCAGCAGTTTTTGTGTATTCTTTTGTACATGCATACAAAAAGTATGCTTCATCTGAGAGCACTGAGAAGCCATGAGCAAATCCAGGTGGTATGTAGATGAAGGTACTGTCTTCACCAGTCAAATCAATTGTTTGAAACTTTTTGTACGTAGGTGAATCAGATCTCATGTCTACAAAAACATCCCGAACTTTTCCAGAAATAAGATATACAAGTTTACCTTGCGCAAATTCTCCGTGCTGATAGTGAAGCCCTCGAATCACATCTTTTTTCGAATACGACATGTTGTACTGAGGAAAACTATCAGGTAGTCCGAGTTTCTTAAATTCAGAGATTTTTGCCATCTCCATAAAATATCCACGATCATCATGGAATTTGTCAGAAGTAACAATTAATACATCTGGTAAATCTGTCAGAGCTGTAACTTTAAAAGCCATAATACTAGTAGTGTATACCGAGGACTAGGCTTTTGCTAGGTCTTTACTTGCCGAGAGCTTTGTGGGCAAACAGGGTCTGAAGACGGTTTTTGTATATCTCTGTAGATGCAGTATCTGGGAAGGCGACATTTGTATATGGATGCAATTCGAGGGCTTTTTCTATCTGTACCCATGTAGGTTCGATGTCATAGAGGTATTCACTCTTGAGGAATCGGAGTGTATGAGGTTTGTGTGAAAATTTGCTGAAGAGTTTGGCAAAAAATGAAGGCTTAGTTTCGTATGTCTCAAGATTGAGGGTATCGCCATTTTGTGGCAATGGTTTAGTTGGCACCAGAGCTGGGAAGGCAATATAGAATTGCTTGTAGATATCGAGTATCAGAGCGAAATCGGTATATGATTTCATATCTTTTGAAACAAGGTGAATGTGCTGCATCGCATAGTCGTATCGAGCGAGCCACAAGTCACGGAGCTCTTTGATCTTTGCGCCTTTTGCTTTGTGTTCTTCTACAAAGTGATAGAGATGTGCTTCACTATTCATTCGTTTTTCTACAAGCTTTTCAGGATTCATTGAAAGGCAATATTCTTTGAATAAAGCAGGCTTCATGGCAAAGAGCATGTCATTGTAGTTACCTGGTGCAGCGTGGAGCATTGTGCCATCTGGCAAGATGTAGTCGGGGTTACTTATTACAATATCATCAGTAGAGTTTGTGAGGAGTTGTGTGAAGTCCGGAAGCTTGTAGAGGATGTGTCGAGATGTGTAATACACTACCCAGTCGTATTGTTTGAGTTGATCACCGAGTCGGTCGAGTACTGCCATGCACATTTGGAATTCTCCAGCTCCTTTGTTTTTACTACCGAGTGCATTGTTGTTGATGAGAAATTTATATTTCACATCGTTAGATCCAACGAGTGTTCTGCTGTGATTGTTTTCAAATGACGTGATACTTTCTGTAGTATTTTCTACAACGCAAATATCAGCAACACCTTTTGTTTGTTGAATGAGATTCCAGAGAGCTACAGCATAGAGTTCTTGTCTGTTATATCTCTGTCGAAATGATGTGTTTGCAGGTTGGTAAGAGGAAAGACAAACAAACAAAATTTTATTATTCATGATGATCCCTGACCGGTAATTTGGAGGCGAGTACGATTACGCCTTAAAGTTTTTAACAACCTTAATTATATACGCAACCTCTTTTGGAGTTAAGCCTGGGAACATAGGAAGGAGAGTGATCTTTTTCCATACAGTGTCAGCTACAGGAAGCTTTCTCTTTTTCATGTACGGCTGGTACATCTTGTAGAGGTGGTTTGGAATGTAGTGCATGCCAGCGCCAACGCCATTTTCCATCAAATATGCGATGAATTTATCTCGAATAGAAGCATCAACTTTTACCATGAAGTTGTGAGTAGCATTCCATGCGTATGATTTTTCTACTGGAAGCTCAAGCCATGGAAGGTCTGCGAATGCTTTTTTGTATTGATCGGCGATTGCTCGTCGTCGTTCGAGGTGAGCAGGAAGCTTTTCGAGCTGAACAAGACCGAGACATGCGTTGATGTCATTCATGTGATATTTGTATCCAAGTTCTTCAACTTCATAGTACCAGTGATATCCCTTGTCTGTGATAGTTCGATCGAATGTACTTTTGTTGATACCTAGCCATCGTCGCTTTCGAAGAATCTCATCCCATTTTTTATTGTTGAATGTGAGTGCACCACCGTCACCTGTTGCAAGGTTTTTTACAGCGTGGAAACTGAAACTTGTGATGTCAGCAACAGAACCAACAGGTTTGCCTTTGTATTTTGAACCGCATGAATGTGCAGCATCTTCAAGTACAAAAAGTTTATGTTTTTTTGCAATTTTCTTAATCTTGTCTATGTCACAAGGATGACCACCGTAGTCTACGCAAATAATACCTGCTGTCTTTGGAGTGATCAGTGCTTCAATTTTGTCAGCGTCGATATTGAGAGTGTCTGGTTCAATATCACAGAATACTGGAATACCACCTTCGTATAAGATAGCGTGGTTTGTAGAAACGAATGTCATCGGAGTTGTGATGACTTCTTTGCCCTTAATATTAAAAAGTGAGAGAGCAAGGTGAAGAGCTGATGTTGCTGAGTTGAGAGCAACTGCATGCGGAGCACCCACAAACGCACCGAATTTGTCTTCAAATTCTTTGGTTTTTGGCCCAAGTCCAATCCAGCCTTTTTTAAAGGATTCTTTTAATGAGTTGAGTTCTCGACTGTCATATGACGGTCGGAAAAGTGGAATCATATTCATATGGGGACATAGTAGCATGCTTTATAGGTTTTAAAAATATGGTGATTTTAAGAAAGAATGGGCATATAATTAGGTGTATATTTTATGCAAAAACCCTTCTTTTCGACATTTATACTGAGGGAACCAGAGGGTAAACTTCTTTTGCAGTTACGTGACGATGGAAATAGTGACTATTGATGAAATAAAAAAATTAGATCTTGCGTTTGGTCACAATGATCTAATTTTAAAAATTGAGGATTTAGTCTAATTGTACAGTCTTGTAGTACGGATTATTCCACGCTGGGTTTCCCTGATCCATGAAGTCGATAGCGTCATAGTTGTAACTCTTGAGTCGGTAGTCTGTCCATTCTGCGAAGAACGGTCGGTCCTGGCATACGATACCTGCGATAGCATCGATACCTGCACCTACGTCGATAAATACTGCGTTGCTGTACTGTCGGAGAAGTGGAAGGAGAGCAATTTTTGAACTGCCAGCTCCAACGAGGAAAATCTTTGCTTTACTGTTTGCGATCTGCGCGCCTACTTTTTCTACAAGAGGGAGGATGTTATCGGCTGCGCCTTTTTCTGGCACGCCAATGTAGTCAGTAAATGAATCAGTGCCGAGGTAGTCCTGATATTCTTTTCGCTGCATAAGTTCCTTGATAAGAGCAACTTTGTTTTCTGATGCGATGATGCCGATTTCGTTTTTGAAATTTCGGAACACCCATTTTGTAGATACGAGACCGTACACTGCTTCACTTGGAATAACATCATTTGAAACAATTGAAAGTGCTTTTCGGAGGTATGTGCCTTTTCGTTTGAATGAATAGATGAATGCAATGATGCCAGGAATAATGCCAAACCATGTGAGGGGAGTAAGAGCCTTGTCTATTGCATATGCTTTCTTACCATTTTCCATAGGTTTGATACCTAGTCGCAACAGTCGAGAAATAACTTTTTCTACGAGGTCAACAATGATGAACTTTTTCCAGTTTCGATGTTCGTGTGATTCGAGGTTGAGTGTGATGAGGTCATTTTGCCAGAACATCGCTCGGAAAAGACCAATGTCGATTTTGTCGTAACCTGTTGTGAGGGCTCGGCGTCCTGGTTTTGCACTACCGATAGCAATTTGTCGGAGGAAGAAATAGTCGCCGTCACTTGCTCGGAGAATAGACGCGCCTTTACCATTTCGACTTCGTTCGAAAATATAATTTTGTAAATCGATGAATGACTTTTGAAGAGATGTTTTTGTGAGACCTGCGTGTGTGAGAGATTTTTTGTGACTTGGATTGTCTGTTGAAATAGTTTGCAAGAGATATGATGAGTCTACTTTTGCGAATCGATTCTTCTTGAAGACCATAATATTTTTTGCCCACCAGTTGTAGCCAATGCCCTCGAGTTTGTTTGCAAGCACAGAAGCTAGTGCATCTGATCGTTCTGCCCAGTAAGTAAAGCCCCGCTCTTCGAGCTTTTTCATAATGTAGCCTTTTGGCTGAGGATTGAGGTGCTGACCGTCATGATCTTCGTGCTGGTTTGACCATGTGAGGAGGAGAATATCTTGTGTTGCCTTTGTGAGGTTGTCGAGGAAGGCATCTTCGCATTCAGCTGGAATGTGTTCACCAACTTCTGAGCAGTTTACGATTTCATATTCTTTTTTGAAGGTAAATGGCTTTGAGAGGTCGTCGATATGTACGAAGTCTTTGATACTTGGAGCTGCATACTGTTTTGACCAATCGAAATAGTCGTAGCCAATGACTTCTGCAGTAGGATACTTATGTTTCCACGCTTCCATAAGACGGCCGTTGTTGCAGCCAAGGTCTGCGAGACTATCGATAGTGCTGAGGTCAAAGACTTCATCTATAGCTTGGAAGTACGCCATATATGGTCGCATTTCTCGTGTGTATTCAACTTCTTTGTATGTGTCTTTAACTTTTGGGTCCATGGAATTGGTGGATTTGAAATAATTGTATGGAGTAATGATAGCAAAACTTTTAGTCTTAAACTATTTTTAAAATTTTGCAGATGTGATACGTCATATCGTCAAGGAAGTAGGTGAGTTTTGTATAGAAAGAGTCAGTATGTTCTTTGAGTCGTTTTACTTTTACAAACTCAGCGTCAATGTTTCGCGCGAATAGTCCGTCTGTAAGCATTTTGTCACCGATGACTACACGTTCTTTTGGATGCTTTGGGTCAATGAGGTCTACGATCTTTTTGTTAGGTTTTCGGAGGTGTGTGGTGAGAATAGGAATATTCAATTTTTGTGAGATGGCGAGATTTCGAGCCGGGTTTGGCTTATTTGAACAAAGAAGCACTACATTGTGCTCTGCAAGATCACGAACTTTGTGCATAGCTGCTTCTTCAATGTCACTACTGTTGTCTGTAGCAATTGTACCGTCGATGTCGAGAATGACAGTTTTGCCAGAAATATTCTGGATGTCTTGGTCTTTAAAGTAATATTCAGTGTGAGATGACATAGTTGTATTCAGGAAAAGTTTAGGAATAATATTGATAACTAATTTGTGTGCGGAGCAAAGTAGAAGATCATTGTAATGGCCACGATGAGTAATGCATAGCCTACCATTTGCATCGTTGTGATTGTTTCTCCGAGTGATACGTATGCAAATGTGTTAATGATGAGAAGACTCATGCCCACCATGATTGGATATGCGACGGTGATAGGGAGTGTTCGTAGAGCGAGAAAGTAGAAGAGGGCATTGAGACCAAAACAAATGAATCCAAGGAGAAATAGTGCATTTGCTGAAATTGTTTGGAGACTGAATCCATGAAGAACCAAACCTTTTTTTGCACCGAGCTTGAGAAGAACATTTGCAGTTCCATTCAAGATGAACGCCACGATGAGGTAAATAATAGACATGATTATTTTGATTTTATTTTTGTTGAAGTTGCAGATGTCGATGAGGCTCTTGTATCAATGTACTGATCAGATGTGATTTTTGAGTAGAGCACAAATGGTGATCCTTTTTTCAACAATAACTTTGTACCTTTATATTCTACGAGATTGTAGTTTGCTTTGCACCAGTCTTCGAGATTTTGTGATGCCCAACTACAGAAATGATTGTTGAACGCAAGATACACAATTACATCAGGTGATTTTTCTTTGAATGTATAGTTGAGGTCGTATTTGTTATGACCAGGAATACTATACATACCTCGTGGATTTGAAAGCGCTCCAGAAAGGTCAGGGGCAAGCTTTGCGATATGAGGATCCATTTTTCCCAAAGGGTCGAGAGAATATCGCTGCGAAATATAAGGAACAGTTCCAGCCCAGAATGTAGCTACAGATGCTTTGTCGGTGGTGAGCTCTTTGATAACAAGAGCAGAGTTTATATTTTCTTTATTGTTTCTTGATTGATATGGTTCGAGTCGTGTGAAGTCGTAGTGATAATCGAATGGAACAAATACGAGAAGAGAACACACAATAGCACTCATGAAAGCCATGAAGTGATCTGTGCGCATGTTGAATGAATCTTTGAGTCTCGCTGCTGTGACAACGAATGCAATAAAGAAAAGCACAGTATAGGGAACAGTCATTCGCCAAAATGGTGGCCATGGATCTCCACCAACCCATACTTGGTAGGCACTATAGGCTGCAAAAGATCCAACGAAGAGAGTTATATATGAAAGTGGACCTCGAAGCAGATTACTTATTTTTTCCTTGAGAGATGAACCAGCTTCGAAAAGATATACAAAGAAGAAGAGAATAATAGGAAGAATGAAGAGTTGAATTCGATTAAGGAAGGGCTGATAGAATCCAAGGCCATTTTTTACACGGTCGAGAAGTGGCATACCTGTCGCTTTGAGGAGGTATGTGTTTGGAACAGAGAGACCATAGTAAGAAAGTCGGAACATTTGGTAGCCGATAATAGGGAGTGCAGTAATTGTTGCTTCAATACCAACCATAAGCCAGCCTCTTTTTTCTGAAAGTTTTTGAAAGAACCGGATGATGTAGAAGAGGGCAATGAAGATTGCTCCTTCAGGACGTGCGAGATACACGAGAGAAAGAAGAACTGAAATCCAAACGTTTGGTCGCCCTGCTGTGTCCTTATAAAGAGAAAGGTAGATAACACTAAGAATGAGAGTTGTGAGATAGCCTGTTTCCATTCCAAAGACTGACCAATACATCACTGGATACCATGCCATTGTGAGAATGACACCGAGAAATACGAGAAAATCATTTCGACGTTCTGCAAGAAGTTTTTCGAGTACTCTTCGAACGAGAAATATATTTGCGATGAGACAAAGAAGTCCCATGATTTGTATTGCGAGTGATGCGTAGTTTTGTCCAAAGAGTTTGATTGCTCCAGCCATCACAAACACCGTGAGAGGATTTGTGAAGCCTTCAACTTTTTCTCCAATATTCCACACGAGACCATGTCCGTGTGCAAGATTGTCTGCATATCTCATCGAAATCATTGCGTCATCGAAAAGTACAAAGTGTCGCACGCCGTCGAGTGCAACAAATGATGATCGGTAGATGAGAGTGACTGCAAACAAAACAAAAAGTGTAAAACAGATTTTGAAAATTCTGTTATGGGCTGGAGCTGAAAAAAAGTTAAACATACGGGAGGGTTAGAAGAATAATTTGGCCACCTTGAGGATACCTTGTTTCCAAGGTACTCGGTGAGTTACGCCTGACTGACCTTCAAATTTATGAAGATTGGCGAGGTACCAGTCATAGTTTTTTACAAGAGCTTGTTTGTTTGAGAACTGAGGTTTGTAGCCAAGTTGTAGTTCTGCTTTTTCGATAGATACAAATGAGTCTTTTGACGCTGTTTCGTACACCCACTTGTAAAGAGGGGAAAGTTTGAGAGCTTCGAGAACTCGGAGTGTCCAAATAACAGGAGCAGCAGGAAGGCCAATAATCTTTTTTCCAAAGCCTGCTTTGTCGAGCACTGCCTGATAATCTTCTTTCATTGTAGTGAATTCTTTTGCACCAATATTGAATGTGTCGTTTGCTTTTTCTTTTTCGAGAGTAGAAGCAAGATAAATAGCATCACAGAGATCATCTACGTCGAGGAGCTGGTAGCGGTTGTGTCCACTTCCGATCATTGGGAAATTTTTTCCATCTTTTGCCCAATCATAAAAGAGAGCGAATACACCAAGTCGTTCTGGACCAACAAATGATTTTGGTCGAATGATAGGAACAATGAGACCTTTATTTCGATATTCGAGACAAGCTTCTTCAGCAAGAATCTTTGCTTTACCGTAAGGACCTACACCATCGAGTTTGTCATCTTCTTTGAGAGGATGATGATCTGGAATACCGTACACCGCTGTTGAAGAAATATGTACCACTCGAGGCACATTGTTTGCGAGAGCTTTTTCTAAAATATTTTTTGTACCGTCTACATCAGTCGTCATGATTTCTTGTTCAGTATAGAGGGGAAGTGCTGCAGCTGTATGAACGACAACATCTACACCTTTCATGTAGGCATCTATAGTTGCTGCATCTCGAATATCGCCTATCACCGCAGTAATTTTTTCTTTTTCAGGATAGTCGAAAGCTTCTTTGTCGATTGAAATAATAGTGTGACCTTTTGCAAGAGCATGTCGAATAAAGTTGATACCGAGGAACCCTGAACCGCCTGTAATTAAGAATTTCATAATGATGTAGCTAGTTACAAATTAATAAAAAATCATACACATAAATATAATCCATCCCAGAGTGGCAACAAGAACAATCGGATCAGAAACAACAGCACGCTCTGGATATTCACTCTTTGCAGATGTGAATACGATAAATACGTATCGAAGTACACCCAGGAGGACGAAGAATATAGAATATACCGCGATATAAGAGTTGAGAACAAGTACAGAATAAAGACTATATGAAATTATAGAAAGTGTAGCTGCAATAATAAGAAGTGCTGTGAGAAATTCTGATGTGTAGACATTGAGTACCGCACGTTTTGATTTTCCATTGAATTCAGCAATACGTTTTCCGACGATAAGAAAGAGTGAAATGAAAATAGTACAAAGAAGAAGCCAGAGAGAAATATGAACACCAGCTGCTTCACCACCAATGAGGATTCGAATCAAGAAAAATCCTGAGATGAGGAGTATGTCGATGGTAGCAATGTGCTTGAGATAAAAAGAGTAGGCGATGTTGAGGAGGAAATACGCAGCAAGATAGTAGGTGATAGCTGGAACTACGTAATGTGTGAGAGCAATAGTAGTGATAAGAAGTACGGCAAACACTTGTAGAGCACGACGTACAGAGACGGCTCCAGATGCAATTGGTCGAAACTTTTTCTTGTCATGGAGTTTGTCTTGCTCACGATCTGCGATGTCATTGAGAATATATACGCAGCTTGCAGTAAGTGAAAAACAAATGAATGCGACAATAACGGATTCTAGTTTTTGAATAAAAAGAAATTCTCTTGCGAAAAAGAGGGGAACAAAGATGAAGAAATTCTTTATCCAGCTAGTGGGTCGTAGCAGTCGGAGAACGTTGTTCATAGGGATTTGTGATGGAAATAAGTATAACAAAAACTAGATTCTTAGCCTCTAGATGATTTGTAGAATGTATTGTCAAAACAGGCTTTTTATATTATAAGAGTGGCAGTACATCCGCTCTATTTTGGCAAAGAAAGGCTCTCTGTGTTTGAATTTGTAGGTACAAAAGGGCCTCTGTTTGCCGAAATTGAGCATCTGCTCCTTATCGACATAACGCAACGCAAGTTGCACAACCCATATCGTAAATACTGATCTACTGTCCATGATAAATCCTGATAACCTTATATTCCTTATGGCCGGCCCATTCCAAGGTGCCCGCTATGTCGTAACATCTGTCTGCCCGGCCGGTGTTGAAGTCAACACTGGTGAGCCTGAGCCCGCTGAGGGTGGCATGCAGCCAGAACTGGGGTTTGGCACTGCGGTGCCTGCCGGTGGTCTTGCTGTGACTGTGCCAACCTTGGCAGCTTCACAACCTCCCGTGAAGACGGAGCCACTGCCTGTCGGGCACTGGCGTGACGCCAAACTCGTTGGTCTCGTTTACGGGATTGGCACGGGCCACACACCGTTCACCGACTACGAACGCCTCATCGGCGTCTTTGACCGGACGAACGACGCACATCTCGCCCAAATGGCGATTCTCGCAGCAGCCCTGGTGTAAACCAAAAAGCAGCTGCAAACAACTAATAACGGCGGGGGGTCTCGAAGAGACCCCCCGCCGTAACCATTTTATGCGCTTCAATTTATACATTTCAATTTACCGACAAGCTTCATTTCATTAATGTAAGACGTACAAAGTAAAAAGTCGGAATATTTCCGACTTTTTACTTTGTACGTCTTGGTATTACTTATGCAGTAAAACCTAAACACCTAAAGTTCCGCATCCTTTTATTTCTTTATTTTTTCTCTAAGATTCCGTAAATGAAGTTACACGGAATTTGTAATTTTTTGAGGAAATCTTCAGCGAGTTTAAAGTCTTTGTTTTCTGAAAGGAATCGTTCAACCGCGAGCATTGGAGATGTTTCGTGTCCGTACAAACTCTGGTCCCATGTATCCTGCATCATGATGATGTCACCTGATTGAAGAAGAGGACCGTAGGTAGTGAGCTCTTTGTATGTGTGTTCGTATGAGTGATCGTTATCAAATGAGAAGAGTACTTTTTTGCCAGGTGTTCGTGATGCAATAAAGGCTTTCACTTCGTCTACACAATCAAGACTACTTTTCCCATAGAGTGACTGAATTTTTTCAGTTGTCTTGTATGCATCATGAAATTCTTTTGCTGAAACAACATCAGCATCAGTGATATCGATAGTGAGAATTTTTGGCTGACAATATTTTGAAAGAAGTTCGTAAGTGAAAATTGCTGAACCTCCTGATGCTGTTCCAAAATCAACAACGATTTCAGGTTTGAATGTTTCGAATACGTGAGGAATGTTTTTTTCTACATCTGTTCGTACTTGAAGGAAGGGGAGTTTCTTACCGTTTCGTTCGAGAACGGCATCAGACCATCCGATGTGCTTGCCATCTTTTGTAATAAAGCAAAGCGCAGGATATCCAATAATATTTTTTCCAATAAAAAACTGTTCTTTGTTTTCGATACCCTTTACTTGAGCATTGTGGATTCGTCGTACGTTCGCTTTGAGAGAAGTAAGGAGGGCAAAGTCATTTCTCTTAAAAAGATACATATATATAGTACGGAAGTCGTTCCGGAATATGTTTCTTATATAGAGGGCAAGGTGATACGCTTTTCTTACA
The DNA here is from genome assembly GCA_039795775.1 of Candidatus Parcubacteria bacterium. GTDB lineage: Bacteria > Patescibacteriota > Minisyncoccia > Phycocordibacterales > CAIZLB01 > JBDKLC01. The sequence continues at coordinate 35,840 of JBDKLC010000005.1, forward strand.
AACGGTATATTCTTCAGTTTTGTTTTCACGGGTTATGAATTAAATATTATTTTCAAGAGTTTACCTCGAGTATCCTTAAATAGGAAGAGGGAGAGGAAGTTACAGAAATATGAGATAAATGTTGCCCAAGCAGCACCAGCGATGCCGTACTTGGGAATGAAGATGAAGTTGAGCACAACGTTCATTGCCATAGCTGAGAATGAAGCAATGAATACAGCCTTCTGGTTGTTTTCAGCAAGCAAAAAGTTTTGTGTGAGGTAGGCGAGTGATGTTCCGATACCGGCCCAGATATAAATTTGGAGAATAGGTACTGCCCCTAGAAACTCCACGCCATATAAGAGCATGATAATTTGTTTTCCAAGAAGCGCCACAGGAAGTGCCACTCCAACAGAAATAAGAACCATAAACAGTCCCAATCGTTTGAGACGAGCATAGTAAATGTATTCTGATGTTTGTCGCGCATTTACGAGAGCGGGGAACAATGAACCAACAACAAGTCCAGGAATAAAGTACCATGCTTCTGCGATTCGAGCAGCAGCGTCGTAAATACCAACTGACTTAGTATCAATAAAGTTTTTGATCATTACTTGATCGATTCGACTATAGATCACCGCAAATGCACTCGAGAAAAGAAGTGGTAAAGAATTGTAGAGAAGACTTTTTGCGATTTTGTAGTTGAATCTCCAATTGAGGACAGAATCGTAGTATTTGTTTCGATAGAAAATATAGAAGACTGCATATATAACAGGTTCGAGCATGAATATGATTGTCAAGTAGATGACACCTTTGTTCATGAATACCACGACTAGTTTTAAAATGTTGAGAAGAACAGATACGTACAGATTGATGAGAGAAGGATACTTTGCCAAAACACTCGCTTGAAACTCATAGGCAACAATATTCCAACCATTGAAAAGAAACGTCAGAGAAAGAATTGAAATCAACAAGAACGAAATGTCTTGGTGTGATGTATGCCATGCACTTCCAACTGCAATACCGATCATAATGATCCCCGCAACCATTTTTAAAATAATTGATGTACCGAGGTATTCATTCTTTTTGTCTGGATATTGAATGAGCTCTCTATATAAAATCTGATCTAATCCAAGACTTGTAAATACAGAGAAGATACCAATATAGCTAATAGAGTAACTAAGGAAGCCATAATTTTCTGGTCCAAGGTAACGCACTACATATGTAGTAACAAAGAAGGAGATAATAAGACTGAAAATACGAGAAAAGAACATCCAGCCTGCGTTTTTGAGGTATTTCTGAAATCCAGGATTATTGAGCCAAAGTAGGACTTTTTGATAAAAACTATTGTTCATACTGTATTATATTGTCCACTAGTATAGCAGGTTTATCATACAAAATAATATGCTAGAATAGCACCACTATGAATTCGAACACAGCATTACGATACAGTATTATTAGTCTTTTATTCGTTATCCCGTTTGTTCCGCTTATTGTTCTCGGGTCAATGTACTTCCCATATATCACAGGGAAGGCCTTTGTTTTTAGAACTCTCGTAGAGCTCGCACTCATCTTATATGCTTTTTTAGCTATTCGAGATAAGTCATATTTACCAAAGAAGTCTGCACTCCTTTGGGCTATTCTTGGCTTCACTGCTATTCTTGGTCTCGCAACAATCTTCTCAGAAAATCCTTTCCGAAGTTTCTGGAGTAATTACGAACGAATGGAAGGCTATGTAACTGTTCTTCATTTGCTTGGATACTTTGTACTCCTTGCTGGTGTGTTCACTCGAAAGACATGGTACTGGTTTGCTCATACATCTCTTGCTGCAAGCATCATCATTGGCCTTCGAGGTTTGGCTGATGGTCAGACTCGTATTTCAGGAACTCTTGGTAACTCTACATATCTCGGCGTGTATGCAATGCTTCACATCTTTATCGCTGGTCAATTTATGCTTCGAACTCTTTTCAAAAAAGTATTTTCTGAAGCATGGCCATGGGTTACAGGCTATCTCGTATTCATTGCTTTCAACGCGTTTATTCTTTACCGAACTGGTACACGAGGTTCATTCCTCGGACTTGTAGCCGGTACAATTGTTACTGCGCTTCTTCTCGCAATCTTTGAACGAACAAATAAAGTAATTCGATATACAGGTATCAGTATCCTCGCACTTGTTGTTATCGTTGTCGGATCACTCGGTCTTGCTCGAAACACACAGTTTGTACAACAGTCACAACTTCTTGCTCGATTCAGTTCACTCATCACTACAGATGTAGGTTCTGTTCTCAAAAATCAGGGATATGCTCGAAGTGTTATTTGGTCAATGGCATACAATGGTTTTAAAGAACGACCAGTTCTCGGTTGGGGTCAGGACAACTTCAACTATGTATTCGCAAAGTACTATGATCCACGAATGTACAATCAGGAACAGTGGTTCGATCGAAGTCACAACGTATTCTTTGATTGGCTCATTGCTGGTGGTATCTTAGGTCTTCTTTCATACCTCTCACTCTTTGCAGCATTGCTGTATCTTCTCTGGAGAAAACAAAATCCAAACGTACAAGAACCATGGCTCTTTACTGAAAAGGCTGTGCTTACTGGACTTCTCGTCGCATATTTTATTCACAATCTCTTTGTGTTTGATCACCTTGTAAGTTACCTTATCTTCTTTGCTCTCTTGGCATATGTACACAACCGAAGTACAACATTAGCGACTGACAGCAGAAATGCTGGCGCTCTTATTGAAAATGAAGGTACACAATATGCAGTAGCAGGACTTATTGGTGTTCTTCTTCTCGGAGCAATGTATGTAATTGTTATTAAGCCGTATTCAGTTTCAGCGAGTCTCATCCGAGCACTTCAAGCGCAGGTAGGAGGTACAGATTCAAGAGGAAATCGAATTCCTGCAGATTATAAAAAAGCTCTCGCAGAATTTAAAAATGTATTTTCGATGAAAACATTTGGAAGTATTGAAGCTCGAGAACGATTGTCTGAAGTTGCTGGTGCTGCCGTAGCTGCAACAACTCTCGATACAGATACTAAAGTTGGATTCGTACAACTTACTCAGGATGAGTACAAGAAGCAGTTTGCAGAAACAGGAGCAGATCCTCGACCTCCACTCTTCTATGGATTGTTCTTGTCTCGAATAGGACAGACAGATGCTGCGTTGGTACAGATTCAGCGAGCTCTCGAACTTTCTCCAAAAAAACAATCATTCATCTTCCAAACAGCACTCTTGCACTATCAGAAAGGAGAATTTGCAAAGGCCGTTGAATATGCAAAGAAAGGATATGAAGAAGAACCAGCATATAATGAAGCACTTGTCATTTATGCAGCTACATTGATTTATAACAACCAGAGTGACATTGCAGAAAAAGAAATCGAAGCTGCGAAAGCTCGAGGTGTTGATGTAACAACTGACGAACGAATTCTCCAGGCGTATGTTGAGAAAAAACAATTTGGAAGAATTCTCTCTCTGGTGAAGAAACAAGTAGAAGCAGATCCAAAAAATCCGCAGCTTCATGTTTCTCTCGCTGCAGCATATTTAAAAGTGAATGATCGAAAGAACGCTATCAAAGAAATTCAGGAAGCAATCAAAATTGAGCCAGCATTCAAAGCTCAAGGAGAATCATTCATCAAAGAAATTCAAGCGGGAAGAGATCCATCACAAGCCGTACCAGCAAAATAATTACAATTAATAACAGCTCCATCCGGAGCTGTTATTAATTTTCACATGTATATACATATATTTGATATACTTATATGCATTACTGGTATTTAATTTGTACATGAAGAAAATTCATATTTTTGCTGTGTTGGCTGTGGTTGTACTAGTTGCTGCATTTGCCTATGCATTCTGGTTCAATCCAAATCCCAACATGTTCCTTCAGTCTTCTGCGGCGCGGAAGATTCAGGAATCGTTTAATCGTGGTGACATAGATGGTTCAATCCGTCTTGCTGAAGAAGCAACTGCAAAGAATTCAAATGATTCTATGGCATATACGCTTCTTTCACTCTCATATTCTCAGAAGGGAACACTCGAGTTCAAAGAACAAGAATATGGAGCGAAAGCCGTAGAGGCAGCTAACAAGGCAATTAGTTTCTCTCCAAAAAATAGTGAAGCATATCGAGCTCTTGGATATGCGTATGAAATTCAGCAAAAATATAATGATGCTTTTAGTGCATACAACCAAGCTATAGTCTTGGACTCATCTAACTATCAAGCAATTGCGGCTCGAGCACATGCATATGATCTCTTTGGTGATATCGGAAATGCAAAAATTGGATACGAGCAAGCTCTCAAACTCGAACCATCACTTGATCTTACTCGACTTAACTTGGCTCGAGTATATGTTCGAGAACAGACATACGATAAAGCAACTGCCGAATTAAAACGACTTACTCAATCAGCAAAAAACGTAACTACTAAAGCTGATGCATATCAGGTACTAGGTACTATTAGTCTCATTCAATCTCAGTCAGCGCAGGCAGTTTCACTTTTTGAACAATCAGTGCAACTCTTTGCATCGTCTTCAAGTGCACAGGCCGGTCTAGCCCAAGCACATCTCTTGTACCTTGCTCAAACACTTTCAACATCTTCATCAATGGAAGTATTTTTGAAGCACATCGAGCAAGTGTTTGATCACGCTCAGTTGTCTCTTGATATCAACCCCGCACAAGCTACTGGATATCTCGCATTAGCTGACGCTACACTACTCATCGGAGAAAAAGCAGAAGCAAAGAAGATCTATCAATTCATGCTTGATACAGCTGTTGATAACGACATTACATTAGGTGCTCAAGAAAAAGTAGGTATGAAGGCATATGTTAAAGATCAATTATCAAAAATAAAGTAACAATATGAATACTTCAATTTCACACATGAAAAAGATATCGATTCTCCTCGTTGCTTTTGTATTTATGTTTGTAGCATTTGCTTTACCGAAAAAAGCTGAAGCCTCATTCGAGATCAACATTAAAACTAATGTTGGTACATATAAAGTAACAATTAAACATTGGAACGATTGGGGAGAATGTAATGAATGTTATGATCGATATCGATCAGGATTCGTTACGACAGCAAAAGCATATGCACAAAAAGGGGCAGGAGTGTATCATTTCACACAAGCTTGTGGTAACCACAATGATATTACAGTTCGATTGATTAAGAAGAATCCGCCTAAACCACCTATCATACCTCCGGTAATTCCAGTCACAACATGTTCTGCTGGATCAGGACAGATTGTTGTTGGGGGAGTTTGTACGTGTCCTCTTGGACAGAATCTTGTCGGCGGTGTTTGTACAGGAATAGATAGTTGTCCTGCACAAAGTCTCATATATCCGACAGGATTCGTTGGACCACTTCCTACTGGAGGCGTGTACGAAACAGCTGCTTGTCCAAAATACACATGTAATAGCAACAACATTTGTGAAGCAAAAGAAAATAATTCAAGTTGTCCTGCTGATTGTAGTGTAACTCCGCCTCCACCTACATCTTGTACAAGTGATCCACTTGTTGGAACAACTTGCTCAACAGGAAGATGTGGAGCAGAAGGAGATGGCACAATGATTTGTACACCATCTGGTCTTCAGTGTCAGACAGGTCCAGCTTATAAATGTGTTGGTGCAGCTATTGATACATTCAAAGCACTTCCAGGTGATGTAAACAAAGGTCAGTCATGTACATTGTCTTGGGAAGTTGCAGACGCTGTAAGTTGTAAGATCACACGACCAAATGGAACAACACTTCTCAGTGCTCCAGCGATTCCAAGAGGATCTTCTCCGTCAGATCCAATTCAAGAAACAACGATATATACACTTACATGTAAGGGAACAAATGATGTTCCAGTTTCATCTCAGGTGAAATGTAAGTTGAATGCAGGAGTCACACAGTTCTAATAAAACTAAAAAAGTTTTCTCAAAAAGTTCAGACAATGTCTGAACTTTTTTTGTTATATACATACAAAAACTTTTCATTAAATAAAAATAAAAAAATATAAAGAAAATAAAATATTTTTCTTAAAAAATAATTTTTATACTTATCCACAATTATCTTAAAAAAAATATTGCAGTTGTTGTCAGTGTGACGGATAATTAAGAAGTATTTAGAGTGTGCAAGAAAATTTTTTGGAAATTATTTATTAATGCTTCAAAAATATTTTCTCGACGTCGGCATTCTAAAAAAAAGTTTAAAAAGTAATTAGCTCTTTGAGCGCACCCAACATGGCTGCTAAAAAAGCAAAAAAGGCAACAAAGAAGAAAGTTGTTGCTAAAAAGTCTAAAGCTAAGAAGACTACAAAGAAAAAGACTGCAAAGCGAAAATAATCGCTTAGTCTCACTTAACAAAAAACCCTCATTTGAGGGTTTTTTGTTTGGTTACATTTGGATAAATGGAGGCTAATAGTATAATGAAATTATGGATACACAGAATTTTTCATTATACAAAGTTATCGCCTTCGATCTCGATAACACGCTTGCTCCAAGCAAGCTCATTATAGACAAAGAGATGGAGGAGTTGCTTGCAGCACTTCTTGCAAAAACAAAAGTGGCAGTAATATCAGGAGGTAGCTTTGCACAATTTGAAAAAGAACTCTTAGACCCACTCTCATGTTTTGATCTTTTCAAAAATCTACACATTTTTCCAACTGATGGTACTGCATACTACACATATGCAAAACACGAATGGACTCCTGTATATCAAGAATCACTGACGCAACAGCAAAAAGAAAAAATTATGAATGCATTTCAAGAGGTACTTGGTAAGCTGCCATCTCTCTATGTATCATCACAAATGTTGTACGGAGCTCTTGTTGAAGATCGTGACTCTCAGATTACTTTTTCAGGGCTTGGGCAGCAGGCACCTCTCGAAATTAAGCGATCTTGGGATCCAGATGGAAAAGTTCGATCTGCGATGAAGCAACTTCTTCAACCTATGCTCCCAGAATTCAGTATTACTATTGCAGGTACTACATCAATTGATGTCACTCCAAAAGATCACGACAAAGCATATGCTATTTCAAAGATCTGCTCATATCTCAATGTGACAAAAGAAGAAATATTATTTATTGGGGATGCTCTTTTTCTTGGAGGGAATGATGCGCCTGTTATAAGTACGGGGGTACAGACAATGGCAGTACGAGGACCAAACGAAACAAAACTTATTATCAAAAAGATGTTGAGTACACTATAATATACGTATGATTCAACCATTTGCAGAACGTACACATGAGAAAATGAAAGACGTCCTCATGCATCCAGATGCTTCGGGACCGACTATTCACTACTATATGATCCGAGGAGGCAGTGATAAGAAAAATATTACTGTGTGGGAACCTGGTACTGTTGGAGGCGAATATATAAAAGCATATGGACACTACCATGTTGGAGATCTCGATGAGACATACTGGATTTTAAGTGGAAAGGGAATTCTTCTTCTTCAGATATGTCGCAAGAATTCGCAAGGACAAGATATAAAAGATGAAATCGAAAAGACTGTAGCTGTTACACTCAGTGCTGGTGAAAGTGCATATATCCCATCTGGAGTAGGTCATCTTATGGTCAATACAGGCGATACATGGCTTGTTGCACGAGACGATAGTCCTGTAAATTTTAATGATGTAGACCCTGTGAGTCTTCCTGGCCATGCAGACTATGAATCAGTTCACCATATGAAAGGTTTTGCGTACTATGTAGTAGAAGAAGAAGGTAGGCCAACGTTTGTAAAGAATCCAACCTACAAATATGTACCACCGATCGTACTTATGTCTGCAGATGAGTATAAACAGAAAGGTTTGGTATAATGTAACCGTTTGCAGTCAATAACCTTTCCTATGAAATTTCTAAAAAAAGATACGCCTCTTAAAATACTGTTTGTTGGTCCTGAAGCCGCTCCATACGTAAAAATTGGAGGCCTTGGAGAAGTACTCCGATCTCTCCCATGTGCTCTTCGAGATATCGGTCATGATGCACGAGTGATTATCCCAAAGTATGCGGCTATTCCTGCTGATCAATTTGATATTGCTCTACATGCAGAAAATGTTCAGATTTCAAATGGCCCTGATAAAGTGATTGTTTGCAATGTAAAAGTGGGCATTCAAGCCGGCTCATCCAACATTACAAATTACTTTTTAGAAAATCAGGAATTTTTTGAACAGCGGGGAAGTGTATATGGGTATGATGATGATGCTGCCCGATGGGCAGTTCTTTGTCGAGGCACATTAGAATTTATCCGATCACACTCTGATTGGATCCCAGATATTATTGTCGGTGCTGATTGGCAGAGTGGTCTTATTCCTAACCTTCTCAAGACAGAATTTGCAGAAGATCCTGTGCTTTCAAAGATTGCCTCTGTGTTTTCAATTCACAATTTGCATTTCCAGGGAATGTTCGACCCACACTATATAAATGAACTTGAGTATGATGATGGACAGTCAGCTGTGCCACTTATTGGTGACCCAGCACTTCTCAAGAAAAATTTCATGCGACGAGGTATTCGTTTTGCTGACGTCGTAAATACTGTATCGCCTACATATGCACAAGAAATTACTACATCTGAGTTTGGTGAGCTTCTCAATCCGCTTTTGCAAGAACGAAGATCACGACTCTTCGGTATATTGAATGGTATCGACTATGAGTCAAATAGTCCTGAGCTCAATCCGTATGTTGAGGTGAAATATTCATCAAAAAACTTTAAAGACAGAAAAAGAAATAAACTATTACTTCAGAAAAAGTTTAATCTTGAAGAAGAAGAGGATGTACCTATCTTTGCTATTGTGTCACGACTCAGTGAGCAAAAAGGTCTCGACCTTCTTATTGATACAATGGAGCCTCTTCTCAATAACTATAAATTTCAGCTTATTGTCCTAGGCTCAGGAGATTCACGATATTTGTCGCTCTTCAGTGATTTAGAAAAAAGATTCCCACAAGTTGCAACGCATCTTTCATTCGACCGAGCACTTCCACACATGATTTACTCAGGGTGTGACGTGGTTCTCGTACCATCACGATTTGAACCTTGTGGTCTCACACAAATGGAAGCAATGCGATACGGTGCAGTGCCACTTGTACGAAAGACAGGCGGTCTTGCCGATAGTGTTCAGAAGTATTCTGTCGAAAAAGACACAGGCACAGGGTTCATGTTTGAAAATTACGACAAGTATGCCTTCTTTGGTGCATTTGTTCAGGCTATCGAAACATACAAATACCAAGACCGATGGAAGGGAATTCAGAAGCGAGCAATGGAATCAAATTTCTCATGGAGTAAGTCAGCCATAGAATATATAGAGCTTTTCAAAAAGGCGATTGCTTTTAAGAATGAGCAAAAAGATTAATTTATCTCTATGAAATGGGCAAACTTTTTACACATCTATCAACCTCTGGGACAGCAACCAGATATTCTTGAAGCTGTAACTCACCAGAGCTACCGACCACTTTTCCAAGGAATGCTCGCACACCCAAATGTACATCTTACGTTTAACATCAGTGGAGCATTATTTGAAGTATTTGATAAATATGGATATACAGATGTCATCGATATGATACGTGAACTTGTAAAACAAGGACGACTTGAGATTATAGGTTCTGCAAAATATCACGCGCTTCTGCCATTTCTTGAAGAAGAAGAAATAACTCGCCAGATTCAGGCCAATACTGAAACACTTCGAAAATATTTAGGATCAGACTTTACACCAAGAGGGTTTTTTCCTCCAGAAATGGCATACAGTGAACGAGTCGGGAAAGTAGTATCTGATCTTGGATTCGAGTGGATTATCCTTGATGAAATAAGTTGTACGGGAAAAACAGAGCAACTTACATATAATGGTGTACATGCTATCAAGAATACCAATCTCAAAGCAGTATTTCGAGAGAGACGACCAAGTAACCTCATTATGAGTTCAATGGTTCGCTCTACAGATTCGCTTATTGAAGCACTTGGAGAAGAGATGAGTGAAGATAGATACTTACTTACTGCTATGGATGGAGAAACGTTCGGTCATCATCGACCGGGACTCGAACAGTTGTTGTTTAGTATTTTTGATTCTCCAAAATTTCAGTTGGTGACTATTACTGAACTTGTTCAGCAATCTACTGTGCTCGATACAATTGAGCCACATGAATCTACATGGGCCTCAAGTGAAGCTGATATCGAACGAGGTGTTCAGTTTCTTTCATGGTCAGATCCTGACAATCAGATTCATACATGGCAGTGGGAACTCGTGCATCTTGCAGAAGAAGCTGTTCACAAGATGGACAAGTCTTTATCAAATTATCCTGAATTTAGAACAAAGCTTGATGAGGCACTTGCGAGCGATCACTTTTGGTGGGCGTCTGCAAAGCCTTGGTGGAGTGTTGAGGAAATTGAGCGAGGTGCGTATCTCAATCTCAACCTAGTACGAACTGTACCGAGTAGCACTGATGAAATGAAATGGAAAGCTTCTGATCTTTACGAAAAAATTGTTTCGACAGCTTTTCAGTGGAAACGAAGTGGAAAGATTTTTGACATGATGAGAGGACAGGCAGAAAGTGTGAAAATTCCTTTTAAGGAAAGAACGTTCGAGAAAGGAGGTGTGGAAAAGGGAATTTACGATGCCTTTATGGCGATGTTTAAATCACTTGAACAAAAATCGGTAGAAGCAGGAGAATATGAAAAGGCTATCTTGTGGCGAGACGCAATCTACAAAATAGAAACAAAGAATGACATCTATGATGCAGTACATGCTATAGAGCTTCTTCGCCTCGAAATACCAAACTATGAAGTTGAGCAAACGCTCGATAAATACACTGAGCAGTACAAACACATGAGAGGTGGCCAACCAGAACAGCGCGGGGCATAATACATATAAATATAAAGAATATATAAAGACACAGCACAATATGAACGAACACGAAACAACAGTATTTGATGGATGGTTTGATGAATTTAGTCGGAAGAAAGAGTATAAAGAATTTCTTGCTGAGCCTGTTGCATATTTTTGTGCTGAATATGCGTTGTTCAACCATTCTCCGCTGTATGCAGGTGGTTTGGGAATTCTCTCGGGTGACTATATAAATGAAATGATTGATCAAAAACTGCCGTGTGTTGCACTCGGTCTTTTTTACTATCATGAACACGTCTATGGAAAAGCAAACTCATCTGCAATTGTTACACCAGATAAACTTGGTCTCGAACTTATTCGAAACGAAGCAGAAGAACCACGAATTGTGACAGTGCCTATCGGTGAACGAGAAGTAAAAATTCAAGCATGGCAGTGGAAGCAGGGCGCTGTGACACTTATTCTTCTCGATACACATGTTGAGGGAAATCATATTGATGACATGACAATCACGGATACGTTGTATGTAGAAAATCGTGATATGCGTCTCAAGCAAGAAATGGTGCTTGGTATTGGGGGTATGCGATTTTTGAAAGCGCTCGGTATTCATCCATCGGTGTATCATCTCAATGAGGGTCACTCTGCATTTTTGGCATTTGAGCTTATTCGTCATGAAATGAAGCACAGACAAGTTGATTTCCTCAAAGCGTGTCAGTATGCACGTCAGCACATTGTGTTTACCAATCATACTTTGGTGGCAGCAGGGCATGAACTATTTTCGCTTGAAGCAGTAAAATCAATGGCTCACAATTTTGCCCAGGAGCTTGGTATAAACGTGGAGCAGCTCATCGCTCTTGGTGTTGAGGCAAATTCAACACTTTTTTCAATGACAGTACTGGCTCTCAATCTTTCATACAAAGTGAATGCTGTAAGTAAACTACACGGACAAAAGGCTGCAGAACTTTGGAAAAATTATTCAGTGGAAGAAGTGACAAACGGTGTGTATCTCAGTCGATGGGATATTACTCACGATGGTTCACCAGAAGCTTTTTGGAAAGCACACCAAGAAAACAAACGAAATCTTCTTAAGACTATAAAAGAAAAAACTGGACAGATGTTTGACGAAAACACATTGCTTCTCGGATGGGGAAGACGACTTGTAGAATATAAACAGCCACTCGCAATTCTCGGAGATGTTGCTCGATTTAAACAGCTTGCAGAAGCAGAAGGCCGACAACTCAAGCTGGTATTTTCTGGACCACTCAACGAGAGTTATGCCGGAGAGAATAAATTTATTCAACAGCTTCAGACGCTTATTCATGGTGAACTCAAAGGTTCAGTAGTATTTTTGCCAAACTACGATATGGAACTCTCGCACCTTCTAGTAGCTGGATGTGATATTTGGCTCAACACTCCTATTGTCGGAACTGAAGCCTGCGGTACAAGTGGAATGAAAGCATGTCTCAACGGAACACTTCCAGTAACAACAAATGACGGCTGGATTGCAGAAACAAATCTCGATGAGATAGGTTGGGTGGTGAATGATCAAGACATCACTAAGAATCTTCTTGATGTTATCGAAACAGAAGTGGTGCCGATGTATTACCAGAATGTTGAAAGTCAGAAGAATGGTCAATTTGAAACATCGTGGACAATACGAATGGAAAAGTCTCGAACTATGATTTTGAATAATTTCACTACGGCTCGAGCACTCAAGGAGTATATTGAAAAGTTTTATGTACCAACTCTTGTACATAAGAAGCATGCGCAGATGTAGGTTGATATAATTGACGAAATTATACGAAAAGGTAGTCTTAGTGCGGGGAATAACGTGACTCGGCGAAGTCACACAACAAGCACAAACCTCTCATTTCGTATGGGATTACCAAAAAAGAAAAAAAAGCTAAAACAACCACGTGGGTCTGAAATGACCTACAAGGATAGTGGTGTCGACTACGGCGCTCTCGATCCTCTCAAAATCGTTTGCCAAAACTTGGCGGCGCAAACACGAAACAATATCGGCGACACGGATGTCTTTGAGTTAGCTTCAACGCGAGGCGAAAGCTACTACGCGTTGGAACTACCTGATCGTTACCTCGTGACTGTCACCGAAGGACTCGGGACACGCAATCGCGTGGCCGAGATCGCCGGTGAGCTCACGGGAAATGCTCAGTATTACTTCAACATGGGATACTCAAATGCGGCGACGGCGTTTAATGATCTGACAACCTCTGGTGGTCGGATCCTGACGTTTTCGCTTCATATCGCGACGGGCAGTGCAGCGTGGATGAAAAATCCGCGCTTCATGGAAGCATTTGCGCAAGGCACAAAAAAAGCCTGCGACGATGCACGATGCACTTGGGGAGGTGGGGAGACATCCACCCTTCGAGACATCGTTCTTCCGAACACTGCGGTGCTCGGTGGATCTGCCTTTGGCCAAGTGGTAGACAAGTCTTCACTCGTAGACTCTTCGCGAGTCAGTGCTGGAGACGCTATCATTTTGGTGGCGAGCTCGGGCATTCACGACAACGGCATCACGCTCACGCGCGATCTGCCTACTCGTTTGCGTCATGGGTATAATACGAGGGTCAAAGGTGGAGGGCGGTTCTTCGAGGAACTTCTCATTCCTACGACCATCTATGCCAAGATGATCTACGCTCTTCGGAAAGGCAATATTCCGCTTCACTACGTCATGAATATCACCGGCCACGGCTGGCGCAAACTCATGCGGGCTCCTCAGCCCTTTACGTATCGGATCAAAAAGCTACTGCCTGTTCCGCCTATCTTCCCGTTCATTCAACATCACGGGAATATCGCGGCCCCGGAAATGTGGGGCAATTACAACATGGGCGCAGGGTATGCCGTGGTCGTGCCACACAAAAAGCTCACTGCTGCCTTGTCCATCATCAAAAAGGCAGGATACCAGGCAATCCATGCCGGCGACGTCGAAGAAGGCAAAAAACAAGTCCTTCTCGAACCTATCGGGGTTGAATATGAGGCGGGTTCACTCAGCATCCGCTAAATATCAACCATTCACAATAATCTCATCAGGGGCCGCACGACGAAGTCGCGCGGCCCCTTTACCTTTGTTGCAGAGCCACATAATGTGCTACAGTTATCCCGTATGTCATTACTTTCATCAATTTTCCCAAGTCATTCAGCTCGCCAGATCAAGCGATATCGCCAGACCGTGGCTGTTATTAACGATTTAGAAGAATCAATCAAAGCGCTTTCAGACGATGCTTTGAAAGCCAAAACACTCGAGTTTAAAACAAAGATAACAGAAGGTGCATCACTCGATGCTTTGTTACCTGAAGCTTTTGCGGTAGTTCGTGAGGCTACTCGACGAACACTCAACCAGCGACATTACGATGTACAGCTTATTGGAGGTATGATTTTGCATGAAGGCAAAATTGCTGAAATGAAAACTGGAGAAGGTAAAACTCAGATGGCCACATTGCCAGCGTATCTCAATGCCATTTCAGGAAAAGGAGTACACATTGTTACAGTGAATGATTACCTTTCACGACGAGATGCTGTATGGATGGGAAAGATTTATAGCACACTTGGACTTAGTGTTGCTGTGATCAATCACGACTCTTCATTTATATATGATCCATCACACGTATCACAAGAAGAAAATACAGAAGAAGAATCAGTAGGTTCTTATAAAGTGATTTACGACTTTTTGCGTCCATGCACAAGACAAGAAGCATACAACGCTGACATCACATACGGTACAAACAACGAATTCGGCTTCGACTATCTTCGAGACAATATTGAACATTCTCCAAAAGGAATCCGACAGCGAGATTTCAATTATGCGATCGTAGACGAAATTGACTCAATCTTGATCGACGAATCACGAACACCACTTATTATTTCTATGCCAGTGTCAGATGCCGAAAGTCTGTATCCAAAGTTTGCAGACATTGCTCGAAACATGCAGCTCGATAAGCACTACACAGTAGATGAAAAGTTCCACTCTATTGCTATTACACAAGAAGGTATCGACTTTGCTGAACAAGCGCTTGGCGTAGCAAACATTTATGCGGAAGGTGGCATCAAGTTTGTGCATCATCTTGAAATTGCTATCAAAGCAAAAGCTCTCTACAAAAATAACGACCAGTACCTTGTAAAAGATGGTGAAGTTATAATTGTTGATACATCAACTGGACGACTCCAGCCAGGACGACGATGGTCAGAAGGTATCCACCAGGCTATCGAAGCAAAAGAAGGCGTTCGAATTCAGCAAGAATCTCGAGCGTATGCTTCTATTACATTCCAAAACTATTTCCGACTCTATCCAAAGCTCGGTGGTATGACTGGTACAGCGAAGACATCTTCAGAAGAATTCCTGAAGGTATACGGACTCGATGTTATCGAAGTACCAACACACCGACCAATCGCTCGACTCGATAAAAATGATCTTATTTTCCAAACAGAAAAAGGAAAGTTCAAAGCGATTGCAAACAAGATTAAAGAACTCAATCAAAAAGGTACACCAGTACTCGTTGGTACAGTTTCAATCGAAAAGAACCAACTTCTCTCTGAATACCTCAAACGAGAAGGTATTCCTCATACACTCCTCAACGCCAAGCCAGAATTCGCGGAAAAAGAAGGTGAAATTATTGCACAAGCGGGACGAAAGGGTGCTGTTACAATTTCTACAAACATGGCAGGACGAGGTGTAGACATCAAACTTGGTGGCGCACCAATGACACAAGATGCATACGAAGAAATCAAAGCACTTGGTGGTCTCTACGTACTTGGTACAGAACGACACGAAGCACGACGAATCGACAACCAGCTTCGAGGACGATCTGGACGACAAGGTGATCCGGGAGAAACTCAGTTCTTCGTATCTCTCGAAGACAACCTTATGCGAGTATTCGGAACAGACCTCATCAAAAACATGATGGGTCGATTCGGTATTCCTGAAGATGAGCCAATTCAAAATGGCTTTGTATCACGAGCACTCGAAAACGCTCAAACAAAGATTGAAGGCTTCCATTTCGATAGTCGAAAACATGTACTTGAATACGATGATGTACTCAACCAGCAGCGACGAAAGATTTATGAACGACGACGAAAGATTCTCGTAGGTGATCACGATGACGTTCAGAATGTACTTCTCGATATTCTGTCTCGAGCTACTCCTGAAGAGCAGACTGCCATCCAAAAGAAACAACAAGAATTTACAGATGGTGCAATTGCAGCTGGAATGCCAGCTGAAGAAGCAGCACGAGTATTCTTGCTTACTGCAAAGGGTGTCATGCTCCAGACATTCGACCTCTTCTGGGTTGATCATCTCGAAATGATGGACTACCTACGTTCAAGTGTGAATCTCCGAGCATACGGTCAACGAGATCCTCTCGTAGAATATAAGAAAGAAGGTTTGCAATTGTTCAAACAAATGGAAGCATCAATAGAAGGAGAAATTGTACGAATTCTTTCTCACGTAAGTGGGGAAGTGAGTATGGGATCAAACATTCAAACAATCGAACTTCGACCTAGTGCTCCAGCAGCTCTTCAATCGACTCCTACAAATGTATCAGCTGCTCCACAAGTCGTAGGTTCAAACGGTGGTGCGAGTGCAGAAGAAAAAGTGGGACGAAACGACCTCTGCCCATGTGGTTCAGGAAAAAAATATAAAAAGTGTCATGGTGCATAATAATTCGATAGACAGTAGTCCATCAGGAGATTTTCCAAAAATGTCCCCAGGACAGAAGTCTATTGAACATCTTTCACACTTTTGGTGCCCGGCATGTAAGAAGTGGTGGAGTATCGGTGACGCGCCAGCAGACAAACAAGACTGGTTTTGCCCCTGGTGCGGTACAAAGCATACATTCAACAACGTCCTATGCTAAAAGCCATCAAATCTGCCAACAAAGAGGATGTCGTAAAAATTGAAAAGATTATTCTCCAGGTGATTTCTGATGCACACAAAAAAGTTGATTCAAAGATTGTAAAAAAATATAAAGAAAGCGTTCTTCGAGTAGTAGAAAAAAAAGAACCTGATACGTCACAGCACTACGTTGTTACCCGAAATGATGACAAAGAAGTCATAGGCTATTTAGGACACAGAAAATGCACCAAAGCATTGCTGTCATTTACGTATACGGCTCAACCACTTGAAATCAATGCTCTGTATGTTGAAAAAGAAGAACAAAATAAAGGTATTGGAAATCAAATGATTCAGTATATTCGCGTTCAAGCCGGAGAAAAACGATACACGGAAATCATCCTCAGAAGTGGTATTGAGTTTAAAGAATCAAGCTGGGGTTTTTATGAACACCTCGGATTTGAATATCTCGATATGGTAACTGATGAAGATGAACACGAGTATGCCGTATTTAGATATAGACTTTAAAGAGTACTGTAAGGTAAAATAACACTATGACTCAAACACGAACACAAGTCCTCACATATACAATAGCTTTCATTATTGTATTTGTTTTATCAGTACTTATCTTTTGGCCATTCCTCACTGTTCTTGCCATGGCAGCCGTAATGGCAGTTGTTGTTGGTCCAGTAAATAAATGGATTTATAAAAAAGTGGGGCACAGAGAAAATATTTCAGCACTCCTCTCACTTATTTTTGTGCTTATCGTAATTCTCCTTCCTCTTGCACTTCTTGGAAGCAAGCTCATTTCTGAAGCGCAGGCTATGTATGTAAATATTGTTACAAATCCAGATGTGTCTATAGATAAGATCAGTTCAATTATCCAAGAAAATGGTCAGAAGATTTATAAAGGATTCAACTTTAATATTCAGGAATATGTTGCATTCTTCTCTGCGTGGATTGTGGATCATCTCGGTGGAATATTTTCAGGAACAATTGATTTTATTTTGAAACTTGTATTAGGTTTCGTTGCTCTCTTTTATTTCCTTCGTGATGGTATTACATTCAAACGACAGTTAGTGGCATTTAGTCCATTGTCAGATGACGACGATCGAAGCATCATTTCGTCAGTACGAAGCTCTGTGCGATCAGTAGTTCTTGGTTCGTTTATTATTGCGATCATTCAGGGCCTTCTCGCTGGTATAGGTTTTGCTATCTTTGGTGTACCAAACTCAACACTCTGGGGAACAACAGCTGCCGTTGCGGCTCTCATTCCAGGTGTTGGTACTGCCGTGGTATGGGTTCCAAGTGTTATTTATCTTTTCTTTGCAAAAGCTAGTTTTGCCTGGGTGGGACTTCTTATTTGGTCAGTATTCTTAGTTGGACTCATCGACAATTATCTCGGACCAAAGATTATCGAAAAGGGTGTAAACATTCATCCACTTCTTATTCTCTTTTCTATCTTGGGCGGACTTAGTTTCTTTGGTGCAGAAGGGTTCCTACTTGGGCCGCTTGTTCTCAGTCTTTTGTTCGCACTTGTGCGAGTCTATCAGCAGGGTAATAAGTCGGGTACTCATTCAGCAGAATAGATATGAAAACTATTGTTACGCATGGTGCTAATTTTCACACTGATGATGTGTTTGCTACAGCAACCGTACTTTTGTATTTAGAAAAGAATGGAGAAACTGCTCAAGTGATTCGTTCGTTTGATGAGTCGGTATGGAAGACAGCAGATTATGTTCTCGATATTGGACGTGTATCAGATCCGGACACAAATAGATTTGATCATCATCAAGGTGATGCGGGTGCTCGTACAAATGGAATTCCATATGCTTCATTTGGTTTGGTATGGAAAAAATTTGGTGTTGAACTCTGTGATGGTTCTGAACGTGCCGCACAGTCTATAGATGATGGAATGATTGCACATATCGATGCTGACGATAACGGTGTTTCAACATATACATCTCTGTTTCCAGATATCAAAGTATTTACGATTGATGAATATGTAGGAATGGAAGCAGATGCAATAAAATCTCTCGATTACACAGCTGACAATAAAGAGCAGGTCATGGCTGCTTTTGATAAAAAGTTTGCAGAGCTTGTACAGTGGGCAAAAGGTGTTATCACATCAGCCATAAGTAAAGCTCAAGAAAAGTTAAAATTTGAAAAAGAAGCTATAGAAGCATACGAGCAGTCAGAAGATAAACGAATTATTATTTTGAAGAGATTTTTGCCGTACACATTTGCGAATTTCCCTGAACCTCTCATCATCATTTATCCGGATCTTCGGGTAGAAGGATGCTGGTGTGCGAAGACCGTAAAACTCAAAAATGAATCATTGAAGGCTCGAATTGATTATCCAGAAGCCTGGCGTGGAAAATTTGACGCTGATCTCGAACAAGTTACAGGAGTAAAAGGTGCAAAATTTTCTCATGCGAGTGGATTCCTCATGTCAGCATATTCAAAAGAGGCTGTTATTGAATTAGCCCAAAAAGCTCTCCGTATTCTAGGTAAATAGTAGCCTTTCCCTCAAATACTTATATATAGTGCGGTTTTATGCTATAGTCCTTCCATATGGCATTTGTAGACGAACTTAGTTTTCACATGAAGGCTGGTCGCGGAGGCGACGGCGTAGTGCGATGGCTTCACGAAAAATTTAAAGAATGGGGTGGCCCAGCAGGAGGAAACGGCGGTAACGGCGGCGATATTTACGCACGGGCTGTTCGAGATACATGGCTTCTCGCCAAGTATCGACACGTCACAGAATTCTCTGCAGAAAACGGAGCTCCAGGCGAAGGCCGAAGTAAGCACGGCAAAAACGGCGAAGATTTATATATCGATATGCCTGTTGGGAGTATCATCAAAAACCGACAAACGGGCGATGTATATCGACTCGACGAACCTGGTCAGGAGATCCTTCTTTTAAAAGGCGGACGAGGTGGTCTTGGTAACGAACATTTCAAAGCGTCTACAAACGTTTCTCCAAAACAATCAACAAAAGGTAAACCACCAGAAGAAGCAGATTTTGATATCGAAGTAGAAATTATTGCTTCTGCTGGACTCATTGGCTTGCCAAACGCAGGGAAGTCTTCACTTCTCAACGCTCTTACACGAGCTGAAGCAAAAGTAGGTAACTATCAGTTCACTACACTCGAACCAAACCTTGGCGATTTATACGGACATATTCTTGCCGACATTCCAGGTCTTATTGAAGGTGCATCAGAAGGAAAAGGTCTTGGTCACAAATTCCTCCGACATATTCGACGAACAAAAATGCTCCTCCACTGTATTTCTCTCGAAAACGAAAGTCTCGAAGATACTTACAACGTAGTACGATCAGAACTCGAAGCGTTTGACCCAGAACTCGCAAAGAAAGAAGAAGTCCTTATCATCACAAAGAGTGATATCGCAGGTCTTCCAGATGCTGAAAAGCGAGTGAAGGCTATCAAAGCTTGGAAAGATAGAAAAGTATTTATTGTATCTGTCTACGACCTCGATGCTATGAAAAAGTTTTCTACCAGCTTGGTAAAAATGCTAGAATAAAAACATTCAACTTTTTATGTCAGATACTGCAACTCCAACAAAAAAATACTATCCTGTGATTGGTCTCGAAATTCATGCTGAGCTCAAGACAAACTCAAAAATGTTTTGTCCGTGCAAAAATGATACAAACGAAGAACGACCAAACGTAAACGTCTGTCCAATTTGTCTTGGTCATCCCGGAACACTTCCTACAATCAACAAACAAGCTGTAAAGCACGTGATCAAAGTGGGCACAGCGGCAGGAGGTCAGATTGCAGATTTCACAGAGTGGGACCGAAAAAACTATTTCTATCCTGACATTCCAAAGAGTTATCAGATCAGTCAGTATGCATTTCCACTTATCAAAGGAGGGGAGATCGCTGGTGTGAAGCTTACACGAATCCACCTCGAAGAAGATACAGCCAAGTCATCTCATGACAAAGGCGATTTCAGTCTTGTCGATTTCAATCGATCAAGTCTTCCACTTATGGAGCTTGTTACAGAACCAGTGATTCATGATGCAAAAACTGCTGCCAACTTTGCTAAAGAGTTGCAGCTCCTTTTGCGATATCTTGGAGCCGGTGATGCGAACATGGAGAAAGGAGAAATGCGAGTAGAAGCAAACATTTCTGTAGCAACAGAAGATCCACAGGGTGATTTTAAAAAGATGGGTACAAAAGTAGAAGTAAAAAACCTCAACTCATTCCGATCGGTAGAACGAGCTATTGAATACGAAATAAAACGTCACATCGACATGATTGAAGCTGGAGAAAAGCTCGTACAAGAAACACGAGGCTTTGACGAAACAACAGGCAAAACATTCTCACAGCGAGTAAAAGAAAACTCAAATGATTACCGATATTTTCCAGACCCTGATCTACCAAAGTTGTTTGTATCAGAAATTCCTGAATTTAGTCATGACATAGTTAAAAAAGAGCTCCCTGAACTTCCATGGGAGAAGAGAGATAAGTTTAAAACTGCATTTGGCATGAAGGACGAAGATGCTGAAATGTTTGTACAGAATGAGTCACTCCGAACATTCTTCGAAGATGTTGCTGCAAAACTTCAGGCTGCTGGTAAAATAGACGCTATAAAGCTTGCCATAAACTATATTACGTCAGACATCGCCGGACTTATCAAAAAGTCAGATTCAGATGCTCTCGCTATTTCAGCAGATCATCTTGTTGAGCTTTTATTGATGATTTCTTCATCAGAGCTTTCTTCTCGATCTGCAAAAGATATCCTCGCAATGAAGTGGACTGATGCAGATGCAAAAGATGCTTCACCAAAGGCACTCGCTGAAAAACATAACCTCATCCAGAAGAATGACCCAGAGGCACTCAAGAAAATGATTGAAGAAAGTATCGCAGCTAACCCGAACGTAGTCGCTGACTACAAAGCAGGGAAGCAAGCAGCACTCATGTTCTTTGTTGGACAAATCATGAAACAGTCAAAAGGTTCGGTGAATCCAGAGACTGCAAAAGCAACCATTATCGAACTCCTTAGTAAGTAATTCAATGAAAGTAATATTCCTCAACGTATACGGCGGACGATTTCATGAAAATCTGCTGAAGTTTTTTGCTGCACATCAAGATGTAGATGTTATATGTCTTCAAGAGGTGTATCACAATGCTATTGAATTTGATAGTATGCTTTTGGGCAGGGGTGTATATTGATTTTATATAAATGTGTGATATAATCACGACTAATTGGTTCATTACAATTTTCTCAGATAGCTCAATAGTCATAGCCAAAAGGGATCGAACAAGTCGATATCTTTTGGCTATGACTATCACCTATGTGAACATCCTCTGGCGAACCCAAATCACATTTCAAACATAAAGTTCATTAGAGGTGTTGGCGAGTGTCGATACTTCTGATGTACTGAACTAGATAAGCATTCGTATGAACTACGTTCAAATCAGCGATGACCGTATCGCAGAAATCACCGAAAAAGCAGCAGCAGTCGGAGCACGTATCTACGTGATCAGGAAAGTTTGCATCCAGCAAGACCGTGACTGGAAAGATTCAATTACCCAAGGGGCGCCTGATACACCCCCGAAATATAGTATCTTCACCCGCCAAGTCAGCGATAGCTATGTGCCGGTATCAACAGAGACAGTGGAAAAAGACATTATTTTGTTTCTTGACCCAAATGAGGTCAGACTTGAGAATGTCACTGTCTTTGCAGAACGGAGTTCTCTCAAGGTTGCAAACCCACGAGAGGTATTCGCTCTCTGCGAACACCAAGCAGAACTGGCTTCAGTTATTGAGTGGTCTGGAGTCCAACAACGCTATATACGCCTAGTTGCTCCGGTTCCATTTCAGGCAGAAGCAGGCACATTCATGTGTGCTGTTGGTGTCACACCCAGAAGCCGCATTGCAACTGTTGATTGGGCGGTCAACTTCAATCTTGAGGGGGATATATACGCCCTCTGCGAGTGACCTGGCATCTGTAGCATCTGAGAAATTCTCCCCCCCCGAACACGAAGTGTTCGGGGTTTTCTTGTATAAATTTTGTATAACGTCTGTACATGACACAAATTTGTGTGGTAGTAGGGAAATGAGGGCTGTCAGATGCTTAACGTCTGGTATAATACGTGCATTATATTTAAGTAGAGAATCATGAGTACAACAAAAGTAGCAATCAACGGTGCTGGCCGAATCGGACGAGCATTTCTCAAATTAGCAGTTAAAGAACCTACGCTTCAGGTAGTTGCAATCAACGACCTCGCGGACATTGAAAACATTGCATACCTTATGAAGTATGACAGTGCATACGGACGATCAGACCTCGACATCAAGGCTGACAAAGAACGAAGTGTGCTCATCATCAATGGCAACGAAGTGAAATACGTAAGTCAGAAAGATCCAGCAATGCTCCCATGGAAAGATCTCGGAGTAGATATTGTACTCGAGTCTACAGGTCTTTTTACAAGTCGAGAAAAAGCTACAGCACACATTACAGCTGGTGCTAAGCGAGTAGTGATCTCAGCTCCATCAAAAGATGCAGCAGGAGCTCCACAGGCAGCTACAATCCTTCTCGGTATCAACGATGACCGATTCAAGGATAGTCCTGTTACTTCAAACGCGTCTTGTACTACAAACGCCGCAAGTCCACTCATGGCCATTCTCGATGAAGCTATTGGTATTGAAAAAGCTCTCCTCAACACAACTCATGGATACACTGCAAGTCAGTCTATTGTAGACGGTCCTGCAAAGAAAGATTGGAAAGAAGGACGAGCTGCAGCTCACAACATTGTGCCAACATCTACAGGTGCGGCCATTGCTGTTACATTGGCGCTTCCACAGCTCACAGGAAAGTTTGACGGTATTTCACTTCGAGTACCAGTTATCGCTGGCTCAATTGTAGATGTTACATTTATCGCTAAACGACCTACAACAGTAGAAGAAGTAAACGCAGCACTCAAGAAAGCAGCCGGTGAAGAACGATGGAGTAAAGTATTTTCTGTTACAGAAGAACAACTCGTATCTACAGACATCATGGGTTCAAAGTATGCATCTATTGCAGACCTTGGCCTCACTCGAGTAGTAGACGGTAACTTGGTAAAAGTGCTTGCGTGGTACGACAACGAAATGGGGTACACACACGCGCTTCTTCAGCACGTAGTGGAGGCAAGTAAAATGCTCTAAACGCATTAAGCCTCATGAAATTTATAAAAACATTTTTCTTAGCAGGTATTTCTTTTGGTCTTCTCTTTGGGGTTGTTATGAGTCTCGTATTTGCTGATGCTAACGCTGGAATGTATTCGGGTGTACTCGGAGGGATATTATTTGGTTTTATAATAAGCTTTTTTGTACACATTCAATCAAAAGCCTTTAGAAAAGTAGACTCCCAGATTTCGGATCTCGTGTATAGCGGAAGTGCAAATCATTTCGTGAATGCTGAAGCCGTTGGCGGCTGGTTACAACTCACAAAGACCCAGCTTATCTTTACTCCTCACGCGATAAATATTCAGAAAGAAGAATTCAGGGTGGATTTAAAGGATGTACTTTCAGTAGAAATTAACAATGCGCTTGGAATAATTCCAAATGGATTAGTCCTTACTATTGGAGATAAAAAAGAAAAGTTTGTAGTGTTCGGACGGACAACATGGAAGAATAAGATTCTTGAAATGAAAGGATAGTGAGCGTGGTACAATAATAATGAAAGTATGGTGTGTTAATGCACTTTCAGGTAGCTTAAAAATAAATTACTCTCTAAAAATTAATATATGGAACAAAAAAAATTATATTCAGCAAAAGAAATTTTGTGGTCAACACTTTTCTTTGGAGTGTTCGCAGGATTATATTTGTTGATGAAAAATTTTCAAGTTTTAGACAACACAAAAAGTGCCACATCGGTACGAACACTGATTATTGTTGTTGCAGTTCTATTCGGTGTTTATCTAATAGCTCCATTTGAGTTATCTCAATCTATAAGTTCGATAGTTGGAATCGTAATTGCATTTAGTCTTTACCAATACACAGTGAAAAATCAAGGTGCGGATATTGCAGCGTATAAAGAAAAACAGCAGATTCACTCAGGTTGGAAAACATTACGTGTATCTGTTGTAGCACTAGTATGTACAGTTGTGTATGTATTAGCGCTTGGCTTTGTTCTTTTCCCTCTACTTAGCTAATTGACCATGAAAATATTTATCGCGGCTGACCACGCTGGTTTTGAACTCAAAAAATTCCTTATCCAACATCTCACAAGTGCTGGACATGAACTCATTGACTGCGGGGCACACGAACTCAAAGACGGGGATGATTATCCGCTTTATATTTCGAAAGCTGCAAAAGACGTATCTCTTGCTGAAGAAGCCTACATTGCGGGAGGTCTTGATGCGCGACATGCACACGATGTTCGAGGAATTGTCATTGGAGGTTCAGGTCAGGGCGAAGCTATTGTTGCAAATAAATTCCCACATGTACGAGCCGCTCTTTACTACGGTGGTCCAAAAGAAATTATCACACTCTCACGTGAGCACAACGATGCTAACATTCTTTCTCTCGGAGCAAGATTCCTTTCTTCTGAAGAAGCATTTGAAGCTGTTACAGTATGGCTCGAGACTTCTTTTTCACATGGAGCACGACACGAACGTCGAATCGGTGAAATAGACCAGTATCCAGACGCAGGGCTTTTTAACTAAAACACATATATGAAAGAAATTATTCCAGCTCTCATGCCAAAGAACTTCTCGAATCTCAAGGAGCTTCTTGAACGTGTAAAACAGCACGTATCAACAGTACAGATAGATGTCATGGACGGAAAGTTTGTACAAGCAAAGAGTTGGCCGATGATTCGTGAGAACGATGAAGATTTTATTCGAATTGTAAAACAGGACGAAGGATTTCCGTATTGGGAAGATGTAAACTTTGAGGCTGACCTTATGGTGACAAATCCTCAGGTAGAGGCTGATCGATGGGCAGCAGCCGGTGCACTTCGAATCATTGTTCATTTCCTTTCTGCTCCTCGTGACACTATTATCGCAACACTCAAAGATCTCAAGTCCAAAGGTGTAGAGGCAGGAATTGCGTTTACATACAAAACAACAATTGAAGATGTTGTAGCGTTTGTAACTGAGCAACGGGACTCTATCGATTTTGTTCAGCTCATGGGTATCAAAAATATCGGTCACCAAGGTGAACCATTTGATGAAACGGTTATAGATCGAGTGAAAACACTTAAAGAAAAATTTTCAGATCTGACAATTACAATTGATGGGGGAGTCAACTACGATACAGCACAAGATCTTCTTGCGGCTGGAGTAGATCGGCTCGTGTCAGGATCTGCAATTCTTCAGGCAGACTCTCTTGAAGATGCCATTCTTGATTTCAAAGATTTAGTTGAAGGAAAAGTTGAACATACTGATTCTGCAGAATAAAAATAATACAAACAGTGGAATACTTGTTGGTCAAAAAAAACAAAAGTGAGTTATAATACGAACGTAATGTCTCTTACAGAACAAAAAATCTCAGAACTTCAAAAGAAAGCTGCAGAAATTCGTATCTCAATTATAGAGATGCTTGCTGAAGCAAAATCAGGTCACTCTGCCGGTCCACTCGGTATGGCAGATATTTTTACGTATTTGTATTTTCATGCAATGAAGCATGATCCAAAAAATCCAAGTTGGATTCATCGAGATCGACTTGTTCTTTCAAATGGACACATCTGTCCTGTGCTCTATGCGGCAATGGCTCATGCTGGATATTTTCCTGTAGAAGAACTCAAAACTCTCCGACAATTTGGTTCACGTCTTCAGGGTCATCCTCATCGAGAATTTTTGCCTATGCTTGAAACAAGTTCAGGTCCTCTAGGTTCTGGTCTTTCACAGGCTGTTGGAATGGCCCTTTCAGACAAGATCGACTATGGTCGCGCAATTCCACGACATGTGTATGCACTCCTTTCTGATGGTGAACACAACGAAGGTCAGATTTGGGAAGCCGGCCTTTTGGCTTCAAAAGAGAAGCTCGGAAACCTCATTGCTATCATCGACAGAAACAACATCCAGATAGATGGCTATACCGAAGATATCATGCCTCTAGCGCCTTTGTACGACAAATGGCGGGCATTTGGATGGCATGTTGTTGAGATAGACGGGCATGATTTTAGAGCTATAGACGAGGCTATTAGTCACGCGCAGGTTATCTTCGGACGACCATCTATGATCATTGCCCATACGGTTCCAGGCAAGGGTGTCTCATATATGGAAAATAGATATGAATGGCATGGAGCGCCACCAGGCATTTCAGAAATAGCAGGAGCTCCAAAGAAAGAAGAACAAGTGAAGGTCGCCCTCGAAGAGCTTAAGAAAGGTTTAGAATAATTTTATAAATACTTTAGAACTGATATGGTAGCCAACTTTAAAGAAATAGTTTTGAACGCTCTTGGTCTCGCACTCATCAATATTGAGATGGATGCTGAACTTTCAGATTCAATCATGGATAAAACTGAAAAGTGGTTTTGGGCGATTACACTGTTCGTCTTTCTCGGCACAATTTCGTATCTGATATAATCAATCTATGTTTAGCACTCATATAAATCCCAATATTTTTGATAAAGATGTAAAACAAACTGCAATCCGAGAAGGATTCGGTGAAGGTCTTCTTATTGCAGGAGAACACAATCAGAATGTTGTTGGTTTGTGTGCTGATCTTACGGAGTCTACAAAGATGCTCCAATTTAAAAATAAATTTCCAAATCGATTTATTGAAATTGGTGTTGCAGAACAAAATCTCGCATCAGTTGCATCAGGTATGGCATCAATGGGGAAGCTTCCATTTATTACTTCATACGCTATGTTTAGTCCAGGAAGAAATTGGGAACAGATCCGAACAACTATTTGTTATAACGACCAGAAAGTTATTATTGCAGGTTCACATGCTGGTATTTCTGTCGGTCCAGATGGCGGTACACACCAAGCAATAGAAGATATAGCAATTACACGTGTCATTCCGAATATGACCGTCATTTCTCCATGTGATGCAATCGAAGCTCGAAAGGCGACAGTCATGGCTTCAACTGATGCTATCAAGACACCTACATATATTCGACTTGCTCGAGAAAAAACTCCTAGTATCACGTCGGAAGAAACTCCACTCGAATATGGCAAAGCACAAATTTTCTTTTCATCTGATCTCGCTAAGCTTGGAAAATCAAAAGCAGATGTAGCTCTCATCGCAACAGGATCACTTGTATATAAAGCATTGAAGGTTGCACATGAGCTCGATGCAGCAGGTACAGCTGTGATTGTTGTAAATGTAGCGTTTATCAAACCTCTCGATGAAGAAACTATTGTTGCTGTAGCAAAAGAAGCGGGTGCCGTAGTTACAATAGAAGAACATCAAATTGCTGGTGGTATGGGAAGTGCAGTAGCAGAATGTCTTGCACAACATCAACCAACTCCTATCGAATTTGTTGGTGTAAAGAATTTGTTTGGACAGTCTGGAACACCAGATCAACTCATCGAACACTATGGTATGGGTGAAAAAGATATTACAGCAGCAGTAGAGACAGTGATGAAAAGAAAATAAATTTTTTCTGAATACAATTTAAATGGGTTGTGTCAAACAGAGAAGAGTAGTAGAACTAACAATAAACATATGACTTCACAAGCATCAGAACAAGAAATACAGCAGGAAATAAAAGTAGGTGGGATTTATCAAAGTTCAAAAAACAAAAACTTGTATAAAGTTCTTGCTCTGGCAAAACACAGCGAGACACTCGAAGATCTTGTAATATACGAAGCTCAGTATGAAAACACACTTTCAAAAGTGTGGGCAAGACCACGGAGTATGTTTTTAGAAATTGTAGAACGTGATGGTGTGAAGCAACCCCGATTCATTCTTGTAGAATAAAAAAGTCCTCAATTTTGGTCATTTGTCTGAGGAGTTTTCCAAGAATACTCAAGACGTTGTTTGTCTTCTACAAATTGATGATATCGCTCTTCTTCTGTTTCAAGCATTGTTGAGAGAAGCTCTCTGAGTATGTATTCTTCATTCCAGAGTTCGTCTTCTTTGTCTTCAAGATTTTGGCAGGCTAGTTCAGCTTCAGTGTGAGCTTCGTATGCTTCATTAATAAGGTGCATTTCTTCTTCTGTATATGTTGGTCCTGGATACTTTATACGAATTCGTTCCACATTTCGCCAACTCGCTCGTCGTGCTGCTTTCAGTTCTTGTAATGCTGGATGAATCTCATCAAACTCAAAAGAAATTTCAGTGAGTCTCTTGTTTGCTTCAGCAAACTCTTTTATATCGGGATAGTCAGTTTCAATAAGCGTACCTACTTTTTCACGTAATACATCCTTGAATGCCTGTTCTATATTTGGTGATCGTTCGCTCATGGTATAGAGATACAAAATAGGAGATTAGAGAATAGTTACATTCCAATTTTGAGGCGCAGTCTGAAGATAGTGCAGGAGCTGTTCTTTTGTAAGAAGACCCTTTTGAGCACCAACTTCTTGGCACACTGACATTGAGTTAATAGAACCCCATTTCATAGCTTCCTCGATAGAGTGGCCAAGAGCTATAGCTGTAGTAAATGTTGATGCGAAAGCATCGCCGGCGCCTGTTCGTTCGTAGGGCGGTTTTGGGTCAGGATATGCTGGGAGGAAGAGTACTCGGTCACCATCGAGTGCATATGAGCCTGCAGGTCCGTCAGTAATAACTGGAATCTGGGGTCCGAGAGCTTTGAGACCAGCGAGCAACACTTTTACATCTCGACTTTTAATTTCGAGAATTCGTTCTGCTTCCTCGAGGTTACAGAAAAATATTTTTGTTCGTTTGTAGAGTCTGTGAAGAGCTTGTACACCAAATTTGATCTGGAATGTACCTGGTTGGAATACAAGGTTGATATCAGGATGTGCATCGAAATAGTCTGCAAGGTCTTGATGGAATGAAAGGGTGTGTTCGCCCAAAGAACTCAAATAAAACCATCGTGTAGAACTTATATCTGGAATAACATATGGAAATTTTTCGTGTTTGATAAGGATTGTTCGTTCTTGTCCGTACCACAATACAAAGTGATAGTTTGTTGCGAGACCTGGATACTGCTGTACAAACTGTGTGTCTACTTTGTTTTTTACGAGTGCATCAATACATTCAGTACCGTGCGCATCTTTCCCAATACTTGTGATGAGGGCAGAATGAAGGCCCAAACGAGCAGCCGATACTGCTGCGTTCGCACTGTTTCCTACACCTGCGATTTCTTCAGCAAATTCAAAAGGGATTTTGTCACCAAACGGCATACAAATTTCTCGTGTGCCAGTAGCTGGGTCATTCACTTCGTGTGCAACTTGCAGTCTGATAAATGCGTCTATGAGTGTGTCGCCGATAGCGACAAATTCTGGTTTATTTGGATTCATGCTTATTGAGTTTATGGCTAGAATTATATCATTGAATAGCCTCTACCGAAGATATGACATATGAGATGTGTTGGGGACAGTACCGGGAACGTTAATATGCTATTATTTTGAGTATGAATATGACTTTACGAGAATGTATTGCACAAGCAGTACACAAAAAACGAGCAGTAGGACATTTTAATATTTCAAACCTTGAGGGTCTTCATGCAATTTTCAATGCTGCAAAGAAACTCAATGTGCCAGTCATTGTCGGAGTATCAGAAGGTGAGCGAGATTTCGTCGGTGTAGAAGAAGCACGAGCTCTTGTTACAGCTCTTCGTGAAAAACATAAGTTTCCAATTTATCTTAACGCCGATCATACCTATTCATTCGAACGAGTGAAGGAGGCAATTGACGCAGGATATGACGCTGTTATTATCGACGGTGCAAAATTACCTTTTGATCAGAATGTCATGATGGCGCAAAAAGCTGTTGCGTATGCAGCAGAAGTAAAGAAAGCTACAGGACGAGACATTATTGTAGAAGGTGAGCTCGGATATATTGGTACATCTTCAAAAGTTCTCGATAAAATTCCTGAAGGTGTAGGGACTGACCCTGCGTCACTTACGTCAGCTGAAGATGCAAAGAACTTTGTCCAAAAAACTGGTGTTGATCTCCTCGCACCAGCTGTTGGAAATATTCACGGTATGATCAAAGATTCACCAAATCCACGACTCAACATCGAACGAATCCGAGAACTCGCACGAAAGTCTGGTGTACCACTTGTACTGCATGGTGCTTCAGGAATTCTCCTTGATGATCTCAAGCAGGCTGTAGAGGCCGGTGTAGGTATAGTTCACTATAATACCGAGTTACGAGTTGCCTTTAGAGATGGTCTAAAGAAAGCTCTTGCTGAACACCCAGACGAAGTAGCGCCATACCGAATTCTTCAAGGAAGTATTGATGCGATGCAGGCGGTGATCGAAGAGAAGTTAAAAATTATGAATAATTTATAGATAAGACCAATGTCAACGTTACGAGAGAAATTACAGTCAGTTATAAAAGGGGAAGTAAAGGATGACAAAGCTACGCTTGTTCAATACAGTCGTGATGCCAGTGTCGTTGAAATCGTTCCTAAGGTAGTTGTATATCCGAAAGATTCGGCGGATATTCAAGCTCTCGTAAAATGGGTTGCTGCGAATAAAGCTGAAGATACTGAGCTTTCTCTTACACCTCGATCTGCGGGTACGGACATGTCTGGTGGACCTCTTAACGAATCAATCATCATTGATATCAATAAGTATATGCAGGGGACATTAGAAGTTGGAGAATCTCAAGCTACTGTACTTCCGGGTACATTTTATCGAGACTTCGAAAAAGAAACGATGGCTAAAGGTCTCTTTTTCCCAAGTTATCCAGCTTCAAAAAATATTTGTACAGTAGGTGGTATTGTTGCGAACAACTCTGCTGGAGAGAAAACACTGACATACGGTCAGACAAAACAATATGTACGAAAATTGAAAGTTGTTTTTGCTGATGGTAATGAATATACAGTACAGCCACTTTCATATGATGAGCTTGTTCTCAAAATTGCTCAGCATGATTTCGAAGGAAGTATTTATGCAAAGGTTTGGAAACTTATTTCAGATAATGCTGCGGAAATTACAGCTGCAAAACCAAAGACTGCAAAAAACAGCGCCGGATATTTCTTGTGGGATGTTTGGAATCCTGAGACAAAGATTTTTGACCTTACAAAGCTTATTGTTGGCTCACAGGGGACACTTGGTATTGTGACTGAGATCACATTTGATCTTGTTCCAGTACAAAAATACTCAAAGATGCTCACTGTATTTTTGCCAACACTCGATCATATCGGTCCACTCGTAAATGAAATCCTTTCATACAAGCCTGCTAGTCTTGAATCATATGACGAAGACACAATTCGTCTTGCTATTAAATATTTCCCTGACCTTCTCCATAGAGGACATCTCAAAGATCTCATTCAGCTTTGTTGGAACTTTATTCCAGAATTCTGGATGGGACTTACTGGAGGTTTTCCAAAGTTAATGCTTCTTATACAGTTTGATGGAAATGACCAAGAAGAATTGCTCGCCAAAGTTCGGAATCTTCAAAAGCATTTGCAGCTCCAGCATATTAGAACTCGTGTTGTAGGTGGGGAATCAGAGTCAAAGAAGTACTGGACTATACGAAGAGAAAGTTACAATCTCCTCCGAGCTCATGGTGCAGGCAAAAAAGTAGCAACATTTATCGAGGACGTGATTGTGCCACCTGAACATCTTCCTGAATTCCTTCCAAAACTTCGAGAAATTCTTCGTTCATACAATCTTACATATAGTATTGCAGGCCACGCTGGGAATGGTAACTTCCATATTTTCCCGCTTATGGATTTTAAGGACCCAGAACATGCATCAAGAGTCCTCGAAATTTCACAGAAGGTATACAACCTTGTCGCTGAATTCCATGGTTCTATTACAGCAGAACATAGTGACGGTATAGTGAGAACACCGTATCTAGCTACAATGTATAACGAAAAAGTATTACAACTTTTTGCTGACGTGAAGAGAATATTTGATGAAAAGACTATTCTTAACCCAAACAAGAAAGTTGGTACAACAGTCGATTATTTTAAGAAACACATAATAACTTCATAGGAGAGAGTAGTCTTAAGAAATTATTGTGTCCTTATTCATATATGAATAAGTCTGTTTTGAAAATTGTATATTCTGGTACAATGTAGGTAAGAAACATTTATAAGAAACACTAATTTTTTAGTCATGAGTAATATCGAATTCGAAAACAAGAACGTAGCGCCGCTTCTCTATAGTAAATTTCAAAGAAGCCAGGAAACACCATTTATCATTCGGATAATAATGAAAACAAAGCTGGTTAAAGATGAGCAGCAAGCATTATATGTAGCTGTAGGTCTTATTATTGCATTTATACTTTTGTCTGTTTTCCTCTTAATCTGGGTAAATAAAGAACCAACTATTACTACTGTTCCAGCACTTCTTAACCAATAGCGTATGAAATTTCATCAATTAAAGAATCAAAAAGGTTTTACGCTCATCGAGCTTCTTGTTGTTGTAGCTATAATCTCACTTCTTTCTACTGTTGTACTAGCTACATTACGAATCGCCAAAGACAAAGCAAACGATGCTCGAATCGTGTCTGACATGAGACAAGTAAAAAATGCTCTCGAATTGTATGCTCTCGATCACAATTATCAAATGCCTCTCGCGGCTGAGACTGATCCGTCTATATATGCACAGTCAAAAGATACATTTGTGACATCTGTATTGTCTCTTGTTACACCAAAAGCATACGCTGCGTACAACCAGTTGTGTCAAAACTATGTAGGTCTTACTGGTGTGCTTGTTCCTAAATATATTCCTGCTCTTCCAAAGCATCCTCGAGATAACGGCAGTGACATTTGTTACAAATATAAATCTACAAACGACAAACTTTCAGCGGTAGCGTTTGGAGCAATGATTGTCGAGACATACTCAGATGGAAGTAATACATTCAACAAACAGTCAGGAGTAGCTGTTGGAAAATCTGATCCTGTTGCACTTTCAACATTGTGTACGACATCGGGTTTCCCTGTTTTTGTTGGTGGTACATGTAGTTCTGGTCAATCTGTAGCTGACCGAGTCCTTGGTGTTACAGAAGGTACAAAAGATATAGGAATTGATAGTGGCTCTGGTTCAGGTAGTGGCGCAGGAAGTGGTAGTGATTCAGGTAGCGGAAGTGGCTCAGGTGGTGGGTCTGACAGCGGATCAGGTAGTGGCTCAGGATCTGGTTCAGGTAGTGGAGGTTCTGCACCCTACTATGATTACTCATATGAATACATGGGTGGTAGTT
Organism: Candidatus Parcubacteria bacterium; assembly: GCA_039795775.1. Taxonomy (GTDB): domain Bacteria; phylum Patescibacteriota; class Minisyncoccia; order Phycocordibacterales; family CAIZLB01; genus JBDKLC01. Next base: position 69,721 of record JBDKLC010000005.1, read on the forward strand.
GTTGGGCAAACTACACATGTAACTACGGTAACGGATATCAAGGATATGGTTACTATGGCCTTTATTCAGACTCAGGATCTGGTTCTGGTAGCGGATCAGGTAGTGGCTCAGGTGCAGGAAGCGATAGTGGCTCTGGCGCTGGTAGTGACTCAGGGAGCGGAAGTGATTTCGGATCTGGATCGTAGGATCAACTCGCTATTCTTTAGTGTTCTTACAGTAAGAAGATACTACCTATAATAGTGAGGAAAGAAAGAATATATCCAATCCAAACGGATGTGCCGGTCTTGAATTCAAGTGTTGAACTTGCGTTCATATAAGTCAGCATGTTTGTTGGAGAAGCTAAATAAATTTGTTGGTCGGCATCGGTTCGTTGCCACCAAGGGAAATAACTTGTCTGTAACAGGACAGGTATTTCTTTTTTCTGTAATGCCATTCCAAGTTCAATTTTTTCGGGAGTGGTTTCTGTGAAAGAAACAGCAGGAAGTGTCGTTGTACTTTCTATTGTTGGAACTAATGTTTTCTCAATAGCAGCAAACATTTGAATGGTTTGTGTCTGTAGAGGATCTTTTGTTACTTTTGAAAAGCCAATACGAGGGTAGAGATGGATATACTCATTTCTCTTTGCAAGTTCTGAAAGTCGCATAAATAACGGTGAGTCAGAAAGTACTGCATAGATATGTTTTTCAATCGCAAAGTCAGAAAGAATTTTTGTAGCTTTTTCTAAGTCGCTATAATTGTACGTTGTAATAAGAAGAGAAGAGTATCTATCAAGGTGTGTGAGTTTCGTAATATCTGTAGTACCAGGATACACAAGCGTCATGTTTTTTATTTTATTTTGTCGAACAAGTTCCTCGTTGAGTCGAGTAAAGTCAAAATCGAGAACATCGCGGTCTTTGAAGTTTAATTCTGTAATAGCAGCGACAGGAAGATAGGGAAGTACGTGAGCTTTTTCTTCAGGGTTCTTAATTTTAAATAATTTCCATGTGCCAAAATCTTTTTCAAGTTCCACGAAGTTTTTTTGAATAATTAGGTTCTCTACCATTTTGCTTGATGTCACGAGAAGGTGCGATATACCCATATCCTTTGCACGTTTAAGACGAGCAGCAAGGGGCTGTTTTAAGAAGCTTTGATCAAATCCTAAAAACGTCTTCATACTAGCCATTTCTGCTCCTTCAGAAAAAGAGTTACGGACAGGTGTGAAAAATAGATTGCTAATAGATGACTCTCGAAGAATATGTGTAGCAACAGGCACGTTGAGCAACGCAAGCTCGGAATCAAATGTAAAGCTAGCAGATCGAGCAGGTTGTCTGAGCTGTTCGACAATGAGATTTTGAATATGTGCGTTTGAAAGATATTCAAACATGGCCGGCCCATTATCTTGGATAAATGTCTGGTAGAGACCAACAGTTATAGGTCGGTGTATGAATTTATAATCCATTACATAAAATCCTCCAATCATAAGTAGCACAAGAAGAAGCTGGAGCCATGTGCTTTTCAATTTAGGTGAAAGAGAGTCGACACAATACGTAAGTGTGATAATGGAAGCATAAAAGATAAAAGCAATCCATCGGTAAAAGTGAAACGGTATAAAAGGAAAAGCTTTTTGCAGAGGAAGAAGCGCACAAAGAGGGATGATGAGAGTAGCTAGAGAAAAAGGAATAATAGCGTGATGCTTATGTTTGAAAGTAAAAAGCAGAGCTATAGGAATTGCCAGAAGCGCAAATGACCAACCTGTATGCAGTAGATCGGTTTTATCAAAAATCAAAGATCGAGTCGTAAAGAATGTGTATGTAGAAATAAGTGGGATGTACCAGAACGACGCACCGAGAAGTGCAACTATGCCGACAAGTGCGTAGGTACGAAGTGCGAGCCAACCGCTTTTAGCATTTGGTGATGTAATTGCGTAATACACACCAAACACTGATAGATAGATGACACCTACAGCAACTACATGCACATTTGAAAGAAGTACCATCCATAAAAATAATGTCGCAAGATACCGTGATCTTTTTTGTTCAAGTACTGTCGGAAGAAAAGCCGTAAATGCAACAAGTGGAAATAGTGAAAAGAACTGAGGGATGAATCCGTTGCCAATTGTGGTATCAATCGTAAAACCAAATTTACTAATGATGCCGTGGGTTGATAAAAGAAGAGTTGTCAGTCCTCCAACTGCAAGTTTTGTATAAAGAGATCGATGTGTGAATATTTTTTTTGAAAGCCATATCATCAATGATGGGGTTGTCAGAAAAAGTACAATGAGAAAAACTTTGAAAACGATTTTATAAGAAGCAAAGAAAAATATCTTTGAGAGAAGAGCTACGGTAAAATAAAAAAGTGGCGGATAAAACTGAGGAAAGGGCATGCCTCCAAACCAGTAGGGAATCCAACCCCATGTTTTAGGAAAAATGTGATAGGCATAGTATTCGCCAGTGGCACTATGCCCTGGAGCATCGAGACCACTTACAAAGGGAAGATGAATATAGGTAGTAAATATCTGGCCGTGGATGAGCCATAATACGAGGGCACATACAAGACCTAGAATAAGTTCATTTTTGAAAAGAGCCTGAATATTGGCCTTAATTTTGCTGAGCATGATACCTATTATAATCCAAAGTAGCCCAAACCCCCGTATATGCTCTGTGGAAGGCCAATAAAGGGCCAATAGTTGCCTTTTTTTGGAATATATATATAATGATGGCCTATGTTAAAGCTTACTATTGAAAAGCGAGAGGGCAAGCTAGCCGACGTACGAAAAGGAGGGAATATTCCTGGTGTTTTCTACGGTCCAAAGGAAGCTGCTACATCTATCGCTATAAACGAAATTGAATTTAATAAAATTTGGAAACAGGCTGGAGAATCATCAATCGTAACTCTTCAGGGAATGGGCGAAGACCACGATGCTCTTATTCACGATATTGATCGAGATCCTGTAAAAGGAAACATCCGACACGTAGACTTCTACGTTATCGAAAAGGGTAAGAAAGTACAGGTTAATATTCCTATCGAATTCGTAGGTGTTGCACCAGCTATCAAAGAACTCGGTGGTACTTTGGTTAAAGTACTTCACGAAGTTGAAATCGAAGCTATGCCAAAGGATCTCCCACACAACCTCGAAGTTGATATTTCATCTCTCGTTGACTTTGATTCACAGGTAAAAGCAGCAGACATCAAACTCCCTGCTGGCGTAACACTCCTTACAGATCCAGAAGAAGTAGTAGTACTTGCTGCTGCCGCTAAGGAAGAACCAGAAGAACCAGCTGCTCCAGTAGATATCTCAGCTATCGAACTCTCAGTAGAAAAGGGTAAGAAAGAAGAAGAAGAACCTGCTGCAGAATAGTCTTTCATATTATTTTCCCCAGTATTGCCAAATATGGCTACAAAGAAGCGTCTATCTAGGTATAGACGCTTCTTTTGTATTCATCTATAATCAACCCATGTTTCGTTCAAAGCACTGGATTGGGGTTTTCCTCTTAATCCTCTCAATAATTAGTTCAGTTGCGTTTGTAAGTCCAAAGACTCTCCAAGCCCAAGAAACTACTAAGCTCACACCAGAACAAGAAGCCGCACTCCGCGCCGAACTTGCTGATATTGAAAAGCAGATTCAAGCTCAACAAGCGATTCTCACAACTAAGCAACAAGAAGCATCGTCTATTCAACGAGACGTAAGTATTCTTGATGCAAAAATAAAACAAGCAAAGCTCAAAATCCAAGCTCACGATCTTGCTATCAAAAAATTGGGGAAAGATATTACTGTAAAAACAAATACTATTACAGCCCTCTCTAGTCGTATTGATAGAAGTAAATTATCGATAGAGCAGACTGTACAAAAGACAAATGAGCTCGATAGTTATTCTCTTGCTGAAGCCGTATTGAGTAACAAAAATATTTCTACATTCTTCTCTGATTTTGATGCATATGCTTCTGTTCAAAAGTCTCTCCAAGAACGTCTTAATGAAATTAAAGATGCTAAAAAAGAAGACGAAATTGCTCGAGAAGAACTTGATGACAAACGAAATCAGGAAATTGATACAAAGGTAAACGTAGAGACAGAGAAGAAAAAGATTGAAGTAGCTGAATCAGAAAAGAAGCGACTTTTGAATCTCAATAAAGCACAGCAAAAAGATTATCAGACGGTGATTGCTGATAAACAAAAACGAGCGACCCAGATTAGAAACCAGCTCTTTGCATTGCGAGATACAGCAGCCATCAAGTTCGGTGATGCTGTGAGTTACGCAAAAGCGGCAGCGGGTAAGACAGGTGTACGAGCAGCATTTGTACTCGCTATCTTGCAACAAGAAAGTAACCTCGGGCAGAACGTTGGTTCATGTTATCTCACGAGTGAAGACGGTTCTGGTGTGAAGTCAAAGACGGGTGCATCGGTTTCTAATGTTATGAAGGCTACTCGTGACGTCCAGCCATTCCTCCAGATCACAAAAGCTCTTGGTCGTGATCCATTCAAGACGCTCGTATCATGTCCATTCTCAGTAGGATATGGTGGTGCGATGGGGCCAGCACAATTTATTCCATCAACATGGATGCTCTTCCAAGATCGAGTAGCTGCATCTACTGGAAAAGGCACAGCTGACCCATGGAATGCACAGGATGCGTTTATGGCTTCTGCGACATATCTTTCAGATCTAGGAGCTTCTGGTGGCAGTTATACAGCTGAACGAAACGCGGCATGTAAATACTATTCTGGTAGATCATGTAGTGGCTCAAACAAATTCTATGGCGATCAAGTGATGGCACGAGTTCAAAGTCTTCAGGACAATATTGATATAATTTCAGGTAACTAATCTATTTTATGCTTCCTGAATTACGAGCACAGATCAAACAAGAATTTATAGATTCTTTGCTACTCTCTGAAAAACCATCGTCTCAATGTATTGTTATTCCAGTTGGATTTATTGGATCTGGAAAGACTACGGTTATGCAGTACTTGGCAGAGAAGATGTCTCTCATTCGACTGTCGAACGATGAACTACGAGTTATGTTACTCAAGCACGGACAAGACTTTTCCGAGCTTAAAGCTATCGCAAAAGAAGTACTCGATGAACATCTTCAAAAAGGATACAGCATAGCCATTGATGGCAACGGGGGAACGCAAGCGACAAAGGCCTTTATCGAAGAGCTTGCTCGAAAGCATAAAGTACCTGTATTTTGGGTACGAATACATGCTCCAGAGGAAGTTATTTTAGAGCATATCAGAGGGCGTAAGAATGCTTTGCTGACAAATGACAATGAAGTAATGGTTCGCAACTATTATGCCCAGAAGGAGGAAAGTCTCAAAAATCCCGTAGAAATAAGCTTTTTTGGAGATATTGATACGTCAAAAGACGACGTTGTGGCCCAGATGGACGGGCTTGCGTCCGCTATCAAAGAAACCCTCTCTAAGGCATAAAGAGAGCCATTTGTTGCATTTTTCAAACTTAATGTTATACTCATTCCACTATGAAAGCTGATATCCACCCAACATATTTTCCAGGAGCTGTCTTCACATGCGCATGTGGAGCTACTTACGCTATTGGTTCTACAAAAGAAAAGGTTTCAATTGAAATCTGCGCAAAGTGCCACCCATTCTATACAGGTAACGAAAAGGTAATTGACACAGCCGGACGAGTAGAAAAGTTCAAGGCTCGACAGGCAGGTACAAAGGCAAAGAAGGAATCTTCAAAGAAATAACGCACGTTAGGAAAAGCCGCTCTCAACTCTTGGGAGTGGTTTTTCTTTTGCAAGAAATAGTCATTAAAGATAAGGTATAATTAAACAAATTTACATTACGTCATGGATTTAGATGCATTAAAACAGAATCATAAAACTAGCTTTCTCGCATACGAATACGAGCGCCTTTTGAAACAGAAAGAAGAAGTAGACGCTATGGCTGCTGACCCTTCTATGGCTGATCTCGCAAAGGACGAACAAAGTGTACTTGCAGAACAATTAAAAGGAATTGAAGAAAAGATAAACGATATCTTAAAAGCAGACGAAGTTGCTGATGAATATCCATCTGAAATTGTCCTCGAAGTACGAGCGGGAGCAGGAGGAGACGAAGCGGCTCTTTTTGCTGAAAACCTTGCAGCTATGTATATGAAATACGGTGTCACACAGGGGTGGTCATCAAAGATTACTGAATTTTCAGAAACAGCATCCGGCGGCTACAAGGAAGCAACTCTCGAAATGCGAGGTCCAGAAATTTACAAGTACTTACGATACGAGACAGGGGTACACCGAATCCAGCGAGTACCAGCAACTGAAAAGTCTGGCCGAATCCACACGTCTACAGCTTCTGTCGCTATTTTGCCTATTCGAAAGAAGTCTAAAGTTGAAATCAACCCAGCCGATATTGAAATGGAATTCTCACGATCTGGAGGGGCGGGCGGACAGAACGTAAACAAAGTAGAAACAGCTGTACGACTCATCCACAAGCCATCAGGCATCGATGTACGATCTACATCTGAACGTTCTCAGCTCAAGAACCGAGAAAAAGCTATGGCTATCCTTACCGCTAAGCTCGAACAACTCAAAGAAGAAGAAGAAGCAAAGAAGTTTGCTGCCAACCGAAAGGACCAAATTGGTACAGGAGACCGATCTGAAAAGATTCGAACATACAACGTACTCCAAGACCGAGTGACAGACCACCGACTCAAGCAGTCATGGCACAATATCGAAGGTATTTTCCTTGGAAATATTGGCCCAATTATCGATGCTCTCCAAGCCGGAAAAACAGGTGAGGGAACAGATGACGATGCGGATGAATAAGAAGATGGCTCAAAATAAGCCCTAATTAGGGCCTCCCAAGGCCGCTACAGGGTTGCAGCCTCTAGATATATATGATAGACTCGTTCCTACATATGCCAGCAAACACAGCACAGAAAAAACCATTGATTGAAGCCATGTTTAACGCAGGGGCTCATTACGGTTTCATCAAATCACGTCGACATCCGACAGTGAAGCCATTTATCTTTGGCACAAAAAACAAGATTGAGATTTTTGACCTTGAAAAGACAGAAACTCAGCTCGACGCAGCACTTGAATTCGTTAAAAAAGTAGCCGCATCAGGTAAACAACTTCTTTTCGTATCAGGTAAAAGTGAAGCAAAGGGAGCAGTAAAGAAAGCTGCTGAAAGTATTGGACAGCCCTTCGTCGCAAGTCGATGGGTAGGTGGTACATTCACTAACTTTGAAATCATTCGAAAGCGAGTTGAAAAACTCCTCGACCTCATGTCACAGAAAGAAAAAGGCGAACTTACAAAATACACAAAGAAAGAACGACTTATGATTGACCGAGAAATCGATCGACTCAACGCACTCTTCAATGGTATTACAGCTATGCCAACTCTTCCTGGTGCTATCTTCGTTGTTGATTCTAAGAAAGAACACATCGCTGTAGCAGAAGCTCGGGACAAGGGCATTCCTGTAATTGCGCTTGCTGGCGCAGACTGTGATGTTACTCTCCTCGACCACGCTATCGTGGCAAACGATTCAGCTATCGCATCTATCGCATTCTTTGCTGATAAAGTTGCAGAAGCTTACACAGAAGGTAAGAAGCTCGTTGTTTCAACAAAATAACCTCTATAGGGGTTGTTTTGTTATAGAACTACTTAATTAATCAATTAGTACCTAGTAACTAAATATATGGCAATCGAAATTACAACAGAACAAATTAAAGCTCTCCGAGATCAGACTGGCATTTCAGTAATGCAGTGCAAGAAAGCTCTTGAAGACGCTGGCGGTGACGTAGAAAAAGCAGTTGTTCTCCTCCGAAAGAAAGGAGCTGAAATTGCTGCTAAGAAAGGTGACCGAACATTAGCTGCTGGTTGTATTGCTGCATATATCCACTCAAATGGTGCTATTGGTGCTATGGTAGAGCTTGTATCTGAAACAGACTTCGTTTCAAACAACGCAGACTTCAAAGCACTTGCATACGATATCGCTATGCATGTTTCTGCTTCAAATCCTGAATTCCTCCGAAAGGAAGATATCAATGATGCAGACAAGGTAAAAGCTACTGAAGTATTCAAAGCTGAAGTAGAAGGCAAGCCTGAAAACCTTAAGGAACAAATCCTCCAGGGTAAACTTGATGCCTACTTTAAGGATCGAGTTCTTCTTGAACAAAGTTTCATCAAGAATCCTGACCTTACAATCGGTCAGCTCGTTGAAAACGCTATCCAGAAATTCGGTGAAAAAATCGAAGTTTCTCGATACGTTCGATTGAGCGTGCTCGATAAATAGTCTATGACTTTCATCTATACAATTTTGGTTTTTTCGTTTTTGGTATTGTCTATCATGACATATGCAAAAATGTCTGAACTCACAAACGGTAAAAACGTTTTGAGAATTTCTACTCCTTCACGGGATGAAAAAATTGTAGAGACATGGAAATGGTTTCGATATCAGGTTACTCATGTCAGTCGAAAGTCATTGAGTGAAGCCTCCCATAAGATTGTTGTCTCCGTTGAGAATTTCTTTCTAGGTTTGATTATGAAGCTAGGAAAGAAATTTACTTCTCTCGGTGACATCGTTCGAGGCAAGGATATTCCTCGAAATCGTGGTGCAGTTTCATTCTTTTTGAAGGGTACTGAAGAGCATAAAAAAAGCTTGTAAGAAAATATTTTTTTGCTATACTATCCCTACAACTTGCCACTTTAGCTCAGTTGGTAGAGCAACTGTTTTGTAAACAGTAGGTCCCCAGTTCGAACCTGGGAAGTGGCTCCAGTAAAAAAGGCGGCTCCTTACGGAGCCGCCTTTTTTCTTTCTCTATTTATTTGAGTGATGTACCTATCCCGCGGATATAATCGATAGTACCTCGTGGGTTACCTTCTGATTCACATGATTCGCCCACATATACCTGACACTGTGCACCACCTGGTGTGTAGCCTCCAATTACATTTGGACCTGATGAAAATACGTTGTAATTGGCATGAAGAGTTGAAACTCCAGGAGTATACAAAACAGTAAGAGTACTATTAGTAACTTTGTCTTGGATGTCGAGCATAATACTTACACTACATGTACAGTATGTAACGTTTGTAATACTTCCACCGAAGTAGTCAGGAGATGCTCCTGACGCTCCGCCTGTACCTGTACCGCCTGTGCTACCACCAGCACCTCCTGCAAGTGCAGCAACGCCCACGCCAGTACCAGCTGCTGCAGCACCAGAACCTGATGAACCGCTTGACCCAGATCCAGAACCACTACCACTGCCACTACTAGAATCTGAACCACTACCGCCAAAAGAAGGAAGAGATGGAAGCTGGGGCATATAACTTGTCTCAGCTGTAGCTGCGCCATTTGCGAGGAGTTGGTTGAGCTTTTTACGAGTGTTTTCACCCACCACGCCAGTAGGCTCAGGGATGCCCAGAGGGACTAGAATTTCGCTCATATAGAGCATTTGGAAGCGCATTACAGCGTTCTTAGTAAGCTCGCCATAGAATGCAGTAGGCATTTGTGAAGAGCCGGGCCCTACAGGTGCCACTTGTGTTTGTATATTTTTGTTTAGAATAATCTGAAGGTACTTAACTTCAGGATCTGAATACATTCCCGGTACAAGAGTTTTTGTAAATTTAAAGTTTGCAGGAATAGAACTACTCGCAGCAGCATCTACAGGAGAAGCCCATACACATGATAAAAAGCCGAGCGCAATAACTGACCCAGCAATAAATGATCTCTTCATATGTGAGAATTATAGCACCTCACATCACAATGTGAACCGCCTCAAAACTATTAGTTCTTGGCTTTTGTAGAAGTACTTGATGAAGCTTTGAGGAGTGCGTTTGAAGAAGAAGCCGCGTTGACTTTATCAATCTTTTTGAGCTCAGGAATAATTTCTTTTACCTGGTCAATACTATTGAATCCATAGAATGTATCTTCGTTGTATACGATAGCTGGGAGTTTTCGGTCATCGAGTTTGTATACAGATTTGAGGGTGTCAATCGCAGAAAGTTTGAGGTTGAAATCAAATGAGTAGATTCGGAGTTGTGGGTATTGTTCTCGGAGGTATGAAAGCACATAGCCCATTTTTTCACAGTCAGGACAGTTTTCTTTATCTGTGTAGAAGTAGAGAACAGCAATAGGTTTTGACTTACACTTTTCGTTGATTTGCTTCATCAAAAGATAGTCTTTGATTTCAAGGAGAGAGTAGTTCTTTTTTACAAAAAGAAGTTCTGAGTTATCTCGATTTTGGTTTGATTCGAGATATGAGAGTTTTGTAGCGAGAGAATTGAGTTCTGTAGAGAGGACAGAATCAGTGAGGTTTTTGCATGATGCTTCTTTGAGTAAATCAAATTGAGCTTCTGAAGACAGAAGGTCAAGAGAAATTTCATCTTGTACTGATCGTATATCAGCAAATCGTTTTTCGTCGAGTTTATTATTAATGTAGAGGGCACTACCAAAAATAATAAGCGTAAGAATGAATGTGAATAAGTATTTTTTCCAATCTAAAGGTGGTCTCATATTATGTGATGTTATTTAGCGCCATGCAGCGTCTCGCTTTCGAATCGTATTATACACCGATGTGATAAGCCAAATAGGTGAGATGAAAGAATACAAAAGAAGGAATAATAGTATATCCAAGAATTTTGAGTCTTTCACACCGGCTAAATGTTTACCGTACCAGATTGAAAATACTATCAATAGAGTCATTACAACCCCAATAAGCGATGTAAATTGAACATTATAGTACCACCAGTCAAATGTAAAGCCGGTGAAGTCCCAGTGCCAACCTACGACTTGAGCTTTAGAAATAGCCGTGATAGCAGAGACAATCGTCTTATAGAGAGCATAGGCGAGGAATACAATTGTGCCGAGCATTGTATACATGGCAGCTGGCAACACGAACATACCAAGGTGGCCATACTTTGGATTAAAAAACATTTTCTTGTAGTCGATAGCGTTCTGGATAAATCCACCAGTCCATCGTACTCGCTGTTTGTAGAGTTTGTAGAGAGTCGGAGGTCCTACTGTGTACACTATGGCTTTATGAGCATTAGCGATTTTGTAGTGATGATCTTGAAGTCGAAGTGCCATTTCGAGGTCTTCAGTGTTGTGCGCGTGCTTGTAGTTACCAATTTTACTAAATATATCTCGTCGGAAAATTGAGAATGGGCCTGGTGTTACATATTGAGCATCAAGAGCACCAAATATCTTTCGGATAAATGTCCCCATGTTGTATTCAGCATTTTGCATTAGTCGCAACATGTTGTCAGGGTTGAGAATTTTCATTGTTGGAGTCACAGCCATTGTTTCAGGTGTATCGAAATACGGAAGAATATGGTTGAGAGCCTCTGGGTCCACGAAAGAGTCAGCGTCGAGACACCCTATGAATTCACTATCACTTTGCTCAATACCGTAGTTGAGAGCTGTATATTTACCGCCGTTCTCTTTTTTGTGGAGAAGGATTTGTGGGTGGTCTTTGTACTTTTGTACCAGATTCCATGTGTTGTCTTTTGAACCATCGTCTACCACCATAATCTTGAGATGTTCAGCTGGATAGTTGAGACCAAGGAGAGATCGGATAGTATTTTCTACAGTTCGCTCTTCATTGAATACAGGCACCAAAATAGTAACCGTTGGATGACGGTCGAGAGTAAGAGAACCTTTGTTTTTGATTGTTCGTCTGTTCTCAAAGAGGGTAACTAACAGGAAAATTTGTACATATATAGTGACAAATAGTAGAGAATGCGAAAATAGGGTGTATGCGGAATCCATGTATTAATAGGTGTGATAAAACACCAAAATATACCGTATTATATAGCTAATTTACGGTTTTTCCAACTTAAGCTATACTTCAACATACTATGACCACAGGTGATAATCAAGCCAATATGCCAAAGGGGCACTTGCATCCTACGACACAGGTAATCAACGAAATTAACCGCATTTTCGCCAAAATGGGCTTTCAGATTGCTTCAGGACCAGAAGTTGAGACCGAATTCTACAACTTTGACGCTCTTCGAGTAGCAAAAGACCACCCATCTCGTGATATGCAGGATACATTTTGGCTCAAAGACAAAGCTCCTAATGGTGAGAAGCTTCTTCCACGAACACACACATCAGGTGTGCAGGTTCGATTTATGCAAAACAACAAACCTCCTTTCAGAATCGTTGTGCCGGGCAAAGTATTCCGAAATGAAGCAACAGACGCTACACATGAAGCTGAATTCTTTCAGTTTGAAGGGTTGTATGTCGACAAAAAAGTTTCGATGACACATCTCAAGGGAGTTCTTGAAAACTTCTTTACAGAATTTATGGGTGAAGCTACTGAAGTTCGTTTCCGACCAAGTTACTTCCCATTCGTAGAACCTGGCGTAGAAGTAGACATCAGATGGAAAGATCGGTGGCTTGAAGTTCTTGGTGGAGGTCTTGTTCACCCAGATGTTCTCAAAGCTGGAGGTATTGACCCGACAGAGTGGCAGGGATTTGCATTCGGTGGAGGTATCGATCGATTCGTTATGCTCAAGTACGGCGTAGATGATATCCGAAATTTATATTCAGGTGATCTCCGAGTTATCAATCAGTTTTAAATTCTTTTATGAACGTTTCATATAAATGGCTTCAGCAGTATTTCAAACATCCATTACCAGCTACACAAAAAGTAGCAGATGTTTTTACAATGGGTGTGTTTGAAATTGAATCAGTTGAAGAAAAAAACGGCGACACGGTGTTTGATATAAAGACACTCGCAGATCGAAATCCGTATGCGCTCTCACATAGATACATGGCCCTCGAGCTCGGTGTTCTTCTCGGACAAGAAGTGACATTCCCGACATACAATGATGTTGCTACTTCAGATGCGGTACGCGCGTTGTCAGTCACTGTTCACGATGCAGATTTTTGTCATCGATATGTAGGACGAGTTGTAGAAGGTGTTCAAAATGGTCCTTCTCCAGCTTGGCTCAAATCTCAACTCGAAGTCCTTGGTCAGCGATCTATCAATACAATCGTTGATCTCACAAACTACGTTATGCTCGACACAGGTCAGCCTCTTCATGCATTTGATGCAGACAAAGTGAAAGGGAACATCCACGTTCGAAAAGCCAAAGATGCAGAAGAAATCACACTTCTCGATGGTACGGTAGTTAAACTCACATCAGATATGTTTGTTATTGCTGACGACGAATCAGCACTAGCTATTGCCGGTGTAAAAGGTGGCAAAAAAGCAGAAGTTACTATCGACACAAAAAATATCATTCTCGAAGCCGCTACATTCAATGGATCAATGGTTCGACGAACAGCACAGACTGTAAACATTCGAAATGATTCTACAAAACGATTCGAAAACCAGATCACTCCAGAACGAGCACTTCTTGCTATGACAGAGCTCTCTGCACTTATCGCAAAAGAATCGGGAGCTGCAGTGTTTGGCTCGATCGTAGACCAGTACCCACGACCTCAAACAGAATGGACAATTGTAGTAAAAGTTTCAGACATCAATACTCGACTCGGTATTGATGTAGCTGCAGAAGAAATTATCCGAATTCTCAAGGCGCAGCATCTCACTGTGGTACATGACGGTGATAAACTCTCACTTACAATTCCACTCTATAGATCTGATCTCATCATTACAGAAGACATTGTCGATGAAGTGGGCCGAATTTATGGATACGACAAAGTAAAAGGCGAACTTCCTCCAGTTGTTGACCATCGACCAATCAACAAAGATTTCTATTATCATAATCTTATTCGAAAGACACTTATAGAACTCGGCTTTTCAGAAATATATACCTACACATTGCAAGATGTTGGTGATGTTGCATTACAAAATCCGCTCAACGTGCACCGAGGCTTCATGCGAAATGACCTGACTCGAGCGATGGAACAGAAGCTCGATTTCAACTTGAGAAATATTGACCTCCTTGGTCTTGGTGAAGTGAAGCTATTTGAAATTGGTAAAGTCTTTGGTGGTGCAGCAAACGGTAGTGCAGAAAAATATGCACTTTCTTTTGGAGTAAAATCTACAAAGCCGGTAAAATTATTTGATCCAAAACAAGTACTCACAGATGTCCTCCAGCAAATCGCACACGCCGTTGGTATCAAAGACATTCAGCAGTACGTACAGTTCAACGCAGACGCTACAGTTGTTGAGTTGTCTCTAGTATCTGCCATCGAAGCACTCCCAGAACCAACATCAGATATAGAATTCCCAAAGCCAGCAGACATCTCATACAAACCATTTTCTTCATATCCATTTGCTGTGCGAGATATCGCGGTGTTTGTTCCTGGAGAAAAGGGAAGTGAAAACGCTGTACTCGATATCATCAAATCAGAATCAGGTGACCTCCTCGTCCGATCAACATTGTTCGATACATTCACAAAAACGTTCAAAGAAACAGGTGAAGTAAAAACATCATACGCCTATCGACTCGTATTCCAGGCAGAAGACCGAACTCTCAATGAAGATGACCTCAATGGCACAATGAAGCGTATTACAGACAAGATGAATGCTCATGACGGATGGCAGGTAAGATAAGCCATAAAATTCGTAACTAGCCAATCTATTCGGATAGTGTCAAGTGTCTGCACAGGGCAAAATTTGATATAATTTAAGTCTAAAAAACGACAAAAATACCTTATTTATGGCCTCAGAAGAAAAAAACAAAAAAGCTGGAAATTATAGTGCTGAGTCGATCAAAGTTCTCGAAGGTCTAGAAGCTGTACGAGTACGACCAGGTATGTACATTGGTACAACTGGTCCTGACGGTCTTCACCACCTTATCTGGGAAATCTTTGATAACTCACGAGACGAAGCGATGGGTGGACATTGTAATCGTATTGAAGTTGCACTTCTTCCTGGTGGTTATATTCGAGTTGTAGACAACGGACGAGGTATTCCAGTTGGCATTCACCCAAAGACAAAAGTTTCAGCTCTCGAAACTATTATGACTACTCTTCACGCCGGAGGTAAATTCGGTGGAGAAGGATACAAAGTATCTGGAGGTCTTCACGGTGTAGGTGCATCAGTAGTAAACGCTCTCTCTATTCATACAAAAGTAGTAGTGCACACTCAAGGTGGCATTCACGAACAGGATTACATCATTGGTAAGCCAAAGGCAAAAGTAAAACAGATTGGTAAGACAAAACAACACGGTACAATCGTGATGTTCAAAGGTGATGCCGAAATTTTCAAAGACGGTATCAACTTTGATTTCCAAAAAGTTGTAAACCATCTCCGACAGCAGGCATACTTGGTGAAAGGTCTCGAGATCAACGTCCTCGATGCTCGAAACGTAGACGAAAAGTACATCGACCGAGCGCTCAATGACAGTACAAAAACATTTTATTTGAAAGATGAAGGTATCGACATGCCGACAATGTCATTCTTCTTTGAAGGAGGACTTCGATCACTTGTTTCATTTTATAACAAATCTCAGAAGCCAATTCACCGAACAGTATTCTACGTAGAAAAAGAAGTAAACAACGTAGCTGTAGAAGTTGCACTCCAATATGTTGACGACATGAACACAAAGCTTGTCGCATTCGCCAACAACACCTACAACTCAGAAGGTGGTACACACATTGCCGGATTCAAGACAGCTCTGACTCGAACAATTAATTCATACGGAAAGAAAAATAATATTCTTAAGGAAAGTGATGAATCTCTCACTGGAGACGACGTACAAGAAGGTCTCGTTGCCGTTGTATCTATCAAGATGCCTGAAATTCAGTTTGAAGGTCAGACAAAAGCAAAGCTTGGATCTGTAGAAGCTCAAGGTGCAACAGCTACTGCATTTGGTGAAGCATTCTCTGCATTCCTCGAAGAAAACCCAGATGAAGCGAAGGCCATTATCAACAAAGGTATTCTCGCACTCAGAGCTCGAAAAGCTGCTAAGGCTGCGAAGGACTCTATTCTCCGAAAAGGTGCTCTCGAAGGTATGACACTTCCAGGTAAGCTTGCAGACTGTTCAAGTCGAAAGGCTGAAGAATCTGAACTCTTCATTGTGGAAGGAGACTCAGCGGGAGGTACAGCAAAGATGGGACGAGACCGACGAACACAGGCCGTACTTCCACTTCGAGGAAAGATTCTCAACATCGAACGAGCTCGACTCGACAAGATGCTTGCGTCAGAACAGATTCGAAATATTGTGGTTGCTCTCGGTACAGCTATTGGTGATACATTCGACATCACAAAACTCCGATATCACAAAATCATTATCGCTGCCGATGCCGACGTGGACGGTGCGCACATCCGAACACTTATTCTTACACTCTTCTACCGATATTTCCGACCGCTCGTAGAAGGTGGATTCATCTATATCGCTCAACCGCCTCTTTACAAGATCAAATACAAAAAAGATCTTCACTATTTCTACAATGATGACGAAAAGAATGCTTTCCTTAAAAAAGAAGGTCTTGATGCTCAAGAAACTGAAGAGATTGTAGAAGGAGAAGAAAACGCTCAAGAAGAAACAGAAGAATCTGAAGAAGAAGAAACATCTGCAAAATCAAAAGGGAAATCAAAAGCTCACATTCAGCGATATAAGGGTCTTGGAGAAATGAACGCAGAAGAGCTCGGTGAAACTACTATGGATATCAACAACCGAGTCCTCAAGCAGGTGACAATCGAAGATGCTGTAGAAGCAGACAAGATCATCGATGTACTCATGGGTACAGACGTACCAGCCCGAAAGACATTCATCCAGACAAACGCGAAGACTGCCAACATCGACATCTAATCAATAGACTATACTGCACAGCCCGCTAGCAAGATTTCGAAATGAATAAAATAATTGTAAAAATAATAAGTATTTGTCTTAGTATTTTTGTAATTGTTTATGTACAAAAAATGTACATAGACTACCAAGTTTCAAAGCCCTACACACAACTGCCCGATACGGTCAGTTGTCTTAGTTATGAGCCAAAAATGACAATTGATGGCAAGATTAATGAGAAGAACCCCCTGACTGCAGAACAGGCACGCGCAGAATTGTCACAACTAAAAAAAATCACAAATTGTGTTCGTATATACAATTTTTCTTACGGAATGCTTCATGCATATTCCGTTGCTGAAGAACTCGGTTTTAATGTAATTGCTGGTGTATGGCTCGGCCCTGACTCAGAAAAAAATAAAAAAGAAGTTGATTTCACTATACGAGAACTACCAAGATATAAAAATATTATGTTTTTAGTTGTTGGTAATGAAACACAACTTACAAAACGTATTACCGAAGCAGAGCTCATACAAGCTATCAATCAGATTAAGAAAAAAACACGAGTAAAAATTGCTACAGCAGAGTTTTCATATTTTTGGCAGACCAATCCACTTGTAGGAAAGTATGTTGATATCATTGGACTGCACACGTTCCCTTATTGGAACGGAACAAGTCTTACAGAAAGTATTAATTCAATTATTGGTGAATACGAAATCGTAAAAAATATATATACTAAAAAACCAGTATACTTGCTTGAAACAGGTTGGCCATCTCAAGGAACATTTCGAGATCAATCCGTTGTAGGGCTCGAAGAACAACGTAAATTTTATAGAGAGATTGATAGTAGAAAAAATGAACTAGGAAACTTTTATAACATCATTGAGGCTTATGACCAGCCGTGGAAAATCACTGAGGATGAAGGAAGAACGGGTGCTCACTGGGGTATGTATGATGCATCTGGTAATGATAAGGTTCAGGGAAGGAATAGTCTTCTTCAATATGCAGGACTTATATCAATAATGCTTACCGTACTTGTAAGTGTAGTCTTTTCAATACGATATGCTCGATTAAATAGTACTGCGCATATACTAGGGCACTTGTTTTTTTCAATAGTTATTTCAATCTCAGTATTTGTAGTAAATACTCTTTTTGCTGAATATTTAATAAAGAATCCCGTCGTTATTTTTGCTCTGATACCAACACAGATTATTTTAGTAGGTATACTCATAACTCATTTTCTTGAAATCATTCGATCGCTTGGACACGACCCTGAATTTGCCACTATATATAAGGGGACAAATGATGCGTTGTTGAACGATCAACATAGAAAGGTATCAATACACATTCCATGCAGAAATGAAAACCCTGATCATGTTATTGCTTGCGTGCAGTCTTGCCTTTCTCAAACGTATACAAATATAGAAGTACTTCTTATAGATAATAATTCAACGGATAGGAAATACTGGGAGCCTCTTAAGAAATTTTCAGACAAATTAATTGCAAGCGGGGAGCACAGACTTCATTTTTATCATGTAGAAAAACTAGCTGGCTTTAAAGCTGGTGCCCTCAACTTTGCTTTGACCAAGACTTCGACTGATGCCGTTGCAATCGCTGTTGTCGATGCAGACTACATTGTTTCTCCTGAATGGATTCGTACAGGCATGAGCTATTTGAAAGATACTATAAAAGTAGTACAAGCTCCGCAAGCATACAGAGAAGTTACTCATACGTTATTTGAAAAAGCTGTTATTCTAGAGCAGTCTATGTTTTTTGAAGTAGGTATGCGAGTTCGAAATGCATCCAACGCAATTATTCAACATGGCACGATGTGTATCATTGATAAAAAAGCACTCCAAGAGGTGGGTGAGTGGAGCACATGGTGCATTACAGAGGATACCGAACTCGGCATTCGTTTATTTAAAAAAGGATATGAATCTGTTTATGTTGGTACACAGCTTGGGTTTGGTATAGCACCTGCAACATTTGTAGATTATACAAAACAGCGTTTTAGATGGGTGTACGGAGCTGTCAGAATGACGATGGCACATTGGAAATCATTCTTTTGGTTTGGCTCAGGACTTTCTTTTAAGCAAAAGTATTACTTCCTGACAGGTTGGGCGTTTTGGTTTGCACATATATTTCTTCCGGTGTTCGTGGTGACATCAATCATCGGAACATACCTTATTTTGGTAGAAGAACGTCGTTTTCCTCCAACAGAACTTTTATTGTTTCTCATTGCGTATGTTGTCATGGAGCTCATAATCGCTTTTTTGGTAACTAGAAAAATAACCAAGACAAGCTTCAAGAATATAGTAGCAATGATGTGCGTAGGTATAGGACTCACACCTACAATTACAAAAGCCGTGTGGGTGGGCTTATTCAACAAAAAGAAACCATTTGAGGTAACTGGAAGAATGCGAGTTGATTCGCCAATTTTAAATGACATATACAACATTCGCTGGGGTATATTTGTTCTTCTCATGTTCGCTATACAACTATTTTTTGTATACCAAAAATACGGTGTACGAAATATAGATGTAATTCTTTTTGAGACAGGATTATTTTTGCTTAGTTTACCTTTTGCAGGTCAGGTGGTGACTGCATTACTTTCTTGGAAGGCAAACCGAGCACGGTAAAGCAAAAATCTGTAGAGCCTTATTGTGCTAAATAAAGTTTTTTCATTTGCTCAAGTCTATTTTGCATTGAGTATTTGTTTGTAATGTAAGCACTTACTCTGTCAGATTCGGCAGTCGAAAGGGGATTATCTAATCTATCTTGTATCTTTTTTGCGAGATCTGCTGCATTTCCTTTTTCAAATAAATCACCAATCTTACCGTCTTCGACAAGTTCTACTAAACCTTCTGTTTTACTTACAACGACCGCTGTTTTTGCTGCGAGTGCTTCCATGACAATATTACCCCATGACTCAGAAAGTGATGGTTGCACCAAGAGAGATGTGTTTTGCAAGTATGCGTAGACATATTTGTTTTCGGTATACTCAATAAATTCAATATGCGTTTCAAGACCAAGCGCTTGGACGAGAGCAATAACTTGTTTTTTATCTTGACCATTACCGATGATTCTCACTTTCAAGTCTGGTTTCTGTTCAATGAGTATAGTGATCGCTGATATCAACGTGTGCATTCCTTTCATCCAGGATATTTCTCCGATGTATGTCACATCAACTTTTGAAATTTGTGTATTTTCATATTCGAAGAATGAGTTCCAATCTTTGGCATTATAAATAACACAGCATTCTTTTGTAATGCCTATATCTGAAAGAGAAGCTTGAATTGATTGTGAGACACCGACAATAGTACAAAGGTCGGATGATAAGTACCTTTTGAAATCATCAAGGATGATGTCTTTTTCTAAGAGTGGCATATCTGCGAGTCGAGAGAAGGGGATGTGCGAGCTATTCGTGTGCAGAGTAACAAAGTATTTTTTTTGAATCTGATTACATATTTTCATCGCCGACATCATAGCTGGCCTCATAGAGTATGTAGCATGGATATGAACAATATCTGCATCAATAATGGAGTTAGTCATGCTATCTGTTGAAGCACAAATATCAAGAGTCACTCCATCAGCGGTTGTGAAAGGGTAGGTGTGTCTCGTATCTGTTCGTGTTTCAGAAGACTTTCGAGAAGAAATAATAGACACAGTAAAACCTGCTTTGGTCAAAGCTACGGAATCGTTATAGGTTTGTATTTCTACACCACCGCCCTCCATGAGTGGATAGTCGTGAATGTATAGTATTTTTTTCATGATGATTGTATAAATTCTGCCAATGCTACTGCCGCTCCGTGTGTCATTCGATACCAAGGTGGATTCACCAACTGGAAACATTCTGCATACGCTACGCCAATTCTGCCACCTCGTGCCATAGAGAGACCTTCGTCTAGTCTTGCTAAGTCACCAAGTCGCTCTCCATATGCCATCGCGATCGCTTTTTTCTTTAGCTCTTGAGTTGAAGTAATGTCGATGTAGATAGAGGGATTACCTAAAACATTTAATCCGTCAGACTCGAGAATGACACAGTCTTTTATCTTTTGCCCGTACTCGAGGAGCATACTTCTCATGGCAATCTCGATAGCTTGAAGTACGAGCGAATTTGTTTGTCGGTGTTCAAAGTGATAATCCTGGCTGTGTTGTACGATGATAATGTTTGGTCGAACAGATCTGATATATTTCACCAGTGCGAGCACATCTTGTTCATTATTTTCGAGGAATTGTGTTTTGTTATCGTAGATATATGTAGTCATTCCTATAGCTTGAGCAAATGCATTCGCTTCTTTTTTTCTTTCCTCAATAACCAGATCATCTGATAGTGACGTCTCAGCATTGTTTGGTTTACCACCTCTTCCAGGAGTTGTGATATATGAGTGAACATCAAAACCCCTCTTCGACATGAGAGCTAATGTTCCGGCTACTTGTGTTTCGTCATCAGGGTGTGCCCCAATAAACATAATTGTGTTTTTGTTTGTATTCATACGTAAAAAAATTTATTAATAATTTGTATGGAAAGCAGTGAAATGGGTTGGGCCATTTCACTGCTGATGCGGTGGGCAATTATGCCGTAACCACGAGTGTGCAGCCTTCAGAGACGATTGGAGTCGTCTTCATGCAGCGCACGAGATCCGCTGGTGAGCGGTGACAGCACAAGTCTTCGAACTCACAAAGAGTGAGGTCCCTTTGCTTGGGCGATCCATCATCCGTGTTCGGGCGGAAGTAGAACCTTGTGCTCAGGCTCATGCGACCTGCATACTTTTGAGCCACCTGAGTGATGGTTCCACGAGGGTCAGAGTAGTCCCTCAGGAAAAAGTGTGCCGTCGCATTGATTTTCTCCTGCAGAAACAGTGCCGAGTATACATTGAGCTCAAGGCCCGTTACGTATACGAAGTGAGCAACTGTTGTGTCGTTGACAACCCACTTAGCAACGCGTTGCGCCGCCCAGCAGCCTTGAGGGAGTTTTGCATCGTTTGCTTTTGTTACGATGTATGTCCCTTTTAGCCGCCTGAGTGAGCAACGTTCAGCACAGCATGGACAAGTCCATGAGCCGATGGCTTTTCCTTCCGGAGTTACATCAGCGAGATCGCCGATCTTTATGCCGAGTTTCGTGCATTGATCGTGAAGCTCGACAATCTGAATCCGTGGAAGGATCTGACTTGCATCAAACCCTTCGTGACCGTGAAGCTTGTGGGCAACACGTTCGAGGTGGCGCATGCGTTGTTCGACGACTGTTCCTTGTGCAAATATCGCATGCACTACCGGCAGTCCGAACAGAGCGCTCAGAAACTTGGCCTGACCGTAGAAGTCAAACCATATATCGGCAGTCTCTGCCAGACACCAGTCGCCCCAGATATGACCGTATTCGCCGATCGTTCCGGAAAGCATGATATCTGTCGTGATACTTGAACGTTGGAAGGTGTTCGCCATCCAAAGAGCAGAGAAGAGCTCTGGAGCACGCAGGTTTGGAACCTGTGTTGATCCGTCGAAATGACAGATATGTTGAGGTTGTTCAGCCATGTGTGCGGCTTGTTGAATTCCCAGGGTCTGAAGTTCTGAGAATCCGCCATTGAGTGTTTTTGCGTATGTTGATTTCACGGTAAAGTGCGTGTTTCTGTCGTTGTGTGTGGTTGTTAACGTTGAAAGAACTAAAAAACCAGCTCATCGAGAGCTGGCTTATAGTGAAGTAGATAATGTATGTAACGTGTCAGTTATATAATTTCAGCACAAGTCAGATCTCGATAATTAGAAATAAGCAGAGTCCAGAAAACTCGCTTAAAGAAATTATGTCGATATGTTGTGCCCAAATTAATTTGCATGTGGAATATATTATATGATATTTCTACATCGGTCAAATAATGTGATAAATAAAGCAATATTTTTATAACGCAACTTGCTGCATCACTGTGGCTTTTTTATATGAGTGGTATAATAGACGTATAACAAATTTAATAAGATAAAATGAAATCAAAACGAGCCGGGTTTGCAATGGTAGGTGTTTTAGTTCTTTCCATTGCAGTCCTTACTGGCGTCACTTACATACTAAAAAATGCAGGTACACCTAACGATCCTGTCACTTTGGTAGCCCAAGCAATAAAAGGTGCAAAGTCAACTCCTTCGGGATCTGGAAAACCACCATGTCCAAAAAAATGTGTTGCTTTGAAAGCAAAAGCGGACGCAGCAGCGGATGCAGCAGATAAAGCAAATAAAGCCACTGAGAAAGCTTGCGAGAGAAAAATCAATCCTGATGGGTCACAAGGTGATCTTATAAACAAAGCAGCATGTGATAAAGCAATCGAAGCCGGTAAAAGGGCTCGAGCTGCTGCTGAAAAGGCTTCACTTGACTATGTTAAGTGTATTAACCAAAACGCTGCATGGCAGTTATGTCCACACTCTAGCTTTCCATATAGTTGGAATATTGATGATCCAGACAAACAATGTGCAAAACTAGAGGCTAATTTAGAACAGCAGAGAAAGTGGTTGGTTGCTTCACTTGAATCATATAAAAAATGTATGGAGAACCCACCAATGAGACCGTATTGTACAAATCCAAATGGTAGTGAGTATGAACGTGCTCTTCTAGATCTAGGATTTTATTGTCCAGATTCTGCTCGCAACAAACCTTCTTCGTCAGAGATACTCAGTGGAGTAAGAAAAAATTAATTTAGCTGATTGTAATTAAACATAAAAAAGCCACCGCAAGGTGGCTTTTTTATTTGAGCAGTTATATTTGCTCTGAATGGGATTGGTGAAATTATCGATAGAAACTTACAGATGCTGTGTTGTTTCCTTCGTTTGATTCAACGAGGTAGTTACTTGGGTCAAGCCACATAGTAACTGAGTTGTTACCCGCTCGGATGTTGTCGAATTCTACGACGTAGATGACTGAACTGTTTCCTGGAATAGAAATTTCAGCATTTGAGTTATAAATTCGAGTTGGACTGTCAGCAAGTTCGCCTCGGAAGTACCAAGGACCTGTCGCATTGTTTCCGTTGTTTACAACTTCGAATCGAATCGCAACACGATTTGAGTTTTGAAGGTTTGTAGTAGGGTAGAATTGACCACCAGAGAGTATTCCAGACTGAATGTTTCGGATGGCGAGATCAGGTTGTACTGAGCCGTTACCGTTACCATTGTAGTTTGTTCCACTTACTGAGAGTGGTACAGATGCAACGTTGTTTCCTTCGTTTGATTCAGCAACACCATTGAATGGGTCGGCAGTAATCACAACAGTTGGATTGTTGTCTGTTCGTGGTCTATCAAAGATAGCCTGACCTTCGATTGCAAGACCTGCTGGAATAGATCCGATATTTGTAATATCACGAACCTGATCTGCAGCATCGAGAGACGGCATAGTTACCTTGAGATTCCATGTTCCAGTTGAACCAGTACCTCGGTTTTCTACTTTAAATTTTACAACGACAGAATCACTTGTAGTAAATGTGTTTGTTGGAATGAATGCGCCTGCTGAGTTGATGATTCCTTTTTCAAGAACAGTCACAACGAGGTCTGGATTACCAGGAACGTATCCAGGTACATATGATGTACCACCAGTTGGACGTGTATAACCACCACCTGTAGAAGGTCGTGTCACAGTACCAGAGTTTGATCCTGAAGAATTGTTAGAACCAGTTGTAGTTGGTTTTGATGTAGAAGGAGTACTTGAGGAAATGATAACGAATCCACCATTTGATGTTGGTGTAGTAGTAGCTGTACCAGTTTTCTTATCGTCACCACCAAAAAGGGAAGTGATAGATACAGATGCGTTGGCGAGAGCGTTAAGAGCTCGAGGTACAATTCGTACGATACCAATACTCAAAAATACGAGGATTGCTAAAATTCCGAGGATGACAAGTACACGGAGTACTGTCTGTGATGTCTTGTTTTCGTTGTTTTCCATAGTGGCTGAATAATACCATATAATACATATACGTCAAGTGCTCCTGTTGCAACTCATTTCATATACATAATGCGATAGAGGTCGCGTTTAATAATCGTTATCACCCTACTACATATGACGAATAGAATAGGATTGACTTATACACCATTTTGATGTATAATAGTCTTAATGAATAATCTCTTTCAGAGACACGAAATTCGATTTATCGCCTGGTTTTCAGGGATATTTCTACTTACAATAGCCATACTTTCAGGTACTGGTTTTATTCCTAGTGAATTCCAAGAAAAGACACCAGAACCGGGCATATTTGAAAAAATGCGTTTGGCCTTCCTTGGTGTACCGTATTGGGCACCTTCGGCTACAGAACTCCCTTCAAGAGGCACTAGTAAGAGCACAACTACAACTACTAATAAAAATACGACTACAGAGGTACAGGTAGAAACACCAGTACGTTTGGCTATTCCAATGATTGATCTCGATACGGGTATTCGAAATCCTGCTTCTACAAACACAACACTTCTCGACGACGAACTCCAGCGGGGTGCAGTGCGATACCCAGGATCCGGCTATCCAGGAGTAGGAAATATGTTTATTTTTGGCCATAGTACAAGTTTCAGTATTGTACAAAACCAAGCATACAAAGTGTTCAACCGTCTCAAGGAACTCAAGACAGGGGACGAGATTAAGGTCTATTCTGACTCACAGGTATACGTCTATAAAGTTACAACAGTAAAAAAAGTTGACAAGAACGACACCTGGGTTAAATTCGATGTAGATAACAACATTCTCACTCTCTCTACATGTGATAGTTTCGGTAAAAAAGCTGACAGATACGTGGTTGAAGCACAATACATTAGTAAGGGGGCTGTCAAGTAAGTACTTGACTTATTCTAACAATCGGTATATAATAGTAACACTATGAATATGAATATTACAAACACAATTTCAGGTAAAAAGCGAGCAGGATTCTTGGCTATCTGTGCGGTCCTCTTTGCTTTCACATTAATGGTAATTCCAGCACAGGTACAGGCCGGTGGAGACGAAGGTGACGACTACGATACAAGTGGCGTTAACTGGGGAAACTCAGACTACGATACAAGTGGTGTAAACTGGGGAAACTCAGATTACGATACTAGTGGTGTAAACTGGGGTTCTAACGGATACAGTTCAGGTGGTGCATCTGATAGTGGTTCAAACTACTATACATATGATACTCCAACTTATAAGTATTACTCACCATCATCATCTGGTTCAGGTTATACAAACTACTCGACACCTACATACAAGTACAATACTTCAAGAGGTAACGGTGGTAGTTTAGCTTCTGGTTACACACCGATGACATATGTCCCTTACAATAGTAATAAAAATACTAATACACAGGGTCAGTCTTCAAGTAACAAGAATACAAACACAAACAATAACTCTAGTAAGTCTACTAGTGCGAGTACTGCAAGTGCGAACAACACAAACAATATTTCGAACACTAACAACAACCAGGACATTACGAACAACGTAAACAACAACAACATTAGTCTCGTTGTATACGCAGCTGGTGCTACATCAACTTACAGTAATGTGAGTGATAACAATCAGCAGCTCGATGGTTATTGTGTGATCAACCCTTCAACAGCCGAAATAAACCAGGATCTTAACTTCATGGCTTATCCAAACGGTGGTAACGGTTCATACACATATAGTTGGTCAGGTACTGACGGTCTTACAAGTACATATCAGAACTTTACAGGACGATACGGTACAGCTGGATACAAAACAGCATACGTAACTATCCGATCTGGAAGTCAGATTGTAACAAAGACATGTAGTACAACTATCGTACAGCGATATACACCTCCTACAGGTAACTCAATCAGTGCATACTGTGTTGCGACACCTTCATCAGTTGGTATCAACCAGACTGTGACATGGAACGTATACGCTTCAGGTGGTAACGGTAACTACGGTTACTACTGGTCAGGTACAGACAGTCTCTTCGGATACTCTCAGTACATCCAGAAGTCATATAGTTATGCTGGTACTAAACAAGCATCAGTTACAGTAACTTCAGGTGGTCAGTCAATTACAGCTACATGTAATGCTGATGTCACAGGAGGTTCAGTATCTAATGTAAATGTCTACCGACAGCCTACATCTGGTACACCAGTTTCAGGAGTATTCTTGAATCAGGTTCCAGACACAGGTATCAACTGGAGTTTGAAAACAACTCTCTTCGCGGCAGGTCTTCTTATGTGGAGTGCATTCGTAGCATACATGGTTATCGCTCGACGAAAGCAGTCTCTCGCACTTGCATCTGGTACTTCTAAGGAAGCAGCATTCAAGCTCGCAAACATGCAGAAGAAAGGTTTGATCTCATAAACGGATTTCAAATCAGGACTCACGTCCCGAAAGCAAAGTAAGTTCATATTCATTCTCAACTCATAAACAAAAAGCCCCAGCAATGGGGCTTTTTGTTTTGCTTTATTTTTTCTTAGTACGCCTTAGAATTGTTTTCTTCTGTAAGCTTTTGTGTCACTGCTTCGATAGACATCTGGCCAAGGTTGCCTTTGTCTCGACTTTCGAGAGTTACCATGTTTGCTTCTATTTCTTTGTCACCGATAACAATCCAATAAGGAAGTTTGTCGACTTTTGAAGCTCGCACTTTCTTTCCAAGACCTTCTGCAGAGTCGTCGAGTTCTGATCGGAGGCCTGCGGCAGTGAGAGCTGCGTGAACTGTCTTTGCGTATTCGTGCTGTCGTTCACCGATAGGGATAATCTTTACTTGTACAGGTGAAAGCCAGAGAGGGAAGTTGCCCGCCAAGTGTTCGATGAGAGTAGCCATGAATCGTTCGATAGAACCCATAATGGCACAGTGAATCATCACGATCTGTTCTTTTTCACCTTTCTCATTTATACATGTGAGACCAAATCGCTGAGGCATGTTGAAGTCGAGCTGAATTGTAGCTACCTGAAGTGTTCGTCCGATAGAGTCTTTACTGATGAAGTCGATCTTTGGTCCGTACATTGCTGCTTCACCTTTACCGTCGATGTATTCGTAGCCTCGCTTTTCGATAATAGCTTTGATTTGATTTTCAGCTTTTTCCCATGTCTCTTTTGTACCAATATATTTTTCAAAAGATTCTGGATCGTGTCGTGAGAATCGTACTTGGAGGTTGTTGAAACCGAATGTCTTGTAGAAGTTGTCGATGATATCCCAGATAGCAAAGATTTCTTCTTCAATTTGAATTTCTCGACAGAATACGTGTGCATCGTCTTGAGTAATAGATCGTACTCGTGAAAGACCAGCAAGCTCACCTGACTGTTCGTCTCGATATACCATTGTAGTTTCGCAGTATCGTTGTGGAAGGTCCTTGTAACTTCGCTGTGCACTATCGTAGATCTGAGTATGGTGAGGACAGTTCATTGGCTTCATTGCAAAGAGATGCTTTTCTCGAGTTTCAATCTTGAAGAGTTCATCTGCAAATTTTGCCCAGTGACCTGATGTCTCGTAGAGGTCCTTTTTTGTGATGTGAGGAATAGTTACTTTCTGGTAGCCTTTTGCTTTTCGCATGTCCCATACGTAGTCGTTGAGAGCTTCTCGGATAAATGTTCCTTTTGGAGTCCAGAGTGGAAGACCTGAACCTACGAGTTCAGAGAATACGAAGAGTCCCATTTCTTTACCAATCTTTTTGTGATCTCGTTTTGCAGCTTCTTCCATTTGGAGGACATACGCCTCGAGTTCTTCTTTTGAGTGAAAGGCGAGACCGTATACTCGACTGAGCATTTTGTTCTTTTCATCACCTCGCCAGTATGCGCCAGCGATTTTTGAAAGCTTGAATGAGTGAGCATCTATGTCTTTGCTTGGGTGTTCTACGTGACCACCTCGACAGAGGTCTGTGAATGCTCCTGATGTGTAGAGGGTAATGTCTTCACCTTTTGCTACGATCTCTTCGATGAGCTCGAGTTTGAAAGGGTTGTCTGCAAAGTATGCTCGGGCTTCATCAGCTGAAACTTTCTTATGAGAAAATTCTGTCCATGTTTTGAGAAGTTCTCGCATTTTCTTTTCGATAGCCGGAAAGTCTTTTTCTGAAACGGCAGTATCTTTGTCTTGTGCAAAGTCCATGTCGTAATAGAAGCCATTGTCTACAGCTGGGCCAATGGTAAGAAGCGTCTTTGGATAGAGTTCGGTGATTGCTGCCGCTAAAAGGTGGGCAAGTGTATGTCGTACGTGTTCTATATTTGGCTTATTCATAAACAATTGGTTATGACAGCTATAGTAGCAGGTTTTGGCAGGAGATTAAAGCCAAGCGGCTGAGGTGCTCGTTAGGCAAGAGGCTTGATGGCATCTGCCATAAAGCTTGGGTTACCGTCTCGAGATGAGGTCTTGCCCTTGATCACGACACATCGGTCTACCTGAAGGATGTTTTTGTATTGTTCGTATGCTTTTGGAAATACTACAACTTCGATTGAGCCACTAAAGTCAGCGAGCCGCATGAACATCATTCGCACAGTTGGATCTTTCTTTGTAGCGATTTCTTTTGCTTCTTCAATGATACCGGCAAGCACAATCTGTTTGCCTTCGTCTCGTTTTGGTTTGCCTCGGAACTTTGGTTTGTTTGCAGATGGTTTTGGGGCTGCTGGCTTTGATGGGAATGGCTCGGCGTCTGGATCAATCATGCCACTTTCGACGGCTGGTGCGAGAATTGCTTCTTCACCTGCTTTCTTTTTGTCTTCTTCTTCGATTTGTAGTTTTACTTTTGCAATATTGAGTTCTCGTGTTTTAAAAATTTCAGCGTATTTGTCGAGTGGGTGACCAGATACAAAGAGGCCGAGGAGTTCTTTTTCCCATGCGAGCTTTTCTGCAGGTTGAGCATGTCCTTCTTCTTTGAGTTTGAGATGCATGCCGTATTTATTTTTTGCTTTAGCTAGTTGTGTCTCTTCAGATTCCATCGCTGCAAAAGCACCAAAGAGTGATGTTTGATTTTCTGCCTGTTTGTGCTGTTCTTTGTTGTATTCCAAAAGGTCAGGGAGGTTTGCAAGCATCACACCTCGGTCACCGTATTCATCCATGGCACCAGATTTAATGAGAGCTTCGAGAGATTTTTTGTTGAGATTTTTATCTTTGATTCGATTGAGGAATTCTTCGAGTGTTTTGAATCGGCCGTTCTTTTTCCGTTCTTCGATGATAGTGTCAGCAATACCTTCGCCGAAGTTTTTAATACTATAGAGACCGAATCGGATTTTGTCCGGTTCGATGTCACCCTTTGCATTCATGCCACCACCTTTGATAACAGTAAATGTTCCAAATGATTCGTTGAGGTCAGGAGGAAGTACGGCAAGATTCATTCGCTTACATTCAGCAATGTATTCGCCGATTTCGACAACATCGCCGTGCGCACCTGTAAGAATCGCCGCCATATAAATAGCAGGGAAGTTTGCTTTCATGTACGCAGTTTTGTACGCCACGTTTCCGTAACTCGCAGCATGCGCTTTGTTGAAGCCGTATCCCTGGAATGGTTCGAACAATTTCCAAATATCTTCAGCCAACTTTTTTGAAATACCTGAATGTGAAATACAACCATCTACGAACTTTACATGTTGCTTTGCCATTTCTTCTGGAATCTTTTTTCCTACCGCTTTTCGGAATTTGTCTACTTCTCCCCATGTATATCCAGCGAGTTCGATGGCGGTCATAAGAAGGTCATCCTGATATACGAGAAGACCGTATGTTCGATCGAGGAAGGCTTTCATCTTTGGATGATAGAAAATAGTTTTGTGCTTGCCGTGTTTTCGAGCGATGTATTCGTCGATCGTTTCCATTGGCCCAGGTCGATAGAGCGCTACCATTACGTTGATATCGTGGATGGTTGTTGGTTTGAGTTGTTTGAGAGCTTGTGTGATACCAGATCCTGAAAGCTGGAATACACCCGTCGTATCACCACGTGCGAGCATTTCGAATGTCTTTTTGTCGTCGAGAGGAATGAGATCGATGTCGAGTTTGATACCCTCAATCTTTTCTGTGAGGTCGAGTGCATCGGCAAGCTGTGCCAAGTTTTTGAGACCGAGGAAGTCGAATTTCAAAAGACCGGCGTTTTCTTCATCCACTGATCGCATGTCGTACTGAGTAATGATGCGGCCTTCGCCTTTTGGATCGAGCTGTAGCGGTACTACTTCTGTAATAGGAATAGGAGCAATCACCACACCGGCAGCGTGTACAGAAATGTGTCGTGCACAACCTTCGATCTTTTTTGCCATTTCAATAATTTTTTTGACATCGGCATCTTTGTCATAAATTTCTTTGAGTTCTGGTGTGTCTGCCAACGCTCGTTCAATTGTCATTGGAAAACCTTGCTGACCCATTGGGATAAGCTTTGAAATTTTGTCACCGAGTGTGTATGGATATTTGAGAGCTCGCGCCACGTCTTTTACGGCACCTCTGGCAGCCATGGTTCCGAATGTACCGATTTGCGCTACTTTGTCCTGACCGTATTTTTGTCGAGAGTAGGTGATCATTTCGTCTCGTCGGTTATCGGCGAAGTCCATGTCGATGTCTGGCGCTGAAGGTCGTTCTGGGTTCAAGAATCGTTCGAAAGGAAGATTGAAGGCGATTGGGTCTACGTTTGTAATACCAGTGAGGTACGTCACAATAGAGCCGGCTACTGATCCTCGAATGTTTGTAAGGATGCCGTGGTCGTATGCATATCGAAGAAGGTCAGCTACTACGAGGAAGTATGGAGCGTACCCTTTATCTTTAATAACTTTGAGTTCATACTCGATTC
Source organism: Candidatus Parcubacteria bacterium (assembly GCA_039795775.1). Lineage (GTDB taxonomy): Bacteria > Patescibacteriota > Minisyncoccia > Phycocordibacterales > CAIZLB01 > JBDKLC01. Next base: position 101,051 of record JBDKLC010000005.1, read on the forward strand.
GCTCTTTTACGGTGGCGTCGAGTTCCATTCGTCGTCGCTCGAGACCTGCGTACGTAAGATTGCGAAGTTCGTCGTCGGCAGGGAGTCCACTTTCTACAACGTATTCAGGAAAGAGCCATTTACCAAGCTCGATCTGAAGATTTATTTTTTCTACAATCTTCTGACAGTTATCGAGTGCGTCAGGTGTGTCTTTAAATAATTCTTCTGCGCGTTCACTGGTTATAAATGAAAGGTCGGCGTTGTCTTCGGATGTTCGTTCACTGAATTGATCTTGAATAGCGAGAAGTGTTTGTCGAGCTTCTTTGTCATCAGCTTTTATATAGTACACATCGTGACCTGCAACAATCTGAATGTTTTCTTCACGAGCAAACGCAATAAGCTTTTCCATGATACCTTCGTGCTCTTCAATTTCAGGATGATGAGTGATTTCAATATAAAAATCATCCTTAAAAATGTTTTTATAGTACTGTGCTATTTCACGTGCTCGGTCTATATTGCCAGCTTTGATAGCTTGAGTAATCTCGCCACTAAATGAAGGCATTATACAGAGAAGTCCGGTTGGATATTTTTCTATAAGTTCACGGTCAATTCGTGGTTTGTAATAAAAACCTTCGAAGAATGAGTCAGTAACGAGTTTGATGAGACTCTTGTAGCCAGACGCATCTTTTGCCAAAAGAAGGAGTCGAGTTCGGCGGTTGTCGATGCGTGGTTCTTTGTCGTGGCGAGTTCGAGCAGCAACATAAAAATCTACGCCGAGGATTGGTTTGATGTTCTGTTTTATACATTCTTTGTAAAACTGAATGGCACCGTACATGTTGCCGTTGTCAGTGAGAGCGACAGCTGGCATAGCATTATCAATCGCAGCTTTTACCAACGCTTTTATTTTTGGAAGCGCTTGAAGGAGGCTGTAATGGCTATGAGTGTGGAGATGGACGAATCGTGACATAAAATAGATAATGACATTATAGATTTTTTATGAAGAAAAACCAAAAAAGGCCAGAACTAAGGAGATTTAAGTGGCTCGTGGGGATAGATGAAGTGGGAAGAGGGCCACTTGCAGGACCTGTGGCTGTTTGTGCTTCCTTAGTTCGATTTGATGATTTGAGAAAAGATTCAGGAAAAATTAATGCAAGTCTGAGAAAGCTGATGAAATTTTCTTCATCTTTGAAACTCACTGATTCAAAAAAATTGTCTTTGAAACAGCGCGGTGAATGGTTTGATGTATTAAAGTCCTCTGAAAAAGGTGGACATATATATTTTTCTCTCGAGTATGCGTCTGCTCAAACAATTGATGCAAAGGGAATTGCTGTGTGTATCAAATCATTGGTGAATAAAAATTTAAAAAAACTTCAAAAGAAAATAAACTTTTCATATGATGATGTGCTTGTGTTGCTTGATGGCGGTCTCAAAGCCCCGACAGAATTCATTCATCAAGAAACGATTATTAAAGGTGATGAAAAAGAGGCTATTATTTCGTATGCGTCTATCATTGCAAAAGTTAGTCGTGATGAATACATGAAAAAACTCTCAAAAAAGTATCCTGAATACGGGTTTGATATACATAAAGGGTATGGGACTCTTGCACATCGGATAGCAATTCAAAAAAATGGTGTAAGTAATGAACATCGTGTTTCGTTTCTGTCTTCAATCATAGGTAGTATGAAATAAAGCTCAAGACTGGACTCGCCGTTTAAAAGGTGTAGAATTTTCGGTAGAAAAAGAAAGAGGCCAAATTTGCAAAGATGAGGCATATTTCTTTTTATGTGGAAAACCGTATGTGGCAACATACACAACATAACCGCGTGCTCTTTAAACTATCATGTCTAGAATTACGAATGTCACAGCTGTTGCTGGAGATCAACTCAAAACTGTCGAACAACTCACCGCGCTGCATCCACTTGTGGAACATCCCAAAGGTTTCGAATCGAAATACAAGGTCCGCGTTGCTCGCCGAAAGGAAAACGGCCGACCAAATTTCATCACGTCGCCGCAAGCCGACCAGCCAACTCACGAACCTATCTATGACTGGTATCGGACGCTGGTTATCCTGCGTTCCGAAAAAGTTCATAGCAAAGGGGACACGAAGGTTCCTAAACTCGTGCATCTCAAACCAGTGGAGGACAGCAATCCGTTGCTTTACCTGCCGAACTTCTACACCGAAGGTGTCCGGAACTCGGAGGTGAGCGAAAGCGTAGCCTATATCCAAGCGAAGCTCCACATTATACCGGGCCTTGTGGAACTGGTGAAAGACCTCACCTTCAAGGGTGAAGAGAGTTTGCGCGTCGCAGCTATGGTGGCTCAGAATTTCTCGGGCCGGGTAGCCAGCGGTGCGCATGTGAAGTTGATGGAACATTCCTATACTCTTCAGTTTGAACCTCTGACCAAGGAACTCATCGCCGGTTTCAACATCGTCGATCTCGACGTTCTCTTGTCCGTCGTCACACATCTCGCCAAACATCCGGATTACAAAACGCCTTTCCGGGGGCTCAAGACTGCCATTGCGGCCGCCAAAAAAGTGCGCGCTGGTGAAGCGCGCTCTACTACAAAGGCGGCCGCCTAACCATGGCCGTCTACAAGAATATCAGTGTCCGCGAAGGCCTATCCAGGCCCTCGCGGACATTTCTTTTTATAGGAAACCTTAAAACGCCCCAGGAACATATAAGAGAAGAGCCTGTTCAGTATCCAGTCATAGCGCCCTGTAGGGGCCTCCCTTGCGAATTTCAATAAAAAATGTATACTGGGTCACATGGTAAACCACATGCGTCACACAAAAGGGCATACCCGAAATCGACGAAGTCATCATTCTCTCAAAGCGATGGGTGTGATTCTTTGTGAAAGTTGCGGTAGTCCTCGACAAAAGCACGTTGCTTGTCCAAAATGCGGAACTTATAAGGGAAATAAAGTTATTGACCACAAGGCAAAAGCAGATAAGAAAATCGCAAAGAAGCAAGCAGCAGATGCTCCAAAAGAAGTAAAGGCTCCAAAAGCAAAAGCTAAGTCAGCTAAAAAGACAAAATAATAAAACGGAAAGTAGGCAAGGATAGAATTTTGAAAAAAATATATGGCCAACAGGCACCTCTCACGATCAATCGTTATGCAATCCCTCTTCGAGTGGGATTTTGGTAGTCTTGCGGATTCATCTATTTCAGATATTCTTGTTCGAAATGCGGAAGAGTTCGCTCCTGGTATGAGCGACTTTTCTTTTATGAAAAATTTGGCTGATGGCGTTATCAAAAAACGACCAGACCTTGACTCTATTATTGAAAAGGCCGCTCCTGAATGGCCAATCAAAAAAATATCAACAGTAGACCGAAACGTCCTCCGACTTGGTCTGTATGAGCTTCTCTTTGCTGATAAAAAAGAAGTACCAGCAAAAGTAGCTATCAACGAATCTATTGAACTTGCAAAGACATTCGGTGGCGAGACTTCTGGTAAATTCGTAAACGGCGTACTTGGTGCCGTCTACAAAGAAATGGGCGAGCCGGGCAAAGACGAAATTTCTCCTCGAAAAAACAAAGGCCGACAAGATATTCCATTTGAAGAAATGCCAATTAAGGCGCTTGGTGGGTCTGTTGTGTATGCAAAACATGAAGGCCAGTATTACCTCGCGCTCGTTCACGATGTATTCGGTCACTGGACCCTTTCAAAAGGAAAGCTCGAAGCTGGTGAAGATGTACAGCAGGGAACAATCCGAGAAATCAAAGAAGAACTTGGTCTCGATATTGTTCTCGAAGAAGAACTCGCAAAAAACGAGTACGTTGCATCTCATCCAGAAGAAGGTAAGATCCGAAAACAAGTTACTTATTTCTTAGGAAAAGCTGAATACGGCGACCTCACACTCGGTACAAGTGGAGGACTCGACGATGCTCAGTGGTTTAAGGTACAGGACATCCTTACTCTCAATTTCTATAACGACATTTTGCCTATTGTTACAAAGGCAATCAACATTTTGCTTAAAAAATAAACTATGATAGGGTTGGTCCGTCATACATATTATGGATTTCTCAGTATTCGAAAAAAGCATAAAAGTAGAGTTTAAAGATAAAGGTCTTCTCAAACAGGCCTTTATTCACCGTTCATATATCAACGAAAATCGAGGTCTCAAACTCGAACACAACGAACGTCTCGAATTCCTCGGGGATGCTGTACTTGAACTTGTTATTACAGATTACCTTTATCACAAATATCCAGGTAAACCAGAAGGCGAGCTTACTGCATACCGATCGTCATTGGTGAATTCAAATACACTTGCAGCAGCTGCTGAAAGAATTGGTGTGAACTCATTCTTACTCCTTTCACGAGGCGAAGCAAAAGATACAGGCCGAGCACGACAGTATATTCTTGCGAATACATTTGAAGCTCTTATTGGTTCTATTTATCTCGACCAAGGATATGGAGCTGCAGAAAAATTCATATCAGATCATTTGTTCGGTCTCATCGATGATATCGTCTCAAAGAAGACATTTATCGACGCAAAGAGTCGATTTCAAGAAGTTGCTCAGGAAAAAGTTGGTGTAACACCCGCATACAAACTCATCAAAGAATCAGGTCCAGATCACAACAAAATCTTTACAGTTGGTGTATTTTTGTCTGAGGAAAAGGTAGCTGCAGGTGACGGTAAATCTAAGCAAGAAGCTGAGCAAAAAGCAGCCGAAAAAGCTCTCCAAGTAAAAGGCTGGTAGCCGTAGCCCCATCGCTGGGGCTTTTTGTTTACATTACTTTTTTGACTCTTTTTGGTTCTGTTCGAATTTCCACTTTCGAATCAATGTTCGAAAAAACTCGCTCACAGAGTTGTAACCTCCATTTTTGACTTCTTCTTCGATGATCTCGATTAATTGTTGAGGTAGAGATATGTGGATTGTGTTTCTTTTTTTCATAATACATAGGTGGAGATACTAATAGGTTGGAACTTGCTTGTAGATCTTACAGGTATGTTTTTTTCGTGTTTTTTCACTGTGTCATTGAATGTAGTGGCTCTGCCATCTAGATAACACCTAGATGGTTCATCTGTGTCAAATTGTGTCACGGTGCTCAGATTGAAGTTTTTGTTGAATTAAAAAGTTAAATTTAAAGCTTCTACTTAAATTCAAAAAAATCAGAACACAAAGTAAACTGTAGAATCTCTCTCATTAAGCAAACATAAAATATTTATAATATAATCATAAAATTTAACAAAAACTGATCTACTTGTGAAAAATTCAGTAAAACTTTATACAATGTTTATTACACTTTATAACGTGCGTTTCTGACCGTTTTTTTGTAGAATTAAAGGGTGAATCTCAAATCTCTCGAAATCAACGGCTTTAAATCGTTCGCCAAAAAAGGAGCACTCAGCTTCAATTCTTCAATTACATCTATTGTAGGGCCAAACGGCTCGGGTAAATCAAACGTGGCTGAATCATTCCGATTCGTGCTTGGAGAACAATCCATCAAGTCTATGCGAGGAAAGAAAGGCGAGGACCTTATCTTCAACGGTGGAAAAGATACACCTCGATCAAATAGAGCATCTGTAAAGCTCGTTTTTGATAACACCCATCGAATGTTCAATGTCGACTTCGAAGAAGTAGCCCTCGAACGTGTGGTACATCGAGACGGAGTTAATGAATATTTTATAAACGGCTCTCAGGTGCGTCTCAAGGATGTTGTTGAGCTTCTTGCGCATGCAAACATTGGCGCGTCAGGCCACCATATCATTTCACAAGGTGAAGCTGACCGACTCCTTTCTGCACAGCCACGAGAACGACGAGAAATGATCGAAGACGCACTCGGTCTCAAGGTCTATCAATACAAAAAAGATGAAAGTGAAAAGAAACTCCAAAAGACAGCACAACACATCAAAGAAGTTGAATCACTCCGACGAGAAATTGCTCCACACATTAAGTTTTTGAAAAAGCAGGTAGAAAAAATTGAGAAGGCAATTTTGCTCCGACAGGAACTTACAGATTTATATAAAGAATACTTCAAACACGAAGACGCATACGTGAAGTATGAAAAAGCTGCGATTGCTGAAGAAAAAGTAAAACCTTCAGAAGAGTTGCACAAACTCCAACTCGAGCTTGCAGAGCACAAAGCATCACTCGCTGAAGCTCAAAAAGAACATGCAAAAAGTTCTGAGCTTTTTACACTTGAATCAAAAATCAGAGAAACTCGAGCAAAGAAGGACTCGCTCACTCGAGAATTAGGACGACTTGAAGGGGAAATGGCGTATCTCAAACGTCTCATTGAAAAACGCCTTCACGAAGCCGCGCAGTCAAACAATAAGCAGATTTATCTATCTGAAGTAGAACAATTGAGTAAAGAGATTGATGCAAAAATTGCGTATTCGCTCACTATCGAAGATACAGCGACACTCAAAGCAACAATGTCAGAAATCCGAGATCTTTTTGGATCATTTTTGTCTCATCACAAGACTGCCGAAGTGAGCTCTTCAAACGACGAAGAAAGAGAAATAGAGCAAATCAGTCACAAGATGAAGGATCTCTCAAAAAATCTTGAAATAGTTGGTCAGGAAGAAACATCACAAGCAGCAGAGTACGCACAAATCAAATCAGATATTGATGCAGAAAAAGATAAAAACGTAGAGTCAGAAAAAGCCATCCTTCGTATTATGTCTCGACAGAACGAACTTCACGGAGAGCTTCAGATAATCAAAGCACGAGAAGAACGAATTCGAATTGAAGATGAAGAATTTAAACGAGAACTTCATGAAGCTGCAATGCTCGTTGGACGTGAAGCTATTGCCTATGAAGCTGTTCTCGCACATTCATCAACTCCAGAAGAACGACATGCGCAATCAGAACGAAGACGAACTGTAGAAAAAATAAAAATTCGACTCGAAGAAAACGGCGGTGCTGGTGGCGATGACGTCATGAAAGAATTCAAAGAAGCAGAAGAACGAGATATGTTCCTCGCTCGTGAACTTACAGACCTCGAAACGTCTGCTGCTACATTAAATGGCATGATCACAGAGCTCACTGGAAAACTTGATGAAATGTTCAAGGAAGGTATCAAAAAAATTAACACAGAATTCGAACGATTCTTCAAACTGATGTTCGGAGGAGGTGAAGCACGACTCGACCTTGTAAAAGAAGAAAAGAAACGACGAAAGAAGTCAGATGATGATTCAGATGACGAACTCACGTCAGCTCTCCTCGAGGCATCTGCTGCAGATGATGACGAACCAGTACAAGAAGGTATTGATATTCACGTAGCGCTTCCACACAAGCGTACAAAGGGCCTTATGATGCTTTCAGGAGGAGAACGAGCCCTCACATCTATCGCACTCTTATTTGCAATGTCACAGGTGAACCCGCCTCCATTTATTATTCTCGACGAAACAGACGCCGCGCTCGATGAAGCAAACTCTCGAAAGTACGGCGATATGATCGTTTCTCTCTCAAAACACTCTCAGCTCATTCTTATTACTCACAACCGAGAAACAATGTCGCGAGCTGGAGTTATCTACGGAGTAACAATGGGTAGTGAAGGATATTCAAAACTTCTCTCTATCGCATTCGAAGAAGCAGTAGCAGTAGCAAAATAGTTACATGATTACATTATTTAGAATTTTAGTTCTGGTCGGATTGGCTTACCCGATATTTCTTATCATTGGCTACGGGATAATTTGGGATCACAAGTATTTCGAGTCACTTTTCGCACTAGTACTGATAGCTATTTACTACAGTACGTTTTATTTTCCACAAAAATCAGTTATATGGAAAGCAGTAAATATAACAATATTTACTGCTGAATTTGTTTGGCTAGTTCATAGATTGTTTTTTTACGCAAAAGAGTATGCTGTTAGTGGTTATGCTAATGAAGAAAGTACTTTAGTATATATACTAATTTTTGCTTCGCTGTGTCGAGTTGTATTGGCCACACAAGATAGTTATAAAAAGTATAGTAAGTATTTTTCAGTGATACTTTGCTTGTGTATATACAGTGTAAGTGCAGCAATAGGCTTTTATATTGGAAGTAAGGTTTTACATACTCCAGCTCAAACCTACTATTATCCTTGTGGTTTTTCTTTAAATCATAGCCCGCTAGTCCCTGACTCTGGAGGTATGTTTGCTAATGATTCTCACGGTTGGGAGCAAGAAGTAAGATCAACCAGTACTAGTATTTTTGATAGAAGAGACTACAACGAATTTGTACTAGAGAAAGTGCTTGTTAAAAATAAATGTTCAAATGAATCAAATCCAATAAACGTCGGTCAATATAATCAGTTACTTATGTATCCGACTCTTAGTATTACAACCTACTTTGATAAAGAAGGAAGTGATACTGATGTTAAAGATTGGTTTACTAATACATGGTTAGATATAGATAATCCTTTTACTACCGACTACTTTTTTGTAGATGAAAAGTTTAATTCTATGTTGAATGAACACGTCAATCTTTACGAAGATCGTATTTTAAATAAAGATTCAAAGAAGTTAGTTCAACCCATACTTGAAAGTATGATGTTAAAAGCAAAACGTATTTCAATAAATGACTATCCAGCTTTAGTTGTAGACAACACTTCAGAATATTATTTAGAAAAAGTATATTTTCTGAGCAGCAAAAAAGGACAATTTGCAGCAATAAGATGTACGTATGCTTTTGACTCTGTTGAGGATCAGCAACTGAACACAGACCTCTGTGAAAAAGCACTTTCATCTTTCAACATGTATGAACTTTCTGAAGACATCAGAAGATATATAACTAATTAGGAATGATGTATTTTATTGAGCTTGGTCTATGATAACGAAGTCGAGCATTCTGTTTTCGAGGTCTGCACCGAGGAGTTTTACTCGGATAGGATCGCCGAGATGGAATTCTCGTTTAGTTTTCTGACCTACAACTTTGTAGTTCTTTTGGTCTACTTCATAGAAGTCACCAGGAAGATCTCGAAGTCGAATAAGACCTTCTGCTTTTGCCTCAGGCTCTTCAACGTAGATACCCCAGTCAGCAATACCAGAGATAACAGCATCAAACTCCTGACCAATCTTGTCCTGCATGTATTCCACTTGCTTGTATTTGATAGAAGCTCGTTCAGCATCGGCTGCTTCGATTTCTCGTCGTGAAGACTGTTCACAAATCTTTTCGAGAGTTGCCACAAACTGCTGAGCAACAACTTTTCCTTGGAGGAGTTGTCCGAGGATTCGGTGCACCATGAGGTCTGGATATCGTCGGATAGGTGATGTGAAGTGTGTGTAATATTCGAAAGCGAGACCGAAGTGGCCTACGTTCTTTGTAGAGTAGAGGGCTTTTGCCATAGATCGAAGAGTAGCTGTCTTGATAGCTGTTTCAGCACTGTTGCCAATGACATCTTGAAGAAGTTTTTGCACTTCTTTTGGCGTAATCTTTTTACTTGGATTGAATTCGATACCCATGGCCTTCACAAACACAGCGAGCTCATGAAGCTTTTCGTGGTTTGGAAGGTCATGCACTCGGTATACACCGGCAAGAGGAGTATTCGACTGCTTGTTTTTGTCATACACATATTTTGCTACTTCTTGGTTGGCAAGAAGCATAAATTCTTCGACGAGTTTGTGTGTGTCGAGTCGTTCTTTCTTGTATACAGCAATAGGCTTGCCGTTTTCATCAAGTTTGAATTTGATTTCAGTTGAGTCGAAGTCGATAGAGCCCTTGTTCTTTCGTCGTCGCTGGAAAATCTTTGCGATCTGATTGAATTCGTTGAGTTCTTTGAAATATTCACCAGTACCTGCATCAAGTACTTCTTGTGCGTTTTCGTAAGTGAATCGTTTGTCAGAATAAATAACAGTCTGCCCAAACCATCGGTCGTGAATTTCACCATTTCGGTTCATCTTAAACACAGCTGAGAAAGCGAATCGGTCTTCGTGTGGGTTCAAACTACATACATCTGTAGAGAGAATAGAAGGGAGCATCGGCACTGTTCGGTCTACGAGATAGACAGATGTCGCTCGTCGTCGAGCTTCATCGTCGAGAGGTGTACCTTCTCTTACGAAATGAGATACGTCAGCAATATGCACGCCAATTTCTAAGAGTGCATTACCATGCTGATCTTTTTCATCGAGTTCTCGAAGTGAAAGCGCATCATCGAAGTCCTTTGCATCAAATGGGTCGATAGTACATGTAAATACTTTTCGGAAATCTCGTCGTTTTGCTACTTCTTCGTCAGTGATAGGAGCATAGAGTCGTCGTGATTCTTCAGCACTATCGATGACATCTTGAGTAAATGTAGTATCAAATCCTCGTTCGATAACAATAGACTCCATTTCTACGTTGTTGTTTCCTTTTTCACCAATTACTTTAACGAGTGTACCTGGTGCAATTCTACCTTCTGTCCATGCATCGAATGATACTTGTGCGACTGCTTTTAGACCTTCTTTGAGGCTGGCATCAGCGGGGAGGTTCTTAATCCAGATAGCAATGTGAGCTCGGCGGTCATCAGGTTCAAGGAAAAATTCACCGACGTTTTTTACGCCGGCCATTACTGTACCTACAAACTGTATTTTCTTTCGTTCGAGCACACGTACTACTTTTCCTTGTATAGCACCTTTATAGCCACTATATGTCTCTACTTCTACAGTATCTCCATGGAGGGCGAGACCAATATCATCTGGTTCGATAGAAATGTCTTCTTCTGAATGTTCAACATTGAGAAAACCTTTTCCTTTTGAGTTAAGACTGATAATGCCTGTTTCAATATTAGTTTTTTTATCTTTATTTGAGATTTCGTTCATGTTCAATATGCTAACAGAAATAGCTCAAATAACAACTCGAAGGCACGTAAATAAGCCATTTTTTGTCATTTAAGAGGCTATTTGAAGGGAAGTGCTGTGAATGAGCACTATCTCTAAAAGAGGGCCGTTAGCTGCCTTTCAGGGCTCTTGTTGGGCATATTGTTGACTCTTGAGGCTCTATCTGTTAGTATTTTGCCTACATATGTTAAAGATACGACTACAACGAATTGGCCGAAAGAACGAACCGTCTTTTCGACTTGTTTTGACAGAATCTAAGAGTGCTACAAAAAAGAAAGCCATTGAAGTACTTGGTTCACACGATTTCCGAAAGGATGGAACAATCCTCAAGGCTGATCGAATTAAACACTGGATTTCTATGGGTGCTCAGGTTTCTGACACAGCTCATAACCTCCTTGTTTCAAACAAAATCATTACAGGCAAAAAGAAGAACGTATTGCCAAAGAAGACAGTTGCAGCAAAACCAGAAGAAGCAGCAGCCGCTCCAGCACAGGCTTAAATCTCCTTAACACATTGAGACACTCTCTTTGTGTAATTTAGCTCACCTCGTAACGTTATAGAGAAAGTAGGTATAACAGCATTGACCCAAGTGGAGGTTCTTATATAATTTATTAGGTATAATCATTAATAACCGAAAAACGTATGAATGAAAGAGACGCACAGTTTTTAGAGTATGTAGTGAAGGCGCTCGTTGATAATCCCGATGCTGTAAAAATCAGTAGAACAGTGGATGAAATGGGTGTGCTTCTCACTCTTATCGTTGACCCAGCAGATATGGGCAAGATAATCGGCCGATCAGGAAACACAGCAAAAGCAATTCGAACACTTCTTCGAGTGGTAGGAATGAAGAATAATGCACGAGTAAACCTTAAGATTAATGAACCCGAAGGCGGACTTCCACGAAAGGAAGGAAGTATGAAGTCAGTAGATGAGGCAATGGCAGATCTCAATATTGAATAATCAAATCTAGTGTCAGAAAGCAATACCCCGAAAGGGGTATTGTTATTTTACAAAACTATTGTATAGTACAAGTGCCCAAATACATTCTCAGTCAGGATACTATCTTATTCTTATTTGATTTAGACGATGAAAACTAAAAAGCCAACACAGGCACCACTCACATTTCATATCATCTCTCTTTTTCCAGAGAGCTTTTCTTCGTATCTCGGTGAATCAATTCTCGCTCGTGCACAGAAAGAAAAGAAGATTGCCGTGAAGTTCTATAACCCACGTGATTTTTCAAAACCAACTGGTGCACAAAAACTAAAAGAACGACCATACTTGCGTGTGGATGACAAACCATACGGTGGTGGTCCGGGCATGGTGATGCAAGCTCTTCCATTGGCGAAAGCGATTGATAAAGCCTTGAGTGGTGCTCAAAAAAAGAAGACATTTACAAAAGCTCAGATTGTTTTTTTGTCTCCAACCGGTACTCAGTTTACAAATGACCTCGCCACTGAAGCTGCCCATACATATTCAGATATCATTTTTCTTTGTGGAAGATACGAGGGGATTGATGCCCGTGTAAAAAGTATGTTCAAGATGGATGAAGTATCTGTAGGTCCATTTGTTACTACAGGAGGGGAGTTGCCAGCTATGATTATGATCGATGCCATCTCTCGTCAGATTCCAGGAGTACTCGGCAACTTTTCAAGTCGGGAAGAATCACGTATCTCATCAAGTGACGTCTATACACGACCTGCCGTCGTTGAATTTAAAAAGAAAACGTACGCAGTGCCAGAAGTGCTTCTTTCAGGCCACCATGCGGTCATTGATTCATGGAAGGAAGAAAAGAAATCTGTCAAAGGGACAAAACGTCAGACAATAAAATAAGGGCTCAGACTAGGGTTGATTTCAATAAAGGAATGTCAACAGGGTTAATTTGACACCTGTGGATAATTCGTTTACTATGTGGTTCTGCGATAACGATTGAGTTTATGGCTGACTCATCGCGGAATTTCTCATCTTTGATCTTTGGTTACCCGCCAAAGACCAATACCCGGGTAAGCTACAGATAGCCTTTTACAACCTTAGAAATAAGGACGGGCATCTGTCGGCTTCACAATTGAATGATTATAAATTTATAAGTGTATTAAGACGCACCCAGCATTATGATGCGCCCAAAAAAAACGTTTTCGCGATTCAAGGAGCCGCTCGCGCCGCTTCCAAACTTGGTAGAAGGTCAGTTACTTTCATATAAATGGTTACTAGAACAAGGTATTAATGATGTCTTTAAGGAATTTGCAGCCGTTACAGACTATTCAGGCAAAAAATTTGAACTTGAATTCGTAAGCTTCCAGCTCGACAAGTCAAAGCACGACGAGTATTACGCAAAAGAAAATAAGATGAACTTCGAAGCACCTCTCAAGGTGATGGTTCGTCTTAAGAATAAAATTATGGGCAGTGTGAAGGAACAAGAAATCTTCATGGCCGATTTCCCTTTGATGACAGATCATGGGACTTTTATCATTAACGGTATCGAACGACTTATCGTTCCTCAGCTCGCACGATCATACGGTGTATTCTTTACAGCGTCTGAAACAAAGGGCCGAAATTACTTTGGAGCAAAAATCATTCCAGCACGAGGTGCATGGATTGAACTCGAAAGTGATGCTGATGGTGCTATATATGTACGAATCGATCGAAAGCGAAAATTCGCTGTTTCATCTCTCCTCCGGGTATTCGGTACTACAACTGATTCAGAAATCAAGGCTCTTTTCAAAGATAATGAAGAAGCTAAGATGTGGATCGACACAACTCTTGCAAAAGACCACGCGAAGACAGTAGAAGATTCATATATTGAAATCTACAAACGACTTCGAGATGGTGACCTTGCTACAGCTGAAAACGCAAAAGAAGAAGTAGACAAACTCATGAGTAAGGATCGATATGACCTTTCAAAGGTAGGACGATTCCGATTCAATCAGCGATTTGAAAAGGGTATGGACGAACAAGATCTCGTTCGAATGACTCTATCTATTGATGACCTCAAGACTATTATTGAACACATCATCAAGCTCAATAATCACCCAGAAGCTCTTATCGACGACGTTGACCACATGGGTTCACGACGAGTGAAGTATGTAGGTGAACTTCTTCAGCAGAAGATTCGACTTGGTATGACTCAGATCCGACGAAACATTCAGAACCGAATGTCTACTATCGATACTGATGCAACTCTCCCTGTACAGTTCATTGTTCCTCGACCTCTCCAGGCTCGAATCAAAGAATTCTTTACAACAAACCAGTTGTCACAGTTCATGAGTCAGGAAAACATCTTGGCTGAAATCGAACATCTTCGAACAATTACAGCTCTTGGTTCTGGAGGTCTTACACGAGAACGAGCTGGTATTGAAGTTCGAGACGTTCACCCTTCACACTACGGCCGAGCTTGTCCTATTCACACACCAGAAGGTCAAAACATTGGTCTCGTACTTCACCTTGCGACATACGCTCGAATCAACCACTTCGGTATGATCGAAACTCCGTATGCAAAAGTGAAGAACGGAAAGATCACAAAAGAAATCGTATATTTGAACGCACTCGAAGAAGAAGGCTTCAAAATTGCGCACGCTGCGACTCCTTATGATGCAGACGGAAAGATTTCTGAAAAACAGGTAGAAGTTCGAATCAAAGGACGACCAGTACTTGTACCACTCGAAGAAGTAGACTACATCGACGTTGCTACAGAACAGGCGTTCTCTATTTCAACATCTATGATTCCGTTCTTGAACCACGACGATGCCAACCGAGCGCTCATGGGATCAAACATGCAGAAGCAGGCTACACCTTGTATCATTCCTGAAGCTCCATTTGTTGCTACAGGTATTGAAGAAAAGGCGGCTCAAGATACAGGGCGAATCATCATTGCTCCTGAAGACGGTACTATCGTTGCAGTAGATGCACGAGAAATCACTCTTAAGGGTAAGAAGGATCACAAGTTCCGACTCGTTAGTTTCAATAGAACAAACCAATTTACTGCATTCCATCAGCGACCTCTCGTTGAATTGAATCAGAAAGTAAAACGAGGTGATGTTCTCGCGGACACATCTACATCTGAAAACGGTCAGATGGCTCTTGGACAGAACGTTCTTGTAGCATTCATGACTTGGTCAGGTGCAAACTATGAAGATGCCATCATCGTATCTGAACGACTTGTAAAAGAATCTAAATTTACATCAATCCACATCGAAGAAATCGTTGTGAATGTTCGAGATACAAAACTAGGGCCTGAAGTTACAACTCACGACATTCCAAACGTTGGTGAAAACCGACTCAAGAATCTCGACGTAGACGGTATCGTTCGAGTAGGTGCTGAAGTACGACCTGGCGATATTCTCGTAGGTAAAATTACTCCAAAATCTGAAACTCAGCTCACTCCAGAAGAACGACTTCTCCGATCTATCTTCGGTGAAAAATCACGAGATGTAAAAGATACATCAAAGCGACTCGAAAACGGTAAACGAGGACGAGTTATTGGTGTAAAAATCTTCTCACGAGAAAAGGGTGACAAACTCGAATCTGGAATCATCAAACGAATCCACATCGAAGTTGCACTTCTCCGAAATCTTTCAGTGGGTGACAAACTTGCTGGACGACACGGTAACAAGGGTGTTATCTCACGAGTACTCCCAGTAGAAGATATGCCATACATGGCTGACGGAACACCTATCGACGTGATCCTTACACCTCTTGGTGTACCATCTCGAATGAACCTCGGTCAGATTCTCGAACTCCACCTCGGTCTCGCAGCTTCAAAGCTCGGCTACCAGGCGATTGTTCCTCCATTTACAGGTGCAACAGCTGAAGAAGTAAAAGCTGAACTTGTAAAAGCAGGCTTCAACGAAAACGGAAAGATGAAACTCTTCGACGGACGAACGGGTGAACAATACAACCAGGACATTGCGGTTGGATACATGTACATCTTGAAACTTCACCACATGGTTGAAGACAAGATCCACATGCGATCAATTGGTCCGTACTCTCTCATTACACAGCAGCCACTTGGAGGTAAAGCTCAAGGTGGAGGTCAGCGATTTGGAGAGATGGAAGTATGGGCGCTTGCAGGTTACGGAGCAGCTCATGCACTTCGAGAAATGCTTACAATCAAGTCTGACGATATCCAAGGTCGGTCTCAGGCATTCGATTCAATTGTAAAGGGTGAAAAACTCCTCGAACCAGGAACACCAGCATCATTCAACGTACTTCTTTCAAACCTCCGAGGTCTCGGCATCGACGTAGAACTCAACAAAGAAGGACAGGTAGCAGATGCGTCTGAACTTACAACTGAAGAAGCAAAATAATTAATTGAGTACAAAATATATGAAAACAAATCTCAACGTAAAAGGTAAACACTCAACAATCGATGATTTCGATGCTGTAGTGCTTAAGATTGCTTCTCCAGAAAAGATCCGAGAATGGTCATTTGGTGAAGTACGAAAGCCAGAGACAATGAACTACCGAACTCAGCGAAGTGAAAAGGATGGTCTCTTCGATGAAAAGATTTTCGGTCCAGAAAAAGACTACGAATGTTATTGCGGTAAATACAAAGGTATTCGATACAAGGGTATTGTCTGCGAACGATGTGGAGTTGAACTCACACGAGCTATTGTTCGACGAGAACGAATGGGGCACATTGAACTTTCTGTTCCTGTAGCGCACATTTGGTACCTCCGAACACTTCCATCTCGAATCGCACAGATTCTTGGTATGAGTGCTGCAGATGTAGAGCGAGTAATTTACTTCGCTGGATATCTCATCACAACAGTAAACGAAGGTGAACGAGAAAAACTTCTCAAAGAACTTGATTCTGAATATAAGAACAAGGTGAAGTCTCTTCAGGACGAAAAGACTCGTGAAGCGATCTCAGAACTTTTGCTTTCAGCTAAACGAGAAATTGAATCAATCCAAATTGGTCGAGTACTCGATGAAGT
This sequence comes from Candidatus Parcubacteria bacterium, assembly GCA_039795775.1. Taxonomy (GTDB): domain Bacteria; phylum Patescibacteriota; class Minisyncoccia; order Phycocordibacterales; family CAIZLB01; genus JBDKLC01. The sequence goes on from JBDKLC010000005.1 coordinate 117,711, forward strand.
TGAATATCACAAATTCTCTCTCAAATACGGAACATGTTTCGAAGCTGGCATTGGTGCTGAAGCTGTATTCAATATTTTCAAAAATCTTGATACCGCAAAACTCCTTGAAACTCTTCAGGGTGATGTAGGTAAAGTGAATGCAGCTGATCGAGAAAAACTCTTCCGACGAATCAGTCTCATCAAATCAATGAACGGCGCAAACATCCGACCAGAATGGATGTTCATCACAGCTCTTCCAGTTATTCCAGCAGCTCTCCGACCTATGGTAGCTCTTGAAGGTGGACGACATGCGACTTCAGACGTGAACGACCTCTACCGACGAGTAATCAACCGAAACAACCGATTGAAGAAACTCAAAGAAATTCACGCTCCAGACGTTATTCTCCGAAACGAAAAACGAATTCTTCAAGAAGCTGTAGATGCCCTCATCGACAACTCAATCCGACACGGTAGTACTGTATACGCTGGTCTCAACCAGGCTCAGCGACGAGCTCTCAAATCTCTTGCGGACAACCTCAAGGGTAAGCGAGGTCTCTTCCGACAGAACCTCTTGGGTAAGCGAGTAGACTACTCAGGACGATCAGTAATCGTAGTAGGTCCAGATCTTAAGTTGAACCAGTGTGGTCTTCCAAAACACATGGCTCTTGAACTTTTCCGACCATTCGTTATTTCTGAACTCTTGAAACGAGAACTTGCATTCAACATTCGAGGCGCATCACGACTTATCGATGATGGAGCTGCAGAAGTATGGGCAATCCTCGAACAAGTAATTCAGCACAAATACGTTCTCTTGAACCGAGCGCCAACTCTTCACCGACTTTCTATCCAGGCCTTCAAGCCAATTCTTATCGAAGGTAACGCGATCCAAATTCACCCTCTCGTATGTAGTCCATTCAACGCGGACTTCGACGGTGACACTATGGCCGTACACGTACCACTTTCAGAAGAAGCTCAGAAAGAAGCTGCAGAAATCATGTCTTCAGACAAGAACATTCTCAAACCAGGTACAGGTGAACTTACAGTAGCCAACAAGATGCTCGACATCGTACTCGGTGCATACTGGATGACAAAGACAGAAAAGGGTGAAAAGGGTGAAGGTAAAATCTTCGCATCACCAGATGAAGCTATCCGAGCTCAAAACTTTGATCAGATTTCATTCCGAGCGGCTATCAAGGTTCTCGCACCTGAAACTCCTAAGTATGGAGAACTTGGTGGAACAGTATTCGAAACAACAGTTGGACGAATTCTCTTCAACAACGTACTCCCAGAAAACTACGCATTCATTAACAAAGAAATCAACAAGGCGGGAATGAATGCCATCATTGATGACATCATCACTCACCACGGTCTCGAAAATGCTCCAAAGCTCATCGACGATCTTAAGAAGTTCGGTTTCAACTATGTAACACAGTCAGGTGTAACATGGAGTATTGATGACGCGAAGATTCCAGAGAAGAAACAAGAAGTAGTAGGCGCTGCATCTAAGCGAGCTGCTGATGTAATGGCTCAGTACAATGAAGGTCTCCTTTCAGAAGAAGAAAAGACTCGAAAGATTATTGAAATCTGGCAGTCAACACGAGGTGAAGTTGAAAAACTCATCGGTGCTGAACTCAAGTCAGGTCCAGTACATGACATGGTACTCTCAGGTGCTCGAGGTTCCCTCGGTAACCTTACACAGATGGTAGGTATGAAGGGTCTCATCACAAACACACAAGGTGAAACTATCGACTTCCCAATTCTTTCATCATTCAAAGAAGGTCTTACACCTATTGAATACTTCATTACAACTCACGGTGCACGAAAGGGTATGACCGATACCGCCCTCAACACAGCGCGAGCCGGTTACCTCACACGACGACTCTTCGTAGTTGCTCAGTCAGTAATGATTACTGAAGAAGATTGCGGTACAACAAAGGGTATTCCAATTCAGAAGATTGGTGCATCTGGTATCGAAACTTCATACGTAAAATCTGTTACAGGACGAGTACTTGCTAAGGATGTTGTAAATGCAGCAGGAGAAGTTCTCTTCAAGAAAAATCACCTTGTTATCAAGGACGATGCTGCGAAGATTGAAAAATCTAATGTACAGGAAGTATGGGTGCGATCACCACTTACTTGTGAGACAGCAATCGGTATCTGTACACAGTGTTACGGATATGACCTTGGACGAAACAAACTCGTAGAAGTGGGTGAAGCCGTTGGAACAATTGCCGCTCAGGCCATTGGTGAACCAGGTACACAGCTTACTATGCGAACCTTCCACGCCGGAGGTGTGGCGACAGTAGGTGGAGACATCACTGCCGGTCTTCCTCGAGTAGAAGAAGTATTCGACAACCGACGACCAAAGAATCCAGCAATCGTTGCATCTCACGATGGTATGATCATGGATATCAAGGAAGTAGGAAAAGAACGAGTAATCAAACTTCTTCCAGATGTGCCTCTAAAGAACAACAAGAAGGGAAGTGAAATTGAATATACCGCTCACTATGCCCGAATGCCTCTTGTAAAAATTGGTCAGCACGTTTCAAAGGGTGACCTTCTCACAGACGGTTCTGCCGATGTAGATGAACTCTTCGAATATTCAGGTAAAGATCGATCACAGGAATACATTATTTCTGAAGTGAAGAAACTTTACGAACTTCAGGGAGAAAACGTTTCTCGAAAACACATTGAAGTTGTAGTACGAGAAATGTTCAGTCGAGTGAAGATCAAGGAAGTTGGAGATTCACAGTTCTCAGTAAACGACGTTGTAGAACGATTTGAATTCGATCAGATCAACGCCGAAATCCGAGAACGAGGTGGACTCGAAGCGAAGGCAGAAGCAGTAGTCATGGGTATCGCGGAAGCGTCACTCAACCGACGAAGTTTCCTTTCAGCAGCTTCATTCCAGCACACTCACCGAATGCTCATTGGTGCATCTCTCCGAGCAAACAAAGACCCTCTCTACGGTATTATGGAAAACGTAATGATTGGTCGCCTCATCCCAGCAGGTACAGGATTCAAGGGAAGTAAAAAGCAATTGATGATCGAAGAACTTCGAAAAGAAATTCCTCTCGAATCAGAAGATACTCCTACAGACCGATAAAGTTTAACAACACCCCACAGAGCCGCACCTACAAGTGCGGTTCTTGGTATAATTGATTCACCATATGTCATCTGCGACAGAATTGATTAAGGAAAAATTAAATATTGCTGATGTTATTGGCTCATATATTAAGGTTGAAAAATCTGGAGCCAACTACAAAGCTCGATGTCCTTTTCACAATGAAAAGACACCTTCGTTCTTTATTTCACCAGGACGTGGCAATTACTATTGCTTCGGTTGCGGTGTAAAAGGAGATATCTTCACATTCGTACAAGAATTTGAAAAAGTTGATTTCATCGGTGCACTCAAACTTCTCGCTGAGCGAGCGGGTGTTCCTTTGGAGCAATTCAAATCTGAAAACAAAGGCCAATTCGATCATCTTCGAACAGTACTCGAAAAAGCTACAAACTTTTTCCAGGCAAATCTCAAACAAAACAAAGAGGCTCTCGCGTACCTCAAAGGGCGAGGTCTCACGGATGAAACAATAGACTCGTGGAGAATTGGATATGCACTTCCAGAATGGCGTACATTGCACGATGACTTACTTCGACAAGGCGTAAGTGTGTCAGACATGGAAGCAGTAGGTCTCGTAAAAAGATCAGATCCATCAAATGACAAACAGACCGTATACGATCGGTTCCGAAGTCGAATCATTTTCCCACTCTTCGACACAACAGGAAGAGTAATTGGATATTCAGGACGAATATTTGGTGAAGAGGCAACAAAGAAAAATGATCAAGGCGAAAGTGTTGCTCCAAAATATCTCAACAGTCCTGATACACCGCTCTTCAACAAATCTGAAATTCTCTATGGATTCAACAAAGCAAAAGAAGGAATGCGACAGTGGGGGTATGCGGTGCTTGTTGAAGGACAAATGGATTTGCTCATGTGCCATCAGTCTGGTTTCAACAATGCTGTCGCAACATCAGGTACATCTCTGACGGATCAGCATCTTGATAAAATCAAGAAAATGAGTAATAATCTGATGATCGTCTACGACGCAGACAAGGCAGGTCTCAAGGCCACATTACGAGCCTGGACCGCCGCGTTGTCACTAGGAATGGACGTGAAAATAGCCGGCTTGCCGGTAGGGGAAGACCCCGCATCCATCCTCCTTTCAAACAAGGAGCAATTCAAAGAAGCTTTGAAACATTCAAAGCACATCATCGATTATTATCTCGATATACTTCTCAGAGAAAAGCTTCCAGAACGAAAACTCTGGCAAGCTGTAGAAACTGAAGTGCTTCCATATGCAGCAGCGATAGAAAGTGCCATTGATAAATCGCATTTCATCACTCGAATAAGTCTGCGCACTGGTATTCCAGAAGATGCACTTCGGGAACAACTTAAAAAGCATGCGACTGACGCAACACCACAACGGTCCACAGCGTCTCCGCATGCAGCTCCTTCCACTTCTCACCAAACATTCGGACCTGAAAAACAGCCCGAATCAGTACAAGACAAAGTCACAGAACGGCTTGTTGGTTTTATTTTGCTCGAAAAAAGTAAACAAAAAGATTCAAGTAAAGATGACAGTGTCGAAGATCCTCGTATCACCAACATGCTTGCGAGAATTAAGACTATTGTCGGCGATGTGAGATTTGGCCAGATAGAAGAGCTCATCGCCAGAGCACCGCAAGGCATCCTCTTTGAAGCAGAGATGATGTTTGCTGGTAGTACAAAAATAGAAAAAAATATAGACGACCTATTGTTCTCTCTCGAAGAAAACATACTCAAAGAAAAATTTGCCGTCAGCATGAAAGAGCTTCAACAAGCTGAACGGCTCGGGGACAAAGAAAAGCAACAAATGCTCATCCTCAAATGCCAAGATCTTTCGTTGCAGATATCTGCACTCAACCACAAAAGAAAGCAGACCCAGTAGCAAGCATGCGCGTAAGATTACACAATTATTTTAAATACAATTAATACCTCACCAATGGCAAAGAAAGTCTCAACTAAATCTGATAAAAAGGATAAAAAGAAAGTAACAAAACCTGCTGCAAAGAAGGTAGCTAAACCTGTTGTAAAGAAAGCTCCAAAAGTGAAAGGACCAAAGTCTGCAACTTCAAAAGCTATGAAGCCTCAAAAAGCTGCTAAGCCACAGAAGGCATCAAAGACAGCTGCGTTTGTAAAATCAGGCAAACCTGAAGCTAAGAAAAAAGGAAAAAAGTCTGAAGGAACATTCGAACAAAAAGCTGAATCACTTATGCAAAAAGGGAAGGATCGAGGATTCATTACATACGATGAAATTCTCAAAGAGTTCCCAATGATTGAATTGGAAATTAGCTTCCTCGATCAGCTCTACGAAAAGCTCGCCACAGCTGGTATCGACGTTCTCGAAGGTGGAGGTCTTCTTCAGATGAAGAACGAAGAAGAAGAAATGCTCAAGAAATATTCAATGAGTAAGAGTGATTCTGGTTACGACTCTATCCAGATGTATCTCAAAGAAATTGGTCAGTACCCACTCATTGGTGCTCACGAAGAAAAAGAACTCGCGAAGCGAATTCAGATAGGTGATAACGAAGCTAAGAGTCTTCTCGCAAAAGCCAACCTTCGACTCGTAGTATCTATTGCAAAGAAATACGCCAACCGATCTCCAGACCTTACACTTCTCGACCTCATCCAAGAAGGTAACCTCGGTCTCTTCAAGGCCGTAGATAAATTCGATTGGTCAAAAGGATTCAAATTCTCTACATACGCTACATGGTGGATTCGACAGTCTATCACTCGAGCACTCGCAGATCAGTCACGAACAATTCGAGTACCAGTACACATGGTAGAAACAATCGCCAAGTACAAGCAGGTGGTACGACGACTCTCACAGGACCTCGGTCGAGAACCTCTTCCTGAAGAAATTGCGACAGAAATGGGTCTTGATGTAGAAAAAATTTATACAATCGAAAAGATCGACCAGAACACTGTGTCACTCGACACACCAGTAGGTGAAGACGATGACAAATCTACATACGGAGACTTCATCGCTGATGATCGAATCCTTTCTCCAGATCAAGAATCATCACGACGAATTCTCGCTGATCAGGTTCGAGAAATTCTCGGTGACCTTTCAGAAAAAGAACGAGAAATTCTCGCTCTCCGACACGGTCTTACTGATGGTATCCAACACACATTGGAAGAAGTAGGAAAGATGTTCGGCGTGACTCGAGAACGAATCCGACAGATTGAAGCAAAAGCACACGAAAAGATTCGACAGCATGAAAAAGTAAATCGTCTCAAAAACTATTAAAACCATTAATTTTTTCTCAAGAATTTCTTAAGAAAAAATAAAGAGAAATATAAAACAAAAGTGAAAAGAATATAAAAAGTTCACCCCCGGCCATCTTGCGATGTGCCGGGGGCTTTTGTTGTTTTGGGCAGATGCCCGTGTTGTTTTGAACTTAGAACTTAGAACTCCGTAGGATCAGATGACCCAATCAACGCCCACAGGGTAGCGGTCGTCGGTGAATTGAGGCTCGAGGCCCAGCTCTTGCCAGTCTTCGTCGCGGATGATGGCCATGCGATAGATGTCATTTTGTGACACGTTCCCGGAAATACTGAAGTGGTAGGAAAGCGCATTCAGATTCGCGAGAACGTTACGATCGTGACTCAAACCTGCGTTACGTAGTGTTTGGTTGTCACCGTATGCATTGGAGCGGAGTTTGATTTTTCCTGCCCGGCGTCGAAGCTGTTGAAGCAGCGGAGCAGACAAGAGCATTAGCCGGTCTGCAATGCGCTCTTTATCTAGCAGCTGCGCAAGGTCACTCTCAGTCATACAAGCAAGGATTTCGTTTACAAGGAGACTTCGTTCGAAGCTGTATTTCTTGTAATCAGTGCCAATGATGGATTTCCAGATCTTTGAGAACGCCGTTTTGAAGGTCTCTGTATCTGGGCAGTCCAACGTTTTCAGGTGTCGCATAAATACGACCCCTCCGATGGCTGATACGACTACAGCAAGAGTATTCCAGCTAAGGAACACTGGCTGTTTCCACAACGCATAGGCGAAGTAGAGCGTAACGATAAGCAATGTAATCCACAAGATGACCCTGCGGACAAAGTATCGAACCTCATCCTTTTCGTGTTCTTTTAACACAGGGTAGGCCCACCGTTGAGGTGGATTGTGACCAAGAGATAAGGATCTTCCTGCATCAAGTGTTTTTTCGAGTTCTGTTCTTAGTTGTTTAGGTGCGTTTTGCACGTTTGTCATTGTATTTGTTCTTGTCTGCCAAAGGCATTCGCGAAAAGGTCGTCAGACCATACAAGGCAACCGGCAGGCTGCCTCATATACGTTTTCGTATAGGATAGGTGGCAGCCATTCCATATATAATTATATCACAAATAGTCTATAAGTCAAGCTCTACGGTTTCTATAAAATGGCTTAGCTTAACTAAAAATATGTAAAATGAAACACCCCGGGGGACCTTGTGAAAAGGCCACTCGGGGTGTGGATCATGTGTGTTCGCCTACGGGATTTCTCAGGTTGTTGCAGTTGCCGGTGCAGAATTAGTAATCGGCACGACAACATTGCCTGTCTGGAAATACGGGTAGAGAACAATTGTCAGTTCTGAGTTACCGGCCGGTGTGTCGGAGTTGAATACAGACTCTTCCGAGAGCCTTACCCACTGGAATGGTGGACCTCTATGATCCAACAGTGGTTTTGCTTGTTCTCGTGTGAATGTCACTGGGCATATGGACCCTCGAAGTTCCATAAGAACAATAACCTCTGTCCTGGTAGTCATGTGGGTGCCGTAGGGATATACCTCGTTTGGTTCAATGTCTTCTCCCGTAAGGTGACAGACCCTTCCGATTTCGACTCCTTCCCATTTGATCAGGAGCCAGGCAGCGAAGCCCAGCAGCAAGATGACGCCAAGGGCGAAGAGATGGAAGTTTCGTCGCTGAAAAATTTTCAGAACGCTTGTTTTGTCTTCAATCCACATCCCGACTGTAACAGCCAGAGTGAGAGCGAGTGCGTAGAGCACAAATGATATGATAGTTTTGATGGTCACGATGTTATGTTTGTGTGACCGCCTAAAGAACAATTCCGTCAGGAAGTGCTCCTGGCGGGTTGGCAGTATTATAACACAAATACGAAAATAGTAAACCCCAAAAACAGAAGCGCGTAAAAGGGGTTATACGCTATAATAAGCGCATGAATACTGCTGAGGCCTTAACATTCCAGGAACGCTATAAAAAGCTCAATAAAGCCCAAAAACAGGCTGTAGATACGATTGAGGGACCTGTTCTTGTCGTAGCTGGCCCAGGAACTGGTAAGACAACTATTTTGACCCTCCGTATTGCCAATATTCTCCTTAAGACAGACACACCACCATCTGGCATTTTAGCCATAACATTTACTGATGCTGGTGTAAAAGCAATGAAAGAAAAGCTCCGAGAAGTGATTGGTTCTCGAGCTGATGAAGTACGCATTCATACATTCCATGGATTTGCCGCTGCCGTCATTGCTGAATTCAAAGATCATTTTGTGCATCTCCAAGATACACGACAAATGACTGACATCGATGCTGAAGCGTTGGTCCGAAGTATCCTCACGGGAGAAGATTTTGCACAATTGCGTCCGTTTGGTAATCCAGATTTTTATATTTATCCGCTCCTCAGTGGTATTCGAGATGCAAAGAAAGAAGCACTTTCACCGGAAGCGTTGCGACAATTTGCAAAAGATGAAATAGAACGAACAAAAAATGATGAGGAGTCTATTTCTACACGAGGCGCCACAAAAGGCCAGCTTAAAGCTGATGCAAAAAAATATATCGAGAAATGTGAGAAGACATTGGTCTTTGCAGATGTGTATGAAGCATATGAAGCTCAAAAGAAAGAAAGAAAATTGCTCGACTTTGATGATCTTATTTTTCAGCTGTTGCTCACATTAGGAAAAGATGAATTATTGCTGCGACTTCTTCAGGAAAAATTCTTATATATTTTGGTAGACGAACATCAAGATACAAACGACTCGCAGAACCTTATTGTCAAAGTGCTTGCAGATTTCTTTGAAAACCCAAACGTATTTATTGTGGGTGATGAAAAGCAAGCCATTTACCGATTCCAGGGTGCTTCAGTTGAGAACTTTTTGAGTTTTTCTAAACGTTGGAAAGGTATGACGACAATTTCTCTTGAAGACAACTATCGGTCACACCAACATATTTTGGATGCAAGTTACAAGATGATTGAAAATAACTACAGCGAAGGCGAACACGAACATCTTCGTATCAAATTGTCATCTGGTGCATCACACAAAGAACGACCTATCGATGTAGTACAAGCCGCAGATGCAGAGACAGCAGAACAGTTTTTGGTAAAAGAGCTCAAGCGTATTGTGGCAGAAGAGCCTGAAAAAACAGTTTCAATTATTTCTAAAACAAATAGAGATGTAGAACGAGTGATTCGATTATGCCAATCATATGGTGTACCTGTGTCTGCTGAGCGAAGCATCGATATTTTTTCTCATCCAGTAGGTATTGTGTTTTTCGCCCTCATTCAAGCCATTGTAGATCCGCTTGATGGTGAAGCGTTAGGCAAGACTGTTATATCTGGTTTGTGGAATCTAAGCTTTCAACATACAGCACCATTTCTTAAACAACTTCGAAGTAAAGATATGAGTGCTGTCGATGAATTTGTGCCTAAGCTTTCACAGATTCGAAAAGAACTTCTCGGCGACAGTCCTATTTCATTTATCATGTACGCTGCAGACCAATCTGGACTCACTGCACTTGTGGCTCGAGATCCCGCGTTTGTCGAAGTGTGGCGAGGTATTGTGAAGTTGTCAGAATCTATTTCACGACAAGAAGATATTCGAGATCCACGGTTGCTCATTGAAAAGTTGCTTGCGTACAAAACATCTGCAGAAACAAAAAGTGTGAAAGTAAAAATCGGCGTTCCAGAGGCTGGTGTAAAAGTGATGACGGCTCATGGGTCAAAAGGATTGGAATTCGATTATGTGTTTATTCCATATGCCACAGAGGAATCGTGGTCGAGTCGTGCACAGCCCTCATATTTCGTTATGCCATTTGAGCAACTATCAAAAGACGGTGATGATATCCGTGATGTTCGGCGACTCTTTTATGTAGCTCTTACACGAGCAAAGCAGCACGCAACTGTGCTCGTACCTATAGAAGATTCAGGTGGAGAGCTTCTCACACCTCTTCGTTTTGTTGATGAGCTTGATCAAAAGTCTGTTGAGCACATTCAGTTGGCAAAAGTAAAAAGTGAAGATGTGCTTGTAAAGACACACGTAGCATTTTCGAGTGAAGCACGTGATAAAGCTATTCATGAATTTGCTAAGCATATATTGCTTGAATCAGGATTATCTGTGACTGCGTTGAATCACTTTATTCAATGTCCAAGCAGTTTTGTATTCAAAAGTATTTTAAAAATTCCAGAAGCTCCTCATCCATCTGCCGAAAAAGGTATTGCTATGCACTTGGCATTCGATCGTATTTGGAAAGCAGAAGACAAGAGTTTGCAGAACATTCGTGCGATTTGTGAAAAGACAATCGTTGAGCATATCGACTCATCGTTGTTGTATAGCTATCAAAAAGAAGCTGTAAAGAAAGAGTTGCTCGAACAGGTACCAGACATGTGCGCCAGTTTGCTTGGACATTTTGCTCAGAAGGGCGAAGTGTTTACTGAGGCCTGGACCAAAACTGACTTTGTTGGTGCATATGATGGTAAAGAGATTTCAATTCCAATTCATGGGAAGCTTGATGCTCTTATCGATGCGGTGACAGATGTGTATGTATACGACTACAAGACACGAGGAAAAATGAGTGTAAATCAGATCAAGGGTCTCACAAAAAGTTCAGATGGAAATTATTTCCGTCAGCTTGTGTTTTATAAGATGCTGCTCATGGATCAGTCAAAATATGCTGGCAAAAAGATTATTCCATCGCTTGTGTTTTTGACACCAGATGAAAAGGGAAATTGTCATACTGAGACATTGCCTATTGAGGCTGAAGATATTGTGAAGGTGAAGACTGAGATACAGGCACTTATTCACGCTGTGTGGTCGGGTACATTGATTTCTGCCAATTGTGATGACACAAAGTGTGAGTGGTGCAATTTGAAGAAAGTCTTGGCATAGTATGTTTTGTGTACAAAGTAAAAAGTAGGAAACTTTCACACTTTTAGATATAAAGAAAAAACAGATCCTTTCGGCTCTGTTTTTTCTTATGCTTTCGCGATACCTGTTGAGTTTGAAACTACTTGAGGAATTGTTCTACAAGTGACTTAAGTGCTTCGTAAGGAATAGCTCCGAGACCCTGACCCTGTGCATCTACGATTGGGAAGGTCTGACCCTTAGCGAGTACAACTGTGTATGGTGTACCTCGTGCACCAGCCTTGAGACCCTCCTGGTATTGTTCTTCAATTTTTGTTGCAAACTTACCACTATCAAGACAAGTTTTAAATTTAGCCTGATCGAGACCTACAATTTTTGCTGTGTTGAGTAACTCAGCATCTTCGAGTCGGTTGTTTGATGGAGTAACTGAATAGATATGATCGATATATTTCCAGAAAACTTCTTCACCTCCGAGTTCAGCAGCACACTCTGAAGCCTCAGCTTCTTTTCGTGCCTTTGGATGAATATCAAGTGGAAAGTGTCTGTATACCCAAGCTACATCTTTGCCATATGTTGTTACAATCTTTGAAAGACTTGCATGGAAACTTTTACAGAAAGGACATTCGAGATCTGAGTAGTCTATGATGACAATTTTTGCATTCTTGTTGCCTCGGATGTGATCTGCAGCAGTCACTGGAGCAACTTCCGCTTTAAATGTATCTACTGATCCGATACCTGCTGGAGCTTTCGCTGGCTGTGTAGATGTTATGTAGATAGCGAAGGCGATGAGACCTCCTGCAATGATAATGGCGATGGGAACAATTAACTTATTCAGCTGATTCATGTTTAATTAAATTACTTTGCAAAATTATATGCATGCATTATATCACGCATTTGTTTGAATAAAACCAGCGAAAACTGTAGTTAGAAAGGAAGAGAGAAGGTCATTTTTGAATCTTCTTTCTGTTCCCAGTTTGTTGTGTCGATAGGGAATTCGATAATTTGTTCACCTTCTTTATACTTGAGCTTTTTGTTCGCCATAGCATAGTCGTACACTTCTTTTGTGATTCGTACGTCTTCGATACAGTACTTGATGATTTTTTCGATTTCACCTTTTTTCCACCATTCGATTGCATCGAGTCCATTGCCACCTTTGCCTTTGTTGAGGGTGCCTTGCGCGATGATACCTAGACCGATTCGATGACCGAGAGATTTTCGTACTTCTTTAAGAAGGTCGAGGCTCTTGAGCTTCATGAGATCACCTGGATAGTATTTGTTGAGAATAGGAAGGTCGAAGTGATCGCCGTTGAATGTAATGATAACGTCTGCCTTTTCAAGAATAGGCCAGAGCTTGCCGAGGTCTTCTTGAAGATAACTTGTGTATTGGTCTGTATCAGAGTCGTGAATACAAACAACAGAAATATCTAGAAGTGTAGGGTCAGCTTTACCAACTTCCTGAAATGTATTTCGGGTTTCAATGTCGAGTGTGATTTTTCTCATGTATTACTTTTTTATTTCTTGAACTTCCGCGCCTGTGACAATGTCTTTGATGATATATGTAGATTTTTCTGCTTCTTGTGAGCCAACAGGGATGATGTAAGGAATGCCTTGTTTTGTTGCAGATTTAATCTGGTCACCAAGAGATTTGTAGGTGTAGTTGAGTGCAATGTTGATGTCTTTAGATCGAAGCTCTGCTGCAACTTTTTCAGCATAGTCTTTTGCATCTTCATCGAGAATACAGATCATAGCGTCTGTTGTAGATCGATATGCCGGAATGAGATTTCGACTTTCGAGGAATGTCTGGATAGTCATATCACCCATACCAAATCCTACCGCTGATACTTTTTCATCTCCAAAGAGAGAAAGGAGTTCGTCGAATCGGCCACCACCGAAGATTGACCGGTTGTTTTCTGGGTTGGTATCAAATACTTCGAATACAATACCTGTGTAATAGTCGAACCCACGAATAAGAGTTTCATCGTACGAAACATTTTTGATGCCTCGAGCTTTGAGAGTATCGAGCACTATGTCGAGCTCTTCTTTTGCTTGTCGGATTTCTGGGAAGGCCATTGCCTCTGCGTAATCTGCACTACCATGACTGAGATTGAGGAACTCGAATGGTTCTCCAACAATCTTTTCGGCTTCTTCTGCAAATACTTCTGGAGGAAGTTTTGCTTTTTTGTCGATGAGCTTTTGCATCGCCTTTGTTTTTTGAGCGTCCATTTCAAACCAGTTGTTGAACACAGCGTTCATAAGCTTTCGACTACTTACTTTGATTTCGAAGTCAGATTCTTGAGCGCCAAACGCTTTCATGATGTCGTGTGAAAGGGCAATGCATTCGATATCTGCTTCAGATGAATCAATACCAAAGATGTCAGCATTGAGCTGCCAGAATTCTCGCCCTCGTCCTCGCTGAGGTCGCTGATATCGGAAGAAGTTTTGGATAGAGTACCATCGCGCTGGGAAACCAATGTCTCGTCGCTTTGCAGCTACCATTCGAGCAACTGTTGGTGTCATTTCTGGTCGGAGTGTTACTTCTCGATCGCCACGGTCTACGAATGTGTATGTTTCTTCGTTTACAATTTCGTCACCAGACTTAGCTTTGTAGAGCTCTGATGGCTCAAGAATAGAAGCTGTATATTCAACAAATCCGTATTTTTCTACAGCTTTTCGCCATATATCAAAGATATATTTTTGAACGGCCATGTCTTCTGGATAGAAGTCACGAACGCCTTTATATGGCTCTGTGCTCAATTTAGTGTTATTTTTACTCATGTAGATATCATTGTATCCTACCTCTTATGACTAAACAATTCTCCAAAGAAGAACAATTTAATGGTGTACTGAGCGTCTATAAGCGCCCTGGCGAGACGCCTTTGGAGTGCTTGAATAGGCTGCGAATAGAGCGACCTGAGTTTCAAGATGCCACATTGAGTTATGTGGGTAGATTGGACCCGTTGGCTTCAGGGGTGCTTTTGGTCGTTGCTGGTGACGAGAACAAAAAGCGAGATCAGTATTTGTCTCTTTCGAAGGAATATAAGATTGAAGTGTTGCTTGGTGTAGCTACGGATACATATGACGTGCTCGGCCTTATTACTGAGCACAAGATAGAATATCCTGCCGTAGATGAAGAACAGATAAAAAAAGTTTTAAATAAATATGTCGGAGAAATGTCTGTGCCATACCCAATGTACTCTTCGAAGCCCGTCGATGGAAAGCCTTTGTTTGCGTGGGCAAAAGAAGGTAAGAGTGATGAAGTGGACGTGCCTGAAACGAAGTTAAAGATTTCTTCAATTAGTTTTGATGGTGTACGAAGTGTTTCTTCTGAAGATATACATACATATATAAAAGAGTCAGTGAATGCCGTGAACGGTGATTTTAGACAAGATGCGATTTTAGGAAAGTGGAATGATTTTTTTGCGGATGATAAAACAAGAGTCGCGACATTTACTGTCGTATCCTTGACGGTAAATTGTGAGAGTGGGTCTTATATGCGGTCACTTGCTGTAGAAATTGGAAAAGATATTGGAGCGCCTGCGTTGGCTTTGAAAATTGTGAGAACGAGAGTGGGGGAATATTGCGCCGAGAATTTTAATAAATAGTTTACATTTTCTTTAGCGTTTGTTTATAGCATGAGTTGTATAACTTATGCATGAAAGAAGTAGAAGATGTCGCCGTATTTACACAAAATATTTTAAAAGAAGCACATGCACGTAAAGCTTCAGATATACATATTGATCCAACGATTGACTCGATATTAATTCGATTTCGGATAGACGGAGTATTGAGGGAAGTATACAAAGTAAAAAGTAGGAATATTTCGGAAATTGTTGGACATATCAAGATACTGTCTGGTTTGCGAATAGATGTACATGATAGAGCGCAAGATGGGCGCTTATTCTTACTGGTAGGCGAGACTCAAATTGATGTCCGAGTTTCAATCGTGCCGACCTTTTATGGAGAAAATATAGTTTTTCGTATTCTTGATCAACAGGTTAATAAAGATTTAAGTTTCGACGATTTAGGAATAGACGAATCTCAGCAATCAGTTATTAATGAAAAAGTTTTTAAATCACAGGGTCTTATTTTAGTAGCAGGACCAACTGGTTCTGGAAAAACAACAACGCTGTATTCATTTATACAAAAGATTGCCAAGAGAGATCTGTGTGTCATTACCCTTGAAGATCCAATTGAATATTCAATACCTGGAATAAGACAAGTTCATGTAAGGCAAGAACGTGGCTTTACGTTTGCAAATGCTCTCAAAAGTATTTTGAGACAAGACCCTGATGTTGTCATGGTGGGAGAGATTCGTGACAAAGAAACAGCTCAAATTGTTATACATACTGCTCTTACGGGTCATCTTGTTTTATCAACAATTCATGCGTCATCAGCGAGTGCTGTTATTTTAAGGTTATCAGAAATGGGGCTTGAGCCTTATCTTGTTGCAGCAACTCTTAGTCTTGTAATAAGTCAGAGACTAGCGAGAAAAATTGCAGAGTCAGGAGGTTATGCTGGGAGATTGGGCATTTTCGAAGTGGTAGGTATTAACGAAAAACTCAGAGAACTAATCATAAAGAATGTCTCTTCTGATGATTTAAAAAGAGAGATCGAGAGACAAGGTATTTTAAGTCTACTTCAAGACGGGATAAAAAAAGTTGATCAAGGAAAGACATCATTAGAAGAATTGAAACGAGTCCTATATGAATAAACAAAAAATAATCTTTCTTAAAAAACTCGCTTCATTGCTTGAAATAGAAATGCCTATTCGAGAAGCTTTGAGTATTGCTGCAAAGAACAACAAAAATAAGTCGCTCGGTAGTGCGATTCAAAGACTTATACAAAGAGTAAATTTAGGTGAATCGCTTTCTGCTTCAATGAGCTATGATAGAGAGTTTTGGTACTCGTTAATTATTGCACTTGTATGGGCGGGAGAGCTTTCATCCAAGTTACACCAACATCTGAGTGAAGCCGCGGATCTAATGGAAAAAAATCAAAAGTTTATTAAAAAAGTTATTTCAGCTTTAGTGTACCCTCTTGTTATAGCTGTGGTGAGTATGGGACTTATTATTTTTTTACTTTTCTATATTTACCCAAAGATTATTCCAGTTCTTAACAGTCTCAACATTCCACTTCCTTTTACAACAAAAGTTATTATCTATGTAAAACATATAATTGAGACATGTTGGTACATACCAGTATTTCTAGGAGTAGTTTGTTTTAGTCTTAGCCTTGTAAAACGTGTAAAGAATTACTATAAGGTAATTTTTCATACTATCGTTACTACCATGCCAGTTATCGGTAGTTTGTTTAAAACATACAATTTTTCAGTTGCGGCAAAGCATATAGGTACCATCTCACCAACCGAAATAGGGCTTATTCAATCTATCGCTATGGCAAGTGAAGTCGTTACTGTTTTAGATGTGAAGGACGGCTTAATAAAACTAATTACTTCATTACAAAAAGGTGAAAGTGTATCAAATAGTTTGATTGCTGATAAAAGGTTTCCTGATATTTGGCATGAATATTCATTTATAGGTGAACGTACGAGTCGACTAAGTCTGATGTTTCTTAAAATATCTAATATACATGAACGGGAAGTGGAAGAAAAAGTTGAGTTATATAGTAAGTTTTTAGAGCCGTTATTAATGGTTATTACAGGGGGTGTTGTTTTATTTATTGCACTTTCTATTATTGGCCCAATGTATTCAATTACACAGTATGTACAATAAAAGAGGATTTATGCTTATTGAAATTCTACTTGCATATGGTTTTTGGACATTCGTGTTTTTTACATTATTTTCTTTATGGACGGGTTTCTCATCAATGAGTGAACCGTTAGACAAAGTACTTTCCAGTGTAAATAATTTATATGCGGCTACGTCAACGTACCAAAAATTTGTTGATAGAGAATTAAACTTGAAGACGTTCGAACGACTTCAAAATCCAAGATATAAGATTCAATATATTGATACAGCGTGGCAAGACTCAATTGGCTCGAAAAGTTGTCGGGGACTAAACACAAATGAGCTAGTAGAAGATTATTCATTGTCTTTGGGACTTGAAGAGAGAAATGAACTATCAGATGCATATATACGGAATAATACGTTATATGTTGTCACAAACTCGGCATCAACTTCAGATCCTGACTTGTATATATTTAATATAGAAAATCCTCGTATTCCTCAGATGATCACATCAATTAATTCAGGACCAGGCCTATCAAGACTTATAGTTGCAGGAAACACAGTCTTTGTTGCAGATACTAGCAGCATAAATCAAGTTCAGGCTTTTTCTTTCGTAGATGACACACTTAGTTTGAAATGGAAATATGCAGTTCCTGGTGCTCATTCTTCGACTTCCCCGATAACAAAACGAATATTTTATGCTTCAAAAAAACTTTATATTGGTACAGAAAAAACTGTTCTGCCTGAAATATATGTCGTCGATGTAAGTGGGCAGTTCCCACGTTTGTTAGCCTCTGCCGAGGTGGGTGCCTCAGTAAACGATATATTTGTAAAAAGAGATAATGTTTTTCTTTTAACACCTTTAGACCTTGAAATCAAAGTGCTTGATGCAGTAAGTCTTACAGAAAAAACATCATATGATTCTGAAGGACATTTAGGAAATGGCAAAAGAATAGATGCGTATAATGATGAACTACTGTTTGGACGCACTCTTGGGGGAGAAGAATTAGAACATTTATCAGTTGACTCTACTACACAGAATATTGTTCGGAATTATTCATACAAATTAAAATCTTCAGTTGATGATATTGTTTCCTCAAAAGACTATATTTATGTTTTAACGGCAGATCAGCAAAAAGAACTTCAAGTATTTAAAAAAGATCAGGCCGCATTTGTTTATTCGTCTTCAGTTGACTTGCCTCAACGAGCAACGTCATTTACATGTTCACAAGACAAAATGTACGTTGTCCTACCGCATGAAATAAAAGTATATAAAGCTAAAAATAAGTATGAATAGGGGATTCTCACTCGTCGAAGTTTTAGTATATGTAGCCCTCTTGAGTGCATTATGTCTGAGCACTGTCTTTATGACTATGCTTATTTACAAAAATAGTTTAGAGCTAAAGGTAGCGACTTCAACCAATCAAGATTTATTATTCATTACAACGTATATCCAAGAATTTATGAGTATGTCGTCGTCAGTAAGAATTGAAAATAACGAAACTACTTCTAAGTTACTAATTACTCTACAAAATACCGAAATAGATATTTATGAAAAAGATGGTTTTTTGACTGCATCTCGAGCCGAGAAAGAATGGAAGATCCTTCCTAATACAAGTATTGAAAAAGCCGTATTTAGTGTTAAAAGTTACGACACTTTCGACTTGCAACTTAAATTAAACAGTCAAAATTTCACTATTACAGTACGCACTATTTAAAATATTCTCTTCAATGATATAATTATCTCAACATGTACACGTACAACGACCATTCAGCCTCAGGACTCGGTGCAAAAAAAGCTCATGCTGGAAATGAAGGTGCTATTTCTGAGCAGATGCGATTGCAGCACATCAAAGAAGAACGTGAACGACAAGAAAAACAGCGAGCACGACAAGAGCTCTCAGACAAGAAGCGCCAGTATGACCTTCACAAAGAAGATATCCGACGGCGAGAAATTGACTTCCGGCGTGTAGAACAGGAGTTCGCTCATACAGAGCAAATGATTCATGAGTTCGAGCGAGACACAAAACAGAAGGAAGACAAAGTGCAACAAAAGAAATCACAAGTGCACGAGATGGGAGTCCAAATTCAGAAGTTGCAGCTCGAATTACAACAACTCAAAAATGCTCAGTTGAAAGAATCTGGTACACTGACGCACCTCGAAGCAGAGCTCACCTACGCTGTACGAGAAAAAGAAAAGAAGACAGCAGGCTTCCAAGAAATGGAAACAAAAAAGAAACGACAATCATTCGAAATGGAACGAGTACGAGGAGAAATGGTTCGACTCGAACAAGAAATGAAACATCTCGAAATGAAAGCACGGTAAAAGTAGGAATCTTTCCTACTTTTTACTTTATAAGACTTTGACCTGTCATTCCGTCAGGCTTCGCCACACCAAGCAAGTCAAACACAGTTGGAGCGATGTCTGCGAGTGAACCACTGTCTTTCAATGTGAGCCCTGATGAAGATGTCACAATTGCTGGTACTGGGTTGATTGTATGAGCTGTATGCTTTTTACCAGTTTCCAAATCTACGTTTACTTCGGCATTACCGTGGTCGGCTGTGACAAAGGCGATACCATCTCGTGCAACCAATGCGTCGATCACTCGACCAAGCTGAAGGTCTACTTCTTCTACAGCTTCGATAATAGCTGGCACATTTGCTGTATGACCTACCATATCCGGGTTTGCAAAGTTGATAAAAATAAAGTTTGTGCCTTTTTCAATTTGCTCGATAGCTTTGTCGGCGATGGCGTCAGCTCGCATTTTTGGTGCAAGGTCGTGAGTCGCAACATCTTTTCGACTTGCGAGCATGATGTGTTCTTCGCCTTCGTGAGGAAGCTCGACACCACCATTCAAGAAATATGTAGCGTGAGGAAACTTTTCTGTTTCTGCAATGTGCGCCTGTGTAAGACCTGCGTGAGAAATTTCTTTGGCGAGAGTTGTTTCGATTTGGATAGTAGGGAAGGCGACGAGCGTATCAAATTCAGATCCATATGATGTCTGCGTTGCAAAACATACATTGTCTGTCTTTGAGAGGTCAATCATTTTTTTCGAAAGCATTCGGGCTCTGTCTGCTCGGAAGTTGAAGAAGAATACAGAATCATTTGATTGAATTTTGCATCCCTGACCCATAGGTGTTTTCATGACGATAGGTTCGAGGTGTTCGTCGAGTTTGCCATCTTTGTACAAATCTTCGATAAAAGTTGAAGGGGGAACTTCACAAATATGTCCTTCACAGTTGAAGAGCGCTTGTTCTACTTTTGCCAATCGATCCCAGTTGTTGTCTCGATCCATAGCAAAGAATCGTCCTGACACTGTAGCGATAAAGCCTACATCAATTTCTTGGAGAAGTGCTTCGAGGTCTTTCAAATAGGCTGCAGCACTTTGTGGAGGTGTATCTCGTCCGTCAGTGAAAATATGAATAGCAACTTTTGTGATGCCAGCTTTCTTTGCGGCTTTAATAAATTCGAAGAGATGCTCTGAATGTGAGTGCACACCACCGTCACCAAGAAGACCCATGACATGAAGCATAGAGTCATGTTTTTTTACATGATCAAAGAGGGCATGGTACGCTGGATTTTTTTCGTATTCGCCCGTATCAATCGCTTTCTTAATTCGTACGAGGTCTGTGTCGATAGCTTTTCCTGCGCCGATTGTAGTATGGCCAATTTCACTGTTTCCCATTTGTCCTTCGGGAAGACCTACAGCAAGACCACTCGCTTCGAGGAGTGTGTGAGGATACTGATTCCATAATCGATCAAAGTTTGGGGTTTTGGCTGCTGAAATGGCATTGTGAGTTGCGTCTTCACGGTAGCCCCAGCCATCGAGGACTATCAAGACTGATTGTTTGGTGTGCGTCATGGCTAGTATTCTAATATGTAACTCATTTTCTCGTCTATTTACACGTGTTGAAACAAGTGGTAGCATTTAATTCCGGAGAAATCCCAACACCTCGTTGGTGGTCAGGAAGGTCCTGAACGACGCGTCGCCACACGCAAAACACAAAACAAAACCCAGTGGCAGTTAGTTGTTAGTTGCACATCAGAATCGAAAGGAAAACAAGGTATGAAAATCACACCATTCACTATGCGCGGCAATGCCGCACATCTCTTTCAATCGCGAGCGGTTGTCGGAGAAACCATGGAACTCACCATGTCCGAAGCACAGCGCCGAGAAATCGGCTTCACAGGCCTGACCGTTTACCCAGGCGCGGTGACGGGCACAGTCCTCGCACATCTGCGTCATGGAGGAGGCACCCTCGGAGGATGCGCACTCGGCTTCCACGAGTTCGTGGTCGAAATCCACGCAAATGGACACAAGATCTATGCCATCGGCAGTTACGATAATCACGCTGACGAACCCGGCGGCAAACTCAGTGTCGTCAACCGCACATGGAAGGGTTCCCTTGAATTCGACCAATCTCGCGAACTGATGAATCTGTTGCGGGCAGAACTCAAGCTGGCCCTCATACCGCTTGCAAAAAAAGTTCCTGTGCCGACCAATGTGGTCGAATCGGAGCGAACTTCAGCGGCAGCCTAGCTCACGGTTCGCTTCATGCGGACCTCAGAAAAAGAAAATCATCGATCCCTCGACGCGCACGCGCTTCGGGGGGTCTTTCTTTTATGTATGTAAAGTGATATCTTTTTGGAAGACATTTGAAAAAATTCCAACTCGGAGTTGGTGGCTCACACACGGTGAGTAACACGTCGTCGCACGTTCAACTGCGACATAGAAAGGACAAGGTAGTTCGTATGAACAATCCTCAGTGTGATATCGGCATCTGCGGATCTGAGTCAATCGGTTTGATACAGGCACAACTGATATCTCCTGTGTTTCCACCACATGGGCTCGAAGTGCGGTTGAGTCTCTGCGCTCAAGATGTGAAAAGTATCCTGGGTGACATTGCACATCAATATGGTGCAACCATCGAATACAGATTTCTGTGCGTCATCATCCGACTCGAAAGAAAAGGATCAAACCACTGCAAATTTGTGGGACTGCTTCAAACAGGCCTCCAGGAAGGAGAAGTCCTACTCGTTGGAGGTGAGATCGCACTCTTGCCGCATCATACCCTTGCTGATAGTTGGCTCATGCCAATCAAAGCATCACGTGATGCTCGACGGCAAATGATTGCAGAGGAAGCCATTCCATTTCCTGATCGGCCAACATTGTTGGCCGACTAACACGCCTCTCCCAACCCAGTGGGAGAGGCGTTCAATTTTATATACATAAATAGTAAAAATTAGAAACCGAGAGCAGGGATGAGTACCTTCAATGCGGCAAGTATATTTGGAATGATATGAATAGTTGCAACAAGAATAACTAATACAATAAATAAAAAGTTTGCGAGCCGAATGAGTGGGTGATGAATAAGCTTTGGATCGATATAGAGTGCAATTGATTCAATAATCCAAATACTTGCTGCCATAATAAACAGTACTAAGTAACGGAATTCTTGTTGTTGAACTGCCCAGGTGAGAACAAGCACACGAAAGAATACGATAGTATAGACAAAAAGTATTTTCATACTACATAAAAAAACGCCGACGTTAATCGGAGTTTTTTTAGTATCGTTTGTTTGTTGACGATTACCCTTTGAGAGCAGCTTTACCTGCAAACATTGCCTTTGTACCGAGTTCTTCTTCGATTCGGAGAAGTTCGTTGTATTTAGCAACTCGATCAGTTCGGCAGAGTGAGCCAGTTTTGATCTGACCGCAACCTGTACCTACAACGAAGTGAGAGATAGTAGTATCTTCTGTTTCGCCAGATCGGTGAGAGATCACAGCTGTCATTTTTGCAGCATGAGCCATTTTCACAGCTTCGATAGTTTCAGTTACTGTTCCAATTTGGTTGAGCTTGATAAGAATAGAGTTACCAGCTTTTGTATCAATACCTCGCTGAAGTCGTTCGATGTTTGTTACGAAAAGGTCGTCACCAACAATCTGAACTTTCTTTCCATTCTGCTTTGTCATCATTTCATATCCAGCCCAATCATCTTCTGAGAATCCGTCTTCGATTGAAACGATAGGGAACTTAGCGAGCCAGTTTGAATAAAAATTCACCATTTCTTCAGATGAAAGTTTTCGGCCTTCTCGTTCGAGGTCGTAGAATCCTTTTCCGTCAGCACCTGTTTTGTAGAGTTCTGTAGATGCAGCGTCGATTGCGATTGCAATATCTTTGCCAGCCTTGTATCCAGCTTTTTCTGTAGCTTCGAGGATTACTTCGATAGCAGCTTCGTTTGAAGGAAGTGATGGAGCGTATCCACCTTCATCACCAGTTGTTGTAGAAAGTTTTCGATCGTGGAGAATCTTTTTGAGAGCGTGGAAAATTTCAGCACCCATTTGGAGAGCCTGTGACCAACTCTTTGCACCTACTGGCATCACCATGAACTCCTGGAGGTCTGTAGAGTTTTCAGCGTGTTTACCACCGTTCAAGATGTTCATCATTGGAAGAGGAAGAGACATTGGCTTTCCTGTCTTCGCGATAGAAGCAAAATATTTATAGAGAGGCTGCTTCTTTGACGCGGCAGCTGCGTGAGAGAACGCCATAGAAATACCGAGGATAGCGTTTGCACCGAGTCGGCCTTTGTTTGCTGTGCCATCGAGCGCAATCATAGTTCGGTCGAGAGTCTCTTGTGTGAACTGTTTGCCAACAAGAGCCTTTCGAAGTTCATTGTTTACGTTTGATACTGCTTTGAGAACGCCTTTTCCTCCGTATCGTTTTTTGTCACCGTCTCGTAGTTCTACTGCTTCGTGAGATCCTGTAGATGCACCTGATGGTACAGCTGCTCGTCCCATTGAGCCGTCTTTGAACCATACATCTACTTCTACTGTAGGGTTACCTCGTGAGTCGAGAATTTCTCTGCCTTTGATGTTCTTGATTGCGGGAAAAGCACCTTTAACTGGTGTCTTTGCGGAAGCTGACGCACTTACTTTTTTCGCTGCTGTTTTTGCTGCCATGTCTTTATCTAAAATTTATATATTTTTAATGATGTTTGCGGAGGCATTGTAGCATGAGAGAGGAGGAAATGAGAATACCCTCTATATATGTATAAAAATGCGTCGTGGCTGTATTTATCGCTATTTTATGATAAAGTCGTTTCATGATTAATCTCGGGTTTTGGCAAGGGCTTAAGGAAAAAGCCGACAAGCAAGGTCGGCCTCTTTTTGTATTGGCACCTATGGCCGATGTGACAGATGCGGCATTTCGAAAAGTCATTGCTACATATGGAAAGCCAGACGTGACATGGACCGAGTTCGTTTCTGCCGATGGTCTCATGCGCGCGCATCCTGAAGGAAAGATGAAACTTCTCCGAGATCTTTTGTATTCAGACAAAGCTCCCAGTGATGAACGACCAATCGTTGCGCAGCTTTTCAGTGCTCGACCCGAATATATGAAGGGTGCGGTGAAGCTTGTCGCTGAACTTGGATACGACGGTATCGACATCAACATGGGTTGTCCTGATAAAAGTATTGAAAAGCAAGGATGTGGAGCAGCCATGATGAAAAATCCTGAAGCTGCGCAGGCGGTAATCCGTGCAGCAAAAGAAGGTGCCGAAGAAGCGTGGAATGAAATGAAAGAAAAGGGGACGTTACCACCGAATCAGACTGCGGGACCTATTCCTGTATCTGTAAAAACTCGAATCGGTTACAACAAAAATGAATTGGCAACATGGTTGCCTGCAATTCTCGAAGCTGAACCTGCTGTGGTGACGATTCATTGTCGAACTCGAAAAGAAATGTCGAAGGTAGCAGCACGATGGGAACATATAGAAGAAGCAAAAAAAATCAGAGATGAATTTTTCATAAAAAAAGAATCAACAGGTGAATATAAAAAAGGCGACCCACTGCCGCTCATTCTCGGAAACGGTGATGCTGTGTCTATTTCCGATGCAGTCAGTCGAGCAACAACACACAACGCAGACGGTGTAATGCTTGGACGAGCAATCTTCGGTAACCCGTGGCTCTTTAAAGGAATCAACGAGCACGATTTTAAACATGACCCAACTGGATACAAACAGTACGAACCTTCAGTATCAGAAAAGTTGAAGGTGATGGTGGAACACACAAAACTCTTTGAAGAATTGCTCGGTGATATAAAAAGTTTCGCAATTATGAAAAAACACTACAAAGCGTATGTGAATAATTTTGATGGAGCAAAAGAACTTCGGGAAGAACTCATGAATGCAGCAAATGCTGGGGAAGTAGAGCAAAAAATTGAGGATTTTTTGATGAAAAGTTCATCTTTCTAACTAGGAGAGGCTAGCATGTGGTGTGTTTGACATTACAGCTATCTGTGGTAATATTATATACGTCAGAGGTGAACCCTTTGATTCTTGATTGGCAACGCCGATCGAGAAATAACCCTTGCTCTAGCAACATCAGTGGAGTAAGGACACAAAGCACAAAGCCCTAAGGAGGGGCATTCAGTCATGAAGATCCATCTGCACTTGAAGAGCGAAAACTCGAACATTGTTGATTCCATGCTGCCGGCCGCGCGCCGCGACACCAAACATTATTCCGGCCGCGCCGGAGACGTGGTGCTCGCCGACGCTACCGCCAGTCCCTTTGCGTGATCATCCGCCGCGGCCCATTGCCCCGGAAGGTGAAAACCGGGGCAACGCCGCACCAGCGAATGGTGCACGCGGGAGACCTCAGGGTCTCCCAGAGTAGCATGCAACAAGTCGTCAACTCGCGTTGAACTGTTGCAGCACTCACCTGGTTGAGTAGTTTGAACGATTCATATGTTCTCAATAGGTACAAGCGAAGCTTTGCCGAAGGGAAATCATCGACGCTCTATAGTCCGCACTTCAGTGTCAATCGTCAAATCATACTTGACCCCAACACCCGCCTCGGGCGCACCTGTGCGCCCGAGCCGGAACTTTTTTTATATAAAATTTATATAAATTACATATTATTTTGAATAAGATTTTCATTTACAAACTGGCAAAAGTATCCTGTAACGTTTTCCACACACTAAAGAGCCTTTTTTAAACGTATACTCAATTCATTACTAATGGTAAGAGACCTGTACCACGTGCAACGAGGGAATGGGGTTAGACATAATAAGAAAAAAGAATGACAAATATTGCATCAAAAGACCTTACAAAGGTGGCACCACGAAGTGCGTATGAAACTATCAACGGATTCGCTATTCTCGCACGAGCAATAGACAAGGGACGAGCTACAATCGCTGGTACAAACGGCGATTATAACTTCGACTGTCCAGTTGATAACATGATTCTCAATTTCGTTGGTATCAAGGGAGAAGAACTTCGAGCAAAACTTGAAGCTGGTGCGACAGACGAAGAGATCGGAACATGGGTGAAGGAAGCATCAAAAAAGTCTGATGAAGAAATCAAGGCTTGGTCAGAAAGTTTCAAGTCAGATTTTTCATATGCTCACCATCCAGATGCAGGAAAGCAGGCATGGTTCCGAGGTGAATGTGAACGACTTGGTCTCAATGCAGACACAACAACTCTCTTTGATTATCTCGATGTAGATGACAAAGCAACATTCGCAAACTAGTCACTATCAAATTGTAGATTTAGTAGTGAAAGAGAAATAGTTTTAAAAACATTCACCCCTATGTGGGTGAGTGTTTTTAATTTGTAGGAAAGATTCCTACTTTTTACTTGTATGCATTTATATATATAGATGCATATATTTATTTATTTTTAAAAAAACTTGACACGTGTTTACATGTCGATTAAGATGTTACTCCCTCGAGCAAAGCAGTTTTCACAAACCGCTCCTCAGGGAAGAGTGAACCACAGGTTCACACAAGTTCTTTTCAAGGTTAGTCGTCTAGACAAATCGGTAGGAATGGAGCAAACAAGCTCCACAACAATTTTCAGAATTTCAAACAATTCCTCCCCCGACAAAAAACTGTCTCACCCTAACCCTAGCCGCAAGGCACCCCAGGCTCGCAAGAGCACCCCCGTAACAAACGGAGGGCCGTCGTTGCAACACGTGACGACGGCCCTTTCCTTTCTCGGGGTTTTTGGGCTTTAGTTCATCTGTTATACTAAGTGCAATGAAAACATCTGACATGAAATCTACATCAAAAAAAGCTGAAACAGCATACGTTTCTTTATATAGAAAATATCGACCTGAAACATTTGCTGATGTAGTGGGGCAGGAACATGTGACAGATCTTCTTGAAGAATCTATCAAACAAGGCAAGCTCGGACACGCATATCTTTTTTGCGGAAGTAGAGGTACAGGTAAGACATCAGTAGCTCGTATTTTTGCGCGAGCCATCGGCACAACACCAAACGACTTGTATGAAATTGATGCGGCATCAAATACAAGTGTTGAAGACATTCGATCTCTCAATGAAGCGGTAAATACAATTCCGTTTGAATCAAAATACAAAGTGTATATTCTTGATGAAGTGCACATGCTTTCGAAGTCTGCGTTCAATGCGTTTTTGAAAACACTCGAAGAACCACCAAAGCATGTCATCTTTATTTTGGCGACAACAGAAATGGAGAAACTTCCTGAAACAATAGTTTCTCGATGCCAGAGTTTTGTTTTCAAACAGCCAACATCAGAACTATTGAAAAAAGTAGTACTCGATATTTCAAAAAAAGAAGGCGTACAGATCGAGTCTGCCGCAGCAGAGCTTGTTGCACTTCTTGGTGATGGATCATTCCGAGACACGCTCAGTATTTTGCAAAAAGTGTTGTCATTGTCTGGCACATCATCTACAGAAATAACATTGGCAGAAGTAGAACGAGTAACGGGAGCTCCAAAGTCTGCAATTGTATTTGGCATCGTCGATGCGCTCGCACAAAAAGACATCACAGCGGCGCTCGCGCACATCGCGGCCGCACGCGACGCTCATCTCGACATGAAAGTATTTTCAAAACTTCTTCTATCACGACTTCGATATTTGTTGCTTCGATCAGTTTCTCCAGCACAAGCAATCGGTGGAGCTCAGGATTTTACACAAGACGAACAAAAGAAACTTGATGCACTCAAGATGGATACAGCAACAATCGTCAAAGCGCTCTACGCAATGCTCGATGCCAGTCAGCAGGTAGGGAAGTCATATATTTCTACACTCCCTCTTGAGCTCGCTGTCGTACGACTCCTCCAAGCATAGCTCTATAAAAAGAACACCTCCCACGCGATTGAACGCGGGGAGGGTTTTGAGTGTGGCTTTTGCAGCCTGTTCGTCGGGACTATTCCCGGAAGGGGTCGCTTTCCAAAGTCCGGAAGACGATTTGGATGACTGCCCCGGTCTTGTTGTGGCGATACATCTCCGCTGTGGTGTCGGCGGTGCTGACGGAGAATTCCCCGAGATGGGTGAATTCACCTGACAGGCGGATGTGTTCGCAGAGTTTGGCGTGGGCCGCAACGCTTTGGACCCGAAAGCCTTCGTGCTGCGGAATGTGACTGCGGACGATCTCGAAACGCACGTGACGCAAATTGGGATTTTGCATGAAGATCGTGTGCGCCGGGCCCGTTTCGCTGTCTTTGCCGACTTTTACTTCTTCCCAACAGAGCTGTTTGAAGAGATTGGCTTTTTCTTGGACGGTTTCTCCGATGATGATCGGAATGGCCGTGTGTTCGTGGTGGTATGCCACTTGAGCTCCTGATAGGAGATTCAAAACGACAGAGTTGATGGGTGTTTTCATGAGACGACTATCTGATGGTACCGATGCTTGTCGGCAGTTGTTGTGCTGTGGTGTGCTAGTTTTCTCTTTCTTCAAGCAAAGAAAGTTGAAATACAATAACCCAAAATACTAGTTTTGTATAGGTTTTGAGTAGACGCTGAGAAAGAGATGAAAGGGGAGAATATGAAATACAACCTGACCCTTGAAAAAAAGCTTATTTTAGCGTATTTTATAGGAACTATCTGTTGTGGGCTGCATGAGGCAGGGCAATATATAGACAATATAATGGGGGATCGTCTAATGGTAGGACATCCGGTTTTGGTCCGGCGAATTGGGGTTCGAGTCCCTATCCCCCAGCAAAACAAAAAAGCACCACTGTCAAGTGGTGCTTTTTTATTTTGAGAGGATAATGAGGGGACGAGAAAGCCGGACTGAAGTTGCGCAATGAGGAGCTTGCGACGAAGCGCAACGAGGGAGGCGGGGTCGACAGTATTTTTGCGAAGCAAAAATAACTGGTGACCGAGTCCTCATCACTTGGCCAACCACAGCTAACACAAGTTGCGTCAAATAATTATTAACTAATAACAAAATTAATATGACAGATAAGAAGAATGATGATTTAGAAACTGTGAGGGTTATTACAGAAGCTCTTAAGTCATTTACGAAAGAAGAACGAGAACAAATAATAAGATGGAGTCTTGAAAGACTGGGGATGCAGGCTTTTAAGATTCAGTCTGCTAATGTGATGCCACAAGAGTCACCTTTGATGACATCACCACAACCATTTTTAAATTCTAGTCCGAAGAATATAAAATCTTTTGTACAAGAAAAAAATCCCAAGAGCGATGTTCAGTTTGCTGCGGTAGCTGCCTATTTTTATCGTTTTGAAGCATCAGACGGTGAAAAAAAAGAGAAAATCAGTGCAAAAGATTTGCAGGACGCTGGTCGTCAAGCTAGAGGCTTCGGATTTAAAGACGCTTTGAAGACTTTAAATAATTGTGTAAGACTTGGTTATTTTAATCGCGCAGGACGGGGTGAATTTGAATTAAATGCAGTCGGTGAGAATCTTGTAGCAATGGTACTTCCTGGGGGAATGAATGAAAGCGTCACGTCTCGAAAAATAAATACTAAAATGAAACCAAAGATAACTAAGAAGTCTAAAAAATAGATTTATGGATACTCTGGGAATCATAGACCAGGCTATTCATGAGATTGCTCACCTTATAAAAAGTGTAAGCACTAATCGATCTGTTCAGATTAGAACTCATGATGAACAAGAATTAATAAAAGCAAATGTTTTTTCTTGGATCAAGGGACATCGTACATGTCTACAATCATTATCTAATAATGAAATCTTAATTTCTGTTGATGAAAAATTCAGTCAACTGCTTGAGTTTTCTGATAAGCACACCAGTCGTTCACGTTATAAAATCTTACTTAAATCCACAAAGGCCGAATTAATCAAGTTACGGTCAGAAGCAATTAAAATTGGAAATATTGCCTCAAATAAGACTGATAACTTTTCAAATTCAGCTCCAGATTTTTCACCTTTGGTTTATGACAAAAAAATGAAAACAATTTTGACGAATAGGTGGAACGAAATTACTAAATGTCTCGAGTGTGATGCGCCACTTGCAGCAACCATTATGATGGGAGGTTTATTAGAAGCGTTATTTTTGGCGCGTGCAAATAGACTTGAGGACAAAAGCCCCCTTTATAAAGCAAAAGCTGCGCCTGTAGAAAAAAATACACGTAAAAATATACCTTTAGATAAATGGATGCTAAATTCATTTATCGAAGTTGCTGCTGAATTAGGTTGGATAAGAAAACCAGCAAAAGATCTGGGAACTATTTTACGTGATTACAGAAACTATATTCATCCAGAACGAGAATTACGTACAGGTTTTACTTTGGAAAAGGAAGATGCCTTAATGTTTTGGCAAATATTTAATCAAGTTTCGAAGCAGATTATTATTAATGCGAATAAGTAGCCGTGCTCAAGTTACATCGATTTGGTATCATAAGATTCAACTGAAAAGCTTTACTCAGCAATTTAGAAAGTATCGAAGGATCTAGAGCGGTCATAATCATTCTATGCATATAAAAATTATCAATCTTAAAGACTTCAAGCGATTCAATGATTTCACGATTGACCTTGGAGATTCAGCAAAAAAGATAGTTGCCCTCGTTGGTCCAAATGGTTCTGGTAAGAGCAGTGTGTTCGATGGTTTTGAGGAATTTTCAAGTCACTTCAAAGGGAGAGGAGGAAAGAAGGCCAGCTATTATGTAAAATCCATATATCAACCAGATCCGTTACCTGGTTCCCAAAACTACGATTCGCAAACACATGTCTTTGTAACCTCTGATCAAGAACCTTCCGCATATACAAAAACAAGTTTTTATATCCGTAGTGCACATCGATTTACACCGAGATTGGATGTGAATCAGATACAAAAACTTTCTGATGCAGAAAACGATGAGAAAAGGCCTCAATATTTAATTGATCCAGACTCTCGTCTTCAGGATAATTACGAGCGACTGATTGGAAGATTTTATGACGATGTTTACGATAAGGAGCTTACAGGAAAGAAATGGTCGGAAGATAATATTGATGGTATCAATAAAGTTTTGAAAAAGATATTGGATATCACGGTTGTCTTCCTCGGGAATCCAGTAAAAGGAGAAGGAAGTCTATATTTTAAAAAGGGAACCTCGAGTAAATTTCCGTATGAAAACCTTTCTGCGGGAGAAAAAGAGGTAGTAGATTTAGTCTTAGACATATACGTCAAGAAGGATATTTATTCTGACAGTATAATTTGTATTGATGAGCCAGAACTGCATCTCAATACTTCAATTCAAAGAAAGCTATTGGTTGAGATTGAGAAGATTGTTCCAAATAACAGCCAGCTTTGGGTTGCAACGCATAGCATTGGTTTCTTAAGAGCACTTCAAGAGGACCTGAAAGACAAGACTGCGGTTATTGATTTCATTGGTCATAACTTCGATGAAACTGTTGTACTAAAACCTATTTCGGGAACAAGAAAAGATTGGACTAGAATATTTGAGACAGCCCTGGAAGATTTAACAGGTCTTCTTGCACCCAAAAAGATTATCTATTGTGAAGGACGACCAGATCCTTCTGCTACAGGTATGGAGCAGGGTTTGGATGCAGATGTTTATAATGAAATATTTTCACACAAATACCCTGACACCTTATTCGTATCAAGTGGCGGTGGAAATGCGATTAACAAAAGCGCTCTACTTGCTCTTAAGATCTTAAGAAAAGCATTCAATACAGTAGATCTGTATCTGCTTAGGGATAAAGATGAATTATCAACTTCAGAACGAGATAGCTTTATTGCTGCCGACCCTTCAAACAAGATGCTTCTTCGACGTGAGCTTGAAAATTATCTCTTCGATAAAGAAATACTTAAAAAGTACTGTGTTGAGAATTCGAAGGTGTTCGACGAAGCGAAGTATGATAACAAAGTGACTTATATTAAAGAACAGGACCTGAAGCCTGTGCAGCAAGATATTCAAGCATCGTGCCAAGAATCAGGTGATATGGCACATTTTAAAAGAGCTTTGGCGAAGTTTATATCTCAAGATACAGCAGTGTTTATCGAACTAGAATCATTGGTATTTTAGATCGAGACTTCCTAGTTTTCCAGTACAACTTTACTCTTGAAACACGTCAGTAAATCTCTCTTCGCGAACGTCGACCCTTCAGTAAGTAGATACTTCGCATAGTTCCGGATATCGGCATCCTTTGCAGGATACGTTTCTTCCGCCCACATGGGTCAAATGTGTCAAAAATGCTAAAATTAAAAAACATGATCCTAAAACCTATCTCTTCTGGCAAGCTTGTAGTTATTAGTGCTACAAAAGGTACTGACACACTTGCCTTTGCCAACGACGTATTCAGCTATATCGATCCTAACTTAAAAAATTGGGGATGCGACAAGATTGAGAAAGAAACTCCAGAAATGGCTGTTGAAGTGTATGAACAAATCGAAGACGCAACCTATCCTGAGATCTTCGGTAGTGTGGATCAAAACCTCGATCATTTAGTATTGACCACCTCGCAAATCAAGAACTTCGTGGTCAATAATGCAAAGGACTATCTTCTGGAGGCGGAATGGACATGTTTTCGTTTTCTCTTTAAGACGGGTGATGAATTTTTCATTGCAGATGTGCGAGTTCTCAACAACGGCAATCGTGATGTTCGTGTCACTCGCTTTTTGGATGGCTCTGTCCGTCATGCAGAGTATCGCCATCGTATTGTGGTCCCACAACTAGCTGAATGATTTCTTGGAATAAAGTATATGTCATTAACTCTCCATAAAAACTGCAAATCTCTTCTTGAAGCCTTCAAATCAGGTAAGCTCGGTCAGACAGTAATGCCTGAAGATTCTAATCCTGGATTTTCTGATAAAGATGCGGAAATGAGAATTGCATACTTTACGCTACCGATGGCTCTCAACTATCAGCGAGATAGCTACAAGCTTTGGGAAGCTGCTCTCAAGACCTTTAATGATTCTGAAACTAAGTTTGTATTTGATGTGGTCAAAGTTTCCAAAGCATCGGAAGACGATGTTCGAAAAGCTTTGATGAAATATAAGGTCGCACTTCAACCGAACAAACATATAAATACATGGAGGACAATCGCCAAGACGATAGCAAATAACTGGGGATCATTTACTAAGTTTTTTGAAGCAACACAAAATGATTTTCTGAAACTAAAGCAAATAGTAATCATTGAACACAAGAAGGGTTTCCCATATTTGTCTGGACCAAAGATATTTAATTATTGGTCTTTCATAATCAGTACTTACGGGGGTATCAAGCTAACGAATCGCGATCATATTGAAATTGCTCCTGATACTCACATCACACAGTGTTCGGTAAAGCTTGGAGTTATTACTAAAGAAGAGGCAGAGTTGCTTACTAAAGATGCTATTTCAGAACGATGGAGGGAATTGCTCAAGGAGAGCGGTATTGACCCAATTGATATGCACCCACCACTCTGGTTTTGGAGTAGAAATGGATTTGTGTTTGAAATTAATCCCTCAGAAACTCGAACCGAAAAAAGAGTATAATAACCACCATGCTCGTATCCGTACTAATTCCAACATACAACCGAAAACACATAATAGAACAAGCTATTCAAAGCGTGCTGAATCAATCATTCAGAGATTTTGAAGTAATTGTTGTTGATGATGGTTCAACTGACGGTACAAAAGAATATATCGAGTCACTCAATCTTCCAATTACGCTCATTTCAAAAGAAAATGGCGGAGTGGCAAGTGCCAGAAATGAAGGGATAAAAAACGCACGAGGTACATACATCGCATTCCTCGACTCAGATGATGCGTGGTTGCCAGATAAACTCAAAGCACAGGTTGAGTATTTTCAAGCGCACCCAGATATTCCGTTGGTATACACCGATGAATATATTGAAGTAAATGGTGAAGTGCTTCCAAAAACTAGATTTGAACGAGCCGATGTTGGAGATGAAGTGAAAAACAATTTCTTACTTTCTGGATTTGTACAGCGAACGCCAATTCATACATCTGCTGTCATGCTTAAAAAATCAGTACTCGACGAAGTAGGGTATTTTAATGAGACCTTAAAGATTCATGAGGACAGTGAGTTGTGGAATCGTATTAGTATGAAATACAAGTTTGGATATATTGATACTCCTTTGGCCATATTTCGATACAAAGATGGGGTAGACCATCTCATGAAAGATTTTCATTCAGAACCTTCAAAAGAAGAAGGTAGAAAGTATGTGAAGTTATACGAAGAAATGCATAAGGATGCTATGACTGATGAAATCAAAAAAAGTATTGAAGAAAGTTATGCGATTTTAAACAAATGAAAAGTGTATTTAATATCGGAATTATATTATAATGGGCTCAAATATGAGCAAGTATTTTTTCTATTTTTTGTTAATAGCAACGTTGAGCGTCACACCCGTATCTTCCGTATTTGCCGCTAAACTAGAACGTCCACTAACAGTCGGTTCTTCGGGCGACGATGTTACAGTTTTACAAGAAAATTTGAAAAAATTAGGATTCTTTAAGGCAGATGTTAATGGTTTTTTTGGCCCTATCACTAAAGCGGCGGTTGAAGCTTTTCAATTAAATAAAGGCATTGCATCTCCAAGTATGCCCGGTTTCGGTTATGTCGGTCCAAAAACTAGAGAACTATTTAACTCTATTATTGTTGGAAGTACTACCACAACTACCATAAGTGCTACCAATACGACACCAATCAAAACGGGTACTATTGAAAATAATCTATCTCTCGTACTTTCTCGTGATTTATATGTTGGAATCCAAGGCGAAGATGTAAGACAATTGCAACTATTTCTTAAAGCTCAGGGATTTTATACCCAGCCCTCGATTACAGGTTACTTTGGCACCGTAACAAAAAATGCGGTAGCGGCTTTTCAACGAGCTAATACTCTACCAATGACTGGACGTGTTGGACTTCAAACACGTGCAAAAATTGTTGTTAGTAACCCGCCGACAATACATATTTCTAATACAGTACCTACGCGACCCCGTATAGTTCTTTCCAGCCGACCACCTGAGCCGACGGTTGTACCTGCAACTACAGCTGGACCGAATCTCTCTGTGACTGTCTCAGAGGATGATGCTGATAATAGTGTCACACCCAACCAGTCAATCACATATACTGTTGCCATTTCGAATAGTGGAACGACTAATGCGGGGACTTCGTTTACCGCAAATATTCCAACTGATATGGGTAATCCAGGGACATTCAGCTATTCAAACTGTGGTGGTGCAAGCGAATCGTTTGGTTCACCGACGCTCACGGTTTCTTCTATAAGTATAAGCAAGGGAGCAACATGTACTGTTACATTTGTCATAAGTGTTGATACTCCGTTGAATGAAGGTACTGGTCTAACAGTAAGTGTGGATGTAGTCGCCGCAGCTCAAGGTGGAAATAATCCAGACTCTGTATCAGCGAGTGCTTTGACAGTAGATGCTACTCCAGCTCTCACAGTTACATCAGCTGAAAATGATGCTGATAATACTGTCACACGTAGTCAAGATATTACATATACTCTCACAATTGATAATACTGGGGACGGTTATGCAACTGGTGTTGATCTTACTGATACCATAGTCGGTGACGTGAGTGATGTTGGCACGTTTGGATTTTCAGGTTGCGGTTCGAACTATACAAATAATTCTTCAGGTCAGACATTGAGCGTCTCAAACGTAGAGATTGCCGTGAGCACCGACTGTATCATTACATATCATGTATCAGTAGATAGTGATGCAGATCATCAAGGAACCATTACAAACAACGCTGATGTGGCTGCGGCAGACGAAGGCGGAAATAATCCCAATGCGACAAGTACAAGTGCACTTACTGTGGATGTGCCAATTGTATCTTATTGGGCTGATGGTCTTTCTGTCGGAAATATGGATTCATCGACCAATTGGCAAGAGCAAAGTGGTCTTGCGACTCCACATCTAGCGGCGAACTCAAATTATTTATGGAGTGTATCAGATTCACCAGCAAACCAAATCCAGGCTATCAACACTACAAATGCGGCTAATTTGGGTATTCTCACATTGACAGGTCAGACAGCAATGGTCGATCTTGAAGACATTGAATGTGCATCTGTTGGTGGGACAAACTATTGCTATGCAATGGATTTTGGAAATAACGGAAACACCGCTAACTCACGTGGCTCTGGAATCGATATGCGAATCTTCCGCTTCGTTGAGCCGACCATCACTGGAAGCAACATTTCAACATCCAACTTTATAGAAATAAATGTCGCCTTTCCTGGAGTTAACGGACCAACGCTTCGAGACGCTGAGGCTACAATTGCCGATCCAGATACAGGAGACCTTTATATCATTCCAAAGAGAAATGCAACTCAGCAAGTTTATCGCTTGGCATTTGCAGATCAAAACACAAGTGGAACCAAAACCCTTGAATATATGGGTAATATGACTAGCTTGCCATCAGCGACAACTGTTGCATTAGGTGCAACGCCTTGTTATGCGGTAGATGCTGCAATAAGTCCAGATGGCCGCGAAATATTTGTAAAGAACTATAATACTACGTATATTTTCCCAAGAGATAAAGCTACTCAAACTATCTTCCAGGCTCTACAACAAAGTCTAACTGCTGTTGATGGATATGTAGGCGGAGGTTCAGTGAGTCCGAAAAAATCTCATCCTATGGCAGAACCACAAGGCGAAGGAATCACATTCGATTATGCCGGAACTAATTACTACAGTAATTCGGAGTACGTAGCGACAGAAGGTTCTGCGTCAAATGCATACCCATTATTTAAGTACTCGAGATTGACTGGAACACCAACAACTGTTGCATTCCAAGATGGAGTTTTGCCAACAGCCGGATATATTGGAACTGTCACAACATATATTTGGGGAACAAGTTCTACAACAGATCGAAGCGCAGAAGCAACCTATGTTGTAGATACTACTGTAGGAAATGCAACGGATGATCGTAGAGGACTCATTAAATTTGACCTTTCTTCTATTCCAACAAATGCAACTGTTGTTGGCGCGACGCTTGAACAGTGGATCTCTGCAGAAGGTCAAGGTTGGAAAGTCTACCGAATGCTTGTTCCTTGGACTGGCACCAGTACATACAACTCACTTGTTGGAGGGGTGACTAATGATGGGGTAGAAGCAAGTAGTATTGAGAGTTATCATAACGGAGTCAATCTCGATACAATCGTGAATGTCAGTGTGAGAGACAACATGCTCGTGTCTGATATCCAAAATATGGTCACAACTCCTTCAACGAACTACGGCTGGCTTGTTAAGGGGCTTGATGAAGCGACTGGTGATGGAGTGCAGTTTGATGGTAAGGCGGGCGCTACAAGCACAAGACGACCAAAATTGACTATTAGATACATTACTCCATAGCATATTACCTATGAAAACTTGGGTTTCGGAAAAAGTGCAGAAGGCATTACACAGTAAAATAAGTGGACTGGGTCTTTTTACGATTCAAGATATAAAAAAAGATGAGGTTATTGCTGTGAAAAATGGCTATATTATGAATAGGGAGCAATTGAAAATGCTAAACATAACAGGTCAGCCTGAACTCCCGTTAGCTGACGATCTTTTTATTAGCCCAAAAACCGAAGAAGAGAAGATCGAAAGCATGCTCTATATTAACCACAGTTGTACTCCGAATACAGGAATGCGGGGTGATGTTTGTGTGGTTGTAATGCGGGATGTCGAAGCTGGAGAAGAACTTACTATTGATTATGGTTCTGTTTACAATGGTGAATATGAAATGGCTTGTTTGTGCAAATCACCTAACTGCAGAAAAGTAATTACAGGGAATGATTACTTGCTTCCTGAAGTTAAAAAAATTGGTAAGTATGCTTCAGCGTACATTCAGACTAAATTCTAAAGGGTTCCAAGTTGTTTCTACCTCGAGACAACCAAGCAATCATTTTCAAGTAATCTCTTTTGGTGTAATCTTTACATATTATGGATCACACACAAATCATTAAAAACCGCCTAGACAAAGTGGTTTCTAACCCCGATACACGGGACGTTGTTTTGGAAGACTATGCTTTTACATATCATAGTTTAGGTCTACCTGAACAAGAGTCTAAAGACCTTGCGAGGAAAGTTTTCTCATTTATAGAAGGTTCAAAAACTCTAAAAGAAACTGAAGATAAGATTCGAGAAGTATTCGCCACTACTTATGTGGGTGACAATAATATTTTTGACTTAATTAAACTTGGTATGGCAGATAGAGTGAATGTTGTTTTTTCTCAAATAAAACCCTTTCTCTTAAATATAAAAGGTAAGGTCTATGATTACGGTATGGGAGCAGGGCAAGTTACTCAAAAGTTAAAGGATGAACTTGGCTTGGATATTGAGGGAGGTGATGTGAGAGATTTTCGTGCTCCTGAATGTACTGTTCCGTTCGTTATGCTCAATCGTAATGTAAATAACTCAGGAAGAATTGTAGACGTAGCTGATAAATACTATGAAGCTGCCGTACTAACTAATGTCATTCATCATGAAGAAGTTAATGAAAGTATTCTAAAAGAGCTTGATCGAATTGTTGCATAAAAACTTGT
The DNA here is from genome assembly GCA_039795775.1 of Candidatus Parcubacteria bacterium. Lineage (GTDB taxonomy): Bacteria > Patescibacteriota > Minisyncoccia > Phycocordibacterales > CAIZLB01 > JBDKLC01. The sequence continues at coordinate 156,299 of JBDKLC010000005.1, forward strand.
AATAATTGAGACAGTTCCTGTGGGAAAGACTCCTGAAGAAATTAAAATTGATCATGAAAGAACATTCGCAAATGATGCATCGTGGAATCGTTTCTTCACTTACGCTGACATACCAGTTCCCGGCACATACGAAACTCCAGAAGATTGGATTAAACGTTTTGAAGCATTTGGATGGAAAGTTACACATTCAGAGAACCTAGGTTATGACCAAAAGTCTATCCACGATGTGCACCACCTCCTCGTATTTGAGAGATAATGGTTCATTCTCATTAAAATCTAAATGTACATGTCTACCCACAAAACAACAGCCGATCAAGGGGTGGTCCTCTCTTTTTTGAAAGAAAACTTTTCTACTGACATTTCTAATTTTGAAGTGATTATAGGTGGAGAAGGTTCTCAAGCATACAGTTTTACATCAAAAGACCAAGAGTATGTTATTCGAATAAACAAACATCATACATTGGGATTCAAGAAAGACGAGTATGCATATACTCACTTTGCGTCACCCACTATTCCCATTCCAAAGGTATACACTGTAGGTAAGATAACGAGTGACCTTCGTTTTTGTATTTCAGAAAAAGTAAAAGGGGACATACTCACTTCTTTTTCTCATACTGAGGTTGAATCATTACAGCCCAACATATTTGCTGTCCTCGACTCAATACATGCCACAGATATTAAACACACAAAAGGTTTTGGAAAATGGAATGCAGAAGGTAATGGTGAATTTGATTCTTGGAAACAGTATGTGCTAACGGTAGATAAGTATGCGAAGGGTATGTCTGGCGTACCAGGTCTTTTTGAGACTACATTTTTAGAGAAGGATTTTTGGGATGTTGCATATGCGCGGCTTACTGAACTTTTGCCGCTATGCCCAGAAGAAAGATTCTTGGTGCATGGTGATTATGGTTTTAATAATATGCTCTCTGACGGTAAGGATATAACAGGAGTTATTGACTGGGAAAGTTCGATGTATGCCGATTTTCTGTACGACGTGGCTTGGCTAAGTTTTTGGTCAAAGAGTGTGGATTATCAGACACTGTACTTGGAGCACCTACAGAAGAAAGGAAAAACAATTGAACATTTCAATGAACGTATACTTTGTTATAAACTGTTTATTGGTCTAAGTAGTCTGAGTTTTTATGCATATTCTTCACAAAAAGAGAAGTATGAAAAAACAAAAAGTACTATTGGTAATTTACTAAATAAGTAGTGCCTCTGATATATGCCCAACACAACAAAAAAGATAACAGTCAAATCATATATTGCCGCGTGTCCCAAAGAAGTTCAGTCAAACCTGAACGCTATGAGATCTCACATTAAAGAAGCTGCTCCTGCCTCTACTGAGAGAATGGATTATTTTGATATGCCTGGGTATTCATATAGCAATGGATACGACTACGACGGCATGTTTGCGTGGTTTAGCTATAAGAAGCCGTTTGTTCGATTGCATGTTCGTCCACCAGCTATCCGAGATGCTGCAAGGGAAGTTGCCCCGTACAAAACAACAGCATCAGTCATTAGCTTTTCAGAAAAAGAGAAATTGCCAGTAGCTTTGATACAGAAGCTTGTTAAGAGGAGTATTGCTTTGATGAAAGAGAAAAAGAAGACACTCACAAAAATTAAAAAATAATATAATTAGACTATGCAAAAAATACATTTTTCAATCCTTATTAATGCACCACGAAAGAAAGTCTGGGACAGTATGCTTGGTGAAGATTCGTATCCAAAGTGGGCGAGTGCTTTTACTCCAGGATCATATTTTAAGGGAAGTTGGGATGAGGGATCAAAGATTCTTTTTCTTGGTCCGAGTTCAGATGGGACAGGTGAAGGGGGAATGGTGAGTCGTATTAAAGAGAATCGACCTCATGAATTCGTTTCCATCGAGCATCTAGGAATGATTAGTAATGGCGTCGAAGATACAACAAGTGAAGAAGTAAAAAAATGGGTACCTTCGTATGAAAACTATACGTTTGTCGACAAGGATGGAGGAACTGAAGTTTCAGTAGATATGAACATCCTCGATGAGTACAAAACTATGTTTGATGAAATGTGGCCTAAAGGCTTGCAGGCTCTTAAGGACTTGGCAGAAAAAGACGAGACCGAAGAGTCCGGCAAATAAAGTATAATAGTAAGATGAACCACCGAGAGCAAATCACCTTTCATATTAATAAGAGTTTTCCTGATGCTCAGGTTTAAAACATATCTAAATTCTCTGGCGGGCTTGTAAGTGAAGCATATCGAGTTGAACTAGCACATCCGACTATCATACTAGTCGCGAAGTTTTTTCCTATTGAGACAAAAGAGAATGTTACAAAAAGCATGAGGGTCTCAAACTACTTAGCGGAAAAAGGTTTGCCAGCAAGCCATTTTTACGATGTCATTCCTGGCGACACAGAGGGTATCGCCATTATGGATTGTGCTTCTGGCCAGTCTGCAAATGACGCATGGGCGACATCTTCTGAAAAAGAAAAGAAAGCGATTCTTGAACACGCTGGTACACTACTCAAAAAAATTCACGAACTTCCAATTCCTGATTTTTGGATACACAACAAGCATGAAGTTGCATCTCCAGATGAGTGGAAAGCTTGGACAATGCTTCGAATAGAAAAGTATATGGTATTCGCTAAAGAACATCTGAGCCAACAGATTTCATTGTTTCTTGAAGAAAAATTTACAAGACTGATTGCTCTGTATGAAGCTAAGAAAGACCTAAAGCTTAGCCCGTTACACTGGGATTATCATTTTGGAAATATAAATGTTGATGAGAAGCAGAATGTGACTGGAGTGTTTGATTTTGATAATGCCATGAAAGGGCATAGTCTTGCTGATATTGGACAAACAATGTACTGGCTTGTAAGAATGCCTGAGTTTGATATCTCACTCCTCGAACATTTTTTTACTGGATATGGTGGTCTGACCGATGCAGATCGAGAATTCGTGTACTTACATTTTCTTTTATTCTTGTCTGCGACAACACGATCGGTATGGCCTAAAGAACATTTGAAGTGGCTCACTGATGATCATCTGAGATTATTCGAATCTTGTATGAAAGGAGAGTATAATTAATAACATAAAATAAATTTATGAACTCAAAAGCTATAACAAAATATATCTGTCTCGGTGTCATCATTTTTCTCGGTGCGTTTTTTGCTTACAAAACAGTTCTTGTAAATAATAATGATCAAGAACAACTTGTGAGACTCACATCGAGTCCCGAAGGCTTACCACAGTATGTAAAAAGCGGCACACGTGTATATTGGACAACTATGCAGTCTACACAACTAAACTCTGATACATTTAAAGTCTATAAAGGAGACTTGAAACCTTCTATATATTCATCAGCTGAGAATCAGTATATTCAGTATGTGTACGCCACTGACGGAAAAAGCGTCTATTATATGGACAGAATGTTACCCAACGGAATTGATGGTGTTGACGCATATTCATTCAGACCAATCGAAAATGGAAACTATATCCACTTTTATGGAAAAGATGATAAACATGTTTACTACAAAGACTTAACAATTAGTGGAGCTAATCCTTCAACGTTCAAAATACTCTGGATGGTCCCACCAGAAGGATGTATGCCACCACGATATTCAAAAGATGATACGCAAGTATTTTATGATCATATGTTAGTAAAGGGGGCAGATGCGGCTACATTTGAACCATTGCACGATGATTACGGTAAAGATAAAGATCACGTATTTTTAAAAGAAAAATTACAAGTTGGTGTGAGTCCTGCGAACTTTAAAGTACCAACAACATGTGAGTACGGCTCATAGACAAACATGAACATCCACCCAGAAGTTACCATTGGCCATGTGCATCTGACAGTTGCCGACCTCGACCGAGCACTTGGTTTCTACCGAGACATCCTCGGTTTTCAGATCACTACTCGATATGGAGATTCAGCTGTCTTTTTGTCTGCGGGTGGATATCACCACCACATTGGCCTCAATACTTGGTCAGGCAAGAATGCTACACCAGCTCCACGAGGACACACGGGGTTGTATCACGTAGCCATTTTGTATCCTACACGCAAGGAACTGGCAAAAATCGTACAGCACTTGATCGATATACAGTACCCAATCACTGGTGTTGCAGATCACGGCGTATCGGAAGCTATTTATCTCAATGACCCAGATGGAAACGGCGTTGAACTCTATGTAGATAGACCACGTTCGCAGTGGAAAGTGAAAAATGATGGGGAAGTGGAAATGGTCACAGAACAGCTGGATGTGGCTAGCTTATTAGCTGAGTTAAATTAATATTCAACTTTTATGCCCCGATACAACATCTTTGAAGCAAGTTTTTCAAGCGTCTACCCACTCTATATTGCAAAGGCAGAGCGAAAAGGTCGGACAAAAGCTGAAGTTGATGAGCTTATTCTTTGGCTCACAGGATACACTCAAAAAAAGTTTGAATCACAATTGAAAAAAGAATCTACATTCAGAGAGTTTTTTGATAATGCACCCAAACTCAATCCGTTGCGGACACACATAAAAGGCGTTATTTGTGGCGTACGAATAGAAGAAATTAAAGACCCACTTATGAAAGAGATTCGTTACCTCGATAAAATCATTGATGAATTAGCAAAAGGAAAATCAATCGAAAAGATTACGAACCTAGGTGAGTAGATTCTGGTATAATCAATGTATGAAAAAATACGTACTTCTCGCAGCTGTGCTTGTCGCAGTGGGTGTCGGTGCTTTGTATCAGTATCAATCTTCGCTTATATCAAAGAATGTTCCTCCCGTTATCGTAGCCCCATCTGGAAGTTCTGATTATAAGAGTGCTTCATATACTATCGATGGAAAAGAGGTAGTGCTCGTAAACGGTGTTTCTGAAGTAGAAGCTGCTCCTGGCTCTGCATCAAAGATCACGACACGATATTTTGGTAACGACTTGAAAAAGGATCTCGATGGCAATGATACAGATGATGTCGTATTTCTTTTGACACAAAATACTGGTGGGTCAGGTACATTCTATTATGTTGTTGCCGCTCTTAGTACTCCTCATGGATATATTGGTTCAAAAGCCATGCTTCTTGGAGATCGAATCGCACCTCAGACAATTGAATCTGGTCCTGGCAAATCAATCATCGTCAATTATGCTGACAGAAAAGTTACTGACCCTATGAGTGCACAGCCATCGGTAGGTAAGAGTGTTCGATTGATTCTCGATCTTCAGACTATGCAGTTTGGTGAAGTGGCACAAAATTTCGAAGGTGAAGCAAATCCTGATGTTATGTCACTCACTATGAAAAAGTGGAAGTGGTTCCGGGCAGAATACAATGACGGAAAAGTCATTACTCCAAAGAGAGATGTCTTTACACTGACATTTGATACAAAGGGTTCATTTAGTATTACGACAGATTGTAATGGAGGCGGTGGCAAATATGTAGCAACAAAATCTACAATTACATTGAGTGACATGATGTCTACGCTTATGTATTGCGAAGGCTCGCAAGAAGCAGACTTCCAAAAACTCCTCTCTAATTCATCAAGCTACCTGTTCACATCAAAAGGGGAACTCGTCTTGAATCTCAAAATGGATAGTGGGTCTGTGTATTTTAAATAAAAAAACCGCACAATTCGTGTAATTGTGCGGACTAAACCTACTGTTGATGCCGGTCTAGTTGTGGCCCGTGTGTGGGGTTACTTCTTCTTGTTGTCGCCAGCCGAGGCTTTTGCTTCAGCGAGAAGCTCTTCGGCTTTTTCCACTTCGAGATCATAGAGCTCTTCCGCTTTTTTTGTTGCGGCATCATATGCAGTCTCGATCAGCTTGTTTTTTGCGTCTGCCTCTTTTTCGAGCATACGCATGCCTTTGACGAACTTTTTCATCGGCTCGGTCTTTGGGTTGTCCGACAAAGCCGAGTTTTCTGGAGTTCGTGTTGTGAAGTTGAGGCTTTCTAGCCAGGCTATTGCTGACTCGAGATCGTTTTGCTTCAACTCGAGGTAGAGGGGCATACGCTTATCACGGTATTCTTCCATGAGAGCGAATGCCTCAGTCGTTTTTTTGCTGTAGGCCGCACTCTTGCGCCTCGACTTTTTGTCATAAGCCGCGTTTTTCGCGTTTGAAAAGTCGGTCTCATTTTTGACCTGAGCGACCTGGGCCACCCAGGTGTCCGGGTTGCTTACGTCTTCAGTTGGCTCAGAGACCAATACGATTGTTTCTTTTTTCTTCTCTTTTGCTTGGGCGGTGAAGCCGTTGCTGAGGAAGGTGACGATAGTCAGAATGACTACCACGACGGTGCGCTGGATGTTTATCATAGCCGCCAACAATCAAGAAGATTGCTCGTGGCTATGATAAACATACTATAAACAGCGGGAAGTAAGCACACTATGTATAAAGAACTGTAATATATTATATCACTTAATTGGTGAATGTCAATGTTCAGTATCTGCCCACTATTCCATTCTTTTTGTGTCGTAAAAGTAAGGTAAAACTTAAAACTTTCCACCCCGTCGCACCAGTGCACGGGGTTTTAATTTTTAATACTATTGTTTATAACAGGGAGTGCAAAAGTCTCAATAAGATATACCATAGTGATATGACTAAAAAAATTGTACTTGCCGGTGGATGCTTTTGGGGGGTGGAAGATCTCATTCGGACTCAGCCTGGAGTGGTGAACACTGAGGTGGGCTACACCGGTGGCAGTGTCGATAATCCTACATATGAGCATCACACAGGACATGCAGAGGCTGTAGAAATAGAATATGACCCTGAAAAGACTTCATACAAGAAGCTTTTGGACTTTTTCTTCCAGGTGCATAATCCGACGACTCTCAACCAGCAGGGGAATGACCGAGGCACTTCTTACCGGTCTGCTATCTTTTATGGAAATGAAGACGAACGAAAAGAAGGTGAAAATTTTATAAAAATTGTGAATGACTCAAAACGATGGGACAATCCTGTGGTGACGACGCTCGAACCTCTCACGAAGTTTTATAAAGCAGAGGAGTATCACCAAGATTATCTCCAAAAGAACCCAGGTGGCTATACCTGCCATGCATATTATTTTGATAGTTATTTGAAGTAACAGTATGCAGTTTTTTGTGCTTTTAATTCTAGCTGTACTGTTTGAAACTGTAGCAGATGTGTTATTTAAGTTATCGTACGTTCAAAGTAAATCTGTTTTACTTTGGATTGGCGTAGGTCTTTATACGGTAGGTACAATTATTTGGGCAATGTCTTTGAAGTCTGAGTATTTGTCGAAAGCCATCACTTTATTTAGTGTCTTAAACCTTATTGTCGTTATTTTAGTTGGCGTATTGTTTTTCAACGAAAGCATCTCATTGATAAATAAAGTGGGCATCGGACTCGGTGTGATTAGTGTGTTTTTGATGCAGATTTAATTAAGAATTATGTGGTGAATAAAAATTGCATACTTTAAAAAATCTTATACTATATAAATATGTTTTTATCACAATTTCTTACAGTAGCGCTTATTCATCTTCTCGCGGTTATTAGTCCTGGTCCAGACTTCGCAATGGTTACACGAAATAGTCTTTTATATTCTAGAAAATCAGGTGTATACACATCGGTAGGTCTTGGCCTAGGTATTTTGGTACATGTTACCTACAGTCTTCTCGGGATCGGTATACTTATTTCTCAATCTATAGTTCTCTTTAGTGTAATTAAATTTATTGGAGCTGCATACTTAATGTACATTGGTTACAAATCGCTTAAATCAAAGCCATACTCAGAGGTAAAGGAATCAACTACAGCTACAACAAATTCAGTGCCGGCGGTTTCAAAGACAATGTCTTCATTTGAGTCTATGAAAATCGGCTTTCTTACAAATGTTCTCAACCCTAAAGCAACACTCTTTATGTTAGCGCTTTTTACCCAAGTTATTGATCCCGTTACTCCAAAATTTATTCAAATGCTATTCGGCGTAGAAATGGTCCTTGCTACTATCGCTTGGTTTTCTCTTGTGTCTCTCTTTTTCTCAAATGAAGCAATTAAACACAGAATTAGAAAATACCAACACTACATTGAACGCCTGACAGGGGGTGTACTTATTGCCCTTGGTATCAAAGTTGCACTATCTTCACGAAAGTAACAAATATCGGGATAACTCCCTCTGAAATATCTCAAAAATATACTATACTGTGTGTATATGCAGCGAATTACCACACGTACTTTTTTAAAATCGCTTCTTGTTGTACTAGGAGCAGTTTTTTTATTTATTGCTCCGCAAACTGCACAGGCTGCGTATCCGTTTGGTGATGAACTTATTCGATATACCTTCGAAGATGCCAGTACGACTGCGGTAGTGAACTCAGGTACCGGAGGTTCTGCATACAACTCTACATTCTCAGGCAACGCTGCGCTCGTAGCGACATCTTCTCTTATCGGAGGATATGCCGCCGCCTTTGATGAAAGTGGTGACTACATCGATACAAAGTTTGGAAGTAGTACGAACCCGACAACTCAGCCATTTACAATTTCTATGTGGGCTATTGCCAGTAGTTCTTGTGCCACTCTCGATAAACACGTTTTCGGGGTGAGTGCTACACCAGCTGCTTCACGATTCTATATGCGTTGCGGGTCTGCAGGTCCAAACAAATTCGTTATTCGAGTACAAGGACAAGCTGCGGTGATTAGTGCTACTACCGTTACGTATGGTCAGAGATACAACATTGTTATGGTGGCCAGTTCTACAAAAGCCTTCTTTTATGTAAACGGTGTTCTTTCTGCGTCATCTACATATACATCATATACACTCCCAGGTCCGCTCTATGTTGGTAACATTTGGGAAAACGGTTCTACACCAGCCAACCAAGGGTTCGGTGGAACACTGGACGAAGTTGCTATTTATAACCGTGCACTTACGGCATCAGAAATTACAGATATGGCCAACTATGTTGCCACATCTTCGTCACCAACAAGTCCTGCTGCTGTAGGGTATGACACAAAGGCATACCTCACATGGACAGCTCCATCGAGTCAGAGTCCTATTACTGACTATCAGATTGAATATAAATTGAGTGCAAGTTCTACATACGCTACATTCAGTGATGGTGTTTCTACTGCAACAACAACATTTGTGACAGGTCTTACAAATGGTTCTTCATACGACTTCCGAATTTCTGCTGTAACAGCTGGAGGTACAAGTACACCAAGTTCTGTGGTGACAGTAACTCCCACATCACGAATAGAATTTGTCTCTCCAACACCGACTCAGAGTTCAACTATTTCTACAAACTCTATTACAGTATATGCATCAACAAGTCCGAGCAGTTATACTGGAACAACAACGACTACACAGGTTATCCGGCTCGAAACAGCAGGTGGCTCACTTGTGAGTCAGGTATCTACAACAACTCGATATGGTGATTACAACCTTACGCATTACACCAACCAAGTAAGTGGTCGGGATCTTTCTCTTGTAGATAATTCATCTGGTGCGGCATACGTTCCAACCACAAATACATTTTTTATTCCACACAATAGAGCTGCTGGAGCAGACTCTACAATTGATGAAGTTGATACTGAAGGAAATCTCATCAAAACAATTACATGTACTGCCTGTGGAGACAACGAAGGTATTACACTTATTTCATCTGTAGCGTCTACTACAGCAGGGGGATACGACCACACATTTATGGTCTCTACTGAAAACAACCTTTCAAGTAGTACTATGTTTAGAATCAAAGTGAACTCTGGGCTGACTACAACAGTAAACGCAACAGACTTTTTTAACCTAGGTGTCAGTCACGGTTCAAACTTGGGTATGGAAGGTATCGCTTATAACCCAGAAAAAGACGTATTTTATCTTGCTCGAGAAAAATCTACACCAGCATTGTACGAAGTAAAATTAAACGGTGCGTCTCGAAACCTCGTTGCTAGTCAGATTTGTAGTAACCTCGATTTTACAAGTATTGCCACAGACTTCTCTGACCTCGCATACAAAAACAATGTACTGTATGTTCTTTCTCACGAAAACGACCGACTTATCCCTGTGAATGTATCAAGTACATCGACATGTTCTTTTGTAGATAGTGATGGAGATACAAATACATCAAACGATACAGGTGACTACCTCAACACAATTCCAGTAGGGGTTACTGCACAGCCAGAAGGTGTGACATTTGATGCAACAGGTGAGTACTTGTATGTTATTGGTGAAGCTGATTTCTATGCTCGATACCGATCGACAACATTTACATCACAGACAACATTTACCGGATTGTCGAATGGAAACTACGTTTTGAAATCATCTTTTACAGATGTTAATGGCGTTGTATCTAGTTCATCTGATAGAGCATTTACTGTAAACGTAGACTCAACTGCTCCAAGTATTTCAGCTGTAGGCACAACGACACTCAGTACATCAACTGCAACAATCGGCTGGACTACAGATGAAAACTCTTCAAGTCAGGTAACATACGGCACAACCGTAGCGTATGGAGCTACAACTACGTTGGATGCGACACTTGTTACAAACCACTCAGTTGCACTCACAGGTCTTACACCAAATACAACGTATCACTACCGAGTATATTCGACAGACGCTGCAAACAACCTAGCAGTATCGTCTGACGGCACATTTACAACAGCATCTACTGACGCCATAGCACCAAGCGTATCTCTCATTACACCAACGAATGCAAGTGTGATTGCTACAACTACTACAGTGTCAGCTTCAGCCAGCGACAACATCGGCGTTGTTGGTGTGAAGTTCTATGTAGATACAACACTTATTGGCTCAGAAGATACAGTTGCTCCCTATCAGGTAAGTTTTGATACAACATCAGTTTCAAACGCATCTCACACAATCGTAGCTGTTGCTCGGGACGCGGGAGGAAACATTGCTACATCAAGTTCAGCTACTATTACCGTAGACAACGCTGGTCCAACACTTTCATCTGTGACAGCAACTCCAAGTAACACAACTGCATCTATCAGTTGGACAACAAATGAAACTTCTACAAGTCAGGTAGAATACGGCCTCACATCATCATATACGGCTTCATCTACACTTGATGCTACGCTCGTTACAAATCACACGGTTGCACTTTCAGGTCTTTCACAAGTGACTACATATCACTATCGAGTAATATCAGTAGATGCATTGGGAAATAGAACAAACGGTTCAGACCAAACATTTGCAACTGTAGATACAACTGCTCCTACAATTTCAAACCTTACTTCTACTAGTGTTTCTACTTCATCAGCTACTATCACATGGGATACAGATGAACTTGCAACAAGACAAGTAGAGTACGGTCTTACATCAGCATACTCTGCATCGACATCTCTTTCTGTTGCAAGTAGTACATCACACTCAGTAGCACTTACAGGTCTTACACCGAGTACAACGTATCACTACCGAGTAGTAAACTACGACCTGTCAGGAAACAGAGTAAACTCAAGTGATCAAACATTTACAACACAAGATACATTTAGTATTTCAGGACTTACAGCAACAGTAGATTCATCTACAGGAGCTACAATTACATGGACTACACCTCAAGCTGGATCGTCATATATTCGATATGGTCTTTCATCAAATGTGTACAATGCGACTACATCTGAAGTAGATACATCTCCACGAGTGACAAGTCACAGTGTTTCGCTTACAGGCCTCTTGCCATGTACGACATACCACGTGAAAGCATACTCAAAAGATGCTGCTCTTACTCTTGTAAATAGTTCAAACACAAGCTTTACAACATCAGGAGGTTGTACAGCTACTGCAGATACAGCAACTACAACAGAAAGCGTTATCACAACAGCATCTGGAGGTTCGGTATCTCTCACAGGTACAACTGGAAACGTTACACTTACTATTCCAGCATCATTTACTGGCACATCTTCATCAGCGACATTCCAGGCAAAAGATCTCAATGCTAGTACATTCTTTGCTGGTGTTGCAAAACCAACAGGGGAATCACTTGTAGGAAATAGAGTGTTCAACCTTACAGCGTATTCAAACCTCACGACAAAACTCACAACATTCAACGCAACAATTACTGTGATGCTTTCATATAGTGGATCAGATGTATCAGGTATTACTGAATCAACACTTTCTATTTATCGATATGATGGTAGTACATGGAATGAACTTCCAAACTGTGTCGTAGATACAAATGCAAAAACAGTAACCTGCGAGACAACCGCCTTCTCTGATTTCGCAATCTTCGGTACTGCATCAGCGAGTGTATCAGCACCACGATCTACAACCGTAGCTCCTATCTCAGGATCAAGTAGTTCAGGACGAGCGGTAGCAATTGCAATAACGCCAGCTACAACACAAACAACTGTTCCAGGAAAAATGATCGGCGTGTATCAATTTACTCGAGTATTGAGTGTCGGTTCTACAGGAGCAGATGTACAAAAACTTCAGCAGTTTCTCAACACACATGGATTTACAGTTGCAAAGACAGGTGTTGGATCTATTGGAAAAGAAAACACAAACTTCGGTCCAGGAACAAAAGCGGCTGTTATCAAGTTCCAGGAATATTACAAAAAAGATATTCTTACACCATCAGGACTTACAAAGGGAACAGGGAAGTTTGCAAATGCTTCTATGGCTAAAGCAAATGCCATTATAAAAATGGAATCTCGATAATTGTCACAAGGGACATGGTGTACGCTCTTGATTAGAGGTATAGTACCCTGGTAACCCTATATATATGAAAAACACACAAATTAGTTTGATGGGCACAGTGGCAGCAGTCATTGTCGCTCTATTGATCGGTATTGGTGGTACATACGCGGTTATGCACACAGACATGGGCCCTGAAGCAGCCATGACTGACAGAGACGGGTATTTAGAGGATAACAGAGTTCCTCCTCAGCAGACTCCTACAGAAAAACCAAGTACTACAGTTGGTGGCAAAACCACTGTAAAAAAGTCTGGCACAGTATCGCCAACCGGGTCGTATCCTGATGCTGTTACAATCACATCTGTTACACCTTCAACTGGCAAAACAGGCGGACTTATTTCTATCCAGGGAAAAGGATTTGTTAAAAATCTTTCTCGAGTAAACTTCTATCAGAACGGAAAGTTTATATCATCAATTCAGAGTCTTATTTCTCTCTCACCAGATGGAACACTTCTTCAGTTCAAGCTTGATGAAGCGTTCGTGACAAATAGTCTCAATTCAAACGTTGGTACATACCAGCTTGAAGTTGCAAACGTAGACTGTGGCAGTGGAGTAGCGCTACAGTGTCTTACAAACGTTTCAAGCAACCTACTCAACTTCACGTATTCAAAATAAGTTTAAAACGTAAGCACGTAAACACAAAAAAACAGCCCCCTGAGACTCTGCGAGTCCAGGGGGTGTTGTGTTTTTTGTGTTCTTATCTTCCTCTTCAGTGCTGTCTACCTCTACGACAGCCGGCGAGCGATGGTTCGAGCCGTAGGTGTGTCGTAGATTCCACGGTCGTTCGATGACTGGTATGCCACCATAGACAGGAACGCCAGACCAAGTGACAGGTAACGAAGGTCATCTTCGTCTTCTGGGATTTCTCCCAAGATACCGTGTGTCACTTGTTGCCGACCGAAGCTTTCCAGTGTTCGCTCGATTGTCTCGAGCTTCACCGGAGCACCGACATGCGTCTCTCCGTAGCCGATTTGGACTCGGTCCCACATCGTATCCATTTCATTCGGCGTGCCGTGAGCATTCGGAATGATTGGTGCGCGGCCAGTGGTATTCACTGGCAGCACATAGACTTCACATCGGGGATCTTTCGGCTTCAATACTTCGAGCATCCGGAGATATCGAGGTTCGGGTTGTCCCATCACCTGATTCCGATCGCGCTCTGGGTAGAGGCAGACCATGCGGCCACCGCGTTCGCAGTAGTTTCCGAGCTCGCGAAGCGTTGCGCAATTTTGCCGCATCATGGTGGTAGCCGCTGCACTGTGCGCGCCTCCCATATCCCGAAAGCGCTGAATGTGCTTCGGTTGGAATGTGCGGAACAGGTTGCCACCAGCCGTCATGAGTGCGGTGATACGCACATAGAGGAAGTTCTGGCTCATCATAAACGCGAGGTTTTGGTAATGACCAAATGTATTCATGATCGCGGTGTAGAAGATGTAGGTGTCCAACACCGACGTATGGTTTTGCACCAGGAGGACGTTGTGTCCTTCTTGTATTAGTTCATGAGCCTTAACGAAGTTCCGTTCGCCGAGCAGAACGCACCGGTCAGTGTGGACCAGGGTTCGAAGGAAGGCCAGAGAAAGGTCTTCCTCAACGTAACCAGGTTGATGATGACCTTGGAACTTTGTTGAGTCGCGGTGGTGATACTCTTGGATGACAGGGATCGCAAGTGATCTTATCCTGTCATACCGTTCTTCTTTTCCAATGGCCCGCAAACGATCGCGCACGGGTCCGTCGAGGAATGTGAGCATGTTTTTCGGATGGTTGCCGAGGGCGTCGAAGAGGGGAATCATTCCAAGCGGTTTAAAGCTATAGGGTGATTCTGGCTCTGGTTGAGGTTCTGTGGTTGCGGTTGAAGCAAACAGTGTTGATTTCATGGGTTATGAATCGGTTTCTGTGATTGGATTGTTGTTGAAGTGAATTGGGTTGTGGAAGAATTTCCTGAAATATAATAGCACAAAAATGTGGTATTGTCTATAGACTAGGAGAGTCTCAGTCTTAATAAGAAAAGTAAATAAAAAAACAGACCGCGAGCACTTTTTCAAGTGACGCGGTCGTTGTGTTTTGAGGGATATGTCCCCTAGGCATTCATGAAGAACACCTGACCCGGTAGTCGGAATTCCGGTCGGATCATATCCTCGTGTAAACGAGTGAGATCTTCGTGACGCTCGCATGTTTCCGTGTGCGCAGCTTCGAATGACCGGACGGCTTCCTCATACCATCGAATTGTCTTCGGTGGTTGTTGGGAAATCGTTTCGATACTGATTTTTCCGTATGCTTTGCTACCCGGCACAAGCTTGAACGCATTGAGGTGCGAGAGTGGAGATTGTTCTCTCCATGTTTCAGTAATGAGGAGATGAGTGTTCCCTGGAGTCAAACTAATGTCTGCTTCAGAAAGTTGTCTCGAAATTACATCATTGACGACATCGTCCAATGAAGGACGAGCGCCGTTGAAACCAAGATGGTCAAAGTGACCTTCCTGCATTTCTTCCTGAAGTACCTCAATATAAGCTGTTGCTTCGTCTGGCCACATCTCTTGAAGGGTGGCTACAGTTGTTCGGCAGTGTGTGTGCCAAATGACTGTACGTGCTTGTTGTTCACGCAGTGCAAACCGTCGGTTTACTTCTTCTAAAAAGACCCACCAGGGTCCGCGTTCCTCAGGTTCGAGTGCAACGGTCCTATATTCGCGCCCTCCAAAGGGTTTTGCTTTTCCCCAGCAAAGGGGATTGTTAGCGAGGATATAAAACGTATCACCTTGTAGTATTCCTGTAAGGAATCCCGAAGTTTCAACGGGTTGGTATGAGTCTTCTCTAAAGTTACGAACAACCAACTCAGGCATCACGAACTTCGCGATACCTGGATGGTCGAGCGCAAGCTCTTGCCATACAGGCGTCGTGGTTTCGTTAATGATCATTAGTTGGTAGTGTGGATTGTTGAGTGGGTGACAGAGTTCTGTCTAATGCATATTATATAATAAATACGATGAAAAGTCAATTATAGACCTAGACTTTTGAGGAATGTAGTGAGTTCTTCACCTTCAATAGCTCGGTATCGTCCAAGTGCAAGACCACCAAGCTGGATATTCATAACCTTGATTCGTTGAAGGTCTACAACTTCGTTAAAGAGGGCTGCTACCATTCGTCGGATTTGGTGTTTTTTTCCTTCAGAAATACTAATAGCAAATACTTTATCTCCGAGGATTTTTACTTTACATGGTTTTGTAATATAGCCTTCAATATCTACGCCTCGTTCCATATATTCTTTAAATGTTGGTCGGAGTTTTGTTTTTACTTCAACAATATATTCTTTTACGTGCTCGTGTTCTGGGTTGAGAAGTCGATCAGTGATTCGTCCGTCGTTGGTGAGAATGATGAGACCATGAGAATCTTTGTCGAGTCGTCCAATAGGAGCGATACCTTTTATATGCACTGATTGCATGATTTCTTTTTCACCAGCTTGTGCAGAGTGAGTAACGATACCTACTGGTTTGTTGTATGCAAAATAGACATTCTTTTTAGATTTGCCTGCGCCTGTTCGTACTTCAACATCGTCATCAGACATGACTTTGTCACCGAGTACTGCAATTCGTCCATTGATAAATACCTGCTTCTTTGTGATGAGCGTGTCCGCTTCTCGTCGAGTAGAATACCCCTTTGAGGCGAGGTATTTGTTGATTCGCATAGGGAAGGTAGGCTGGTCGTGCTTGCTGACTGGTTGTGGTGCTTTTGGAGACATATGTGGTGAGGCCAATAATGGCATAAAAAATCAGATTTGTCTAATGTGTGTTTTGTTGACGTATGAATAGTTGAGAGTAGTATATCGAAAATGAATAGATCTTTTTTTTCCGTATATAAGGCAGTTCTCGCTGGAGAACCTGAAATCCCTGAAATTCCAAACGACAAACTTCGTGCCGTCGACGATGAAGGTGAACCAATCAACTATGATATTCCAACCCCATTCTTCATTCTGATAGCACGGCTTCAAACGCTGTGCTTTCTCGTAGGCGAGGAAAGCGAAATTCCAAGTAGCGAAACTATCACAAGTATTGCTGCTGCACTCGGTGAGGCTGTTCTTCAGGTAACAGCGAATTCTCTTGCAACCCAGGAAGATGGTATCCTTCGTGTTGCGATGATTCAAAGAATGATTGTCGAACTTGTCCGAAACCAATTTCCATCAGAATGTGATCATTTAGGTGTAGAGTACCGAGCTCACATTTCATTCAAAATCATTCGTGTTCCACTCATCTCTCGCGGGATGCTTGATTAAGGAGTATCGAATGTCCACAATCCACAACCAGCCAAAGGGCGCCAGCAAGCTGGCGCCCTTTAACCTGTAAGGTTATATTTGAAATGCATGTAAGTCCCAAATACTAAAAAAGCTCTCATTCCGCATGAGAGCTTTTTTAGTTTATAATATAAGTATATGAAAAAATATATTGCAGAATTCATTGGAGCTTGTACGCTCACGATGGCAGTACTCGGCACAGCCGTACAGCCTACAGGTTTACCGACAGTCCTTGCTGCTGGTATTACACTTGGTTTATTTGTATTCACTATTGGTAAAATCAGTGGAGCACATATCAACCCTGCTGTGACAATAGGAGCACTTAGTCTTAAGAAAATTAGTTTAAAAGAAGCTGGATATTATATTTTTGCCCAGTTCGCTGGAGCAGCATTGGCGCTTATTGTTGGAGGACTTCTTCACTTCAAATTACAGATTTCTGGTTATTTCAGTTGGATGGCATTGGTAGGAGAAGCAGTAGGTGCTCTTATCTTTACGTTTGGAATTGCCTCTGTTGTACTGGCTCGTGAGTCAGTGCCGCATGCAGCTTTTATTATCGGTGGATCTCTTACAATTGGAGCTAGTATTGCTGTTGCTCTCGGTGCAAACGGAGTACTCAACCCAGCAGTTGCCTTCGGTATTGGTTCATTTGGATGGGCATACCTTATCGGACCAATTGTTGGCTCAGTAGCTGGTATGTGGTTGTACAAAGGAATTCAGTCATAGGAATAGGTACAAGTTAGATAGTGATTATGTAAAAAGAAAAAGCTCGCCACATGTGGCGAGCTTTTTCTTTAGCAATTAAATACTATTATTTGAATTCACTATTGATTGCCTTCATATCGTTTGAATTGTCGATTGAAGTTGCAGCGTCGAGGTCAGCATTGAGATCATCTACTTGAGCTGATGATGTATTCGAGGGCGACTTCTGAGTTGTAGAAACTTCTTGTGTTGTCGATGACATATCTTCTGATGGAGTAGACATCATCTTATTTGACATGTACATGAAGTATCCAGCAGCAATAAGAACAAGAAGAAGCAAAAGAGAAACGATGAGGCCGAGTCGACTTTTTCGTTCTGACATAAATTGTTCTTGTGGTTGTGACTGAATTGGTTGTTGGTTTGTAGGTTCCATAGATTTGTTACAGATAAGTTAGATTAG
The DNA here is from genome assembly GCA_039795775.1 of Candidatus Parcubacteria bacterium. Lineage (GTDB taxonomy): Bacteria > Patescibacteriota > Minisyncoccia > Phycocordibacterales > CAIZLB01 > JBDKLC01. The sequence goes on from JBDKLC010000005.1 coordinate 174,365, forward strand.
TTAGATGTTGTAGATGAAGTAGTTGTACTTGAAGGAGTACTTGGTGCGGGAAGAAGCGGTCGGAGAGTATCAATAACCTTTTTGTAAGCATCGCCAGCATTTTTGATACTAGTTTCAGCAGTCTTTACAAGTCCTTGAATAATTTCTTTTGAAGTAGAAGTCGCAATCTGTTCTGTCGAAAGTGACTTTGTAGCTTCTACATCAGTTTTTGCTTGAGTGAGGGCTGTCTGAGCAATAGTAAAGAGAGGTGAAACAGTTGATACATCAACACCCTTTGTCTGCGCTTCACTGATTCGAGTCGCTAGTTTACCATCGAGAGTTTGAATTTTTGTTACTCGTTCTGAAAGACGAGTGTAGATATTTGAAAGTCGAGCAGCAACTCGTTCCTTTGCATTTGCTTCAAGTTTTTGTTTTCGCTCTGTTCGTCGAGTTTCTAGTTCTTTTTTTATTTGATCTCTCTTAGCTTCAATTTCAGTCTTGAGATCTTCTCTGTTTTCTCTAAACGCCTCGAACTTTCGATCCCGGTTTTCTCGGAGAGCAGCGGTTGTAGATGCACGTGCTCCTCTGAGTTCGTCTTTTTCTTTACCTCGTTCATCGATGATCTGGTCTCGTTTTTCTTTAGGTGTCGAGCTTGATGATCGAATGTCTTTTATATTCTCTCGTGTTGATTCAACGATATTTTTTCGTTCAGCCTTTTGACCTTCAACGATACCCGCTCGTGCTCCACGTGCGTCTTCTCGAATTCGCTGTTGTTCTTCACGAAATTCTTTGAATGGTTGAGGTCGAGCTTGTGGGGGAGTTGGAGCTGTATCTTCTGCATATACGGGAAGTGATGCTGTAAGTGCAAGTGCTAACGCTCCAAGACTCAGGGTTTGAATAATCTTCATGTGATGTACTGTGTAAAACTAATTTATAATACAGAGTAATTATATACTGATTTATGTATAATAGAAGTATGAATATCACACTATATATAGGCGTTTTAATTACATTAGCAATTTTGGATTCAATCTGGTTATTTACTATGGGTGGTCATTATCGACAGTGGTTGAATGGCTTATTTGCCAGCTCTTTTAACTTTACTCCTGCTGTTATTTTCTATCTTATATATGCAGCCGGTGTTGTGTTCTTTGTTATTTCACCTGCTGTTCGTGCAGCTATGGAACTTCGAACAGTATTTTTCACAGGTGCTTTTCTTGGTCTCGTAGCATATGCAACATACGATCTAACAAATCACGCTACTCTAAAGGGATGGCCACTTACAGTTACTTTAGTCGATATTGTATGGGGGACACTTCTCACAGGTATCGCGAGTGTCATTGTCGTTGCTGTTTATAACGCATTCAAATAACAGAGTACTCCGGTGGTGTTCTACACGTATATAGTCGAGTGTGCAGATAAAACGTTGTATGTAGGGAGGACAACAGACATTCAACGTCGTATTGTTGAACATAACTCATCACCGAAAGGCGCAAAGTATACACGTGCTCGAAGACCTATTATCTTGCGACATGTTGAGGAGTTTGAAACACTCAGTGAGTCATTGAAAAGGGAAGCCGCGCTTAAGAAATTATCAAGAAAAGATAAGTTGGCTCTCCTGTAGTACTCGATAAAATAGCGTATACTATATTAACTAACCCATATACTATGATTTTACTTATCATCTCATTTTTGGCCGGTGTTCTTACTATTCTTGCTCCATGTACTTTACCATTGTTGCCGATCATTGTGGGTAGCTCAGTGAATGGACAACAAGACAAAAAGAAACCATTCATAATTGCAGGATCACTTGGTGTATCGGTAATTTTATTTACACTTCTCCTCAAATCGAGCACATTCTTTATACATATTCCTCAGCAGACATGGTCACTCATTTCTGGGAGCATCATTATTATATTTGGTCTCATCAGCCTATTTCCTGGTATATGGGAACGACTACCTTTTGTGGCGAAGCTCAACTTGAGTTCAAATAGAATGCTTGCCACAGGATATAAGAGAGATGGCATTATTGGTGACATTATAATTGGTGCTTCTCTTGGTCCTGTATTTTCTACATGTAGTCCAACCTACTTCGTTATTCTTGCCACCGTACTCCCTCAGTCGTTCTTTTTAGGATTCATGTATCTCCTTGCCTATGCGATAGGTCTTTCTGGTGTACTTCTTCTCGTGGCTTTTCTCGGACAAAAAATTGTCGACAAACTCGGAGGGGTGTCTGACACTCACGGTTGGTTTAAGCGAACACTTGGTCTTTTATTTCTTATAATTGGTATCGCTGTTGTATTTGGTGTTGATAAAGTAATTGAGCGAAAGCTTCTCGAATCTGGGCTAGGTGATATTACAAAAGTAGAACAAAAGCTTCTTGGTTTAAATAAGAAAAATGGCGGAGAAACATTAGATATACCCGAAGATCCATTTGCTGAAGGAAAAGTAGTTGATACAACCGAAAATAGTTCTACGACAGTATCTGGTCCAGGTCCTTCAGGTCTTGAAGGTAAAAAAGTTCTTTCAAAAGGACCCAAGTCACCGGATCTTTTATACCCAAGTGGTTTTATTAATACTGATGGGAAGTCTATTACCATTGCTCAATATAAAGGCAAGAAAGTAGTACTCCTCGATATTTGGACATACAGCTGTATCAACTGTCAGCGAACTATTCCATATATAAATGCATGGTATGAAAAGTATAAGCCATACGGTCTTGAAGTTATTGGTCTTCACACTCCTGAATTTGCATTTGAAAAAGTACAAAAAAATGTAGAAGAAGCAGTGAAAGGCTTCAACATTAAATATCCAGTTGTGATGGACAACGAGTATGCGACATGGAATGCTTTTGGAAATCAGTTTTGGCCTCGAAAATATCTCATCAATATAAATGGTGAAATCATATACGATCATATTGGAGAAGGAGACTACGAGCATACTGAAACAGTTATTCAAAAAGCACTTCAAGAGCTCAATGATGTAAATGGCACAGGTCTTAAGGTTCCTACCGGTGTTACAAAACCGAGCAAAGAAGTGACCGTAGAACAAGCAAAAGTTCGAAGTCCTGAAATTTACTTTGGTTCATCTCGAAACACAAACTTTGGAAATGGAGCCTCAGGTGTATCAGGCGAACAAAAATTGGCCCTTCCAGCTACATTTGAGAATAACAAGTTCTACCTTGATGGTACGTGGTCATTCGATAAAGAGTTTACTGAAAGCAAAGCAGCTGGAAAACTTGTATTCAACTACAATGCAAAAACTGTCTATATGGTAGCGAGTTCAGATAAAGATATGACAGTACAGATTTATGTTGATGGAAAGTTCTATAAAGATTTGGTTATAAAAGGAAACACCCTCTACAAAATAGTAGAAGGTGATTCATATGGTCCACACAAACTAGAGATTAGTGTGCCGAGAGATGGTGTTAAGTTCTTTACGTTTACGTTTGGCTAGCCATCTATCTAGATGCTACTCCATTTCCAATTTGTATTGAGTTTCCAAACTCGTCGTGTGAGGTACGTAGCAAAGCCTGTCCAGAGAAAATAGGGAAGAAGGAATAGAGCTGCTGTCACTGATGAACTCCATACTGCAATCATTATAGCGAGTACTGATAAGCAGAGTGCGCCTGCTTCAATTGTAGCAATACTCATCTGGTGTTCTCGGAAGAAAATATAACTCCAAAGAAGATTGAGAATAAGGTTTGTAAGATAGAGTCCAACAATGAGGAGTTTGTCGATGCCAGAAGTGGCTTCCCAAGCGAGAAGTGCTGATCCGGCAGTGAGTAAGAAAATAACTGTCCAAATAGTCCCAATAACCCGCCCAGAAGGTGTCCAGGTAGGCTTTTGGATTTGTTCGTACCATTTCATGCCACTGGCAGTAAATTTGCTCCCAATGAGTGCGGTGAGGACAACACAGGCTGGAATCAAAAATGAAGCTATAGTCATAGTATTTTTTAAAATTAAACTGAAATTGATAAACATGTTCCTCTTGCCCACGTTATGACGGGGTAGTTCCAAGGATGTTACAGGTTTAAGAGATACTACACGACATGGCATAGGAGGACAAGCCTTTTTGTTTTAGGCCTTATTCACAAGGAAATATGTGAGGCTGTGGTGTATAATATGATCATGTTTCAGAACAACTCTCCCTGGCTTCATCAGCTTAAAAGTACGAGGCCTATTGATACCCTCACAGAGGACATAAAAACAGACGTTGCTATTGTTGGCGCTGGCATTGCAGGCGTTATGACGTCTTATTTCATTCTTACTCGTACAGATAAACAAGTCGCGCTTATTGAAGGCGGTCGAGTAGCCCATGGAGCTACAGGTCACAATGCCGGCCAGTTAGTAAGTGAATTTGAACGAGAGTTTCATAGTATTGTGCAAGAATACGGTCTTCGAAAAGCAGCACAAGCCGAAGAACAAGTTCGATCTGCATGGCTCTTAATCGACGAAGTATATGAAAAAGCAAAACTGACAACACCGATGTCTACATTTATGGGGTATGTTGGTTATGCCACTATCGAACGAGTGCTCGAAGAAATGCGAAATAATGCTCTCATGATTCAAGCTGGCATTCCTGTATATCCAATATATGTAGCTGATACCTGCCCAGGTCTTGATACTATTCCTCCAATATATAGAGATTTTTATACAGTTATTCCGCATTCAGATATTTTGTCGCTTCTTGAAACAGAAGATACACAGTACATTGCCGCTATTTCTACAAAAAAAGGCTGCGTAAATGGCGCACTTCTTGTTGAAGAACTTACTGGCTACTTGTTGGCTACATACAAAGGAAGATTCCAACTCGCTGAGCAGACACATATTCACAAAGTTATTCTCGAAAAAGATTTCGGTGTGCTTGAAGCTGAAAAGAATTCTATTACAGCAGATCGAATTATTTTATGTACAAATGGCTTTGCTAAATTTCATATAAAAAATAATGCAGGAAAAGATATAGACACTTCGTTCCACCAAAATGTAAAAGGATCTGTTGGATATATGTCAGGGTATCTCGAAGAACTCAACCGACCGCCAACAGCATTGGCATATTTTGATAATGAGCAAATTCAAAAGGGTCATGCCGAAGATGTATTTCACGAACCTCCGTATTTCTATATGACACGACGTCCGTACGAAATTGAAAAAGATGAACGACATAATCTTATTTGTGCAGGAGGACCGGAAATTTTGATTGAACAGCCACATGTGTATTCACATCGAGATGAATTTTCAGAAGAAATGACAAAAAAGATTGATCAGTTCTTGAAGAAAACTCATAAGCATGCACCCAAAGATAATTTAACCTATCGATTTTTGTGGCATGGCCTTCTTGGATATACAAAGTCAGGTATTCGACTCATAGGATTTGAACCAAAGAATCCAGTGCTTATGTACAATCTCGGCTGTAATGGAGTAGGTATTTTGCCTTCTATATATGGTGGAAAAAGAATCGCTCAACTTATCGATGGAGAAAAGTTAGAGTCTTCAATTTTTGACCCAAAAGACTATGATGCATAAAATAAACGAAATATTGATGTATATTCTTCCGTACATTGAACAAAACGGTTTATATTTTTATGGTTTTCTGTTTGTGATAGCAATTGCTGAATCGACTCCTATTATTGGCACATTTGCTCCAGGATCTCTCGTCTTAATACTCTTTGGTTTCTTAGCTGTTCAAGGATATGGTCATATTGAAATTCAGATTATTGTGGCAACTATAGGTGCGATCATTGGTGAGACAGCAGGTTATATGGTTGGTAGATATGGTAAAGGGTGGCTACGAGACAACAAAGGTATTTTTAAATATTCACAACTTGAGACTGCAAAAAAGTATTTTATAAACCACGGAGGAAAAAGTGTTTGTTTCGGACGATTCATTGGGCCACTCCGACCTGTTATTTCTATTTTTGCTGGAGCATCTGAAATGTCGTTTTATAGGTTCTTTTGGTGGAATGTACTCGGTTCATTTTTGTGGTCGGCGCTCTACCTTGTTCTCGGTTTTGTATTCGGGGCACATTGGCGAATTATTGAGAAGATAGGTGCACGAGTTGGGCTTGCTCTTACGGTTATTATTATCGGTGTTGCATATCTTTATCTCACTAGAAAAAAACCAAATTCTGCTGACGTTTCTGAACCTACTTCTTTATAATATCTTTAACTTTTATTGAACGTTAGAAACGTATCGTTTTAAGGATGCGCAATGGGGGATATGGAGCACTACTATTCGTTATAGTTACAGCAAGTGTACTCTTGCAGTTTTTATTAATTTCAAATTATGGCTATCTAGATTTTAGAAAAGAACTCAATCGATACGTTGATGAACAGCAAAGCATGTACTCAGCAAAAAGTTGCCTACACATAGCTTTGCTATTTTTGGCAGAAGATTTTACCTATAGACAGACATATGAGTTTAAGGAAGACAGAATATCCTGTAGTATTTTGAGTATGAGTGATACATCAAGTTTAGGAGGGACGAAAACAGTTGAAATCCAAACAGAAGGTATATACAAAGATGCAACGACAACATTGCGCTCGATTGTGGAGGTTCAGGATCTCGATCTTCATATTCTCTCCACAAAAAAGATTTAATGATTTTAATAAATATTTATTATAACTTAATGATGAAATAGGTAGATTGAGAACATGATTAATAATAAAAACAAAAAATCACAAGGTGGTTTTACCTTAATTGAGGTTTTAGTAGTAATTGGTATTTTAGCTATCCTTGCAACTGTAGTACTTGTTGCTGTAAACCCAAATAGACAATTTAAACTTGCTCGAGACTCACAGCGAACAGCAAATGTAGCATCTATTCTGAGTGCTGTCGGGCAAAATATTGCTGATAATAATGGCGTATTTACATGTGAGGGAGTCGCAACGGCATTGCCAGGTACAACTACGCTCATTGCAAGTGAAGATGGTGTAGATATTGCATCGTGTATTGTTCCAGACTATATTCCATCACTTCCTGTAGATCCGAGCAAATACGGTGCACGATTCATCACTGTTGATGATTACAATAGTGGATACAACATTTCATCAGACTCACATGGCAGAATTACAGTTTCCGCGGAAGGTGAGATAGCTAATAGACCTATTTCAGTGACACGATAACGATAAGTATTCGATACAGCGAACTTTGTCATCAATCAAAAACTCTTACTAGTATAGTAAGAGTTTTGAGTTTTTAAAAAGGTGGAGGGGAGTATAAGAGTGCCCATTGACATTATACAGAAAAATAACATAATCATACTCGAACAGTTGACCAATGTGGTTGACTGAAAACTAAACCCGCCAGGGAGCTGACTTCGACCGTAAGGTCACAGCCCCTACGGGCGAAGTCAGATCTTTGGCAAAATCAACACAAGCAAACCCGGGGACAGAAAGGCCCCATTAGAACATGAGTCAGAATACAATGACAGATGCCCAAATCGAAGAGGCAATTAGCCAGCTTCGTATTGTAATGCATCTACACAAATACGATATCACCTCAGATGCAGCTCAAAAAGCTCTTGGGATGGAAGACTTGGGAATGGAGCTGTTCAGGTCTTTTCGCGATTGCGCTGAGGCTGATTCTCATACTATCGTTCGCACGGTCCCGGTAGACCGCAGCCTCAATCTACGGCAGGCGACTAGGGCAATGAGTGCTCATTTAGAGGATAATACCGCTGGATTCCCTTCATCAGAAGGAGAAGGCGATAAAGTCCGTGTTGTCTTCTTCAAACTTGACGTAAGCCAATATGGTCGGACCATCACTGATGAACAACTTGAAGATGAGTTCGAGAAGCGAGGTCTCAGACCTGCTGATGCAATATCCATCGCTGCCGTGAATCAAGATGATCCAGAGTTTGTTGGCAAAAGGCCACATGCGACTCATTGGAAAAGCACGAATGGCAAATGGTGCTACGTAGCATTTAGACTCAATGGAGCCTTCCGTAGCGTGATTGCCAATGTCAGTGACAACAACTGGAAAGACCACCGCTGGTGGTTTGCCGGTATAGCAAAATGAGGGTTCATGCTCCCTTAGTCCCGTTCCGACGAGTCGGAACGGGACTGTTTTTTTACATTAATTTTTTTATTATATTTAAATAACAAAGATACATCGTCAGGAATATGTAGCTGGAACATATACAACAGATTGACACACTTAGAAAGTTAATTTTTAATCACAAAAAAAGTGCAAAAGTGTGGATAATTGATTGACGGTGAACTGTTGTTCACCTATACTTTAAATATACAAATTGTTTAGTATTAATAACGTAATTGCACCACTATGAGCAAAGGCCAAATCAAAACAGCGATTGAAGTTGAGCTCCGAAAGCTCAATGAAACTATTGATATGAAAATCGTTCGAGGGTTATCATATAGACAAGAAGCACGACGACACAAGACATTACTCGCACAAGCTCGAAGACTTCGAAGTTCATGGTTTAGTTCGAAGTTGAGTCTCATGCATATGTTCTAGTCGGCATCTGTTTCCATCAACTAACACCACATTATGTTTCAAAATTATAAAGACAAAATACTCAGTTTCTACCAGAAAAACAGACGAATGCCTGTGTACCAAGAGATCATGACACTTCTTGGTTTTAAATCTCGAAACGCTGTGTACAAACTTATCAATAAACTTGTAGAGCAAGGTATCGTTACAAAAGACGCAAAAGGAAAACTCATTCCAAATAATCTCTTTGGTGAACTTCCAATGCTTGGTTCGGTAACTGCTGGTCTTCCAATGGCAGTAGAACCAGACCAATATGACTCACTCAGTCTCGATGATTTTCTTATCGAAAACAAATCAAACTCCTTTATGCTCGAAGTCGATGGTGACTCAATGATTGATGCTCAGATTGCAGATGGTGATCTCGTGATTGCAGAAAAGACAAATAAAGCAAAAGACGGTCAGATTGTTATTGCGGAAGTAGACGGTGAATGGACAATGAAGTACTTCAGACAAAAGGGTACAAAGGTTTGGTTGCAGCCAGCTAACAAAAAGTACAGTGACATACATCCAGAGCACGATCTCAAGATTAGCGCAGTGGTAAAGGCCGTAATACGAAAGTTATAAACTAATTAATTTAAAATATATGATCATCAGCGACAAACGATTGGTAGTAAGTTCAAAACGAGTGTACATCCTCGATAAGACATATCTTTGGAACTATCTCAACGCGCGATAGCATTCCTAAAATTTCTTAACACAAAAGTTACATCTTTCGCTTAAACATTCTGTCGAGTTCGCTCAAAGATACTTCTATGTGAGTTGGTCGGCCGTGAGGACATGTGTATGCTTTATGTGCATCTGACACTTCGAGAAGTTTCTTTACTAAACGTATCTTTTCATCATTTGTTAGAGCCTCACCACCTTTTATAGCTGTGCGGCAAGCAAGGAATGAGAGAGTTCTATCTGTTTCTTTGTCTACTGAGCCACGACCAGCTTGTATGCCTACATCTTTCATTTGCTGCAATACTTCGAGGATGGTCTGAGCATAATTTCTGTCTTTAAATACTTCAGGCACAGCAGAAAGTTTGAATGTGAATTCGCCAAAGTGTTCGATATCAAAACCAATTGATTGAAACTTTTCTAGTTCTTGTTCAAGAAGAAGTGCATCTCCACGTGGAAGATCAAAGAGTACATGCTCAGGAAGCTGGAACACTGTTGCTTCAGACTTTTTATCGATAAATGCTTGGTGAAATTGTTCATACAGAATTCGTTCGTGAGCAGCATGTTGGTCAATGAGTAGGACACCTTTATCCGTTGGCGCGATCAGATAGAGGTTATTTATTTGCAAAATTTCTTGGTCGCCAATATCCTTCACGTTCCATGGTGTGAGTGACGAACGAAGCATACTTGCAGTTGTCGCATTCATACCGTTGATATCGTTGTATTCATCCTGCACATCTCGGTATGTGAGATTGTGTGCCTCAAGTGTCGCGATGATTGCTTCTTGCAATGCTTGGGCTACTTCTTGTTCATATATAAACGCTACTTCTTCTTTTCGTGGATGAATATTTACATCAATGTGGTCCTTGGGGAGGTTGAGGAATAAAACGAAAACAGGATATGACCGAGGTTCAATGAGGTTACTGTACGCTGCATTGACATATTTTGAGATCGGAGCAGATGATACTGATCTGTTGTTTACAAACACATACTGATGAGCTCGTGATCGTCCTGAAAGTTGTGGACGTCCTATGTATCCTGAGATCGTACCGTATCTACTTTCATGAGAAATAGGCAGAGAATGCTGACTTACATATTCTCCGAGGACAGCGCGGAGCCGTTCGTCTTGTGTCTGCTCGGGAGAGATATGTAACAGCACTTTGTCATTATGAGAAAGTTTGAAGCCACATCCTGGGAAAGAAAGTGCAAATTGAAGAACGACATCGGCAACGCTTCGCGCTTCTGTCGCTGGATCTTTGAGAAACTTTTTGCGAGCTGGTACTGATGAAAAAAGATGCGAGATGAAAATGTCAGTACCTTCAGGAATTCCTGCGGGTTGTTGTTCTACAACAGTTCCTTCCTTAATGATGACTTCGTGTCCGGATGGTGCTCCAGCTTGCCGACTTCGAATATGCATCGTGCTCACAGAAGCAACACTCCATAACGCTTCACCTCTGAATCCAAATGAATCGAGTGCAAACAGATCATCAGCAGAAGTAATTTTACTCGTTGTATGTGGAAGGAAGCATACCGCTAAGTCTTCTTTGCTCATACCTCGTCCATTATCTCTTATGTGAAAAGCATCAATGCCACCATTTGTGAGGGAGATTTCTATACATGTTGCTCCTGCATCAAGCGAGTTTTCGATAAGCTCTTTTGCTATGGACGCAGGGTTTTGCACGACCTCGCCAGCGGCGATTTTTGCTACGACATCTGATGGAAGTGGGTAAATAGTCTTCATAGAAATTTATTTAGTCTGTTCAGGTGTATTAAACTGTTTCAAAAGTTCAGTCGACCGTTTGGTTACTTCATCAGGAACTCCTGCAAGTTTTGCTACGGCTATAGCATAACTGCCTCGTGCACCACCACGAATAATTCTATACAAAAAGACAGGGGAGTCGTGTGTTTCTTCGATAGCCATATGATAGTTTTTGATGTGGTCTGGATATTGTTTTTCTAGATCTTGCAGTTCGTGATAGTGCGTTGCAAACAATGTTTTTGCGCGTCGCTCAGGATTTGTGACGAGATATTCGGCAATAGCCCACGCAATACTGATACCGTCATACGTACTGGTACCACGGCCAATTTCATCCATAATAATGAGACTATCTTTTGTGGCGTGATTGAGAATATAGGCTGTTTCCACCATTTCTACCATGAATGTAGACAATCCACGACCAATGCTGTCAGAAGCCCCTGAACGCACAAAAATACGGTCTACGAGCGATATTGTAGCCCGACGTGCTGGTACGAAGCACCCTATATGCGCCATGAGTACGATGAGGGCCACTTGTCGCATATACACAGATTTTCCTGCCATATTCGGGCCTGTAATTAGCAGCAATTGATTGTCCCGTGCATCGAGGGTTGTATCGTTAGGTACAAACGATGTGTCTTTCAGACGCTCTACGACAGGATGGCGACCATCAAAAATAGAGATGTCGCCATCCGACGTAATAGTTGGTTTGATGTATCGCTCTCGGTCTGCAATTTCTGCGAAGCAGGTGAGACAGTCGATGGTCGCAATATGTGTTGCAACTTCTTTGAGTTTCACAATATGTGTTAAAACTTCATCAATTAATTCTAAAAATAATTTGTACTCAAGTTTATTGATCACATCTTGTCCGCGAAGTACTTTGTCTTCGTATTCATGCAAATCTGCAGTGATGAATCGTTCAGCATTGACTGTCGTCTGCTTGCGTACATACTCCTTTGGCACCATGTCGAGATTTGGTTTGCTTACTTCGATGTAATAACCAAACACATTATTGAATCGTACTTTAAGAGATGAAATACCCGTTCGCTCACGTTCACGTTGTTCGAGGTTTGCAATCCACTGTTTACTATCAAAAATTCCATCATGGAGAGCATCGAGTTCAGTAACAACGCCTCTCTTGATGAGTCCTCCTTCTTTTGCATCAAATGGCGGTTGGTCGACGATGAGCGACTGAATTTTTTCGGCAATACTATGAGGCCCAGACACAGCACTGATAGATGCATGTGCCTCAGCAAACAAGGCAGGAACTTTTGAAACATCCGTAAGAAGCTCGCTCACATCTTTCGCAGCATTCAATGTCACTTTGAGATTGATAAGGTCGTGTGGAGTACTAATACCAACAGCAAGTCGAGAAACAATTCGCTCGATGTCATACATAGTCTGAAGACGTGCACGTACTTTTTGACGAATACTTCGCTCCTGGATAAAAAGATCAACGACCGCTAGACGTTCTTCGATATGCTTTTTTACCCGAAGAGGTTCACGTACCCATTGCTTGAGGAGTCGACCACCCATGGCTGTCTTTGTCTCATCAATACATTCTATAAATGAACCTCGCTCGTCCGCATCTCGAATAGTTTTGAACAGCTCAAGATTAGAAATAGTCGATGCATCAAGAGATACATATTCGTCGGATGCATACGTTCGTACCGTCGTCACATGACTGACTTTTTGTTTCTGCGTATGACTCAAATATCCAAACAGCGCGCCTGCTGCCTTGAGAGCTTGGTCTTTGTCGTGCAAACCAAATGACCGAAGAGTTTTTACATTGAATTGTTTTTTGAAAAGTTGTTCAGCATTCTTTGCATGAGTATCCCACTCAGGAAAATAGTACACGTTGAGTGACCGTTCTTTGCGGAGGGCTCCCAGTATTCGTGGATCATTGTATGAAGTTTCATTGACAATACATTCAGCAGGAGAGAATCGCACGTATTCGTTTGCAATTGCTTGTTCAAACTGTTCAGTGTACGGCACTTCAGTTACTTGAAAGTCTCCCGTAGAAACATCAGCAAATGCAATACCAACAGATGAGTCACCAATAGAAATACTCATCGTGTAGTTGTGTTCTTTCGCTGTGAGTGTTTTTTCATCAAGAATAGTACCCGGAGTAACAATACGCACCACTTCTCGCTCCACAATCCCTTTTCCTGGCTCACTCACTTGTTCACAGATAGCAACTTTGTGTCCAGCTTTTACGAGTTTAGCGATGTACGCATCTGCTGCATGAAAGGGAACACCGGCCATAGGAATATCGCCGTCTTTGCCACGAGGTCGTTTTGTCAAAATAATATCGAGTGCTTTTGCACCTACGAGCGCATCATCGAGAAAAAGTTCATAGAAGTCGCCAAGGCGAAAAAGAAGGAGACAGTCGGGATACTGTCGCTTGATGTGCATAAATTGTTGCATCATAGGAGTACTAAACTCTCGTTCTGCTTCTGGCGTCGGGCTCTGCATATTGGATGCATTATAACATTTAAAATTTGTGAGCCGAAAAGATGAGGGAAATATGAGAAAAATATAAAACCCCTGGAGCCGAAGCGCTCCAGGGGTGCATGTTTTATTTGTATTTGTGGGCTAGCCGACCGTAGGGGTTGCCACAAACATGTTGTATCGGTTCAGGCCGAGCTGGCCGCACGACAGCAGACGGTTGTCGCCCACGAGTTCTTGGTCGTCCACGTTCCAGCCGTTGAGGCGTAGTAACGTTTCAAACTCATCGCTTGGTGCAGTGGCCCACGGCAGAGGGAGGTTGCGTCCATATTTCAGGACACGCTCCATGAAGTAGGCATTGAGCAGCTGGATGTTGGTCTCCAGGAAACTGCCATCGAGTGGCACAGGCTCCACAAACACCACCGGCCCTTGGACAGCTTTCCGCAGCGCTTTGAGTGTCGCCACTCTGGATTCGGGTTCGATGTAACTGAGCACATCTACCACAAGAGCTCCAGTGAACTGATCCTTTGAGAAGCCCATTCCGTCTGGAGTGCCACCCAGCTGATGGAAGGGCACTCTGCAACCAACATCCTGTTGGTCAGTGAGGTCTGCTCCGAGCACATCGATTTCACTTTGCAGTTGAAGCAACTTGCTGATAGCAGCGTCGCCGCAGCCAAAGTCGAGCACGATGCCACCCGTGTGGGTGAGGTGCGGTGCGACCAGAGTGTGAATCTTTGATGCACGTTCCTCAAAGGCTGATGCCAAAGCGGTGGGGAAGTGTTTTCCTTCCAGTCCGCGTGTGTTTATCCAAAGACCCTCGAGCATTGCATTTGCAATATATTCGATGGTCTCAAGTGGACAATTTCCGACTTGGTAGATCGTCAGCATCGCTGGCACGACTTTTTCTGCGTTATCTGCAGCGACACCGATGTGTTTGAGCATCGCGATCCAATCCTCTCGAATTCGGTCACGAACTTGGCTTTGTTTGAGCGCAGCTTGAATGAGCTGCAGCATATCTTCTAACGGGCGTGGTTGCGCCATATATACCTCCTTGTTTAGGTTTAGACTACGGGTTAAGAAGGCACCAATACAGATGTAAGGTGCTTTTCGTATACTATTATACTACAAAACGTGTAAAAAGTAAAGCGTATGAAGGTGTATGAAAGCGTTTCAAATCGTGTGTCCGACATGTACAATTGTATACATCATGAATATACATACACTTGCTCACAACGGAGTCATCCATACAAGTGCGGCCGAATCAGCAGCACACGTTTCAGCGAATACATCATCAGTACCAGCACATTCTTTTGTAGAACATCACGCAGTACATATAGTTCTTATTGGTGCTGCAATTTTGTATTGCGTATATCTTATTATCTCAGATCGTATCAATCGGGCTCGCTAAGGTATTTAAGATAGTAATCTGCGTTGTTTGAAGAGGCAGTCTTAAAGTGGTGAGTGAATACCATGATACCAATAATGACAGCTGCAACTGCTGTTACAAGGACGAATGCTGCAAGAGTATCTTTTATTTTTCCAATGATGGGGTCATGTGCTGGTTCTACTTTATTACACAAATCTTCGATAGCAGTATTTACGATTTCTGCTCCAAGCACCATTACAATGGCCAAAATAAGAAGTGAAGATTCGACAAAAGAAAAATCAAAATATACTGAACAAAGAATAACGACGAGAGCCGCCAATATATGAATTTTGAAGTTGTGTTCTTCTCGGGCTACAGTGGCAAACCCTCGGAGGGCGTGCTGAAATGATCGGAGTACTTTTTTGATTATCATTGCCTTATTTTAATTTACTATTTCTTTAGTATTAATTGAAGATAAGTAAGAGATAATTATCGAGATCTCGTTGGTCGAAGTCATAGAAGAATTTTCCTTCACGCTTTAGTCGACTCGCAAGGTCTACACCCACAAATCGCCAATGCCACGGTTCATATATATAGTATTTGTTGTTTGGTGGATATGAAAGAGTGAATCCATATGAATGAGCATTATTCATAAGCCATGTATACGCTGGAGTTTTTTCAAATCCGTCGAATGAAGCGCCTGTAGCTGATGTTGTGAAGTCGAGAGTAGTTCCGAGTTGGTGTTCTGAATATCCTTGGTCTGCAGAAAATTTATTTGCTGTTCCTGCACCATATGTAACTTTGTAGCTCGATTTGAGTTGTGCCTGAGTATTGAATGATCGATACGCTGAAGCAACTTGAATATCGATACCTTGATTTCGAGCCGAAGAAATCATTTGCTGAAGGTAGGGAGCAACTTTA
Source organism: Candidatus Parcubacteria bacterium (assembly GCA_039795775.1). Classification (GTDB taxonomy): domain Bacteria; phylum Patescibacteriota; class Minisyncoccia; order Phycocordibacterales; family CAIZLB01; genus JBDKLC01. The sequence goes on from JBDKLC010000005.1 coordinate 190,006, forward strand.
GAATGAATTTGAAGATCACTACTCTTGTTGAAGAGGAACTGAGGAGCAATAGGAGAGAGAGCGTCAGGAGTGTAGTGTTCATTAAGGAAATAAATCTTTGAATATTTTTGAAGAAGTTGAGGATCAGTTTTACTCAATTTATCTAGTGTTCCGACAGTATCATACACACGTCCGATTTGTTCTTGAACAGTACTATTTTTTGATTGTTCTGTAGCAAGCACATCTTTGAGAGAAGCACTCTCACCACTAAGTGTGAGCACAATATCATTGAGGGCTTGAATTTTACTTTCTATATTGAGTGTCGATGATGCGATGAGCTGATCTCGTACGGTTATTTCGTCTTTCAGTTGTCTGAAACGGTACTCGCCGTAAATAGATGCTCCTAATGACAATACAACAATGGCTACTCCAAGAAGAACATGTGTCCGTGTTGGAAAATGGCTTAAATGAGGGTTCATGCCGATAATTGTATCATATTAAAAAACGATCATATTCGTAGAATGAAGCGTGATATACTTTTTATATGAAAAAAGGAATTATTATTCTTGCTAGTTTTATTCTTATTGCTGGTGCAGCGGGGAGTATAGTTTTATACACAAATTCATTGCCACAGCAGGCCGAAGGTCCACAAATCGCTACTTCGACAGACACTGATGTAACAGGTACGACTGATGTAAAGAGTCAGCAAACAAAAGATGAAGAAATTGCGTTGCAAGTAAGTACATTACTTTTTACAACTATCTATAAGACTACTATCGATGCGCGGACATTGGGTACACCTTCGACACCAACAGTGGGGTACAGGGTAAACGAACATATTTTATTGATTTCAAAAAATCCTGAACCTCTTCGGAAGTATCTTTCATTAAATAAAGATATGAGTGCCCCTGTGCAGGAACGATTGTATAAAGAGTATGTGCTTTCTCTTGTCCTTCCTCGACCAGCGCAACAAGACAATTTTGATGAATACTATAATGATATGCTCAAAGAAAAAACTACATACGAAGAAATAGATACCATGTATTCTGTAGATGCATACCAAACAAGCAGTACTACATATTCTGTCATTATGACAAATTTTTCGATGAGTGGGGCATACAATCTCGATCAACATCTCTATACATTTTCTCCAAAAGATTATGTTCTTAAGCCTGCTACATTATTTTCAGTTGAAAATAATAAATTGGTAAAACAATCAGGAAAAGATCTAACAAACGTGTATGTTGATGATAGAGATCCAACAACAGTCCACCTTCTTGGATTCAGAGCTTTTGGTCTGTGGCCATGCTTTATAAATGAAGCATACAAACTCTATGGAGATAGATTTATTGTTGTATCAAAGACTCAGTTGAAAGGATGTATTGGCACATCGATAGATAGCCCCGATGATATTCCTGAAAACTTTGATGAAACTCCTGTCGTTATTTATACGACACCTGCATCTATGATAGAGAAGGTAAAGCAGGCAGCTTTATAAAATACATACAACAAAAATCCACCGTCAACGACAGGGATTTCTGGGTTGAAAGTGGATGTGGATGTATGAGCAATTTGGGTTGAATCACTCACGACATATGAAGATCGCTCCTTTTTGATTTCCCTTTGTAATGGAAACTTTAAGGAGGGCTTGAATACTTGGAATTTTATTCTCCCAAATGTGATGGATCGCGGCATTGTTGCCGTTACCGAGTCTCACCATAAAGATGTCATCGTTGTCGATCGCAAGTTGCATAAAGCAAGCGATGAGTTGAATGCTGTAGCCATTTCCTCGGAACTTTTCTGGCACATAGACCGAGAATACCTTCCAAATCTGCTGCTCCTTTTGGAAGAAGACGTGGCCGATGAATTCTCCTGCATCGTTGTGGAAAAGAAGCCCGTCGTAGCCCATGAGATTCATGAGGACGAGGAGCACCCAATCAGGTAGCCAGTTACGGAACCATCGGGTCTTGAGGTCGAATGCGCTGCCTTTGTCGGGATTGCGAATACATGTAGCAACGTATGCGCGTTCTGCTTGGTGTGCTTTTGTGAGTGCACTAACTCGTTGGGTTTTCATAATCGTAAAGAATCTCCGGTTGACTGATGCGTCATTGCGTCAGTTTTTCTGGATACAGAGTACAATATGGTTTTTGTTTTGTAAATGTCTCTCTCATCTGTCACTTATCCATGTAAGATGATAAAATTTTGATATGAAATTTATCGACAACTTTTTGAACTCAGTCACTATGTACAATCTGGTACTCAAGTGCCTTTGGGTGATTGCGGGTGTAGCTATTGTATTAGGTGCGTTTGGTGTTATTCCATATAGTCCATTATCTCTTATCGGTTCATTCCTTACGCTTGCAGTTGTGAGTTGGGCTGTGAATGGACTTTTTGCACATATTTTTAAAGTACCTGCAAACGTTGAATCATATTCGATCACAAGTCTCATTTTGTTCTTCATCATGCCGCCAGCAACATCTATCGCTGGGTACGGTGTGCTCGCTCTTACGGCTGCAATTGCAATGGCATCAAAATATCTGCTTGTTGTGCATCATACACATATTGCTAATCCTGCAGCGTTTGGTGCATTTGTAGTTGGTCTTATAGGATTTGGTGACTCGTGGTGGGTGGGCAACTACATGTCTCTCTATCCATTTCTCATTGTGGCAGGTGCTCTTATCGTAAAAAAGATTCGTCGATGGCCGCTCTTTATCGGGTATGCTCTTGCTGCACTTGTCGGTTCGTCTATAGTCGCTCTACTCAATGACTTGAGTGTTCCAAGTGTTGCTCTAGGTGTTCTCACCAACGGTGCACTTATATTCTTGGGAACAGTGATGCTTACAGAGCCGCTGACAATGCCTTCGACTCGAAAGATGCAAATCATCTATGGAGTGATCGTAGGATTCCTTGCTACATTCACCGCGGGCGCCTTCTATGTTTCTCTCGAGCTTGCTCTTATTATTGGAAACGTATTTGCGTTTGTCGTGAGTCCAAAGTTTCGACTCAAACTGACACTTGTTGCAAAGCGTGCCTTATCACCTGATATTCATGAGTTTGAATTTTCTTCAACTGAAAAAATACAGTTTGACCCAGGGCAGTATCTTGAATGGACATTAGCGCATCAGGGTCCAGACTCTCGAGGAAATAGACGATATTTTACGGTAGCGTCATCTCCGACTGAACAAACAATAAAGCTTGGTATTCGACTTGCTCCAGAAAAGGGAAGTTCATTCAAAAACGCTCTTGTTGGTCTTGAAGTAGGACATGCTATTTTTGCAGGACAAATTGCTGGTGATTTCGTGTTGCCAAAAGATACATCAAAGAAAATAGTATTTGTAGCTGGTGGAATTGGTGTGACTCCATTTAGAAGTATGGCGAAATATCTTATCGACTCAGGTGAAAAACGAGATGTAACTCTTTTTTATGCAGCAATGACTCCTCAGAGTTTTGTATATTCAGATGTGTTTGCTGAAGCTGCTCAAAAGTTTGGTATGAAAACAGTCAATGTACTTTCTGGTGCAAAAGAAATTCCGCAAGGATGGAATGGGGAAGCCGGTTTCCTTACTGCTGACATGATTAAAAAATATATTCTAGAATATACTGATCATTTGTTCTATCTCTCTGGTCCAAATGGTATGGTAATGGCGTACAAAGACATGCTCAAGAAGGCTGGAGTTATTGAAACAAATATTCATACAGACTATTTCCCAGGGTTCTAGATAAAAGAAAACCGCCAATTCATACAGGTTGTCAGGCTGCATGAACGGCGGCTTGTTTTCTTCGGAGTCGGAGGACGAGTCCTCTTGTGCTGTGGTTTAGGTGACCTCTCCATCGAGCGGTTGCACGTTGGGGACGAGCGGACCTCGTGGCTGTGGAAACGCCCTGTTTGCACGGGTGCGCAAGGTGCCGAGCACCCAATCAGCAAATGGCAGGACAACGTTGAAGTTGTTGTCAGACATATACCGATGATGGAGTAAGTGATGACCGTTGAGCTTTTTGAAAATCCAGCCCACCAGTTTGAACTTAAACAGACGGCGTGGTCGCGGCAGGTGCATGCACCAGTGAAGGTATTCATACGTTGCATAGTATGCTGCAAGCACTGAGGCCAAGGTGATCATAGGCCACCACACACCCATCCAGATGCCCAAAGGCAAGAGTGGAAGAGATGCGATGACGATGAGCACGGGTCCATTCCACGGTGCCATTGGAATTGTTTTGGCATCTACGGGTCTTTGCAGCTCGTAGGTTTTGTCGGATCTAAATGTTCTGTGATGCACACGGGCGTGCGCGTCATAGGCATAGTTGAATCCAAAAAATGGTTGGTGCATGACGTAGCGGTGCAGAAACCACTCGAAGAACGATGTGTAGAGCACACATCCGATGAGAGTTAATGTGAAGATCATATGAAATGAGCGTTGGTTGTTTGTCAGAATCAGTGAAGTGCTGTTTTGGACGGTAGATTGCAGAATGACGCACACGCGTATTCAGGTCCGTTCGTAGTATACACGAAATTGTGCGTTATGATTATTTAAAAGTTATTGAAAAAGTAGGTAACAGAAAACCCACCATATCGCAGATGGGCATCTGTGATACGGTGGGTGATTACATCATCCCACGTAGCGGCTCCTTCCGGTGTAATAACCATTAGGGCCGACTTCATACTGGTATTTTCCGATACGTTGCCAGATCATAGTGTTGTTAAGCGTTGGCTTTCTCAGCGTTGTGTTGCGTGACATCTTGTCCACGCCAGAATGTCCAGGAAGCGGAGCATCCGAGGTGCGACACTTTGAGGCCGACGATTCCGAGGAACGTCGTGGAGATCATCCAGAGATTTCCTTCTTGGTGAGTCAGGACGATGCTGTTGTAGAGCACCACTTCTTCATTGAGGAAGTCGCCTTGAGTGTGGAAGAACCAAGAGCCGAAGCTCGAGTGTTGAAACCACATCATGATCATGGGAAACATGATGATGAAGCAGGCGATCATGGTTGCTAGTGAGATTGCCCACAGCAAGGGCCAATACCAGGCGCCTTCCGTTTTTCGGATGGAGCGCAGGGCGTTGGCAACATGGGTGCTGATATTTTGGAACGCGATTATGAGGCTAAACGGTAGGACCCACAGCGAAGTGAGACCGAGGAGTAGTGCGGTGATGATGACGAGGTGCATATTATGTGATATTCAGGTTGTGTTGAGTTTAAAACTGCTTGTAAGACACAATGTCTTACGTCTTAGAAGCAGTTTTAGAATGTCACATCTGCGTATATAATAGCATACTTTATTATAAAAGTCAAGCATAACTATGGCTCAACAAAGGGATAAAGCGCGTTTTCTATGAATAAATTACTCCGTAAAAAATCCTCCTGGAAATGCTATAGAGTGGGTGAGTGAACCGTCCGCATGGAGAATAGCGTAGTCAAAATGAAATTCTTTTTGAAGCTTTTCAGGAGACACGAAAAAGAGCGCTGTAGTTAGGGCATCAGCAAGAAGAGTTGTTTCTGCAACTACCCACAAGGCAGTTATATGTCGTGGCGACTCAACAGAATGTGCATCAATAACGTGATGAAATTTATTCCATGTTCGTCTATTGCCGGCGGATCCACAAATACTTTTGTTTACAATCGTTGCTACCCCAATTGCCTTTGACGTATCACGTGGATCTTCAAGTCCTATCTGCTGAGGTATCTTGTCCTTACTTGTATGTAAAATATCACCGCCTGCATTGATAGTGTATTCTTCGATTCCTGAGTCTGTCATAAGCTGACCGACAATATCTATAATGTGTCCCTTACCCAAAGCGCCGAAGTCGAGAGACACGGGCTCTTTAATGATGAGTTTTGGATGTGGTCCGTCATTATGATATTCCATAACATCTTTCCACTTTTTTGCAGGGAGAATTTTTTCTTTTGGAGTGAGTGAATACTGCGCATCATATCCTGCATCTACAAGTACTTGGCCAATGAGGGGTGTCATTTTGCCATGTGTAATGCTGTACAACTTTTCGTAGAGTGAAAGCATAGGTCCTGCATCTGTTGGAAGGTTGTAGGTGCCAGCAGTTTTTCTGATTTGTGCAATGAGTGAACCGTCTCGAAATCGTGAGTATGTTTCTTCAAAGTGTTCGATGCGAGCTTTTACCACATTAGCAATAGAATCAGACGCGATAACGTCTGATTCTATAAAATCAATCTTCCATTCAGTACCAATTGCACGAAATGCAAATTGGAAGTGAGTCATTAGCTTCGAGCTTTAACTTTGATCTGCTCTACAGCATTGTTGAAACCAATTGGTGTGAGAGATGCGCCTGATACGTTGCCAAGTTTGAGACTTGCGATACTTTTGCCAACTACTTGTGCTTTGAATCCAGAAATGAATTTAGCCTGAAGATCTTTAGAAATTGGGTTGATAGCTTTTGCTGTAACTGTAGCGTCTGTTACTACATCGCCTTTGAGCACGAGACTTACATCAATACTTTCAGCGCCAGCTGGTGACTTGTATGAGCCAGAAGCTGTGTATGTGCCATCTTTGTATGATTGAGTACTTTTTGGCTTGTCAGCTGGTGTTGTTGTAGGAGCCGATGTTCTAGAAGAAGTAGTTGTTGAAGATGTTGTTGCAGTTGCACCAGCTGAAGTAGTGTTATCAATTATAGGAGTAGGTGTTGTTGTAGACTGAGGTCGTGTTGAATACATACCTGCAATAATAAGTGCTGCTACCACGATGATTCCGATATATGTTTTCTTTGAATTCATTGTTTCTAAATGTCTAAATTAACTAAATTTGTTGTGTTGATTATACCGAATAGCCCAGATTTTGGCTAATCAGGCATTTTTTCTCCTTCATCTCGCCACTCGATTATCTTGCCGGACTTACGTTCCATGCGGTCAGCCCTTCGGAGGTGGCGTTTGTTTTTTGATGGGAGGTAAGGGAAGTGAGGAGACTTGTCGACTACGGCTGCGAGATCAAAGAGCTCTTCTTCTGTTGTGAGCCACTCTGTACCAAATCGTTTGAGGTTGATGGGACGTGAATAGCTTTGGAGGACTTTGTCGCCTGTCGTATTCACAAAATATTCATGAAAATATGACATGGCAAGTTCTCTCACTGTGCGATATACAGGATCACGAAATCGTACGGTCGTATGATTTGTTTTTGAAATTGCTCCCCAGAATCCGTTTATTTTGTACAACGCAACGCAGTGATCATCATCGTAGGGATACGCTTTCATATTCATAATAAGTGGTTCATGCCCGTGGAGCCACAGTGTAGCTGCCGCAAAAAGTGCTGCTTCCATACAGTGCGCCTTTTTGTGACGGAGTACACGACGCGGAGACATGTTTGTCTCGCCATCATATTCAAAATTGATAGAAAGCGTATCAAGAAAATCTTGTATTTGTATTGGCGTAGAAAGCGACTGCAATTTTTTCAGTTCTGATGCATTGAATATTTCTTTGGCGATTTTTTGAAACGATGACATGTCTTTCTATTTTACAGTATTTATAACAGAAAACCCCAGCAGAGCTCGAGTCTCTGTGGGGTATTTTGGATGGTTGGGTGATTACCAAATTAAGTCGTGGCGGCCTTCTTTCCGCTTGAGCCAAAGTGGAGCATCGTGCAGCCAGTCATAGTCATGTAGGCGTGCGTATCCATTTTTGTCTTGAATGCTTACGGTAGTGGCGATGCCTACTTTTTCAGGTTCTTTGAAAAAAGGGTTGGAGCCTCCCATAATGAGAATTCCTTCCCAGGCTTCTTCCGCAGTGCGACCGCGGGTTGTAGTTATTTTTTTGGGATCGTCAGATGTTGGTTTCTCTCTATACCCAAAGGTCCAGAGAGGGAACGTGTCGTCGGGATAGATGGGCATAGGTGCTTTCTTGTTGAGTTTCTTCTAGTATCAAAATACGTTAAATAATCAGATTTGTCTAGGTTAAAAGAAAAGGCGCCCGAATCCGCGAGGATTCGTGCGCCTTGATTGCTGGAGTGTTTCCAGTGGTTACTTCTTGGCCTGGGTGTTCTGATTGGACGTGGTGTTTTGACTGTAGGTCAGGAGCATAGTCCCGTCGGCTTGTGGCTCCCTATTTATCCTCATATCTTTGCGTTGATCTTCGGATAAAGACATGAGCCACTCTTGTATGCTTCTAAAGTCAGCAGACTTTTTCTTTTCGTCCATAAGCCTTACGACAAAGGTTTTGACACCTTTTGGGGTCGCCGCTTCCTTGATTTCATCAGAGGCTGGTTTGTTTTCGCCTTTGACGTTCTGCTTGAACGTGACCTTGTAATTGAAAATCACGAGCACGCTGCCGTCGGCTCGGGCCACCGAGCTTCGGCTGATGACCTCGCGGTTGGTCTCGGGAAGACCCGCGAGCCATTCGTTGATGTCATTGAGCTCGGCATCGATGCCTTGGGCGTCCTTGGCGGTCAGGACAAAGGCCTTGATGCGTTCGGAGGTCGTCGTTTGCTTGACTTGTTCGAAGCCTGGTAGATCTTCGTTGCCGCCCGCTTGGACGTTTGAGGCAGTGAAGCAGAGTGCCAGACTGAGAAGTATTGAATAGATGGTTTTCATGGATTGTATGTGTATAGTAGCTGTGTTTTTGGATCACAACTCAACAAGAGCGTTGAGCTGCATCTGAGAAGGCAGACAATGTCTGCGCTCTCAGATGCAGCTCTTTTCCATCTATATTCTATATAATGTACTTTACCTATATTATTATATCACAATATGCTGTTTTGTCAAACTAGATTTAAACAAAAATCGTCCATATTTCTATGGGCGATGTTTATTTCTAACTTTTCATTGGTTCTACCTGGAAGTTGAGCATCCACTCTACACCGTACTTGTCAGTCACTACACCGAAGATAGCACCCCAGAATGTTGGTTCTGGTGCCATGAAAACGTTGCCGCCTTCTGAAAGCTTTGCAAAAATGTCTCGAAGCTGCTGTTCACTTTCTAAGTTGAGTGACATACCTACGTTGTCTCCGATAGTTGCTTTGTCTTGCATCATGTCCATTCCTACGAAAGTGATTGGGCCTGCTGTAAGAATAGAATGCATAATGTTGTTCTGCTTTTCTTCTGGCATATCTTTTGCCATTGGAGAATCTTTCACAAGCATAGTTTCGAGCGTGCCTCCAAATACTGATGTATAAAAATTCATACCTTCTGTACCTTTGTTATCGTTGAAACGAATGAACGGTGTAAGTGTTGTTGTCATGGTATGCATTCTAATACAAAAGTTGTAAAAACGAAAAACCACCACCCACATTCATGGATGGCGGCATCGTGAATGGGGAAGTGGCTGTTAGCCTGCGGTCTTTGGAGATCCGCTTGGTTTTTTGGCGAGCTCGTGTATGAGTCGCATCAGTTCGATAGTGCGACGAGCATGTTCGCTTGGTGAAAGCTGAGGTGCGATTACTCGAACCTTAAATCCACAGCGATGAAACTCTCGCACAACTACATATCCTGGTTGCATAGGTTGTTTCTCCAGTTGAGGTTGTTGTTGCGTACTGACAGAAGTATCAGTCCGTATGGTATTATACAATCAATTTGTATAAGGTCAAGTATTGGGTTTATTTTTTGGATCGAGATCCGAGAATGTATTTTTGTGATGGACTCAGTGCTTTATCTTTTCTATGAGTACAACCAATCCAACAGCATGGACGTCGTTTGCCGCCTTTGAGTTCTGAAGCCGTTCGCATGACATGCTCTTTTCTTTTTTCTGGAGTCTTTACTGACTGTACCCAGCAAATCCATTCGTTGCGAGCAAGGGGAGTGATATCTTCCCATGCTGCTAGGGCTTTTTTATCTGCAAGGAGAACTTTTTTGAGATCAGCTGGGAGTGGGTGAGCTACACCACTAGAGATACTTGTTTTGATCATATACAGTTGAGTTATACAACCGGTACAAATTCAATAAGCCATTCAATACCGTACTTATCTCGTAGCATGCCAGCATAACTACCCCAAGGACTATCACCCATAGGACCTTCTACTTCGGCGCCATCTGAAAGACCATTAAAAATAGCATCTGCTTTTTCCTTAGTGTCTGCATTGATCACAATTTTACTTCTGTTTTCTTTTTCGTTTACGGTACCCATAAATGAAGGGATATCATTTCCCATGAGTACACTATTTGGACCGATAGGAAGGCTTATGAGCATGAGCTTGTTTGCTTCTGCCTCCGGAATCTGAACCTCTGCACTGGCAATGTCTTTGAACCGAACCGTTTTTGTAAATTCACCGCCGAATATTGATTTATAAAAAGTAAACGCTTCTTCGGCATTACCGTTAAAGTTGATCCAAGGGTTGATAGTTGTCATGTGCTAATCATACCGTGGTATAGAGTATTTTCAACTTTTGTAGACCTCGATGAATGATCACCGCTATGGTGTTTTCTCGCTGTCCTGTAATAACTGAAATTTCTCTCAAAGAAAGTCCATCAATATATTTCATTGTAAGAAGTTTTTGGTATGAGATGGGCAAAAAGCGAAGGAGAAGTATTGGTGGTTACTCCTTCTCCTTGCGGTGATTATCAGTTACTACGTATATCGTCAGTATAAAAAAGACGAATATAGAAAGTAGCTTATAGCACTGCACATAGTTCGGTACAAAAAAGCAACACCTCGAATATATGCCGAGGTGTTGTTTTTTGTATTATTTTTTTCGCTTAATGAACCCAGTCATGAGAGAGTTCGTACAAATCATGGCGATTGAATGGAAGGTTGTAGCTATGTTGTATGTTTGGAGTGAGAAAAGGGTGAGAACATGTCGAGCAACATTCATTTCGTAGAGCAATGGTTTTTCTGATTGTGGGTGAGCCCATGTTTTTCGTAGTGTTGGAATAAACGCAATGATATCAATGAGAACAACTATGACTACAGAAATTGTCGGATCTTTTGTCAGTGCCCACGGAATGAGGCCGAGAAGACAAATGGCGAGGAAGTAATTATCTATAGTTCGAATATGGCCAGCTTTTCCTTGAAATAGATGCTTAAGAGAAAATAAAAAAATAATGATGGTAAATCCTTCAGCAATTCCTGTTGGAAGTGCACCTATACCAGCTCCTTTTGCGAGGCCACCAAAAAATGTTGTCATTGATACGATAGACCACACAAGCCATGTGTATGGATGTGGCTGAACTCGTCCTTTAAACACATCTTTGAGATACGAAATATTACCAACAAAGGCGAGAACTGCTGCAATAATGGCGATAGTTTCTTTCATGAAAAAATGCGTAAGGAATTTTTATGTTTAATTGAGAATCCAGATTGAATAGTTGAGATAAGAAGCAAAACTTACCCAGAGAATGTAGGGGAGGAGAAGCCACATTGCTGGTTTCGAAATTTTGTAAAAAAGTGTCATGGTCCAAACTATTGCGAGCCACATTGCCACGATATTTACCAAAGCCCACCCTGGGCTCTGTAGTCCAAAGAATACAATTGACCAGGCTGCATTGAGTACGAGTTGTAGACTAAATATGCTTATTGCTTTTCGTACATCGTATCGGTCAAAGCCTTTTTTCCAAACAAGAAAGAGAGCAATACCCATGAGAGCATAGAGTGTTGTCCACACAGGTCCAAAGACCCAACTTGGAGGGTTGAGAGTTGGTTTAGTAAGTGTGGCGTACCAAGTTGGAATTGCTGATATCGAAAATACTGAACCAATAAGACCAGCAAGTTCACAAATAATAATTGCACCAACTAGTTTGAGAATGGAATGTGATTTCATAATAATAAGTATACTCTAAAATATTAAAACATTTCCAGATAAATATAAAAAACAGAAAACCTACCATCGCTCGACAGTGGTTTCTGTGGAGGGATGGTGGGGGTGTGTTTTAACCGAAGTGGGGCTTGACCATTTCTGGAATTTCCACGAGGATTTCCGCATCATTTTTTCCTTTCGTCTCGTAACGTTCATCGGTAAAAATTGCGATATCCTTCATGTTTTTAAGTTTAGGTAAAATCCAGCCAATAACATCTTCTGGCGCTGGAGCCGCCTCTGCGAACAAGACGAACAAGTGAGGGTGAGACGGCACATGATGAAATCTGCCATCGTGTTCGTGTATAAACTCAAATGCCAATTCGGTCCATGTAAGAGTTTCTTGAGACCAAGGGGCTGTTAAGTGCTTAAAAACAACGAGTGCTAATGTTGTAGATTGGGTTGGCATGAATCGGGATTCCTTTCTCGTGATTGGTGTTTAGTTTGAGTTACTGAGGAAAATTCGTATTGAACCGTGTAAACACCAAGACCATTGGCATAAAATCCATTACCTTATCTTGCGGGATGGGGCTGTCCAAGAGAGCCGCAGGAAAGTGTTCGAGCATGACTGTAGCCATAACGCCGAAAGCCTTGCATTGAGCGATAATATCGATCTTGATTCTCTGGAGGGCAAGTTCAGCAAGTAATTCGCTTGGCTGTGCCGTTGCAAAGTCACCGACAGGCTTGATTGTCTTTTCGGCGGCTTCGATTTGTGTGGGGGTAATTACGCGAGTAGTGAGAAATTCACGGTATGTCATTGTGTATTTTATTGTATGTTTTTTTGTGCTTGTTGAAATAGTTGTCTGGTAACACGATACCATTAAATTATAAAAAGTAAATGGTTCGAAAATAAAATATGAAAGATAAAAAAAGAGCCGTACCTGCTGTTACGGGTACGGCCTTTTTTTTTACTCTCGATATCTGCTGATATTTAGAGAGTCACTTCACCAACGAAGTTTGTTCCGATAACTGTTCGGAGTGCTTCAGATGAGTTGTGTCCTTGTGCGAGCGCCCACATGAATTTTACTTGAGCGCTGACATCGGTCATATCGAATGTGCCGATGGCTCCTGCTTCGAGGGCTTCCTTGCCTGGCTCATATAAGTCCATTCGTGTGTTGCCACCGACGAACTTTGTCGAAACCAGAATTGGAATGCCAAGATCTTTGGCAAGTCTGATGACAGGAATCAGTGAGTAGTCGTCGAGGCTTGGGACATTACCCGCACCAAGTGACTTCAGAAGCAGGCCTCTGCATGTTCCAGATCGCAAGACGACCAAGAGCATGCTCGGTTCGATTCCTGGGACCAAATCCACAGTGAGAATGCCTCTTTGAAAGTGAGGCCTTAGATCAATCAGTCCGTTTCCACTTCTCACTTGAGCATGAGGATGGAAAGTCACTCCAACTGCAGTGATGTGTGCCAGGTCTGGATAGGCTGGTGACTCGAATGCAGTGAATCTCGCTTCACTCGATTTGATTGCTCTGCTTGCACGGAGCACCCGATCATGAAAGACAATCATCACTTCACTTATGCGCAGTTCTATTGCGGCTTGCACTGCTTTCATCGCATTTTCAAGGTTGAACCTTGCATCCGTCCCGAACTCGACCAAAGGCAATTGCGCTCCAGTAAAGACGATTGGGATGGGGGGCTTGCCACCGAGGGCAAAAGACACGGCTGTGGCTGTGTAAGCCATAGTGTCAGTTCCGTGGGTGATAATCATACCATCGTAGCCTATGTAATTTTCTGCGATCTTCATGGCCAACATGGTCCAATGACTTGGATTCACATTGGTGCTATCGATGTTGAGAACTTGCATCAAGGTTAGATCTTCATTATTTCCCAGCGATGGGACGATTGCCAGCATATCTTCGATTGATTTTGCTGGGACGAGAACATTGCCTCGTGAAGGATCGGGGACCATAGCTATGGTGCCTCCAAACCCAATTATCAGTATTTTCTTTTTGTTCATCTAGTCGGTTCCTTTCGTGTTTTGTTGTTTGTGTGCATGATTTTTACTACGGAATTTTTATCATAAATTGTCAACAATTGCAAAGAACCTATGTCTCGCAGCTAAAGTAGCAAGACATAGTTGTCTGGTAGTAATAGTGAAGTTACTTACTTCAAATTTTGTATACCCCCACCATCTGTAACTTTATGAAAACCAGCTTGTTCCAAAAGATGTTTGGCAACTTGTGAGCGACGTCCTGATCCGCAGTAAACAGTAATATCGAGATCTGTATCAATATTCGGCAACATACCATTCATCATATCGTGCACATCAATATTGATAGCCCCAGAAATGTGTTCAGCGTCATATTCTTCTTTTGTTCGGACATCGATGATGATCATACAATTATTGTATTTCTGTAAGCACTCCGTTTTTCCATATGTAGTACGTGTATGTTTTCTGTTTTGTTTTAGAATCTGTCATATATGAGCTTAGCGTTTGCGGTTTGTCTTGTTCAATAGATAGATTCTCTAAGTAGCTCAACTCGAGGTTGTATTCAAATTGTCGCTCTTGCTTATCATAGAGAAATACAAGCGTTTGTACGAAATAATCAGGACCTACATCGTTTGTGATAGCAAGGTCATTGTATCCGTCGAAGTTGTAGTCTTTGGCTACTTGTATCATGTTTTTGTCTGGTGCTCCGAGGTCGGGATCCCCAGCAATGTGATGGTCATATGCGTCTTTATCAGAATTTGCATAAATACCTTGAGTCACGCCACCTTCTATGAGTAGATTATTGAAATCGCATGAATAATGAAGTGTTACGGGAATATCCTTTGTGACATTTCCATAAAAAGTATAGTAAGGAGTACTTGCAAATGACTGCTCACACGGATGTCGCTGCGCGTAATAGGGAAGCGCCACTTTTGCGCCGACTACAATGATGAGTATAACTATTGCAATAAGAAGATATATTTTTTTCACGATGTGTGGGTGTCGAGGAGCATATTGATAATGTATATATAAGTATAACAAATCCAGTTGCTCTTTTTTTTATATGATTCATAATAATGTAATAAAAAATATTTAAATATTAACAGTAATGCAAAAATCACACAGTAGTCTCTCAGTAGTTGGTGTCGCTCTAGTTATGGTGGCACTTCTTGCCGGATCAGCATATGTATTTGGAAAAGCAGGAACATCAGATGATCTTGTGGCCCAAGTAAATAAGGCCGTTTCCGGACCTACTATTCCAGGCAGTGCTACAAAACCTCCTTCAACAGCCTCTACAACACCGCCGACAGCCTCTACAACTCCACTAAAGCTGCCAACATGTATGTTCAAACCTGTTGACTGCGCTAAGTACGAAAAAGCTGTAATTGATGCACAAGAAGTACTCGATAGTGACTTATTGAAGCTAAGAGATCTGTATAAGGATCAAGCTAAGTACGAAAGACAATTGACTGAAAATAGAAAACAACAAAAAGAGATTATTGATGAACTAGTGTATCAGTACTCACTGATTGAGGGAGAGCAACGAGATATTGCAAATATACAAGAGGAGATTACAAGTGTTCAGCGACGCTTAACTGATCCAGGAATAACACCTCAAAAGAAAGCGCAATTGCAGCAGCAACTAAAGAAGCTTCAAGAGCAATTATTCGAATCTCAGGAAGTGGTTAAAGTTGCGCGGGCAACCGTGGAATATCTAGACGGCGAACTACAGTCACTCGAAGAAGCTGAACGTAGAATTAATGCAGCTCTTGCTGGAGTGAACGAGAGCATCACAAGAATGAATGCCAAAATTAGAACAGATGAAAGTGAATTGGCTAAAGCAAAGAGAAATCTGGAAACATGTAGAAAGCTTCAGCAGCAGGCGATCGATCTATATCTAAGTTGTGTGTCTAGTTTCTACTAAGAGCAAAAGACTTACTTAAATAATATTTAAAGTTAGACGACTTGTTAAAAAAAAGCATCAATGTAAATACATTGATGCTTTTTTTACTGCATTACTTTGGTTGAAAACATTTAGAAAAGAAGTAACAACAATAGTATGGCTAAGGTAAAGGCCATTCCGCCGTAGTATTTAGTTTTCATTACTTTTTTGTATTCTGATCTATCTCCTGTGATTGTTTTGACAACTTGCCATATTGATATGTACGCGACTACTCCAATGATGAAAAGTGAAAGCGCAACTGGATTGTTTGAATGAAATGAAGAGGAGAGTAACAAAAAACCAATGATAAAAAGATAGAGATAGTTTTTTTGTATTGCTTGTATACCGTATGCGGCTGCAAATGTACGGTCACCTCTCTTTGTATCTTCTTTAATTTGATATGCCTGAGAAAATGGATACATACTGAGAATGATGATGGTTATACCTAGTGCTCCGAGTATGAGTTCACTAGATACAGTAGTTCCGCCACTGGCGAGGTATCCCATAATTGTTGTGTTGAAGGCCGTGCCGATACCAACCACAAAAAAACTGAGTAGTGGTTTTGCTTTGAGTCGTACTGTCGTACCGCTGTACATCCACGATAGCAGTATTGAAACCAAATACAGCACACCAAATATAAAGTTTATAGAGATAGATACTATGAATCCAAGTATCTGAATGAGCCAGGCACCATAGTACATCCATCTCGCCATCTTCGGTGGATGTTCAAGTCCACCAATTGGTCCTTCATCTTTATCAATATATGAGTTGTACGCATTCGCTCCACCAAAGAGCAAAATGTAAACGAGGAAAAATAAAAAAGCAAAATGTGTATAGTCTGAAATTGTAGGGAGGTACAGCGCTCCAAGAAAGAAGGGAGCTGAAAGAATAAAAAGGTTGTAGTTCAACCGTAGGTGCAACACAAAGTCTTTTATGTGAGACATAGTGAAAGTATAGCAAAAGTTTGAATTTGAGTTGCGGTTCTGAGTCTACGTTTCTATTTTGATGAACGAATAAGTGATATTGCTGTATGTAACATTACAAATATAACTAAGGCGAGGACAGTCACAATCAGCAAGTTTGGACCTTCGGGATCATCGATGAGAAAAAACATCAGACGAGAGAGAATGAATGATGCTATGAGTAGTGTGACGCGGAGCATGGCAAGGTTTATTTTTTGCTTTTATAACTAAATTGTATCACGTCCTAAAATCGCTTTGTGGCAGCAAAAACAAAACCCCACCTGCCATGGCAGATTCGGGTCTGCTGATGAGGTGGGGGGATTGAGGATGGTAGTTAACCAACGATATTGGCGATGAGCCGCTGCATTTCAAACATTTCTTCAGCAAGAGAGAGTTGCCAGGTTTGGAGTCCTGTCTCGCGATCTCTAAGTAGAGTGCCAAGGCGTTCATTGACTTGGTGGAGTGCGTTTAGATCACTGTCCATTCCCTTGGACTCATGGCCATACTTTTCCTTCTGCTGTTGGAGGTAGCGGGCGACATCTTTTACAGATTCGTTTTTTGAAATTTTGAGTTCGTCCACGCGACGAGTCCAGACTGTGATAAGAGCTAAGTGCCCATTATGGATGTCTGCTTTCAGGATGAGCTGTGCCAAGAAGGCCATTTGCACAGGAGTTGCTTGTGGAATGCTTGCGATGATTGCTTTTACGAATGATTTGGATGTCATAGATGTTGTGTTCTGTTTCGCAACAAAAGTATCACAAAAGTTATATATGTCAATATACACAAAATGAAGTATGTATTGAATTTAAACCTGTCTCCCTGACTTTGCATATCATATCTAGTATCAATATTTTACAAATTACAAAATGAAAAGCGCGCCGTAGGGGGGTTACGGTCGCGCTTGATCTGAAGAGCGGGGGCTCTTTAGAAGAGACTGAGTATCCATCTTACTGGACTTTGGTCTCCGTCAATAAACCACGAAAGTGTGGCAAAGAGACCGAGTGCTAGTGCGAAGAGGATGACACGAGTAGATGTTTTCATAGATGACAGATGTTTAGATGCGGTGTGAAGGTCAGTAATCCATTCATGTGGCTTTTGCCAAACGAGCGTTTACAGAACCACTACTGAATCCAAACATCAAAAGATCTATATATGTATATAATAACACATATTAGTGTTTATGTCAAATATGATAGTGAGCCGTACAGAGGCTTACAAAGACAGTAAAAATGTAGATCTGTGGGTAATACCTAAGCCAACAAATTCTTGTTTTGTGAAAGATATTCTCTTAAATAAGCAAGTCTTTTTTCTTGTGCTGTTTTATTCCAATACGGAAATTTCATATATGTCCCCAAGAGGATAGAAGCTTGTAACGCTTTCTTATCATAGGTCTCATTTTTAAAATATCCTTCTATAAGCTGATGTGCTGCATCACTTGGTCCGCATCGAGATGTCGCAATCACAATGGTTCTTCCAAGATCAATAATAGGATGATTGAACATCGGGTCTGGGTCAAAAACTGTCAACGGAGTTGTTGCAAAAATATTTTCTGGAGCAAAGTCATTATGGCAATACGTACTGCGAGGATCTTTTTCAACATACTCAATTAGTATTCGTAGAGCTGTATCTATAGATCCATGATCTTGGTCATTCAGTAATGATTTCTCTTGTACCTCCTCAATGTTTTTTGTTACATGATCATAATCAGTAATCCAAGATGAAAATGTTGAGAATTGAGGTTTGTTATCAAGTATCTGTCCATATCCCTGTGCAACGGTAGTATGCATTTGCTTGAGAGTTGATCCCATTTGTACAAATACTTTTTCTCGAACTAAACCTCCGAGTTTGTACTGTTCTGTAAGATGTACGGCATCAATATAATTCATCAAAATATATCTATGTGTATCAATGACTCCTTCTTCAATAACATGGGGAACTGATACACCAACCTTTTCCCAGGCTGTAAGAAAAGCACCTTCTTGTTCAACAGGTTTGGCTCGAAGGGGAATTTTAAGCACATATTTTGTATCAGGTGTTTCAATGATACTTACAAGAGACATGACACCCTTTTGCGCAAAAAACACCTGTACATCTTTATCTTTAAATAAGTCATGTGATGAAAGAAACGTTTCTATTTTTGGAACAAGGCTAAGTCGCTTTTCATTACGTTCTTTATCTACTTCATGTTCAGTGAGACGAGGCTGATTGAGAAAGGTGATTGATGACATGGGTACAGTATAGCAAAAGATGTACGCACGTTGGTTTTAACCATATAATTGAGGGACATCAATTATTGTACGAACATGAAAACACTGCTTATTATTGTGGGTATCGGACTGGTTAGTCTTCCCGTGTATATTCTTTCTCAAAGACACAAAGGATCTGTCGAACTTGGAAAAGTGTTTTCTTTAGAATCAAAAAGCACTATTTACTATAAAAATATTTCTTTTCACTTTTCAACTGAAACAGTCCCATTTTCAAAAGATCCTGTTACTGGTAGAGAGAAATATCCCCACGATATATATGTGGTTGATGTTGTATTGAATGGGCTTGTTTCAAATAAAAATTCTGATGTTCCAAAAAGTAAACTTTATTTTGATACGAGTGGAGGGTACCAAGAATTTACTCTGAATTCTATGAGATACGAATTACAATTAGTTAACTATAAGGATGGTAAGGGTGAATTTATTTTAAAAGAAGTCGGTCCTGGTTTGAAAGATACAGGTATCTCGAAAGAGAAGGCGATATAGCTACTGAGCTCCGGCTTTCGATCCTGGCTACCAAACCAGACAAAAGTGGGACGATGTTCGAACTTCTTTTTGTAAAACAAAACCCCGACCTACACCTGTAAGTCGGGGCTTGTGATGTGTGTCGGGGGGGCGGCTTAGTAGCGCCAGCTTGTTCTGGCTCCGGATTGGTTTTTTCGGATTTGCTCCAGGCGCGCGGCTTCCTGTGCTTTGATGTGTTCTGGGATTGAAGCGCAGGCTCCTGATTCGGCCCACTTTTTCCAAAAACGGTGCTGTCTTGACTTGCTAGTGTTCATTCGGGTGTTCACCTCCTTTCAGGTGTTAATGGTTTTGATCAGCCAGAGGAATTCTAGCTGTATCTTCAAGAACACTTAAATAAATGTCCAAAAAGATACAGCCAGCACGTGAAAAGAACTGGCTGTATATTGCAATATATCTAATATCCAGTCAACAGTTTGCTCGCTCTTGTGGACGATTTCAGAACGATAGACTGGGCTAAAGAGTATCCATATCCAACTTTAGCCTTATCTGAACTGAAAGAGCTGATTTTGATATAATGATGAAATGGAAGCAGAATTTGTTGCCCTAAGAAATAGGTACTTACCAAAGAAAATAAAAGCTGTTTTTATATTGGAATCACCACCAGCAGGTCACGGCTATTTCTATAATCCAGCAGGGCGAGTATCCGAAGTATTGTTTAGAGCTTTTATGAAAGCTGTATTGAATTTCAAACCTGAAACAAAGGAAGAAGGTTTACGGAAACTTGCAGATGAAGGATATTTACTTGTAAATCCAATCTATACACCTGTAAATAAATTGAGTGATAAAGAAGCTGACAAACTCATTCTTGCTAATTACGACAATTTCAAAAAAGATTTAGTTTCATTGATTGGAAAATCAAACACTCCGATTATTCTAGTAAAGTCGAGCATATTCAGATTATTGGAGAAACCTATGTTGGTTGACGGGTTCAATGTAGTAAATAATGGTGTACTTATTCCATTTCCACTTCATTATCATATGAATACTTTTGAAGAGAGAGTAAAAGCTTTGTTATAGGAGTTCGAAACTATTTTAGGGTAAACAAAAATCACCTTGTTTTATAAGGTGATTTTGCTTGCTCGCTTTACAGGACGATTTTCGAACTATCGATTGGGCTAGGGAATATCCGTTTCCGTCAATTGCCTTAAAAGAAATTGAAAGTCTCTTATCTCAAACTACTTAACCGGTGTGCCTTGATGAAAATACATCTGCCAATCATTGCCTGTCTTTTTCCATATTGAACTTCTGAGAGAAGTCAGCCTCGTGCCATCAAGGTTAATTCTATCTGTTTTGAACCTTGTTTGAGCAAATGTTTCAGAGAGAGAAATTATCTCGAAGTCATAAATCTTGTAGGTCGGTGATGGGGCACTGGTCAGAGAGTTGATTGTTATTTCTTTATTGTAAATTAAGCCTGAACTACCATATTCAATAAAATCATCAGCCAATAACTTGTTCAGTTTTTCAGCCGAAGAACGATTGTCTTGATTTACAAGGCTTAGTTCAAGTTGATAGAGAGTATCCTTTAATTCATTCATAAGATAATTATACCAAAAAGTTCGAAACAGTTTTAGGGTAAACAAAAATCACCTTGTTTTATAAGGTGATTTTGCTGGCTCCGGCGGTAGGGATCGGTCACGGATAATAATTGCTACGCAATTATTTCCTCGACCCCGCCTCACTCGTGGCAGTCGCCTTCTACTATAGAAGGCGACATAGCCACTTCGCTCCGGCTTTTCGATCTCTGCAGTCAGAATAGTAGAAATAAAAAAGAACGTCCTTGTGGGACGTCTTTTTATTTCTATGCTCCGGCGGTAGGGATCGAACCTACGACCAAGCGATTAACAGTCGCTTGCTCTACCTCTGAGCTACACCGGAATGTGTTCTCCGCTCAAGCTTGCTCTACCTCTTCGTCAGTAGCTGCTTGCTGGAATGTGTTCTTGCGATCCTCAAAGAGAATATCGCTTGAATACGGTGTCATAATATCCAAAAACCATCAAATATGCAACCCAATGCCTGGGGCCAGAACCTGTGACTAACATCCTTGTGTACAGGCCACCTTGTTCATATATAATTATAGTATGAACATCATAATAAAAGGTAATCATCTTGAAGTAACAGAAGCCATTCAGGCCTATGTTGCCAAGCGTTTTGAGGGAGTTAACAAGTTCCTCGCAGAAAACGCTCAAGTAGAAGTAGAACTTTCACGTACTACGAACCATCACAAGTCTGGAGATATTTTCCGGGCTGAAGTGAATATTGATAATAATGGTGATCAGACTTATGCCTCTGCAAATCTTTCAGATATGTACGCAGCAATAGATGAAGTGCGAGAAGAAACGCTTCGTGTATTGTCTTCAAAAAAGGGAAAGAAGCAAAGTTTGTGGAAGCGAGGAACGCTCCGTCTCAAGAAGATGCTTCGATCTTCGGCTCCAGAAACTGACTCTACAGACCAAGAATAAAATCTTCGTATCGCATCTCTTTCTTTCCTTCAGGTACAACACGAGTAGGTACGAGTTGTCCTTCGATAAAGTCCGCGTCAATCACTTTGACGCGGATTTTTGTACCGTGTCGTTCAACAAAAAAGTATGTACCAGGCCAACCCTGAAACGCTTTCACTTTCAAAAAATCTGCATACTGTTCTTCAGGTGAACGTGACTCATCAATAGAAATAAGTCCGTCTTCTTTTGTAATTTTTCGAGTACATGTAGCTCGTGCTTCATCTTGTACCTCTGGCACGATAGACCCATCAATATATCCGGGAATACTATCAGCGAGAATTTCTCCTCCAATAGTTGCCAATTTTTGTTCGAGCTCGAGTACGCCAATTGGCCATGGGTCAATAGCAACTTCTTTCACTGCGACAATCGGGCCGTGGTCCATGAGTGCATCCATTTTGATAATAGTAACGCCAGTATTGGCATCATCAGCAAGAATAGACGACTGTAATGGTGAAGCTCCTCTATAAAGCGGAAGAAGTGAAGGATGCACATTGAGCGCACCTTTGGCAGGAATATCAAGAACTTTTTGTGGAATTATTTTTCCGTATGAAGCTACTATATATAAGTCAGCGCCAATCTTTTTAAGTTCAGCTACAGCATCATCATTGAGCTTTTCAAACTGATGCACTGGAATACTGTGCTCATGCGCCCACACTTTTGTAAGTGGAGGAGTGAGAACCATTTTTCGTCCCTGTGGTTTGTCAGGTGTTGTCACAAGAGCAATAGGCAACAATCCTTTTTGTTTGAGGGTGTTAAGTACAACGACTGAAAATTCAGATGTTCCAAAAAATATAAATGAAGGGTGTGTGTGCATATAATTAGCGAGCTTTTGTTCGTTCGTCTTCAGGCATTTCTTCGATGTCCTTTGCTTTATCAATAAAAAGCACTCCGTCGAGGTGATCCACTTCGTGTTGGAAGATGTGCGCCAAAATACCACCTGCACCACGTTCTACTTTTTTGCCTTGTTCGTCATAGGCTACAAGCGTTACTTTTGTAGATCGTTCTACTTTTCCATAGAGCCATCGTACAGAGAGACATCCTTCACCTTCCATCCATCGCTTTTCTTTTGAAAATTTTGTGATGACTGGGTTGATGAATACGAGGTCCGCAGGGATAGGAGTTTTTGAAGATCGCTTTTTTCCTTCAGAAAGTTCGAGACGTTCTTCAGGCGGGAGTAACACTTTTCCAGACACAATAAAGATCCGAACTGATTCACCAATCTGAGGTGCTGCAAGTCCAATGCCGTCTTCTTGTGTTGAGAGCACTTTTTTCATACGAGCGATAAGTGTCTTGATTTTTTCAGAAGAAATGTCGCCAAGCGCCACAGGAGTAGCTTTTTGGTGCAATACAGGATCGCCAATCTGTACGATGTCTTTCGTACTATGACCACTTGCTGGTGTAGATGCTGTTTGATGATTATGTGAAGCCATTGGTAGGTATTATATCAAATCAATGATGTAGGAACGCATCCGTGTGAGACAAATACGTTTACAAGAGACTTTCAGGGTTTACTTTTACCATAAACTCATGGGGAAGCGCTACTAACGTATCTCGCAGTCTCGCCTCAGGCCATTGTTCTGGTGGCACACTAATAAGCATGTGGAGGACAGCCTTTCCACGCTGCGTAGGAATAAATGCAGGGAATACCATCGGCTTCCATTGTTCAAGAATGTGGTGGAGGCGTTCCATTTCGTCAGCGGCTTTTTCTCGAGTATCTTCTACGGTGATTTTTATTTGCACTGAAAATGGCGGATAGTTGATAGCTTTGCGAACAGCAATTTCATCTCGATAAAAATCTACAAACGTTCCGGTTGTAATTTGTTTGAGGAGTGGTACGTGAGCATTTCGTGTTTGGATAAGGAAATACGTAGATGCTCTATATATAAGTCGAAGAAGAATATGAGCGATACGTTCGTTCACACGGAAATCAGGGAGAGAGAACAAACTATCCATAGAGGCAATAGCTATATGTGGCACTGGTGGCAAGAAGGTGAGCGCCGTTTCTGTTCCAATGAGAATTGATCCAGGAGTTCGTTCATATTGTTTGATGATATCTTTTGCCTGCTTTTCTGTTTTGACAGAATCTTTATCTATTTTGAAAAGTTTCACATCTGGGAATTTTTTTTCAATTTCTTCGTACACAGTGTCGATACCAATTCCAAGAGTAATGAGTTTCCAACTCGTACATTTTTTACAACACTCCATTGCACTTCGTTTGTGACCGCAGTGATGACAGAGAAAATACCGGCCACCTTCATTTTTTGAATTATGTAACACAACAGGTGCACTACAATGCGTACAGAGTACTGTCGATCCACAATCTCCACACACCGCCTGAGGTGAGAGACCACGACGTGCACAAAAAATAAACATATTCTCTTTTTTCTTTTGAGAATATTCAATCATTGAGATGAGCTCTTCACTGAGCACTCGGAAGCCATCTTTTTCTCTATGACTTTTTTCTGTCATATCTACAATGATAGTTCCAGGCAAATTTTCGAGTCGGAATGATGGGGGAAAGAGATCATGTATTTCACCACGTTCTCGTCTATATAATGTCTCTACGCGTAGAAGCGTATCAGCGAGAATAAGTCGTGCGTGCATGTGTTGAGCGTAGTACTCGATATGTGTTCGGAAATCTATATACGGAGGAAATGAGTTTATATATGAGCGTGATGATTCTCTGTCTAGAATAATAGTGCTGATATCTGTTCGAGGCACAGACATAAACATCGGCGTAGCAATAATGACCATCGGGTGGTCTTCACGAAGTGCTTTGTCCCAGTTTTCTTTTTGCGCTTTTTTAGAAAGACCACTGTGAAGTCCTACTACATAATCGTCGATTCCTTTTTTGAGCAGTTCTTTGAACATCTCTACATGCACTGTAGTTGGCACAATGAGGAGTACAGATTTTTTTCGAGCAAATTCTTCTCGCACTATCCCTTTGTATGTTGAATATCTATCTTGATTGTGCGATTGGAAGGTCAGTACTTCTGGAATAAATTCATCTTCGTCTGGTGTGTCGTTATCTGATGATGTATCAGTGTCTGTAACAGAATCAGCTGGAGCTACATCTGGGATTGTTGCTTCAGATAAAATCGCTTCAGGAATGAGGGCTTTCATCACTGTGCCAAGTGGCTCCGCAAAATAGTACGCTGTTTGTTCTGCCGCTTTTATACATTCAGGATGGACGATTTTGTAGGGAGTTGTTACCTCGAGTTTTCGTGTAACGAATGAAGCATTTTTGATGTCACTTTTTGCAGCAGATGCATCACTCGATGATTCTACGAGAGCAAGCACGGACCCACTTCGGAAGGGCACTTTGATGACAGAGCCAGGAGATACTTGATGGCTACTCCAGTAGGAGAGCCGTTCTTTGAATGCGCCTTTGGTAATAGGGAAGACAGTAATAATAAACACACCTCTATATTGGCAGAAAATACGTTGAAAAACAATGTTATTTTGGAGCTCTAAACATTGACTTTTGTGTCATTTATGCTATAATGTATAACAGAGCTCCTTAACCCAGGATCTCATTCACAACAACCCAAACTGTCTGAACATACTGTCTGAATCATGAACCTATCGTTCTTCCTTGAAAACTTCACCATGATCTTCCAAACCCGTTACGGCCTTTGGGTCGCGGCGGGGATCATCATTGTCGTGCTGGCGGTCTCTGGTTTTCTCAAATGGGTGGGAGCGCATCGCGAACCCACCGAAGCTGAGAAAATCTGGCTCGCCATTTTCACCGCGATTGACCCCTTCGTCACCTCATCCGTAGAAGAAAAGCTCGCTAAGCTTTATTCCAACGGTGTAGCAGGTGTGCTTTTTACCAGAGCTTCAGGCTCTTTTATTTGGCAAGTTCGTTGGGACAATCGTGCAGGACGCAACCAAGGCATCATTGCCGTCAGTTGCCCCAATAACCCGCAGCTTCGACGTCAAGTCGAATTTATAGGCACAAAAGAGCTTAAACGCTTGCGTTGGCCTATAGTTGCTGTATGCGGTGAATAAGCCAGACAAATACATCAGGAACGCGTAAGCGATCCAAGTCTTGGGTTCAATCCCTGAGGCGCGTCACTCCAACCGGGTGACGTTTTTTTGTTGAAATTTTCTAACTAGAGCGACAAGATCCGGTACTTGATTTTTGTATAAATATGTGTTATTATATACACGTACTAAGTCCTTTTGAAATTACATATAACGGATAGTGGTTTTGTTGGTGTGGTCAGTGCAATGTGGCCGGAATGCCTATATATCGCTTCGCGACGGGCAAGCATTCTTTCTTCATTGCACTGACCATATGCCATACAGGCTCTTCTATGAAACGAAGTGAATACAAGCAACCCTGCTTTTATTCTATATGCAATATGCAACCCAAAAAAAACCATTATGAAAGTGTTCGTATCAAGTAGTGAATTCCTCCACAAAGTCCGCATTGTGTTGGGCTGTCGGACCCCCCTCAACGTTGTTGAAGGCCACGCCATCGAGAAACTCATCAAGGTCCTTAAACCCGTCTGGCCGAAGATTCAGTTCGACCCTATGTTGAATTGCATCTTCGGTGAACCTCAGTCACTCGATGCAATTGTCGCATCCGCGATCGGGGCCGGCGAAATGCCTTTGCTCGTCAACATCACTCGCACGACGGTGCTCAAAGGATTCTGCCAGTTTGTGAGTGCAGAGTCTCACCTCTACGGTCGCTCTGCGCTTCTGCAATTGTGTGACATGTTTCAGCAGCCACCCACGCGCTACATGGTGCAGGTGGCGGCGTATGTCACGGCGGGCATCCTCGGACTCAAAGCCGTCGGGATGACGGAGAAAGTGGATATTGAGGCCTTCCTCACGTTCGCACGAAAGTTGATTGATGTGCCTTGTGAAGATGAGATCGCGGCGACCAGGTTTATGGCCAACCCAAAGAAGGATGGCAACCTGCTGATTGCGGATCTTCCGGAATGCAAAGCGCCGCATGCGGTCCATGATCATGTTGCGGTGGACTCACCACTTGGAGTGGCAGAATGTCTCTTGGTCCACTGTGGCCGGGGGCAATCTACCTTCTATGGTTCCTACAATGTGTGTCTGAAGCTGCGCGAAACCTTTGGCGGAGAAATCACCTTCGCCCTGGGTAACAACGACTATGCCCACATTAGCGTGTCATCCGATCGCCGCCAAGGCTTCGAGGCCGCTGTGAAGCATCACGTGAAGTAGCACCACTCACCATCCGTTGTCAGTTCAAATCTGACGAGGTTCCTGATCCTTACAAAACTTGCAGGAGGCCCAGCGCAACGCGCTGGGCCTTTTCCTTTTATATCTCCTTTATATTTTTTTGAATTTTTCTTTATTTTTCATAACAACTTCAACATTATGTCCAAATTGTATTGTGACTAGAAAAGCCGTATGATAGTCACATCTTTATGGGATTTTTTTCTAAAAAACTTGGCATCGATTTAGGTACAGCAAATACACTCGTATTTTTGCCTGGAAAAGGAATTGTACTCAACGAACCATCTGTGGTGGCAGTGTCAGAACAAGACAATCAGATTCTTGCGGTAGGCATTGAAGCAAAAGAAATGATTGGTAAAACTCCTGAAAGTATTATTGCGTATCGTCCTATGAAGGATGGCGTGATTGCTGACTACCGAGTGACAGAAGCAATGCTTCGATATTTCATCAACAAAGCTCTTGGCAAATGGAATATTTGGAAACCAGAAGTGATGGTATCAGTGCCAGCGGGTGTGACATCTACAGAACGACGAGCGGTGATTGAGGCTGCCGTAAAAGCGGGCGCAAAAATGGCGTACGTTGTGAAGGAACCAATTCTCGCTGCTATAGGCGCAGGTATTTCTATTCAAGAAGCAGTAGGGCACATGATTGTAGATATTGGTGGCGGTACCACAGACGTGGCGGTGATTTCTCTTGGAGGTATTGTGTCTTGTACATCGGTTAAATGCGCAGGCAACAGAGTAGACGCAGCTATCACAGACTATATAAAGAAGACATACAACCTCGCTATCGGTGACCGAACAGCAGAAGAAGTCAAAATCAAGATTGGCTCTGCTGTACCACTTGAAGAAGAACTTACTATGTCAGTGAAGGGACGAGATTTTCTTACAGGTCTTCCACGATCTGTAGAAGTGAAGACAAACGAAGTTGTGAAAGGAATTTCAAAAGAACTTCGAGAAATAGTGAAAGCTATCAAAGATGTACTTCAAGAGACACCTCCTGAATTGGCTTCAGATATTATTGATCACGGCATCATCATGACTGGGGGATCATCACAGCTTCGAAATCTTCCTGAACTCGTATTCCGACGAACGGGTGTAAAGGCAGTGCTTGCGGAAGATCCACTCTACTGTGTGGCAAAGGGCACTGGTGTAGCACTCGACCACCTCGACACCTACAAGAAGACTATTATTTCTAAACGATAAAGCACTATGGCTTTACACAAAGAAACACTTCAACAACAACTTCCTCTCCAGAAGCTGCATCATACATATATAGTAGTGGGTCCTCGTGAGACTGCTGTGGTTTCTGTGGTAGATTTTTTGCGAGATTCATTTAGTCTTGAACATTCATATCCAGATATGTGGGTGAAGTCGTATGATTCAGTGGGTGTTGATGACACAGAAGAAATTGCATCAGTACATCAGCGACGACCGATTGGCACAAACAAAAAATTTATTATTTTTGAAACATCGCAGATTACTCAGCAAGCGCAAAACAGTTTACTTAAAATGCTTGAAGAGCCTTCAGCCGAAACTCATTTCTTTATTGTTATACCGTCAGTGGTGATGTTGCTTCCTACAATTCTTTCTCGAGTGCATGTGGTAACGTTGGACGAGACAGATGCAACATCTAGCCAAACGTCAGAAGTGGCAGAATTTTTGGCTTCATCTATGGGAAGTCGTGTCGCATTTGTAGCGGGGCTTTTGGCCGACTACGATAAGGAAAACATCACAAAAGAAGACATCTATTCGTTTGTAAATGGGGTAGAGCAGATGGTTCATGAAGAAATGCTCAAAAAATCATCAAAAGATGGAGCGTATGGTGAGGCGCAACAAGCCCTCGCAGCTGTGGCACATGTGCAGACATATATACGAGATACGGCATCATCTTTGAAGCTCCTTCTCGAGTATCTTGCACTTCGCTTGCCTAGACTTTAGAATAAGTACATATTATAGGAGGTTTATACGAGCAAATATCATCATTTATGGCATACAATTTTTCGAAATTTCAACAGAAAATCAAAGAAACACAAGACTGGCTTACACGCGAAATGTCGGCTATTCGAACAGGACGAGCATCTACAGCTTTTCTTGATAGTGTCCGAGTAGACTCATACGGGTCAGAAATGCCACTTAGTGGTGTTGGCTCTCTTTCTACAGAAGACGCACGAACAATTCGAATCACTCCATGGGATCACAGTCAGACTCAGGCTGTAGAGAAAGCTATCGTTGCATCAAATCTCGGTGTATCAGTTGTGGTAGACGACAAAGGCCTTCGAGTAATCTTCCCAGAACTCACAGGTGAACGACGAGAACAGCTCATCAAAGTAGCTAAACAGAAACTGGAAGACGGTAAGGTTGCAATTCGACAGGAACGAAATGAAGTTTCAAACGATTTGAACGATAAAAAGAAAGAAGGAACAATGGGTGAAGATGATGTAGCTCGAGCAAAAGCTGAAATGGAAAAGATAACACAAGAAGGTTCAAAGAAACTTGAAGAAATGTTCAATAAAAAAGAACAAGAAATCAAAGGCTAATGTAAGGTGAGTAGAACGCAGACAGGAACAGTACAAAAAAGGTCGGGAAACTAACAACATATTACATGATTACAATTATTCTATTCTTACTCGTTCTCACCGCTCTCGTGTTTGTCCACGAACTCGGGCATTTTCTTGCTGCGAGATTCTTTGGTGTCCGAGTAGATGAATTTGCTATCGGTTTTCCTCCTCGACTTTTCTCAAAAAAATATAAAAATACTGACTACTCAATCAACCTTCTTCCTGTCGGTGGATACGTGAAAATTTACGGAGAAAATCCTGAAGATGCTCCAACACAAGACAACCTCCTCGTGAAGCCAAAGTGGCAGCAGCTCGTTGTCCTTGTCGCAGGTGTTACATTCAATATTATCTTTGCTTGGATTCTTTTGTCACTCGCTCTTATGGTAGGTACAAAAACATCTACTGATGGTTTTCCTCAGCAATATGTTCAGAGTCAGTCAATTCTCATTTCATATGTAAGTCCAAATAGTCCAGCAGCTACAGCTGGTCTCAAAACTGGTGATGAAATTATAAATGTGACAGGTATAGATACAGTGCTCGCTACCACAAGTCTTTCAGTAGCAAACATCCAGAAGCTCACAAATGATAATGGTGGAAGTCTCACAGTCACATACAAACCTGCAAAAGGTGAAGAAGTAAAAAGTGTACGTGTTGAACCTGCAGCGGGTCTTGTAGAAGGGAAGCGAGCTATTGGTATCGCTATGTCAGAAGTTGGAGAAGTGAAGACAGGATTTTTCTCATCATTCTATTACGGAGCAAAGCAAACATTCTTCCTTACAATTAATATTGTCGTAGGTTTGTACGGATTCTTCAAAGATATTGTTGTAGGTCATCCAAACTTCAGCGAAGTTGCTGGGCCCGTGGGTATCGCAAACATCGTAGGCGATGCTTCTCGAGTAGGTCTTGCTGCACTCATCACTATCACTGCGGTCATCTCTGCCAACCTTGCTGTTATCAACCTTCTTCCATTCCCGGCCCTCGACGGTGGCCGAATCGTAGTGATTCTCATCGAAGCTATTCGAAGAAAGACACTTTCACCCAAAATCATCAACTACATCAATATGGCAGGATTTTTCCTCCTTATTGCACTCATGGTTATCATTACATTCAAAGATATTCTTAAATTGATCAAATAATTCGTACAATAAGTACATAATCTCTATATGCGACAATCACAACTTTTCACTAAAACACGACGTGAAGCTCCAAAGGATGAAGTAGCAAAAAATGCGCAGCTCCTCATTCGAGCTGGATATATTCACAAAGAAATGGCGGGCGTGTATGCCTTCTTGCCACTTGGTCTTCGAGTTCTCAAAAACATCGAACATATTATTCGTGAAGAAATGAATGCAATCGGCGGACAGCAAGTATCGCTCACTGCTCTTCAGGATAAAAATCTTTGGGAAAAAACAGATCGATGGGACGATGCAAAAATCGACAACTGGTTTAAAACAAAACTCAAGAACGGCAGCGAAACTGGTCTTGGTATTACACACGAAGAACCTCTAACAAACATTATGTCTGAGTATGTTTCGTCATATCGAGATTTACCAGCGTACGTCTATCAGTTCCAAACAAAGTTCCGAAACGAAACTCGAGCAAAGAGTGGTATCATGCGAGGACGAGAATTTCTCATGAAAGATTTGTACTCATTCTCAGCCACAGAAGAACAGCACGCTGAATTTTATCAAAAAGCAAAAGCAGCGTATGTTCGCATCTTCGACAAAGTAGGTCTAGGCGAATCTACATACGTCACATTTGCTGATGGAGGAATCTTCAGTAAATATTCTGAAGAATTTCAGACTGTGTCTGAAGCAGGTGAGGACCTTATATATGTAGATGTTCAGAAGGGCATCGCTGTGAACAAAGAAGTACTCAATGACGAAGTACTCGCTGAGCTCGGCCTCAAACGAGAAGATCTCATAGAAAAGAAATCTATTGAAACTGGAAACATTTTCAACCTTGGTACTCGATTTGCAGAACAGCTCGGTCTTCAATTTAAAAACGAAGCTGGTGAACTCAAACACGCCATCATGGGTTGCTATGGTATTGGACTCAGTCGGCTCATGGGTACAGTGGTAGAAACTCTTTCAGATGAAAAGGGAATTGTGTGGCCAATCAACATTGCACCATTCAAAGCTCATATCATCCTTGTTTCTTCATCAGAAGAAAGTAAGGCACGAGCAGAAGAAGCATACAAAGTGCTTGGTGAACAACTCGACGGTGTACTTTACGACGACAGAGATGCACGAGCAGGAGAAAAGTTTGCAGATGCAGATCTCATTGGTCTTCCATATCAAATTCTCATTGGAGACAAAAACCAAAAAGATGGCAACGATAACTGGCTCTGTGAAGTAAAGAATCGAAAGACAGGTGAAGTACAGCATGTGGTGCTTGCGGATATTGCGTCAGCTATAAAATAAATCATGTTCAAAAAACTGAAACAAAAATTTTTCAAGATGGCGTCAAACGATATCGGGATTGATCTCGGTACTGCTAATACGCTGGTGTATGTTTCAGGACAAGGTGTCATCATCAATGAGCCTTCTGTTGTGGCTGTAAACCAAAAGACAGGGCAGGTTGTAGCCGTTGGTACACAGGCAAAGCTCATGCTTGGAAGAACGCCAGGCCACATCACCGCTGTAAGACCTCTCGTCGACGGCGTTATTTCTGATTTCGAAGTAACAGAAGAAATGCTTTCATACCTCATCAAAAAAGCAGAAGGCATGTCAAAGAAAATGCTTGGTCCAAAAGTTGTGATCGGTGTTCCATACGGAGTTACAAACGTAGAGCGAAGAGCTGTACGAGATGCTGCAAAAAACGCAGGAGCACGAGAAGTGCATATTGTAGAAGAACCTATGTCTGCAGCTATTGGTGTACGACTTCCTGTACGTGAAGCTGTTGGCACAATGATTATTGATATCGGAGGTGGTACAACAGACATTGCTGTCATTTCTCTTGGTGGTATCGTGAAAGCAAAAAATCTCAAAATTGCAGGCGATCGTTTCAACAACGACATCATTTCATATATTAGAAATGAATTTAAAATTTTGATTGGTGAAAAGACAGCCGAGACAATCAAGATTGCTATCGCAAGTATGGTCCCATGTCAGCCACCGCTTGAAGCTGCTATTCGAGGTCGAGATCTCGTTACAGGTCTTCCACGAGAAGTGATCATCACTGACGGTGATATTCGTGAAGCTATTGGTTCATCAGTAGACACACTCCTCGATGCGGTAAAAGAAGTACTCGAAACAACACCACCAGAAATTCTTTCTGATGTGATGCAGCATGGCATTTATCTTTCTGGTGGAGGTGCACTTATCCGAGGGTTGCCAGAAATCCTTTCTGAATACGTTGGCATTCCAGTGAAAGTTGCAGATGATCCTTTGACTGCGGTTGCACGTGGAGCTGGTATAATCTTAGAGAACTTAGAAGATTACGTAGACGTACTAATACAAAACGAGGATGAACTACCTGCGGCTCGATAATAGAAAAAGAAAATCAAATAATAGCGACATTGCAAAAGCATCAATTGTCGTTGTTATTCTTATTATTGTTTTCTATGCACTTTCAGGTCCAATTTCTGATGGCCTTCGCTGGATTCAAAGTTCAATAGCTCAAACATTTGGACGTACCAGTACTATTGTTCGAGACGAAGCTGATAACGCTCTCATCAAAAGTCTTGAAGCTGAAAATACACAACTCAAAGAACTCATTGGACGAAAAGTTGCATCTGAGCCAGTTATTTTGGCAGCTGTAGTAGTTCATCCACCAAAAAGTCCGTACGACACTATCGTTGTGGATGCTGGAGAGTCTCAGGGAGTAAAAAAAGACATGGTTGTATTTGGTGAACTTCAATACGCAATCGGTCGAGTAACAGATGTTCGTACAAACTCATCTGTCATTACACTTTTCTCATCATCAAATCAAAAAGAAACTGTCATCATTGGTACAAGTACAAGTGGTAGTAGTACAGAAGCTATTGCAGAAGGAAGAGGAGGAGGAAATTTTTATATAAAGCTTCCGCGAAATGTTGAAGTCGCTGTTGGTGATCCTATTGTATGGCCGGCGTCATCAATCGTGCTTCTTGGTGCAGTAGAAAAAGTAGATGCAGATAAAGGTGGCACATATGCACATATCTACTTCAAGAGTCCTATTAATATTCAATCGCTTCGATATGTCCAAATCAAAGAACAGCTTTACTAGGCTTTATCTCAACATAGGCGTTCTCGTGGCTCTCTTTTTCTTGCCATGGTGGGTGTCGTTGGTAGCTGGCATGATCGCTATGCGATGGTTCAACTACTACGAGCTCATAGGTATTGGCTTTGTGCTTGATCTACTCTATGGCAGTAGTGTTATTTGGAAAGACCATTATCTCTATCCGCCACTCTTTTTTATGTGGTTGAGCTTCGCATATTTTGTTGCTTTCCAGCTCATCAAAAAGAGAGTAAGATTGCACTAATGCGAAGGCTTAAGTTACGTTCACATCATGAGATTGCACCAGATGAAATATTCCTGGACTCATCAAACATACCTGAGTTTGATCGAAATCAGTTTGAAGGACGTATCGAAAAAACTATTTCTCGAAGAACTTTGTATATTACAGGTACCTTCTTTTTAGCAATCGGTTGTTTTTTCCTCTTTAAAATTTCCGCTCTTCAAATTGCACAAGGAGACAAGTATCAGGCTATTTCAGAAAACAATACACTTCACCACAGTTTGATTTTCTCTGAGCGTGGAGCAATCACAGACAGAAACGGAAAGCTTCTGGCCTGGGATACTATTGATCCAAATCAAACAGACTATTCACTTCGTGCATATATCAAAGAGCCTGGTATTAACAATCTTCTCGGATATGTGAAATATCCGAAGAAAGATAAATACGGCTTCTACTACAACACTGATTACAACGGCGCAGATGGTATTGAACAATACTTCAACGGCGTGTTGAGTGGTGAGAGTGGTTTGAAAATAAACGAGACAGATGCGCTTGGGCACAAAGTATCAGAAAGTATGATTCGTCCTGCAAAGAAAGGTGATAACTTGGCGTTGTCTATAGATCTTCGTCTTCAAAAAGCAATGTTCCAAGCAATCAAGAACACTGCTGATAGTTCAGGATTCAAAGGGGGAGCGGGAGTCATCATGGATGTAAATACGGGTGAAGTGCTCGCATCAGTTACATATCCTGAATACGATTCAAATATTCTTACAGATGGTAAAGATACAGAAAGTATCAAAGCCATTCTCTCAAATGACAGCAATCCATTTCTCGATAGAGTGACATCTGGATTGTACTCACCCGGATCTATTGTGAAGCCGTTTTTTGCACTCGCAGCTCTAGAGGAGCAGATCATTTCTCCTCAAAAAGAAATTGAAAGTACGGGTTCACTCAAGTTGGCAAATCCATACCGACCAGGCGAATTTAGCGTTTTTAACGACTGGAAAGCTCACGGGTGGACCGATATGCGAAAAGCTATCGCCGTCTCGTCAGACGTCTATTTTTACCAAATTGGAGGGGGTTTTACGGGTCAGCAAGGACTGGGTATAGAGCGTATCGATAAGTACTCAAAAATGTTTGGTTTTTCTACTGTGATTGAGAATAGTTTCTTCACTGGAAAGAAAGGAAATATTCCAACACCTGAATGGAAAAAAGAGACATTCGGTGGCGATATCTGGAGAGTAGGAGATACCTACAACACGTCTATTGGTCAGTACGGATTCCAAGTGACTCCAATACAAGCTGTACGAGCTGTTGCTGCTCTTGCCAATGGTGGAAAACTCCTCGAACCAACCATCCAGCTCGAAGACAAAGCTGCTATTGGTCGGGCCACAACCGTCAGCGTTCAAAATCCTGAATATTATAAGGTGATTCGAGAGGGAATGCGTATGACTGTGACAGATGGTACTGCCCAGTCTATAAACGTTCCTTATGTGAATGTTGCTGCAAAGACAGGTACTGCACAGGTGGGTACTCGTAATCAGTACATCAACTCGTGGGTAGTTGGATTTTTCCCATATGATAAGCCAAAATATGCCTTTGCACTGCTCCTCGAGCGAGGTCCAAACAGTATTACGGTGGGAGCTTCTCCAGCCTTCCGATTTTTCCTTGATTCAGTGAATTTGACCGCCAACGAATACTTCCAATAAGACAGAAGGGTAAAACAATAGACAACAGGATGTGTGCAGGCGAAACTGGACTTTTTAGTCATTTTGATGTATCTTTGTTGTCTTAGACAGCTTAAAAATATACTTTTTCGCAAACACATGGCAGCAAAAGAATATCTCACAAAAGAAAAGCACAAAGAGCTCACAATCGAATTGGAGCATCTTAAGACTGTTCGACGAAAGGAAATCGCAGAAGAATTGGAATTCGCCAAGTCCCTCGGTGATCTCTCCGAAAATGCTGAATATCACGAAGCTCGAGAAGCTCAGGCTGCTCTTGAGGATCGTATTTCTCAACTCGAATCTATTCTTTCAACTGCTGAAATTGTGAAGGTACACCACAGTAACACTGTGGAAATTGGATCAAAGGTACATGTGAAGAAAACTGGCGATAAGATTGAAAAAATCTACGTTATCGTTGGTTCAGAAGAAGCAGATATGGCAGCTGGAAAAATCTCATTTAAATCACCACTTGGTGAAGCTATGCTCGGAAAGAAGAAAGGTGACGAATTTACATTCAAATCTCCAGTTGGAGTGATGAAGTATACAATCGTCTCAATCGAATAACACTCCATATCATATCTAGTTGCTTCCTACGCGTTCTGGCCTGCTGGCCAGCCGCTCTGCTCGGTCCGTCGACCTACGCAAGAGTCATCAACTAGATATGCTATTATGTCAGGTATCATTACTTGCATTCATACATATAATTCATGGCATCACTCGAAGAACTACGAGAGGTTCGGTTACAAAAACTTCAACTATTAAAAGACAAAGGGATTGATCCATATCCTGCGGTTTCAACTATTACCTCTACGGTTGCAGAAGCAATAAAAAACTTTGATACACTCGCATCAGAAGTGAAGTCTCTTGTTCTTGGTGGCCGAATTATGTCACTTCGATCTCAGGGTGCAATTACATTCTTCAACTTTTTTGATGGTACAGGTACATTCCAAGCGCTCCTCAAAAATGATGACACCATCGATCAATCTACAAAAGACTCATTTGAATTATTTAGTAAAGTAACTGACATCGGTGACTTCGTAGAAGTGACAGGTACACTTTTTGTTACAAAGACAGGTCAGCAGACTATTCAGGTGACAAACTGGCGAATGCTCGCAAAAAGTCTTCGACCACTTCCAGAAAAATGGCACGGTCTTCAGGATGTAGAAGAACGATACCGAAAGCGATATCTCGACATTCTCACAAACCCAGAGCTCCGAGATCTTTTTGAAAAGAAATCAAAATTCTGGGATGTCACACGAAATTTTTTGAAATCAAAAGGCTTTCTTGAAGTTGAGACTCCAACTCTCGAAGTAACAACAGGAGGCGCTGAAGCTAACCCATTTAAAACACACCACAACGACTATGACATGCCGGTGTATCTTCGAATTTCAGTAGGAGAATTGTGGCAGAAACGACTCATGGCTGCAGGTTTTCCAAAGACATTTGAAATTGGACGACTCTATCGAAATGAAGGCTCAAGTCCAGAACACCTTCAGGAATTTACAAACATGGAATTCTATTGGGGATACGCAAACTTCGAAGACGGCATGAATCTTGTACAAGAAATGTACACAACTATTGCTCAAGAAGTATTTGGTACTACAAAGTTCACAACTCGTGGTCATACATTCGACCTTGCAGATGAATGGAAGATTGTTGATTACAAAGATGAAATCAAACGACAGACAGGTGTAGATATTATTACTGCATCAGACAAAGAGATCACCGCAAAACTCGATGAACTCGGTGTGAAATATGACGGTACAAACAGAGAACGACTTACAGATACGCTCTGGAAATACTGCCGAAAGGGAATTGCTGGTCCTGCGTTCCTCATCAACCATCCAAAACTCGTTGCACCACTTGCAAAAGCAAATCCAAACGATCCGACAACTGTGCAGCGATTCCAGCCTATTCTCGCAGGAAGTGAAGTGGGCAACGGATACTCTGAACTCAACGATCCAATCGATCAGCGACAGCGATTTGAATTACAACAGAAACTCATCGAATCAGGTGATGAAGAAGCGATGATGCCAGAATGGGAATTCGTTGACATGCTCGAGCACGGTATGCCACCAACATGTGGATTCGGATTCGGCGAACGACTCTTTGCATTCTTTGTAGATAAGCCTGTACGAGAAACTCAACTCTTCCCACTTATGAAGCCAGAAGACGCTGAAGGATCAGCAGGCAAAAAGTCTAAAGATAAAGATACAAAAGTTGCGGTAGCAGTAATCAACAAGGGCAGTAAGCTCGAAGCGTGGCAAGAACTCAATACTATTGGGCATCTTTCGGCTGCCTTTGGTGCACGAACAGGCAAAAATCTTTTCTCACAGCCTCACATTACGACAAAAGACGGCCAGCACATCAATCTCAATATTCAGCATGCAATTGTCATCAAAGAAGCACATGCAACAGCTGACCTCAAAACACTCGTCGCACATGCAAAGAAAGCAGGACTCATCATTGAAGAATTTACTCGAGAAATGATTGAGACAACAAACGATAAAAAAGTTGCAGCTAAGACAAAAGAAAAAAATCACGAAGAAATTGAATATCTCGGTGTACTTGTCTTTGGTCCAAAATCTTCAGTAGATGAATTCACATCATCATTTGCGCTTTATAGTGGAAAGTAGTGTGGTGCGTGTTTATTTGACGCTGTCTAAGGAATAGGTAGAATTTGGGACAGGCTAGTCATGACGCAAAAACAACCTAGTTCGTGTCACCATCTGAATGGCCACAGTATCACTGGAGAAGATGCACAACATCTCCTTCGGCCTCTTTGGGAATTCCCAGTCCACTTACAACAAGATGCAAGTTTGAATCGTTGCCCAACCCGCACTATTCGTTTCTGGCCTGATGACCTCACGCCGGAGAACTTTCGCTCTGAATTGGAATCTGGAGAATATGTAGTTGAAGTGTATGAAGTCCTCGACGCTGTATCAAACGATCAGCTTGTTGATATCGGTCTTAAACGGGGAAAAGTTATGCCAGGTTCACTTGGCCTCGCTTGTCTCTGTCATCCCGATCATGCGGAAAAACTCCCGCAGGGTCTCATCGTAAGTCCACATGCAGAGTCTCAACGTTTCTTCTCAGGAAGACGCGAAAAGACGCCGCTACGCCTTATGGCAGCTCACTACGAACCTGTTGTCTTCGAGTTCTCACTCGTGGCCAACACCAAATTGATCACTGTCGGCACGTACGTGATTTACTACAGGATTCTAACCCAATCCTGAACAATCACGGCACGTTGTGAAGTCTTTGTCCCAACACTGACTTCTGTAACCTGAACTTCCACGGCTCCCGCCGGCATCACTGCCTGCGGGAGCTTTCACTTTGTCTCAATTTCCCTCGGAAATGAGGCTTTTTTTGATGTTTCGTCAAAACAACCTCTATACAAAAAACCAAACCTATTTCGTACTTGGTAAATGTGGATAAAAAGGTATCAAAGTGTTTGCGAGTGGGAGAGCAGTGGTATAAAATGTAATCAAGTGGGATGAAGTGGTAAAGAAAAAGAAAGTAGTGTAAGGTAGGTAGTAACGTCCAAATATATGCTGATCGGCGAATATACTCATACACTCGATGAAAAGAAACGACTCTCGCTCCCTTCTAAATTTAGAAAGGAACTCGGGAAGACAATTGTAGTGACACATGGTCTCGACAACTGTTTGTTTCTCTACACAGTGAAAGAGTGGTCAAAGATCTCAGAAAAACTTGGCAACCTATCTATGGGTCAGGCAGATACACGAGGTTTCAATCGAATTATGCTTGCCGGAGCTGTGGAGCTCGAAGTTGATTCAATCGGTCGAGTGTTACTTCCTGAATTTCTTAGAGATTTCGCTTCTCTCACGTCAAAGGCCGTATTCGCAGGTGTTCACAGTAGAGTGGAAATCTGGGATGAAGCTAAATGGAAGGAATACAAGACAAAGGTTTTGAAGCAAGCAGATCAGTTGGCACAGAAGCTTGGCGAAATCGGCGTTATCTAATCCATCTATTTAATACTCATCTTTATGCGACATACGCCAGTTCTTTTACAAGAAGTGATCAGTGAGGCAGGTCTTACACCAAAGAGCGTCTTTGTCGACTGCAACTTGGGGGACGGTGGCCACACACAAGCAGTGATCGAACATATGCATGGAAAAGTATCAGTTGTGGGAATTGATCTTGACCAAGATGCAATCGATCGAGCTACGGAGAACATCTTTTCATCAAAAGACGTCCAGAAAAGTGGGTTTAAGAAAGAGCAATTGTTCTTTTTTAGAAAAAATTTCAGACATCTTAAGGAAATGTATGCTTCTACCGGCTTGGATAATGCACAAGCAGTATTGTTTGACCTTGGAATCAGTTCATATGAGCTCCAAGAGTCGGGAAGGGGGTTTAGCTTTTTGAAAGAAGAACCACTTTCTATGATGTTCGGTACAAAAGAAGATCATCATTTTACTGCGTATGACATTATCAACACTTGGGATGAAGAAAATATTCGAACAATAATTCAAGCCTATGGCGAAGATAAATTCGCCCTTCGAATTGCTCGAGCACTCGTTGAACAGAGAGAACACAAGCCGATTCTCACTACTTCACAGCTCGCAGACATTGTTAAACATGCGGTACCAAGTTTTGCACGATTTGGCCGCATCCATCCAGCCACCAAAACCTTTCAGGCCCTACGAATTGCAGTCAACGACGAATTACGCTCTATCGAGGATGCGCTACCACAAGCTTTTGATATTTTGAAAAAAGGTGGACGATTACTCGTTATCTCATATCACAGTCTCGAAGATAGAATCGCAAAACGATTTTGCAAGAGACTTGTGGCAGAAGATAAGGCCGTAGAACTTTCCAAAAAGCCGATCACTCCTTGTACTGAGGAACTGGAGAAAAATCCACGATCTCGAAGCGCAAAACTTCGAATTATCGAGAAACTCACAGATTAAACAACCATTACAAAGCACATTAGTTAGAGTACATTCAATGAAAACAGCAGCAATCGCAATCAAATCAATAGAAAAGACATCAGCCGTAATCTTTTGGGCGCAGGTAGGCCTTATTGTGGCTATGATTTCAATGTATATGTACTTGGTAAACAAGACAGTGTGGAATGTAGTGGCGCGACAGCAGGCAGAATCATCAATCGTGAGCCTCAACTCAAAGCTCAGTGATCTCGAATTCCAATACATCACTTCAAAGAACAACATTACTCTTGAAATGGCACAGTCTCTTGGATATGAGTCAACACACAATACTGTGTTTGTAACACGAGATCAGGCTGCTGCTGTCGCTTTGCGATAATTCCGTTAAAAGCCCTCATGTTGGATTTGTCCAGCATGAGGGTTTTTAACTGCCAAATTTTTTAAACTGGCTTTCAAATATGATAAAATACTCACACAATGCTTAGAACTCGAATCAGAATTATTTCTCTTGGCTTTCTCGTATTTGCACTGTTTCTTTTTGTAAAATTGTATTCACTTCAGATCATCCATGCTGATGATTTTGCAGAACGAGCTGACCACCAGTACCAAAGACCTTCAAACAACTTGTTTAGTCGTGGCACTATTTATTTTCAGGATAAAAATGGCGGGCTCATTTCAGCTGGCTCTATCAAATCCGGCTTTACCATCACCATCAACCCAAAAGTAGTCCAGAAAGAGGGAATTGATAAGATTTACACAAAGTTGTCTGCCGTGCTCGAATTTGAAAAAGACGACTTTATCCAAAAAGCAAACAAGCAAAACAGCTCGTACGCTGAAATCAAAAAGCGTGTAGATGAAGACACTGGCAAAAGTATTGCTGCTCTCAAAATTCCAGGGGTAGGAGTGTACAAAGAAAGTTGGCGATACTATCCAGGCAACTCTCTTGCTGCGCATACACTTGGTTTCCTCGCCTTCAACAAAGAGAACGAATACGGCGGACGATACGGTCTCGAACGATACTACGACCAGACACTCAATCGTGACACAGACAATGTGTACGTGAACTTCTTCGCTGAAATCTTTTCTAATTTTAAAAAGAAAGTGATTGAAGGTGACGACCTTGCGGGAGACATTGTCACAACAATCGAGCCAACAACACAGTCATATCTCGAAACAACGCTCAAGGGCATCATGACACGGTATTCATCGCAGAGTGCCGGGGCTATTATCATGGACCCAAAGACGGGCGAAATTTATGCTATGGCTCTCGCTCCAAGTTTTGATCCAAACAATCTCAAAGAACAAAAAAGTGTAGATATTTTTCAAAATGACCTTGTAGAAAACGTGTACGAAATGGGATCTATCATCAAACCGCTCACTATGGCTGTGGGTATTGATACAGGAAAAGTGACTGCACAATCTACATACAACGACGAAGGTTCTGTTACCTTGAGTGGCAAGACTATGTACAACTTCGACAAAAAAGGTCGAGGTGTCATCAACTATCAGCTCGCTTTGGCAAAATCACTCAACACAGGCTTCATTCATATTGCACAGCTTGTGGGGAACGAAACGATGTCTACCTATTTCAAAAAGTTTGCTCTTGGAGAAAAGACAGGTATCGACCTTCCAAATGAAGGGTCAGGACTCATCAGTACACTCGATAGAAACATCGATGTCGAAATTGCTACAGCGGCATTCGGACAGGGTATTGCTATGACGCCTATTGAAACTGCACGTGCTCTTTCAACAATCGCAAACGGCGGATACCTTGTGACTCCGCATGTTGTAAAAAAGGTTGACTATCGAGTGGGCTACACAAAAACAATTGAACCAAAAATAGGCGAGCGAGTGATCAAAGAGTCGACAGCAACAGCAGTGACAGATATGCTCATCAACAACGTCGACACATCACTTCTTGATGGAAAAGCAAAGAATGCACACTACGCTGTAGCAGCAAAGACAGGGACAGCTCAGATGCGAGGTCCAGGTGGTACATATTATGACGATAGATATCTTCACTCATTCGTTGGCTTCCTTCCTGCCAAAGAACCACGATTCTTGGTCTTCATGTACACGATCAACCCACGAGGCGTGCAGTATGCGTCAGAAACACTTGCGCAGCCGTTCATCGACCTCACCAAATTCCTCATCAACTACTATCAGCTACCGCCGGATAGATAGTCTGTCAGGAGATTGCCAAGGGGATACTTGTCGATATTGTGCTGAAGTCGCTGAAATAGTAGGATAGGCAAGTTGCGGCGGGCGTTCACGTTAGCACTCTCTGAGTGCGGAACAGAACAGTACGACCGTCGCAATAGAACAGAAAACGGCCCTATCGTCTAACGGTTAGGACAGAGCCTTCTCAAGGCTTAAATCGGGGTTCGATTCCCCGTGGGGTCATGGTAAATAAAAAGCACCAGACATGCTGGTGTTTTTTATTTGCCACATGATCGCCGGGGGCGAGAACCTGTGACCACTTCTCCTGGACGGTGTGACAATTGAGGTATACTGTAATGTATGAAAACAAGATATACATACGGATTACTATTTTTAGTAATTCACTCGATCTTATCTCTTGGAGCAATATTGTTTGTATATGATGCTAATATTCCAAATAGTGATTTGGGACTGATTATGTTCCCAAATATTTTTATTCCTTTGCTTTTAACTGATCAATTACCTCGTATTTTTGGATATTGGTCTAACTTATATTGGAGTGGAATCTTTTGGTTTATTATAGGTTATTTAATTGGATTAATTGTTGAAAAGAGAAGATTAAGAAAATCAAATGAACACCTCCAATAACAATCTTGAACAAACAAGGCAAGAAGTACAAAAGTTTTTACACGATGACATTTCAGTTTTTACTGTAAAAGGAAAAGGCGCAGTAAATAACGCTTATTATGTTGAAACAAAAAGCGGGTCTACATACATAGTGAAACAAGAACGCGAAGATAAAGAGTTTCAACCTCAGAACGATTTACTTGTAGAAGCGAATGTTATACAACAGCTTTCATCAGTAGGTCTGACACTTTCAATACCCAAAGTTTCATTTATATCTGAGAAGCCAAAGATGTATGGCTATGAGTATATCGAAGGTGAAATGCTTCGAGGAACATGGCCATCTCTTTCTGAAGAAGAAAAAATAAGCATATGCACTGCTTTGGGTGAATTTCATGCAGAAATTGGAAAGAAATGTACTAAAGAAATGGCTGAATCTCTGGGTATTACAATTGACCTATCTACAGGCTTACACCCAGAAGTCTCAAGAGATTATGAATTAATCCTACAAAATTCACAGGTACCAGACTCATTTAAAATTCTCGCACGACGGGCAAAAGAGATATTTGATATCACAGAGCATGATATACTCTTTCAGTTTCTTCATAATGATGCTCATCACGAGAATGTTTTAATCAAAAATAAGCAGATCTCTGGAATCATCGACTTTGGTAATGCCGAGTATGGTGAAATTGCAAAAGAGTTTTCACGCTACATACGAGATTTCCCATTTCATTTTCAATATATTGTCTCTGCCTACGAAAAAGCATCTGGCAATAAGCTTTCATATACGCGTCTCGTAACCAACTCTTTTTTGAGCGGTCTTATTGATACTGTAGGAGATTATTTGAAAGGGGGAGAGGGAA
Source organism: Candidatus Parcubacteria bacterium (assembly GCA_039795775.1). Classification (GTDB taxonomy): domain Bacteria; phylum Patescibacteriota; class Minisyncoccia; order Phycocordibacterales; family CAIZLB01; genus JBDKLC01. The sequence goes on from JBDKLC010000005.1 coordinate 234,356, forward strand.
GAGTGAATGCTGAAAAAGCTATGGCTAGATATAAAAAACTCATAGATACATATACGCAGACACAAAATCCCAAACGTATTCTGATAGTCGGTGATGCTGGTAGAGGAAAAAGTACATTTGCAAAAAAACTTTCGGCCAAGCTTGGTATTCCAGCGTATGAGACAGATGACTTTTATTGGATAAAGAAATTTTCTGTACCAGCAAACAAACAGGAGAGTATAGATGCTATTGCAAAAGTATATCTAGAAGATACGTGGATTGTAGAAGGCACTACACGACACTTGGTACAGGGAGCATTTGAAAAAGCTGATGTAATTTATAGTCTCGAATTTAAGTGGATCATCTCGCAGTATTACCGGCTTATTAAAAGATCATTTGGCAGAGATCATGAAAGCTGGAGGGGACTGTGGGTTCTTCTGGTACACGTCACACGAAAAAGATTTAAAAAAGGATACAGAGCCGAGCTCCCGTCTATTCAAGAGATGATCAAACCGTATGAGAGTAAAGTGGTACATCTTTGTTCGTTCAAAGAGATACAATCTGAATTACATAAATATAATTTGTAATCTGATATAAAAGGTATGCTAAGCTTTGTAATATGGAATCAAAATATAACTTCAAAAGAAATAGTCCTAGCCAAATAGTAATCTATAGTGTGTTTGGAGTTTTAACGCTCATTTTAATACTTGTCTGGATGGTGTTGAGGTCTATTAACCCAGAGTTGGCTTTTGTTTCTAATATATTTGTGCCGATAATGATTTTCTTCGGAATAGCCGGATTCCTTATGCAGATCTTTGTAGTAAGCAAGAGGCAGTTTATAAAACTAACTGATACATCAGTAATGGTTTATAGGGGATTAGGAATTATTCCAAATACATTTAAATATATAGACATTAAGAGAGTTAACATCTCTGGAGAAATGCTCAAAGGTATTGATACAGGATTATATGCAGCATGGCCAATATTTTTAAACGTAGAAAATGTTCAGCAGTTTGTTCAAGATTTATCATTGAGATACAAAAGTAGCACTGGGACTGACATAGTCATATATTAAGACTGTTTAGGTAAGGAAATACCTATAATAGTTGAAGAGGGGGTTCGATTTTAGTTGGAATGAGCAAGATGTATAGCGCTAAGTTGACAGCTTAATTTTGACATAGAGATTCTTTATGAAAATTGACAAAGTAGCAATTTTGTCATATTATAAAATCAGCAACTGACAAAGCTCTTTAATAATCTGAAGGGCTATTTTCATTTCTCAACAATCAATCTCAAACCAACTCAGAACATCATACATAGTGAAAGTAATACAACCGCGCCCATATCAGGCGATCGCTGTGAGGGCCGCACTTAAGGCTCTTCGTTCGAAGCTGAAACGTGCGTTAGTTGTTATGGCTACTGGACTCGGTAAAACGATTACTGCGGCTATGATAACAAAAGCACTTTTCGCAAAAGGGAGAATTCTCTTTTTGGTGCATAACACCTTCATCCTTGATCACGCCGTGTCTGAGTTCAAACTCATTTTCGGTGAAGACATGGATGTATCGATCTACAAGGGCGGATCTAAAACGGCTCCTCACAAAGCACAATTCGTCTTTGCTACATGGCAGACAATGGGTATCAATCTCAATAACTGGGACACAAAGCATTTTGACCTAGTCATTGTGGACGAGGCCCATCATACTGAAGCAATTACCTACGCTCCTACTATTCGGTATTTCCTTGCTGCCAAACTTGGCATCACGGCAACTCCTGATCGAAACGACGATGCGGATATCCGCGAAGTATTCGGTGAGGAAGTCGTTAACTTCAGTTTGGAGGAGGCAATCGTTAATGGTTGGCTCCCACCGATTGAGTATCGACTTTGTCATGACAACAGTCTCGACAACGTGGAACTGCAAAAAGTCCTCGACGAGATTCGGACAGCAAAAAGAAGAATGTCGATTGCGGAAATTAATCGGCGTGTTTTTATTCGAAAAAAAGCGAAAGTCGTGGCAAAGACCATCATGGACGAAGGTAAGCCCGCACTTATCTTTTGTAAGGATATTAGCCACGCTAAACGCATGGCACGTATTATTCCCAAATCTCGCGCATTTCATTCTGGAAAGGATGCAAAGCATAAAACGCAGAGGAAGATATGGGATCGTAATCTAAAGACACTTAGTGACTTTCGCAGTGGTAAGTTGCGTTATGTTACTGCCGTCGATGCATTCAACGAGGGTGTCGATGTCCCAGCAATTCATCTCATTGCTCTGTTACGTCAACATGGCGTGATTACCAGATGGAAGCAGCAGATTGGACGTGGTGCTCGACCCGATGACGGAAAGACAAAGTTGGTGGTTATGGATTTCGTAAGTAATCTAGAGCATCTGCAATTTCTTCTATCTTTCAAAAAGAAGATCGCCCAAATGGAGCGTAAGAAGTATCCGAAAGGTCCAAAGGTTTCAAAATCCATTGAGATAAGCGGAGACCCATTTACGTTCACATTCACACAAGAAATTGTGAATCTCATGGAGGTACTGGAATCCTGTTCAAAAGATTTCTACGCGACGTGGGAGGAAGCATCTGAAGTTGTCAAAAAACTTGGAATTACAGGAACCTACAGTTACAGACAAAAAAGAAGTTTTGATTCGAAGCTTCATTCTGCACCTGATCAGTTTTATGCCAATTTCCCCGGCTGGAAAACGTTTTTTGGAAGAGTTGAGTATTACTCTACGTGGGAAGACGCATCAATAGCGGTCAAGGCTCTTGGAATACGTTCATGGGAAGAATACAAAAGTCTTCACAAAAACGATCCACGGCTGCCTCCAGACTTGTATGGTGCCTATCCAGCACTCCCGAACTTTAAAAAGTTGTGCGGGTTAGAAGAAAAAAACCTATACGTGACAGTCCAAGAAGCATCAACAGCGGCTATAGCTTTAGGGATCAAAACGAGCACTCAGTATTGGAAAGACTCGCACTTAGACGGGCGCTTGCCAAAAAATCCAAGAAACAAATACAAGAAAAAGTTCCCAGGGTGGGATATGTTTTGGGGAAAGAAGAAGTAGTCGTCATGAAAGTGACTTCAGATAGAGGGGGCACGGCGTGTCCTTATAGTGGTATTCTCCACAGGTAGAGTTATCCAGAAGCTCAAAATCATCCCCCGCACCAGCAATGGTGCCGGGGATGTTTTTTATACTATAATGTACACAACAATGAAAAAAAACATTGCCTCAATTGCAATACTCCTCATCGCATGTGTCGGTATCTTTTTTATAATTAAAAGCGTGTACGTGAGCAAGGCTGAACCAACACCTCCCGACATTCCGTTTACTGATACTCAAGGTAGAACCGTTATGACACCGTCAGGTCGTTCTGCTGTTTTGACTATATCACCATGTGAATCAACATCAATTCAAGCTTGCTTTGGATCAGGAATGACTTTTATGGCGAGTTCAACTGGTGTAGATATATATAGTCTTGTCAGTACCGAATCACTGACACGCTATGGTGCGGCTTTGTCTGACACATCGAGCACAGCAAACACACCTGACTCTTCTGATCCTCAAAGATTGTTTGAAGTTACGTTCGACACAAAAGATCAACCTGCAACAGGAGACGATATACTATTTTTCAACAAGCTCGTTTCTAATTTATTCACACGTACATAATATGGCTGAACTTAAAACAACAAAAACAAAAGCGAGTGTAATGCATTTATCAAATCTCTCTCAGATGAACAACGTCGGAAAGATGCACAACTGTTACTTACTATTTTCAAGAAAGCGACTGGTCTGAAACCTGTGATGTGGGGGACAAGTATTATTGGATTCGGTTCGTATCATTACAAATCAGAAAAGTCGTCGCAAGAAGGAGATTGGATGCTTACTGCGTTTTCTCCACGTAAGGCTAATATGACGGTGTACATTATGTCAGGTGCCAAACAGTATCCAGAATTATTGAAAAAGCTTGGAAAGCATAAAGTATCAAGCGGTTCTTGCATTTATATACGTACAGTTGATGATATTCATATTCCTACTCTGAGCGCTCTTATCAAACAGTCTGTAAAAGATATGAAAGTACGATATAACGTGAAATAGTTCCGGTTATAAGTGTTATATTGAGCGATGTAACATGAATCGACGAAGTATGAAGGCTCAGGTGACAAGTCGTTGACTTTTTGTATATTTATTGTAATGTTATCTCAGCAAACATTTTGTTCTCCACAACAATTCAACTGAATTCACACACAAACCCACACACCACACAACCAGTATCATACAATGCAAACAGCCAGATTAACTACCGAATCGTTTGCTCGCTACATACGCGGGCAAGTTCACTTCAGCAGTCCAGAACTTGGGCTTAGCTTTGAATGTCGCGCCGTCGTCTCAAGCGTCAATCTCGATGATAGCGGCATCCTGACTATTCAATTTGAGGTCGCTGCGTCTCGTCCTACAGACCGGAAAGATGAACAGCCCTGGGCACGCATCTCTCGCATGAGCTTCGTGACCAGCATCACAGGCTACAATGTGAGTGAAGACGTTGAGCGTTCGCTTACGCTTCAATCCGACAGCAGGAACACGCACATGATCTTCCGCATGCCCGAGCATGACGATGATCTCGACTTCAACACCATCCACTGACCAGTGATGACTACCGACCAGGGTTCTAGCCCCACAAGAAATGACTCACCCGATTCATTTCAGGTGGGGCTTTTCTTTTTATCGCGAAGTATATGTTGTGTATCTATAAGTTTTGAATGTAGGTTATACTATATGTACTATGAAAGATAGATCGTCTTGGTTACATTGGTTTTTGGGAAGTATTCTTATATACACTGTGGTCGTCGGACTCACTGTTCTAATGGAGCTTTCTTGTGAAGGAGAAACAATGTGTGGAATTCTTACATTTGGTGCAGCAGTTTTCCTCCTCCCAATTATTCCTGTTGCTACTTTTGTGGGTTGGTACAAAGGGAGAAAAGACCCCAACGCCGCTTCTTTGAAGTTATTTTGGCTTAGAGGTGCAATATTTGGTCTTACTGCGTGGATTGTTATTTTCGCGATTTCAGAGTCTTTCTACTTCTATGGTAATTTTCCAGTCATCTATAAGTTACTATACTTTGGTTATGATGAAATTGGTGGTTTGCTGTATGTGGTTGCCGGTGGGGTGTGCGGTTTTGTTTATCAGAAATTTCAGTAAACTTTTAACATAGTATGAAAGAACTCATCACTAAAATTCTCAGAAAGCCTCTCGATATAATGGGATTTAATTTTCGAAACGAACCAACACTCACAACGATTCTCATTTCATATGCTATCTTGATAGCCATTTTTGTTGTGATGGCACTTCTATTATTTTCATACATACCATCTCCTTATATATACCAGATATATCTTCGTAATATCCTCGCCTTAATATTTGGAGCAATTTCTATTGTCGGTCTTGGTTATTCTTTAAAAAATATCAAGTCTACTTCAAATGGTGGTTATTTAGTTGCTCTGTGTCTTATTGTGGGAGTAGTTTGTTGTATAGTAGTTAGTAGTTTTATATATGATAGCTTTGGTTTTAAAAGAGAAATAATTGAAACAAAACTCACAACACATTATGGAGCAAAAACTAGAAATGTTGTTTGTAATGGGAGTGTACGAGCTGAAATAGATAATAAGCTCTACGGTTTTGGATGTTTAGATTCTAATGTCGAACAAATTTTACCTCACAACTTAAATACAGACAGTACCTATAGATTGGTCATCTTGCCGCATTCACACGACATAATAAGTGCCGAAAAAATAGAAACCAAACAACATGTGCTGAAATTGCCATCAGGTCTTTCTGCCAAAATGGAACTATCTTCTTGTGAGACATCTGCTCTGCAAACTTGTTTTGGTTCGGGAATGGAGTTCGTAGCAAGCTCAACAAAGCTTGATGTATACAGTTTAGTAAGTACAGAGTCTGCAACTCGGTATGGAGTGGTAATTGATCCTACGATTGATTCTCCAGCTGCATATGTGGTGGTTATTAGTACTGAAAGTGGCACTGGCACTTTTTCAGATCGAGATTTTGTATTCTTAGATACAATAGTACGCAATATAGATAAGTTGGGCTTAATTAAATAACAGAAAAAATTGATATAATACTCATATGACTATCCCAGAAATTCTCGGACTTTTATCCGGTATCTTCCTCATTGCAGGATATATTCCGTACATGTATGAAGTACTCAAGGGTACTGACATTCCAAATAGAGCGAGTTGGTTTATTTGGTCACTATCTACCATAACTATTCTTATTGGAGTACGAGAGACAGGTACAAATGAAGCTATCTGGGTGCCTATCGCCGATGCTATCGGTTGTTTCATTATCTTCATATTATCTATCCGAAAGGGAACAGGAGGCTGGAATCGCACAGACAAAATCTCTCTTGCTTTTGCAGCCGTTAGTCTCGCGCTCTGGGCATTTACAGGAAATATACTTGTCGCACTTATAACAAATCTTGCTATTTATACAAGTGGCTATATTTCTACCATCAAAAAATCAATTGATGATCCAAAGAGTGAAAGTTTTGTGGCGTGGACAATGTTCTTCATGGGTGTGGTTCTCAATCTTGTGACAGTTATTATTGGCACAGACACTGGCTTCGCGGTGTGGCTCTATCCAATCGTGCTTGTGGCAACCGTTGGCACGTTGTATGCAGTGCTCTTCAGACGGTTTAAAAATGAGATTCCGGCTTAGCTGAATAAATAACCAGCAAAGCACAATTAGCATATCTGCCCACACAGCCAGCCCCAATACTTATATTGACAAACTATTTAAATGTAGTATAATATAATAGTAATTTGGGTTAGTTCTTTCACAAATGCAAGTGTTTGATTTCGGCTTTTTATGTACCTTTTGTAGGTATCTAAAAAGCCGAAATCAACGGCAAAACATCTCAACAATCCAAAATACCATAATAACCGTATGAAAAAACTGTCCGATATGAATCTAGGTGCCCTTGTGGAACTAACCCGCTACGCTAAGGATTTCTTCAGTGCAAACTATCTTCCACTGATTCGCAAAAATCTCGAGGAAGTCGTGGTTGGCGAAGACCGATGTGTAGTAGCTACCTGCCTCCCTACAGTGGCAGTAACATCATTGTTGCGTGGAAGAGACAAAGTCGAACCAGCACACAGCAGGGCGCAATACATCCATTACGTTACAAAGGCAACTACCATGAGCTCAGGTCGAATCATCCTCGGTCCGCTCAATCCTAATGTTGAAAATGCTCAGGCGGATGACACATGGGTCATTATCATCATGGAAAAACATCCTACAAGTAGTGACTTTTGCAAAAGCCGTGAGTTCTTTGGTAACGCTGCCTGGCATTTCATCCAGGTAGGTAAACTCCAACCCTAGTAACCAACACTCGCATTAATTTAGCCCCGTCTAGTAACTTCAAAAGTGAACGACGGGGCTTTTTTCTTTCTCTAATTAATGCATTAATTATGCTGTTCTTGTCTTGAATGTATTATGCATGCGATTTATTGTTGTATAATTATATATATGAAAAAACTCATCATTCCAATTATTATTCTTGCGATTGCAGCGTTTGCTTTTGTGAAATTTAATACTGGTGCCCCACGCATTACTCCACAGACTATAGATGTATCAGGCACTACAAGCACTCAGGGAGCTTCATCTTCTGTTGCATCAAACGAAGTTGCTATTGTCACGCCTCTTTCTGCTGATGTGAATGTCAAAACAACTACACTTGCTCCTTTTAGAACAATAACAGAAGCAGCATCGACAACTATCGGCACAGTGGTGAAGACATCTTCATCTGGACGAGCTATTGTCGAAGCATCATTTAGTCATCCTACCGCCCTCGACTATAGTTCTGAACTTGTTATCAAAGACAGTCGAGCTGAACAAAAGAGAACATCTATCGAACTTACGACAGGCGGTCTGTGGGCGCGAGCTAAGAAGCTTTTTGAAAAAGGAGAATTTTATGAAATTAAAACAAGTAACGCTGTCGCCGTGGTGCGAGGCACATCGTTTGGTGTGACATACAAGGCAAACAAAACGACAGTTATTGTTACGCAGGGTGAAGTTTCAGCTTTTAATAGAGACCCTAAAACAGGTAATGCAGCTTCATCAACACAGATAGTAGTTCTCGCAGGATACAAACTAGAAATAACAGGAACAAGCAAGGGAGTACTTACAAGAATTTCATCAGAGGACATGCGAAGTGATTGGTACAAATACAACACGTCAGCAGATGGTACAGGTGCCAGCACTGGCAAGGGCACAAGTGCGGCTGGTTCAACATCTGGCACACAATCTGGAACACAAGGCGTGAGCACAACGGGTACTACAGCACCTGCTGGCTCAGTACCAGCGTCAGGAGGTTCAAGTGTTCCTACAACCGTTCCTGGAGCAGGTAGTACTTCATATGGAGGTACAGGAGCGACATCTGTAAAGGTTTCATCGGTGAGTCCTCGAAGTGTTATGGCTGGTGATAGTCGTACATATGTAGTGGTGAATGGTGTTGGCCTCAAACAAATAGAAGAAGTATCAGCAGGCGAATCTGTCATGATCGATCTTATGGTTGTAAATGATAATAAGTTGCAATTCCATGTCGATCCACAACTTCCAGTTGGAACATATGATCTCATCTTGATTGCATCAGATGGTTCTGACGTCACTCTTAACGCCGCACTTACTGTTCAATACGGATCAGTACGATAGCCGGTAAAAAGTATGAAAAAATACTCAAAAAAATATTGGATTATTGCGGTAGTACTTATCGGAGTATTCCTGTTGAGTTTTTGTTCATATTATTTTCATTTATTTGAAACTCTTCAAAATAAATTCACTGATCGTTTATTCTTGAAACGTCAGCCTTCGCAACATATTGTGATAGTTGCAATTGATGAGCAAAGTCTTGCGCAAATAGGGAAGTGGCCCTGGAGTCGTGATGTGTTTGCAAAAGTGATCCCGCAATTCGACGCTTCTAAGGCTGTTGGATTTGATATTAATTTTTCCGAATCTTCATCTCTCTCTAATAATGGTGTAGACGCAGACAAAATACTTGCCCAAGCATTGGCTAGTTCAAATTCGGAAATATTCCTACCAATTCAACTGAGAGCTGACGGTGTAGTAGAAGTCGCTCCGCTTTCTCTCTTGGCTGAACATGCAAAGCTTGGGTATGTAAATGTTCTTGTAGATTCAGACAATACTGTTCGCTCGCTCATTCACTCAAGATCGGGAGCTACAAGCTTTTCATCTCTTTTCGCACCATCGCAAGCTATCACTTCTGAGCCTCAAATCATCAATTACACCGGACCGGCAAAAACTATTCTCACAGTTTCATTCGTAGACGTGTTGAATAAGAAAATACCACCAAGTATTTTTAAAGACGCAAACGTCCTCATTGGTGTAACAGCAAATGATTTGCACGATGTTCTCAATACTCCCTTTGGTCTCATGCCTGGAGTAGAAGTTCATGCAAATGCTCTTGAGACTTTAGCATCAGGCTCGGCGATTAAACCGGCATCCAAAGAAACAGCAGCAGCTAGTCTTGCTATTGTCATTCTCATAGGTGCAGCTATTGTCTTCTTATTCAAGAGATTTATATATATTATTGCAACGCTCATAGCACTTTTTGTTGGAATTATTGCTGCTACGTTTGTCTCATTTCAGTTGGGCATAATTTTACCAGCTGCATATATGCTCTTGGCGTTCTTACTAGGCTCTGTAAGTACACTCATATATCAATATGTTGTTGAATCAAAAGAAAAGCGATTTATCCAAAAGACATTTCAATATTATTTAATGCCAGAAGTGATCAAGGAGATTATGGAGAATCCAAAAAAACTCTCACTTGGTGGGGAAAAGAAAAAACTTACAATTCTTTTCTCAGACATTCGAGGATTCACAGCACTTTCAGAAAAACTGACAGCCGAAGAACTCGTGCATATTATCAACCAGTACTTTACTCGTATGAGTGATAGCATTATGGAGCATAGAGGGTTGGTAGATAAATACATTGGTGATGCAATTATGGCTTTTTGGGGAGCACCAATCGCCAATGAATCTCAGGCTGCTGACGCATGTCTCACTGCTCTCGCTATGTCTGCACAGCTCAAGAGCCTCAATGCTGCGTGGAAAGCCGCAGGAGTACCTGAAATAGGTATTGGTATCGGACTCAACACAGGAGAGGTAATTGTAGGCAATATGGGAAGTGAAAAGCGGTTCAACTATACGATTATGGGAGATGAAGTGAATTTTGGCTCGCGACTTGAAGGTCTCAACAAAATGTACGGTACAGAATGTATTTTGAGTGAAGAAACAAAAAAGGCTGTCGAAGGTGATAGTCGTTTCGTTATTCGTGAACTTGATACTGTAATGGTAAAAGGCAAGAAAGAACCAAAGAACATTTACGAGCTCATCACAGCTGAAGTGACTGATCCGTTTAAACAAGTGTTACCACTGTTTGCAGAAGGTTTAGATCTGTACAAGAAAGGGAATTTTAAGCAGGCTCTAGAAACCTTTAAAAAGGTCCTCGATACATATCCGGATGGACCAAGTCAGACATTTATGGAACGATGTAACTATCTGATTGAACATCCACCTGAAGTATGGAACGGTGTATATGAATTTAAGACAAAATAAATATGAATAAAATTTGGTTTAAAGCAAAGCGATACGGTTGGGGATGGACTCCTTCGACATGGGAAGGTTGGCTTTCTCTTGTTATTTTTATTGTGCTTCAGTTTGCAAATGCGAGACGCCTCGAAGTTGTATCTGAGTCTCCAAGCAATACTGTAGTTATATTTATTATTGAAACAATTGTACTTGTAGCTGCACTCATTGCCGTTTGTTATTGGAAAGGGGAGAAGCCATCATGGCGCTGGGGTGATCGAGATGCAGGAAAAGATGATTTGAATAATACATAATACAATGCGCTTCAAAAGCTTCAATAGTCTTCGAGCTATTATATATAAGCTCGGCTATCCTATTGCAAAGTCGGTCTGGTTTTTTACACGACCAACTACTCAGGGAGTAAAATGTTTGATAATTAAAAAAGGTGAACCCGCGACTTCGGGGAGTGATCAGCTGCTTCTTATTCGTCACACGTATGGAAAGGGTACATGGAACCTACCTGGTGGGGGAATAAAAAGAGATGAAGATCACGTAGAGGCAATTAAACGTGAGGTGTTTGAAGAATTAGGAATCTGTCTTGAAGACACAAAGATACGTGCGGTTGGGTCCTTTTTTACAACAAGAGAATTTAAGAAAGATACAGTGTTTTGTTTTGCTGCAGAGGTGACAAATGAGTATTTTAAAATTGATGAGCATGAAATAGCTGAAGCAAAATGGTTTTCTCTGGATACTATACCTGATCACACTTCAACAATAGTAGGAAAGATTCGGAAACTTTCTAGTGTTTGATTTTGTACTATATTTGTAAACATATTCATATCTAGACTATATACGATAATGTGGCCTAATAAAGCCATGTTTTTCACACAATATACTTGATAATCCTGCAAGATGGGTGTAGAGTTTTAAATCGTCTGTTAGACATTTTATCTAAAGCTTATTACCACATTATGAAATCAATTTTGTCTGAAATGAAAGCAAACTGGAAAGCTGCTTTGTCCGTTGCTCTTATTAACATCCCGATGTCAATTTCTCTCGCTATCGCCTCAGGTGTTGCACCTACAGTAGGTATCGTGACAGCCATTTGGGCAGGTCTCGTAGCAGCAATCTTTGGAGGAAGTCACTACAACGTTGTAGGACCAGCCGGAGCTCTCTCTGGTATCCTCGCCGGCTACTCACTCATTTTCGGTCCACAAATTCTTCCTGTTATTGCACTTATCACTGGCGTGATGGTGCTTATTATTTGGGCGCTTCGATGGGATAGATACATTGTATTCATTCCTTCAAGTGTGGTGCACGGATTCACACTCTCTGTGGCTTTTGTAATCGGTCTTGGTCAGCTCAACTCAGCATTTGGTCTCAAGGGATTGATCAAACATGAAAAGTTTGTCGGAAATGTGGTGGAAACGCTCCGACACCTCGGTTCAACACACGCTCCAACATTCATTCTTTTTATTATTGGTCTTGCCATGATGTTTGCTCTTTTCAAGTGGTTACCAAAGATTCCAAACTCAGTAGTAGTAGCACTCTTCGGTATTGCGGTTGGTGTTGTTGCATCAAAAGGCTACCTTCCATATGGATTCGAGACTATTCAGTCAAAGTATGGCGCTCTTTCTCTCAACCTTTTCTCAATGCCACACTTCACAAAAGAAATGTTTAGTATCGCAGTATTCAAAGCCATTCCACTTGTAGCTATTGTTGTTATTTTGGAAACACTCCTCAGTGCCAAGATTGCTGATGGTATGACAAAGACACGATACAACCAAAAGAAAGAAGTATTTGGTATTGGTCTTGCCAACGTCGTATCAGGTCTCTTTGGTGGTTTGCCTGCAACTGGTGTATTCGCTCGAACAGCTATGAATATCAAGAGTGGAGCCACATCTCGATACTCAGCTATTATGAACACTATTGTAGTAGCCATCGTCTCATTTTTCCTACTTCAGTACTTCTCATATTTACCAATGGCCATCGTTGCATCAATCCTCATTTACATTGCGCTCCGAATGGTTGCGTTGAAGCACTTCCAAAATCTCTACCGATTCGACAAGACTGCATTCATTCTTTCAATTGTAGTAGCCGTGCTTTCAATTGTGTATGACCCACTTATTGGTATTTTGCTTGGTTCAGGTGTATCACTCCTTATCTTCATGAACTACATGTCAAAAGCTCAGTCAGAAGTATTGATTGGAAGTGCGCAAGGTGAAATGGAAAGACTTCGAGTGAACGACATCAACTTCGAGGAAGTAGGCGGGGACACAATGATCTATCGATTCGTAGGTGAGCTTAACTACATGAACGCCGAAACACACAAAACATTCCTTGTGAATCTCAAAGCTGATAAGTATGTCATTTTCAACTTTAAAAACCTCTTCTACATCGACATCGACGGTCTCGATGCTCTTGATGAAATCATTGAAGAACTCGAACTCCACGGTAAGCATGTGTATGTCTCTGGTCTTCCTCCAATCTTAGAAAGTCTTTTCCTTCAGAAAGCATGGTATCTCCGAAAGAAAGAACAAAAGCATGTATTTGAAGGGACAGCTGGCGCTCTTGATAAGATCACAAATGAATTTCCTAAAAATTAAATCAAATTAGTATAAAAAAGTAAGAAAGAGTAAACGCCGGCGCCCTGTAAAGGGGGCCGGCGTTTTAACGAGGAATGCAAGGATTCCTAGTAGTCTTCAGGGAGAAGGTGATCTCCTCGTTCTTCGGCGACGCGCTGTGCGTCGGCGTAGAGGGCAGCTCGGCTCATAGGAATTAAGCGTATTCCTTGAACTTGGCGTAGTGCTCTTGGTCTGGATACACGACCGCTACCTTGCAGGCGGCGTTTTTTGCCGCTGGCGAGGAGCTTTCCTACATCGGACATGAGTGTGCCGACTTGGATGCGTTCTTCGCGTGCGATTGGTAAGCAAACATCATAGAGTGAAGTGCCCTGACGTGCTGATTTGAAGGCTGCAGCAGCCTTTTCAACGATCGAACTGTTCATTGTCTGTTTTCCTCCGTGTTGTGGGTTGTGGTGTTCGGCGGGTGAGTGCCGAGAGAGTATTGACAAATCGTGAGATCTATCTGGAACTATATTATACCACTATAAATTTAGTTGTAAATAGCTGTAAAAAGGACTGTTTTCCACAGGCTGAGATCAAGATATGATCAAAACCAGACAAAGTAAAAAGTAGGAAAGATTCCTACTTTTTACTTAGATACATATTTATATGTGTAGTCTGGCTTAAACGCTGCAAAGCGATGCAAAACTATCCGAAACTATGCAAACAATCCTTCTACCACAGCTTTCACATCAGCACCGTCAGCTTTGCCTTTAAGGTCTTTCATAAGAGCACTCATGAATTTTCCTGTTTCAGATTTGTCTGTAATACCAAGCTCAGCTTTCTTTGCTTCTGCAATTTTCTGAATTTCTTCTCGAGACATCATCTGAGGGAGATACGCTTCGAGTATAGAAAGTTCTTTCTTTTCATCTTCTGCGAGTTCTGGTCGGCCACCGGCAATGAATTGATCGATAGAATCTTTTCGCTGCTTAGCTGATCGTCGAATAACAGCGAGTGCTTCGTCGTCAGTGAGGGTATCCTGAGGAGTTCGGTTTGTCGCTACGAGCTCATTCATGAAAGCTGTAGTGAGACCTCGTACTACAGTCAATTTGATAGCATCCTTTGCAAGCATTGCTTCCTTAATCTGGCCTTTAATCTGGTCGTGTAGAGACATATATTTGTTCGTATTTTTGATATACTAATTCGTATGACTAATAATTCGATACTGCTCATTGTAGCCTTTCTTTTCGTCGCTATCAACGTAGGGGCGTTTTTGTACATTATCAGACGTGATAAACGAAAAGAGGAACTGGCAGCTCTCGAAGCCCTCAAACCTCAAGATAATTCTGGTCTTCAGCTCCTTCTTCAGCAAATTAACGAGCTCAGTCGAACTGTCGATGGTCGTATCAGCGACATGGCAAAGACAGTTGATAATAAATTGGGGGAAAGTTCAAAAAATATGCAGGAATCCTTCAGACACCAGACATCTGAATCATTCCAACTTCTCAAGGACGTAACAGAGCGAATCACAAAGCTCGATGAGACTAACAGACAAGTAGTGTCATTTGCAGATCAGCTCCAAAGTCTTCAGGATATTTTGAAGAATCCAAAACAGCGAGGAATTCTCGGTGAATATTATCTCGAAACACTTCTTAAGAACGTGCTTCCACCTGGTAGTTTTCAAATGCAATACGCGTTTAAGGATGCCACTATTGTCGATGCTGTTGTCATGGTAAAAGACAAGATCATTCCAGTTGACTCAAAGTTTAGTCTTGAGAACTACAATCGTCTCGCAGAAGAACGAGATCCGGTAGAGCGAGAGCGACTCGAAAAACTTTTTAAATCTGATCTCAAAAACCGAATCGACGAAACATCGAAGTACATTAAACCAGAAGAAAATACTATGGAGTTCGCCTTCATGTTTATTCCGCACGAAGCCATTTACTATGATCTTCTCGTTGCTCAGGTAGGTTCTGTGAAAATTAATACACGAGACCTCATCGAATATGCATTTAAAGAAAAGAGAGTGATTATCGTATCTCCAACATCATTCCTCGCGTATCTACAGACCGTGCTTCAAGGTCTCAAGGCCATGCAAATCGAAGAGTCAGCAAAAGAAATTAGACAGCGAGTAGAAGAGCTTGGTAAGCACCTCGGTGCGTACGATCAATTTATGAACTCACTTGGTAGCTCACTTGGTACGACTGTAAATCATTACAACAAAGCACACAAAGAGCTTAAGAAGATTGATAAAGATGTTATGCGAATCAGTGGCACAAGTGCTGGTATTGATCCGATTGTTTTGGAAAAGCCGTTGGCTGATGAGGAATAATTCATAAAAATCTTAAGTCCATATATAAAAAGAAACACCCCGTTGCGAATTGCGTTCGCAGCGGGGTGGATCTGTTGTAGTCTTCACGAATCTCGCGAATAGCTCCGATTAGAAGCTGAAGCTGAGTCCTGTCCCGATGGTGTTCTCGGTGTTCCGACTATCGTGCATGAGTGGGCACCATATAGTAGCCTCGATGATGTTGGCCGTGAGATGTTCGTTCACACGATACTGGAGTGTGCTCACGTTTT
This sequence comes from Candidatus Parcubacteria bacterium, assembly GCA_039795775.1. Classification (GTDB taxonomy): domain Bacteria; phylum Patescibacteriota; class Minisyncoccia; order Phycocordibacterales; family CAIZLB01; genus JBDKLC01. The sequence continues at coordinate 250,105 of JBDKLC010000005.1, forward strand.
TCACGAGCATTCCAGGGTTCAGACCGAAGCCGCCGTCATCGTGCTTGATGGATGTGTTCGAGGACAGTCCGAGACGGTCCGTGAACTTGATCTCGGAGTTGAGCCCGACACTGAGGACGTTGCCGCCGTTGGTGGGGGAGTCGCTCTGAGTCACGTAGATCTCATATTGAACATACGGCGTGACGGTGAGCCACGAGGTGACCTGCTTTGCGGGCAAGCTGAACTGCAGGTTCGTGTAATACACGTCATTGGCATTTTCGGTGCCGACCTGGAAGCAGTCGAAATACGCCTGCGACAAGGAAAGGGTGCCGTATTCGAACTGGTGTGACCAGCCGAGCGAGATGTCGATTTCGTCGTCCCAGTTATTCGAATATGAGCCATTGAAGCCCGTGGAGGCCCACACACCGAGCGAGAAGCCCGATTGCTTGTGAGTCATGTTGAGGTAGCCGTAGGTGACCGGACGATTGTAGAAGACTGCGCCATTGGCGAAGCCGACGTATCGTGAAATGACCATAATGCCGCCATTGACGGCAAACGGTTTCTCCAAGGCGGCCTTGGAGTCAAAGATGGTGTCTTTGTCGCCGGCGGTGGCCATGGGCGTGGTGTGGCAGGAAATGGCTGCAAAAGCGGCCATAATCAGAGTGCGGATTGTTTTCATTGGATCTTTCGTTTGTATTGTTGCGTGTTTGTTTGATCTACAACAGATGGAATCATGTTGCAGCTTTAAGGGCTTTTTACAATAAAAAAGCTCAAGGGAGGCCCTAAAGCTGCAACATGAAGATATAAAGAACTGATATGTATATATTAACACATTTATTCATAAAAGTAAATATATTAGCCAAATAAAGCATACGGCAGGCTGTACTAGTTGATTTTCTAATGAAATCAGGTATACTATTGGAACTTATGGCAAAGACATCAAAAACTCCAAAGGAGACTAACGCAACAGAAGCATCTAGTGCATTTGCAGTTATTAAAACTGGCGGCAAACAGTACCGAGTAGCTTCAGGCGACACAATTACAGTTGAAAAGCTTATTGGCGAATATAAAGTTGGTGACAAGGTAGAATTCAACGAAGTTCTCCTTTCTGACAACGGTTCAGAAACTAAAGTTGGCGCTCCATTTGTAAGTGGCGCAAAGGTAACTGGCGAAATCGCCGCTATCGGCCGACACGCTAAAGTTATCATCATGCGATACAAGCAGAAGAGTCGAGCAGGTACACCAAAGAATGGTCACCGACAGTCATACTTCAAAGTGAAGATCAACTCAATCGCCTAATACCTCCTTACAGTCAGTCAAAAAGAAAACCTCGACATATGTTGAGGTTTCTTTTTATGTAATTTTGAACTTTTCTTTAGATGTCGTATGCAATGATTAACGACGATTCTCTAGGGCGCTTTTGATTGTATCTGAATCAGAATATTCGAGCTCAGTGCCTGTAGAGAGTCCACGTCCAAGGGTTGAGACCTTGATACTGTATTCTTTTGTCTTTGAGAGAAGGATTTGTGCAATGTATGCAGCTGTATGTTCGCCTTCAGGGTTGAGGTTTGTAGCGACAATGATTTCTTTGAGAGGTCGGGGAGTCTGATTGGCTTTCTTTTCTACTTCAGCTACGAGCTGTGAGCCACGTACTTTGTCTTCTGGACGTTCTTCGAGAAGGGGAACTGCGCCACCGAGTACAAAATATATACCTGAGAACGCTCGGCTCTTTTCCATTGCCTGAAGATCTATATCTCGTGATACCACCATGAGAGTACTTCGGTCTCGTGCGGGATTTCTACAGATAGAGCAGAGGCCATTGTCGTCTTGTATTTCTGAAATAGGAAAATAACGGAAACATTCTGGGCATGTAGCAATGCTTTGTTTGAGTGCCTGAAGTTCGAGCACTAGTTCTTGGATGGCACTTGCTGGTTCATTCAACAAAAAATAGACGAAGCGCTTTGCTTGTCGAGGTCCGATACCAGGAAAATGTCGGAAGAGTTCAGTGAGTTTATCAATTGAATCCATGAAAAGTAGAAATTAGAAACCGCCGGCAGCAACGTGATCTGAGAAATCGCCGAAGTCTTTCTTTTCGATTGGGATGAAGGTTGTTCGCTGCCCATCGAACTTGAAGTGACATGCACCTGTCATACCGTTTCGGTGTTTTTCGATGAGGACTTCGGCCATGTTGTCTCGTTCTGAGTGGTCCTTGTATCGGTCTTCTCGGTGAATGAACATTACCAAGTCGGCGTCCTGTTCAATAGAACCTGAGTCTCGGAGGTCGGAGAGTCGTGGTTTGCCACCTCGCTGTTCTACCGCTCGAGAAAGCTGTGAGAGTGCGAGTACTGGTACATCGAGTTCTCGGGCAAGGTTCTTGAGAGATCGAGAAATTTCAGTTACTTGCTGTACAACGTTATCTGATTTTACGTTTTGTGTAGGCACCATGAGCTGGAGGTAGTCCACAATGATGAGACCAAGACCTTTTTCAGATTTGAGTCGTCGAGCCACACTTCGCATCTTGATGATGTTGTTGCCTGGCTGGTCATCGATAAAGATAGGAGCCTTTGAAAGTTTGTCGAGACCTTCTCGAAGCATAGAGAAGTCGTTGTCGTGGAGATTTTTACCTGTTCGGATCTTCCATGAATCTACAGTAGAGGCAGCAGAAAGCATACGTTGTGTGAGCTGTGCCGCACTCATTTCCAATGAAAAGATACCCACAGGAATATTGTGGTTTACGGCTGCATGTCGTGCGATGTCGAGAGCGAATGACGTCTTTCCGACAGATGGTCGAGCAGCGAGAATGATGAGGTCTGACTTCTGGAGACCTGCTGTGATGGCATCAATGTTTGAGAAGCCTGTAGGAACACCTCGAATTTCATCTTTTGAATTGTGAAGTTTGTCGATTTGGTCCCATGTTTCAGTGAGCACATCTTTCATTTCAAGAAATTTGTGTGTCGATTTTCTGTTTGTGAGTTCAAATACTTTCTTTTCTGCCTTGTCGAGTACTTCTTCGAGATGGCCTTCTTCGTCGTATCCAAGCTGTGCGAGATGCTCAGAAGCCCCAATGAGCTTTCGCATCATATATTTCTTTTCTACAATTTCAGCGTAGTATCGAGCATTTGCGGCTGATGGTACGACGTGTACGAGTTCAGCAAGAAAGCCTGCGCCACCAGCTTGTTCGAGGAGTCCTTTTTCCTCTAACCTGTTTTTGAGAGAAAGGAGGTCGATCGGTTCGAACTTCTGAGAAAGTTCGGACATTGTATTGAAAATAAGTTTATGTTTTTCACTATAAAAAGATTCAGATGTGAGAATGTCGTTTACATCTGTCATTGCATCTTGTCGAAGCATGATAGAACCGAGCACAGCTTTTTCAGCATCCAAACTATTTGGTGGTACTCGAAGGTTTTTAGGTGATACGTATGGAGATACGGTTTTCATATGACTATTGTATCACCTCATCTTCATCATGCTAGATGAAATTGTAAGTAAAATGTGTTCAGCTTGTGTACAAACTGTGAATTACTTATTGTTTTACGAAATACTATAGAAACCCTTTATTTTGAGGGCTATTTGGACACCTACAAATGAGATAATTACATAAGCAAGAAACACATTAAGGAAATGTAAAGAAATACTGAATGTTTGCGCCTCACAAGCAGCAATAAAAATAATGAAAAGCCAAGAAATGAGTCCAAGTGCAGCTGTAGCTATGAGTGCGTCGTGGTGATCTTTGAAAGAGTCTGAGAGGTGGCTATATTTTTGTTGATGTCTCAAGAGAGCAGGGAGATGGAATTTTCGAAGAATAATCGATGACACGAGAATAATAGCAAAAATAAAGATGAGAGCAGTCTCTACACCACTTTGGATTGCGATATTACTGTTAATACGTACAGCATCATACGCAAGTCGAGAGACGAGAGCGACACTTGCCGCTATAATCGCAGTAAACTGAAGGCGTAGGAGCATTTTTAGTTCTGATATCCGAAGCTGATGATTTTTGAAAGAAAAAATAAAAAATACATCAGCAATAAATGAGCTTCCTGTTCCAATTGCTGCACTTACTAAAAAAAGTGAATAAAATGCAAGATCCATATTACTCAAGAATTATACCATGCTCTCCATTAAGCAATTTGTATCCTTGTTGATTGAGTTCGTCACGAAGCTTGTCAGATGTAGTCCAATCCTTTGAAAGACGGGCTTCTTCTCGTTTTGAGATTAAATTAAATATTTCTTGAGATACAACTTTAGATGAATTGTACGTAATATTAATTTCTTTTCCTGCTACTTGTATTATCTTTTGTGATTGGGCGATTGGTTTTAATGTCGAAAGATTAAATCCTAGAACTGTATCAAATGAATCGAGTGTCGCTTTTTTGTCTGTATCAGAAATAGCGGTGTCTTTTAACATTTCCCAGACGGTTGCAATAGCCATAGCTGTATTGAGGTCGTCATTTACAGCAGTTGAGAATTTTTTGAAATATTCTTCATGTACATTTCCTATAATTGATCCAAGACTTTGATATGAAGTCTGAAGCTTTGTAAATGCTTTCTGAGCCGCATCGAGAGCATCCTGAGAAACATTTATAAGTGTTCGATAGTGAGCGGTGAGCAAAAAGTATCTGTATGCGATAGGGGAAATGCCATTTTGCTGAAGTTGACTCAAATACATCTCATTTTTAAGAGATTTAGAAATTTTTTCATCGTTAATAGCGATGAAGTTCTCGTGCATCCAGTAATGCACAAAAGGTTTGCCAGTCAGTGCTTCTGATTGAGCAATTTCGTTATTGTGGTGAATAGCAATATGGTCGACACCTCCGGTATGAATATCGAATGTCTCTCCAAGTAGATCAATAGACATTGTTGAACATTCTATATGCCATCCAGGGAATCCAATGCCCCAAGGACTTGGAAAACCAAGTTCTGTACTTAGTTTCCAGAGAGCAAAGTCACGAGAACTTTTCTTTTCACTATCGAGGCCAATTCGTGAAATTTCTGATGATGTATCAATTGCATCAATACCGCCGAGTTTACCGTAGTCAGCAAATTTTGCTGTATCAAAATAGACCGTATCACTCGTTGTGTAAGTGAATCCTTTTTGTTCGAGTTTCTGTATGAATGCAATTTGCTGAGGAATATATTCACTTGCTTTCGGATAATGATGTGCGGGAAGAATGTTGAGAGCCGTGAGGTCTTTGAGGAAAGCTGCAGCATAAAAGTCTGCCATTTCTTTCATGGCAGCAAGGGAAATAGGCTTACCTTCACGTCGAAGACCTTTTACCATCTTGTCTTCACCATCAGATGAAAGCTCACCGATATCTGTAATATTAATGACCTGTGTTACTGCGAATTTGTTGAATTCTGCAACACGTCGGAGGATATCAGCAAATACAAACGCTCTGAGGTTTCCGATATGAGCATAGTTGTATACAGTCGGACCACAATGATACATCGAAACATGACCTGGTTTGATAGGTGTAAAAACTTCTTTCTTTTTTGTAAGGGTATTATAGAGATGGAGTTCCATTGGAATGATTATAGTTAAAAAAAGTTTGTTTGACCATAGAATGAAACTCTGAGATACTTTCTACTATATATGCAAATGAACTTTCATGGACCTTCTTGGAAAAATCCTTTAATCACAATTTTATTTATCGCAATTGTTGTTGGAGCATTTTACGGTGGTTTCGCAGCAGGTAAGTCATCAACATTGGCAGCAAATAGAATAGAGAACATCATCAATAAGACAGATGGTAAATCAGAGAATGTTGATTTCGGTCTTTTCTGGAAAACATGGACACTCCTCAACGAAAAGTTCGTAGCTACACACAACGAAAAGCCAGCTACAGACCAAGATAAAGTATACGGGGCTATCAAAGGAATGGTGGCATCACTCGGTGACCCATATACTGTTTTCTTTACACCAGAAGAAGAATCACAGTTTGAAAGTCAGATTCAAGGAAACTTCGAAGGTGTCGGTATGGAAATGGGCATTAAAGATGATACCCTTACTGTTATTTCTGCTTTGCCAGGTACACCTGCAAAGAAAGCAGGTATTCAATCTGGAGATAAACTCATTAAGATAGATGACAAGCTCTCAAACGGCATGACTGTAGACCAAGCCGTAAAACTCATTCGGGGAAAGAAAGGTACATCAGTAAAACTTACAATGGTCCGAGAAGACAAAGAGCCAATCGAATTTACTGTGGTTCGAGATGTCATTAATCTTCCTGTTATTGAAACAAGTCTCGACAAGAAGACAAACATCTTCACAATTAGACTCTACAGTTTCAGTGCTCAGTCAGCATCATTGTTTCGAAGTGCAATGAAAGAATTTTCTACATCTAAATCAAACAAACTCATCATCGACCTTCGAGGCAACCCAGGAGGCTATCTCGATGCTGCAGTAGATATGGCCGGTTGGTTCTTACCCCCAGGCAAAGTAGTTGTTCGACAGGCGTCAGGAGCAGGCAAGAGTGAAATTGCACTCAGAAGTCAGGGTCCTGACATCTTCAACGATAGTGTAAAGACCGTTATCCTTGTAGACAACGGTTCAGCATCAGCCTCAGAAATTCTCGCTGGTGCTCTCAGTGAATACGGCAAAGCTACTCTTGTAGGTACTGCTACATTTGGAAAAGGATCTGTTCAGGAATATATAAAAGTCACACCAGACACTGCTCTCAAGGTGACTATCGCACGATGGCTCACACCAAATGGTGTATCTATCTCAGAAGGTGGGCTCAAGCCTCAGGTTGAAGTAAAAATCACTAAAGAAGATGTTGCAGCAGGAAGAGACCCTCAAATGCTAAAAGCGGTTGAAATTCTCAGTAAATAGTGATATATTGCTCCTACTAAGTTAATTTAATCAGTAACACCATATTATTGTCATGAAAGTAATTCTTCTTCGAGATGTGCCTAAGGTAGGCCACAAATATCAGATTGTAGACGTCGCTGACGGCTTTGCTACAAACTCACTCTTTCCAAAGGGTTTGGTTGAACTTGCAACTCCAAAAGCTCTCAAGCGTGTAGAAGCTATTAAGGCTTCTGAAGCTGCTGAACGAAAAATTCAGGAAGACCTCCTCATCAAGAACCTTGGTGCTATCTCTGGTGTTACACTCGAAATCGTTGGTAAAGCTAACGAAAAGGGTCATCTCTTCAAAGGTATCCACAAAGAAGAAATCGTTCCAGCTCTCAAGGAACAGACTCGACTCGATATCGATCCATCATTTATTGACCTCGAAAAGCCTATCAAGGAGGTAGGTGAACACAAGATTCACGTAAAGGTTCAGGATAAGTCAGCTGAATTTACTCTCAATATCAAAGCTGAATAAGCTTTTAAACAAAAACCTCTGGCCGTTGTGGCCAGAGGTTTTTTGTTTGTATAAAATTCGTTTTGCGAGTACAAAGGTAAAAAACAAAAACCGCCACATGGGCGGTTTTTGTTGCGAAAGGAGAGTGGAAGTATTACTTAACGTGAACTACTTTCTTTGTCATTACTCGATTGTTGAAATGAACTTTTCGAGTTGATCCAAATTCTACTGTACCTTCTTTCTTTGCGTAGAGAGTGTGGTCTGTACCCATCTTAACGTTCTTTCCGGCGAGAATTCGTGTTCCTCGCTGTCGAACAATGATAGATCCTGCACCAGCCTTTTCACCAGCATAAAGCTTGATTCCAAGGTATTTTGGATTTGAATCTCGAAGGTTTTTCGCTGTACCTGCTGCTTTTTTGGTTGCCATAGTCTTTTAATTCTAAATTTAAACTTTTTTCACGGCTATTTAAGGCCGTCTTGTTTATAGTAAGTTCAATGAGTATACATGACCTTATTGAAAAAATCAATGGTTCTGCTTTGTCAAAGCCCAAAATTGACCCACCTCCGGCAAAAGTGCCCTTTTTTGCTCTTTGGGCGATAGCTATAGCCATACTTTTGGGCCTTTCTGGATGGGGGATGGCCATCTACCTTCTAGAGCATATCCGAGCCCCAACTCCAGTACAGATAGAGTGTTCTGAGGATATATTGAAGTCTTTGGAGGCTACTACTTCACTGCGTACCCTCAAAGAGCAGACACCCGCTCCAAAGCCAAAAAAAGAAAAGAAGGGGAAAACTAGCAAATCGAAAGAAAAGAAGTGATATATACTTATCTTATATATGATTGTTGTTGATGTAGAGACTACAGGTGTAAACCCCCGAGAGAACTCGATAGTCAGTATCGGAGCCGTGGATTTTAATAATCCAAAGGATCATTTTTATATGGAATGTCATGCTTGGGCTGGGGCAATCATCACTGATGAAGCTCTAGCTATCAATGGATATACTCGTGATCAGGTCCGAGATACCAAAAAGAAGTCAGAGTCGGAAGCTATTAAGGAGTTTCTCTTATGGTGTCAGACTAAGACAAATCTCATCATTGCCGGCCAGAATGTTAACTTTGATTTGCAGTTTATAGAAGAAGCTTGTATGAGAGCAGGGGAGAAGTCGCCCTTTGGAAAGAGAATCATGGAAATGCACACTCTCTGTTATACACGAATGCTTCAGCAAGATCAGATACCACCTCTCAATAAGGGAAAATCAGCTGTAGACTCGGATTTCATCATGAAATACATAGGAATTCCTGCCGAACCGAAGCCTCATATTGCAATAAATGGAGCAAAATTTGAGGCCGAAGCATTCCACCGGTTTATTTTTAAAAAACCACTGTTCGACGAATTTAAACCATACGATATACCCGACTATCTGTAAAGGGTATCTTTGGATAAATACGGCTCTAAATAGCCATATTTTAAACACAATACAGGCTCAAAAACAAGAAAAAAGATTGACAATTGATGTCAAAGGTGCTATTATATTTACTGTAACCACATAAGTTAGTGTGGTTTTTTCATTGAGTGCAAGCGCATAATTCGATCCCACACAGACATGCGCATTACCAAATAAGAATCGGCTTATAATTCAAATGACCATTGGTTTGGCGATGATTGTATCAGGTATGATGGCAAACCCACTTGCTACCGTAGATGATTCAACCTCGACACAGCCACAAACTGTTCCCGTAGAACAAACAGCTACATCAACAGCATCTCTTTCTGAAAAGAAAAAGAAAGACGAGACAGCAAAGATCATTAACGTTAATGCAGGAATCGAAGCACAGACACGAGCATATTTCGCCGATATTCCTATTATGGCCGAAATCGCTCGATGTGAATCTCATTTCCGACAGTATGCTAAGGATGGTTCAACCTTCCGAGGCGTAGTGAACAATAAAGACGTTGGTATTATGCAGGTGAATGAATACTATCACCTCGCTCGAGCACAGAAGCTCGGTATCGACCTTTACTCAGTAGAAGGTAACTTGCAATACGCACTTCGACTTTTTAATGAGCAAGGTTCACAGCCATGGGTATCATCTTCACCATGTTGGGGCAAAACAGCCGCAGCTAAGGGTGACCCACTCGCATATACAGTTAAAGTTGCTGCCTCAGTAGCTCCAGTTGTACAGGAATAATTTCTTCTCAACTCGTAAATAAAAAGGAAAGGGCCCGCACGTACGTGCGGGCCCTTTCCTTTTCTCTAAATATATGGTTTAATATTAATCGGGAAGTACAAGGTGTACAACTCATTCAACACAACCCGTAGGGTGTTTAACCCACACCCTACACATACTTATAATTCAGAATGACGTTATTGAGAAAAGGAAAAAACACAGGAACATCGAAAAGGAGTGCTGTGCCACAGCGCACAGCGGCACTGGCCGACCCAGAGCCACCAGCCAAAATACTCCGAGCTTTGATCGGATGTGCTACGAAACCAGAACGAACCAAGTGGACTGAAGCAGGACTTAACCCTGACGAATTCACATTCTGGTTTGAAGTGACAATCGAAGGAAGAAAAGGGAAGCACATCATTAACGCTTCCGATGCGTTTAGCACAGCAGCTCCGAGGCTCTGCAACCGAAACGCCGCAGCAAAACTTCGGCGCTACTATCAAAAAGGACAAGAATTTCTGGTCACTGAGCGGGGAGGATGCTGGGTAATGTCCGATGCTGACTTGGAATACGCAGAGTCGGTAGCGACAGACAAACACGTTCGACGGCCAAGGAATGTAGATGGTTCTTATTCTACAGTCTCCCTTTTATACGGAGGAAGAACTCCCGCCAAACGGGGTCCCGACGAGGAAAGACGGTAACACCCACACCGTCACCTCTTAAACAATCACATACTCGTAGTGCCGCCACGCGCTACGGGTATTGTTTTTATATGGAAATTTTTATTCACAGATAGAAAGAACTAGGGGTAAGACAAAACAATGAGAAACGTCATATACTGTACGGAGGGAGTTTAATTACTATTTATTCTACATATGTCAAAAAAATCAATTATAGTTGTTGTGATCCTCATTGTCCTTGGGTATATAGGATATCAGGTCGCTGTTGTACCTCATCCTGGATGGAATACAAACCCAGTACCTCTTACAAGCACCTCTACAGGAGATACATCCACACCATCAAAGCCAGTAAGTACATCTACACCTACAACTGCAGTTCAAGGTCTCAAGGTAAGTACTCCAGGAGTCAATCAAGTTGTTGGAAGTCCTCTTCATATTAAAGGTCAGGCCAACGGGGGATGGTATTTTGAAGGAACATTTCCTGTAACACTTCTTGATGCAAAAAAGAAAGTACTTGCCACAGGCATAGCAAAATCAAAAGGCGACTGGGCGACAAGTACTCTTACAGATTTTGAATTCGATCTTATATTTCCAATTCCAACAACCCAGACAGGTACTCTCGTATTTGAAAGAGACAACCCATCTGGACTTCCACAAAACGGAGAGCAGTATGTAGTGCCTGTACGATTTGCTTCAAGTACACAAAATACTATTACTGTAAGTCTTTTTTATCCAAACAAAAACAAAGCGGACCAACTCAATGACGTGTGTAGTGCGGATTCTGTCGTGAGTCTTCCTCGAGAGATTCCACGGACTATTTCTCCAATTCAAGATGCTATCAAATTTCTGCTCAAAGGGGAGATTACTATAGTAGAAAAAACAGCGGGGTTTAGCACTGAATTTCCACTCGCAGGAGTTCAGTTGAAGGGAGCAAATTTAAAAAATGGCACACTTACTCTCGATATTGCTGACCCACAACACAAAACTTCAGGAGGCTCATGCCGAGCTGGACTTCTTCGAGCTCAAATAGAGAAAACAGCACTGCAATTCGCGGGCGTACAGAAGGTCGTATTCAAGCCAGAATTGGTTTTTCAGCCATAGTTGTATAATGTATTTATAAGTAACTAAACATCAGACAAGACGTCTATAAAGACATGAAACAGATCAAATTAATGGCCATTGCCGGCCTTATAGCAGCAGTATTGGGTGGTGTGCTTCCACTTCAAGCTGCGAATGCCCAATTTATTCAAACAGGGTCAGGACAGACTTCTGGATCGGGAAGTAGTTCATCTTTACCTTATCCAGGAACATCTGGTTGTGTAAGTATTAACTCATTCGTGACATTTGGCTCACGAGATTACTATTCTGGTGGAGAGGTTTCAAAAGTACAAAACTTTTTAATTTCAAAAGGCTATCTCCAAGCTGGTCTCGCAACAGGCTATTATGGTCGGATGACATTCTCTGCAATGCAGCAGTTCCAAGCATCTAATGGTATTCAGCCAACAGGAGGTGCTGGTCCTATTACTCGAGCAAAGATTCGAGATGTATCTTGCGGTTCTGTAGTGAATCCTCCAACAAACGGAGCACCTGTTATTACATCTATGTCACCAACATCAGGTCCTGTGGGAACAATGGTGACTGTCTATGGCTCTGGTTTTACATCTACAAATAATATCGTTATTTTTGGAAACAGTGGTTCGGTTCCATACGTTGTCTCTTCAAATGGAACATCTCTCACATTCCGTGTTCCAGAAAGTTTGACTCCTGCTTGTTATTACGGAAATCCAGCATGCTATATCGCAATGATGGCTCGAGCCACAACACCTGGTCAGTACGCTGTTTCTATTCAAAACTCTCGAGGAACAAGTAATAGTATCAACTTCAATGTGACATCTGGTTCGATCAACAATCCAAATGGAGCACCAGTGATCACTGGCGTTGATACTCCAACCAACCTTCAGGTAGGTCAGACTGGCACATGGTCTATACGAGCTCTTGATCCATCAGGATCAGGTCTTTCATACAGTGTGAGTTGGGGTGATGAAAATACATATAGTGGCTCTGGTTACTATATTCCTTACTCTGGAGGATATACTCAAAACAGCACATTTACTCACGTCTATTACAGTCCTGGTACGTATACAGCGAAGTTTACAGTACGATCTTCAAACGGCATGACAGCTGAAACTACACAGACAATTACAGTTGGATCAAATGGAAATAACTACGTTCCAACTATTACATCTATTTCTCCAACATCTGGTCCATTCGGTACTGTTGTAACAATCACTGGAATGAATTTTGATCGATACAATAACTCAGTCAATTTCGCTAACGTGAATAATGTAGCTCGAAATGTCGAATCTACAGACGGTCGAACTCTTCAGTTTACAGTTCCTGCAACTCCATGTTCATCTGGAAGTATATGTGCTCAAGTCGCACTTCAAAATGGTACATACGGCATCAGTGTGACAAACTCAAATGGTACAAGTAATGTATTTAATTACACAGTCAGTGCCACAACCGGGAATAATGTTGATCAAACAATTGTTGCGCGTATCAACGAATCTGTATATGTTGGAGATCTTATGATTATGCCAACTAGTATTGGTGAAGATAGTCGATGTCCTGTAGATGTAACATGTATTCAAGCTGGTAAAATCGTAGTAAATACACAGCTTCGAGGACCAAGCACTCAGATCAATACAGCACTTAGTTACGGCTCATCAAACACACTTACGCGTGTAGATGGATATTCAATTCAGATTGTAGGTGTACAGCCTTCAAAGACTTCGACTCAGACTATTCCTTATTACAACTACGCGATTACATATCGTGTGACAAGATAACGACTAGTTGCAGACTAGTATAGTTGTATCTCTCGATCAAAACAGCCTTCACGGGCTGTTTTGTATTTGTCTGCGAGCGATGTATTGTTATGTATATATGAATATGACAGCTGACACACTGATGAAAGAGCTTAGAAGGGCAGGGGATAAAGAGAAGGGAATATTCCTTTTACGTTTTTTTAAGACAGGAAAAGGGCAATATGGAGAAGGAGATCTTTTTCTTGGCATTACGGTGCCAGTACAGAGACTTATTGCTAAGAAGTATGTACATCTAAAACTTACAGAAATTGTTCCACTTATGACTAGTCAATTTCATGAGTTTCGATTGTGTGCGCTTATGATTCTCGATTTCAAATATGAAGCAGCTTCAAAACTCAAAGACGAAAAAACAAAGCAGTCGGAACAAAAAAGGATTTTTGATTTCTATATAAAACATAAAAAATATATAAATAATTGGGACCTTGTTGATACGTCAGCTCGCGATATTGTTGGTGCATATTTATTTGATAAACCAAGAGACATACTATATAAACTTGCTGTGTCTACATCTCTGTGGGACAGACGAATTGCAATTATCGCGACACACTATTTTATTAAAAAAGGACAGTATGAAGATACGATAAAAATTTCTGAAATGTTACTAGGAGATAGGGAAGACCTCATGCACAAAGCGGTGGGTTGGATGCTTCGAGAAATGGGTAATAAATCAGAGAAACATCTTATTAATTTTCTTGATGTATATGCCGCACAGATGCCCCGAACAATGCTTCGATATTCTCTTGAACGACTGTCGCCCCAAGATAGAAAAACATACATGAGTGTCAAAGGTCCAAAATTGACCAAGTAGCCGTGGTGTTGTAAAGTTCTGACAGCATTTGTCTTACAGAAAACCGTCGGTTTTCGGACAAGAGCTCCTTAACTTTTTTATCACGTGCATATGGAAATACCACAAGTCCCATGGCGGATTGTGGTTCTCCCACGTCCGCTTTCTCCGTTAGCTGCCTTTGCTTACTTTTTGTTAAGCGAGGCAACCTTTGAGCAACATGGCTCAACGTTTAAAATCCTTGGACCTCACTATGTTCGATGGGCCACACTGGTTCCATCAATGTCAGTGAGTTCTGATGGTGCTTTCCCTGAATTTGGCGTTAGTATCAACCTCAATTGTTCCCAAAGGGACTTACGAGAATTGGTAACTTATTTATTCAGTCTCAATCCTCAGTTTGATGATAAGCCGTTACCGAAGCGTTTGAGTAACTTCTTTTGCTTTGGAAATCATCGTCACACTGTTGCGAAGTCGTGGCTTACCTTTACTGGTAAGCTTTCCCGAAATAATAACCTTAACCACGTTGTCGCTCTGACGAATAATCTTATCCAAACGTTCATCCGTGAAGAAAAAGATTTCTTTGAGCATGCTGTCGAAGAAAGGCAAGAACTGCCTTTTTCATTCGATGTGCCAGTAGCGTCTGATACGCTCGAGATCTCTGTGCCCGTTACAAAACGGGTGCATATCGAAGGTGGACGAGCTCTTGAAGCCGTTCGAGAAGAAACCCAGCACACTATCCAAGCTCTGCGAGAGTCAGAAATTTTCTGGCTCATGCGGAGTAAAATTGTCATCCTCATCGGTGGTCCTCCTCAGATGGGGAAGAGCACAATCGCTGCATCCTTGTATACGCAGCTCAAGCACCTCATTAGATCTCTGCAGAGTCGTAGTGGTGCATGCTGGTCGGATCTTCGGCTGAGGGTTGGTCTAACGACGTTGGATCTTGCTACACCTGTTGCTGACGAAATGCTCAAGAAAGGGCAAGCAAAAGACCGAGCACTCATGCAAAGTCGGAAGCAGCCTTGGACAGAGCAGTTGGCTAGAGAAGCATTGTTGAATATGGAGAAGGTGCTCCAACTCAACGACATTGTCATAGCCGACCTTCCTGGAAAGCTCACGGACATTACGCGTCTTCTTGGGGCGTTCGGCACTCATGCAATTATTGTTGGCCAATCCAACGATGAAGAGTTCTCAGAAACCCAACAAAGCTGGAATCGTTACTTCAGCGAACTCGGGATCAACGTTGTTGGTCAGATAAAATCTACTGAGCATCAGCCAAGCATGATGAGTCTGTATCGACCCGGTCGTCGAATATACGGTCGCGTTCGTAGGCCAGAGAGGGTCGTCCGAGCATGGGACCCGTTCATTACTGTCATGGGACAGTTCCTTATGTTTGAGATTCTCCCGAGTCTCATGCGTAACCTTCACGAACGAATAGAGGAACAAACATAGTGGCAGCACGTGACAACTTACAACCGGCTCAGAGCAATCTGGGCGGGTTTGTCATTTAGGGATATACTGGTGCAAATGTTTAAAACCGTTTTATCTACGAGCACGATAGGTAAGGGGACAGGAGAGCATACGCTCTATTTTGAAATGAAAGCGAGTGTACGAATTCGTAGTATTAGAGTGTCTTTATATGCGGACGGTAGTTGCAAAGTGACTCATCCACGATTTATTTCTTCAGAAAAAGTTGAACAATTTTTGAAAGCAAAATCAGCGTGGTTCATATCTAAAGTAAATTTTCAAAAAAATGAAGAATGGGCACATAATCCACATGGTGGACATATTTCTGCGCAAGCAAAGAAAGCTCAAGAAAAGAAAGAATATGCTTTGCTTAAACATCAAGCACTACTAGTAGCCCAAAAGAAAGTTGAGTATTTTAATCAGATATATAAATTTAATGTCGGAAAAGTTTCAATTCGAAATCAAAAGAGTCGATGGGGAAGTTGCTCCAAGAAGGGGAATCTGAATTTTAATTATAAAATAGCTAAACTCCCCGAAGAACTTGCTGATTATTTGGTTGTGCACGAGATTTGCCATATTGGCCAGTTCAACCATTCAAAAAGATTTTGGGACTTGGTAGCGCAAGTGGTCCCAGACTACAAAATTCGTAGAGCGGCACTCAAAAAAATAAAACTATAAAGTTTTAGTGAAGATTTGTTTAAAAATTTTGTAACAAATAGATTACGCTATTGTACAAAGGTAAGAAAGCACTTGTTGTAGTCCTGTTTGATCTGCAACAAAACGGCCTTGAGGTCCACCCACTGTGTATCCAATAATTGTTTCTTCACCTGTGAGATAACTTGAAACGAGCGGATCACCGGCGTCATTCGATTTGTCAGTAAATCCAGCACATGCAAGTGCGCTGAATTCAGCTGAATCAAGAGGCCGAAGATTGAGGTGTTCTCTAAGATTGTTTGCAATATAGACTACCGTATCTTGTATAGATGAAATAATTGATCCGCCTTCAGGAAGAGCTTCAATGTATTCTTTTAGTTCATCAAAGTGTTCTAGCAGGACTTCCTCTAGTGTTGGTTGTTCTGAGTGTGATTCTGTCATAAATTTTAGATGTACATATTATAGTAAATTATTTAAAAAAACATACATCTTGCTTAAACGATTGAAGCAATTTATAAAATGGTTTGCCCCCGGCTTCTATATGTTGTGAAGCCGGGGGCGGTGAGTGTTCTTGTGATACGAGCTGGTGATGTACCTGCTGTATCATTCTTTTTTGGGCCAGATGCTGGCCAGGATGATGCTGACCAGAAGCGGCCAAATCGATATGCCGGTCAGAAATCCCCAGTTGAAGAACCGGGCATACTTGAACGGAATTGCTTCTGGAAATACAGATGATCCTGTGAACAAACGTGGAGCATATAGCATTCCTTCGCAGATGCCGGTGCCGAAGGCTTCGAACCTTGGCGCGGCGTTGGTGTCGAGGAATGCATAGATGAATCCGTGAATGAGGGCAAGTGCGATAATAATCACAATTGCCCAGCCTGTGTTCTTTTTCATGACTGATTGATTGATGTATGTGGTGTTGGTTGTGCTGTGAACATGTGACATAGAGCTGGGTTGATAAGCTATAGGCCAGTCAGTTCGTTCGTGTACATAATACATAAAATATGGGTTTTTGCCAGTTTGGGCCAATTTGAGTCAATTTTGGCAAAATAACGTCAAATTGGTCAAAAAAGCTAAAAAAGCTAAAAAAGCGAAAATACAGAAAAAACCAAAATTAATTTTTTTAAAATTTATAAGAAAATTAAAAATATAAATAAAATTTAAAATATTTTTTGTTAAATAAAGTAGAAGGGAATATGAAATTTGTCTAAAAGTTTAGTTTCGAATTTTAGTCTTAAGGGTCAGAGGGTATATGTCTTTCCCAGTCATATAAATGTCGCACAATATATCTTTTGCGACATACTCCTATAGGGCACCTAGGTCTTTTCGGGCTTTCTGACTCTTATTACCCAATCCACTTATCGGCTATGAATCCTATTCTTTTAATCGATTTTTGAGCCCGTATAATCGCTTATAAGGCCTTCTACTTTATATAGATGATAGGTTGACCATCTATTAACTAACGGTTAGCGAACCACTTTATAAGGTCATCCAAATTTAAGGGTTTTTACTAGGGGACTGACTTCCCTATTGTTTGCCTGAAGCCGTGAACTGAATCTTTGATAGTAACCCTTGACTTATTACAACCCGGCCACCCAGTAAGTAATAATTAATAAGTTGAATGTTCAGTAGTAGATATATTTGTGACCAGTCTCATTTGCCATGTAGCACGTGCTACATATATACATGGTGCCGTAGATCGATCTATGGCTGGTGCCAAGTCATACATGTGTCTACTACCGAGAATTTAAGATACTTTGAAGGGGAGTCGCACTTCCCTTTTTATAGGATAAAAAAACTAAGGCTATATAAATAATTTTGTAAATAATTTATTTTACTAAAGCAATAATACTTATAATTAATCCGATAAAACTTATAGTCGCACCAATCATTGCATAGACGTTGTGAGTCATGTGATGTCTGAACTTTTGCCAACGAGTTCGAAATTCTTGGGTGCCAAGTTCTGTAATACGTACATAGCCTGTGCCATTTATAGCAGTACTTACCTTCCCTTCATCTTTTAGAAAGTTGAGGGCTTGATTCATAATAATATCCTTTCTCCCAGTATCTTGAGGTCGCCATTGGAGTTTGTATGATACGTGTGAAATGAGTTCAGAAGGTATCCAATCAATTTTTTCGGATAACGCCTTGAGAAGTTCTTTTTTGATTATGCTGTAGTCCATCTACATATTTTATCATCAAAACTTTTATATGTAGTAAAAAGTTTGCAAAAGAAAAATACCGCACTCGTTCATCAATTTGTCAGATCAATGGCACGTAGTGCGGTATCTTGTTTTCTCAGGCTATATTGCTTCCTTCTTCCTTATACCGTGGGCAGACCGAATTCTCCGGCTCGCTCGTTGAAGGCAGCAGCTTCTTCGTCACTCATTTCGAGCAGTTCACGCACTGGCGCATTGCCGTCCGCAAAAGATTCGAAATTTGGACCTTTCCAAGGTTCGATGCCACTGCCCGACTTCAGTTCGTCATACGACACCGTAGGTTGGTTGTCGACGACTCGCCGAATATTTTCGGTGCCGACTTTAAGACCTTGGCGAACGTTCTGGAGGAAGAGGCACTCACCTTCATAGACGCCCCATGCTCCCTTCGGGTTACGAGCATGTTCGAGCCAAAGGACGCTCCCGAACAGCGCCGCTGTTTCTGGATTGAAGATTCCGAAGGTGGCAAATTTGCCAGCCTGATCTTTGAACGGCAACCCGTGCTGACGGTGACGGAATCCCGGAACGCTCCGATCAAAGAACGCGCTTTTGGCGTGTCCTGGGACAATGATGTCCGCAGCGACGGCATCTTTGACCAGCGTAACCGTGTCATCTTCCTCCTTATCGGGATGAGATACATCCAGACCCACCTTGGTAGCTGCTTTCGCTTCATCACTCTGCAGAAAGTTCCGCATGTTGATGATGTCCATGGTGCTTTGAAGAGTCTGCATGACGTGCCAGATCTCGAAGCCGATTTCGACTCCGCACGCAGTCGCGTGTTTGAGCGTCTCTTCCCATTGCATAGCCAAAAAGAGCAACGCCTGGTGTTTAAGACGACGAGGGAGTGTGCTCCACTGATCGTGGTGAGGGAGGTCTCGTCCGCCACAGAATGTCTGATGTCGGTTGATGCCGAGGAGCTGACTCAGCGTGAGGACGTCGCGGATGCGAGCGTGGGCAGCCTTCTCGATATCTTGGATAGAAGCATGTTTGCGCGCTTCTGCCTGCGGGTCAAAGCCCTTGAAACGTGGCCAATAGACTGGGTTGCCGCTGGCGAGTTGACCGTCTGTGTGACTTTCGAGACGGACGATTTGGAGCCCGATTTTGCGGTAGTGTTCCACAAATTCGTGGCGCGCATCGGCGTTGCTGATGAGTCCTTGGACGTCGAGCATGCCAGTGTGCATGCTGATGCCAGTGACTCCGCATTCTCCGACGCAAAAGCGCCAGAGGTCGTCGGCCGTTTTGAATTGGCCCGGCTTATCTCCAACGCCTATGGCGAGGAGCTGTGGTGTGAATACCGCTACTTGCGGCTTTTCTAGTTTTGCAGGAGCAGGTGTGCTCATTGTCGTTTATTTTCTATCTAGGTGTTTGTGTTCCTTGTGTATTTCGTTGTAAAACGAAAAATAGCGCACCAAGGGGTGCGTTATAGCCGTGAGTTATCAAGGAACGATTAGCCGTTCTAAATACTACACAAAAATATCAAAACGTCAATGTTTGTAGCCCTATAAATTAAGTTTTTGATAAATCAAAAAAATAGACTTTCAGTTCGCAACACTCTTCACAAAACCGAAGATTTCGAGGAGGTCAGCCCAGACGAGTCGAATCATATCTCGTACATATATAGCGAAATCACGAACCCATTGCTTTGCAAGAAGCTGTGTGAGATCAATTCCGAGGAGGTGTAATATAACGAGCGCTACAATCACTACGACGATCAATTCTACGAATCCTTTTTGATTATTTTTTGAAGATTTGTTCATGATACCTTTGATACAGTGCAACTATGCCTTCTTAATAAAAGAATTATACCACAACGCAAGCATAAGTAAGATGTAGATTTTTCGTGAGTGATCAGCCTTTTGATCGAGGTGATCTTGTGCGAGCTTATTGATGTACTCCATATCCATCTTTGACTGGATATATGGGTTTTCACGAATAAGTTTCATTACTTCGTCAGGTCGTTCACGAAGCCAATGTTTTATTGGTGTTGGGAAACCGAGCTTTTTTCGCTCAGACGTTTCTCGAGGCAAAATAGACCGAAATGCTTCTCGTAAAATAAACTTTGTAGTGCCAGCTTTATATTTGAGTTCATCAGGAATTTTTTCTGAAAGCTTTGCAACTTCAATATCGAGAAATGGAACTCGGAGTTCAAGCGAATGAGCCATCGTCATTTTGTCTGCCTTGGCGAGAATGTCGCCAGGAAGCCAATAGTGTAGATCGATAAACTGCATTTTTCGAGAATCAGATTCCCCTTCAACTTGTTTATAAAAAGGTGTAAGAGATGTACGAACAGGGGCGGCACTACCTGACTTCCCTTTCCAAATCTTTGTTTGTTCAGAAGGCTTGAAAATATAGGCATTACCAATATATCGTTCTTCAAGAGTTGTCAGTGCTCGTCGAAGATAATTTTTACCGAAGAAATTAAACGGAAGCTTTGTGAGTGGCTTGATGATACCGTTTCGAATGAATCCTGGAAGTCCAGCAATAGGTGCGAGAGCAAATGGTTCTCGGTAAATATTGTATCCTCCGAAAAGTTCATCAGATCCTTCACCTGAGAGTACTACTTTTACTTTCTTTCGAGCCTCTCGAGACAAGAAATACAAAGCTACTGCTGATGGGTCTGCAACTGGTTCGTCGAAATGCCATGCAATTTTTGGCAATTCATTAAAATATTCATCAAAAGAAATTAAAATTTCTTGGTGGTCTGTGCCGAGTTTGTCAGCAACTACTCGTGCTTCAGAATGCTCGCTCACGTGGTCAAAACCAATAGTAAATGTTGAAACAGGACCAGCTTTCTGCTGATTTCTAATTTCTTGAATAAGTGTGACGATGATGGCTGAGTCGACACCTCCAGAAAGGAATGCACCAACAGGTACATCACTGATCATGTGGTGTGCAACTGAGTCTTTTATTGTGGCTGCAATTTCAGTAGCGAGATTTTTCTCTGTGAGCTGTTCTGCAGGAACAGTGTGATTGAACTGATACTGCCAGTATTTCTTTATGATATGCGTACCTGAAGAAAGGTCTATATGAATAAAATGACCTGGTGGTAATCTGAAAATACCCTTGAACATTGTTTCTTCGAGTGGGTTGTATTGAAACGAAAGATAGTTGAATACTGCTTCATCATTTACTTCTGGGGTATATGCAGAATCTTTGAGAAGGCTTTTTATTTCAGATCCAAAACTTACGATTTGACCTTTTTCGTTGAGTCGATAGTAGATTGGTTTGATACCAAAATAGTCTCTAGCAATAAAGAGTGTATTTTTATTTTTATCAAAAATAGCAAAACCGAACATTCCTCGGAGCTTTGTGAGCATGTCTGTACCGTATTGTTCATACAAATGTACGAGACCTTCTGTATCACTATGAGTTTTGAATTGATGACCTGCTTTTTCTAGATCAGGCTGGAGTTCTTTGTAGTTGTAAATTTCACCATTGAATACAACGGTGATCGTTCCATCTTCGTTAGAAATTGGTTGATGACCACCTCCGATATCAATAATCGAAAGCCGTCGCATACCAAATGAAAATGCGTCTTCAACCAAGATACCTTGATCGTCTGGACCTCTATGAATAATTTGATCCACCATTGCTTGGATAGTTGGTGCTGTGTACTCTTTTTTGCCGATGATTCCTGCGATGCCGCACATAATAATTTAAGAAATTCTTGAAGAAAAATTGATAAGTATTTTATTGTGGAAAGTATAACATAGGATCAAGGTACGCTTCCGTCGCAGCAATTGGCATTGTGTATATTCGACCACCGCATGATGCACTTGGTCTGTTTTGTACGCTCACACCGTTGGCAGGATAGACTGTGATGTGAAGGTGCGGACCCGTAGAATAGCCGGTATTTCCACTGTAGCCGATGACCTCTCCGAGAGTTACTGTTTGGCCCTGTTTTACGTTTATAACAGACAAATGACCATAGGTGGCTGCTAGACCGTTATCAAACTTAATGAGTATCCAGCGGCCAAATGAAGCCCCTGGGCAGGTGATATCTGTGTCCCCTGCTCCTAGCACCACGCCAGAAGCCATAGCTTTTACTGGTGTGCCCGTTCTTGTACCAAAGTCTACCCCGTTGTGAGATCCAGACACATAGAGTCGCTTTGCCGATACTGTCTTACCAAATCGCTGCGTGATAACGACTTTGTCTAATGGCCATGATAGTGGACTTGAACCAACCTTTGGAAGTTTCGAAGGATCAAGGGTGTATTTGAGTTGTGATTCGTAATCGAATACTTCTTTTTCAAAAGAAGCTTTTAGTGCTTGTTTTTGCTTCAACACTTCTTGAAATGTTTTTTCTTCATTCTTTGTTACAGAAAGAATTTTTGTTTGTTCGTTTTTGTTGTATTCAATTACTTTCTTTTTGCCTGCAAGTTCAGATTGTAATTTCACAAGCTCATCTTTTCTTGTTATCTCTGTTTGCTTGTTTGATTCGTATTTTTTCTTTTCCATAGAAAGTTGCTGATTGAGCTCTTTCATACGTTTGTTTATCTGAAAAAGCTGGTCTACTTCGTTGAGAAGACTGGAAAGGCTTTTTTCTGAAAGGAATATTTCAATGACACCCATTCTATCTTTATCGTCTATTTCCCGAATGTTTTCAGCAATAGAATTTTTATATAAATCAATTGATTCTTCAGATTCGCTGATGACGATATTGAGTCGTGTGATGTCTAATGATGTTGCCTCAATTTTTTCTTTGATTCGTCTGATGTCGAGATCGAGACTTTTACCTGTAGCCTCGAGTTTTTTAATTGAGCCTTGGAGTGAAAGAGCTTCTTTACTTGTCTTGTCAGCGAGATCTTGGTATTCCTTAATCTCTTTTGTTAGTTGCACGATTGTTCTGTTTCGCTCGTCAATCTTTCGCTGCAATTCAGCTGCATCGGCAGCCTTTGAAGCAGATGGTTGTGTAGTCGCTACAGCTTGAGCAAAAAGCTGCATTGGTTGTGCAATCAAAAAAACTGCATAGAGCAAAGTTGCGGTAGCGAAAGCTACGAGACTAAGATATGCAGTTTTTTTTGAATTATGCTTCATGTACTAATTGCTGTGCCTTAGAAATACGTGCGAGTGTTTCGTCTTTGCCAACAATATACGATAGTACAAATGGATCTGGAGACTTTTCTTTTCCTGAAAGAGCTGCTCGAAGGGCCCAAAGGACAAGACCTCGGCCAGTCTCGTCTGCATATGGCCACAAGATTTCTTTTATCTTTTCTGCAGTCCAGTCCGACGCTTCAATTGAACTCAATAGTTCTGAAGTTCTTGTGAAAATTGGATCAAGGTCTTTGATTGTTACATCTTTACCTTTTCTTAATTTTTCAGGACAAAGGAGAAGAGCAGTATCATATGAAGGCTTCATAAAGAAATATTCAAGATCACCTGTCTCTTCCATTTCTGCAAGCTCTCCAAAATAAGAAATCTTTTCTCGAAGTGTCGGCATCAAACGTGTGAGAATGTCGGAGTTCTTAACGAATTCTTGATATTTTGTTGGAAGAAATTTCATCACCCATTCTGTATACTCTGCATCAGAAAGTCGTTTGCAATGTTCTTTGTTAAACCATTTAAGTCGCACTTCATCGAAGATAGCACTCGCTTTTTGAACCTTTGAGAGATCAAATTGAGCAATGATTTCTTCGAGTGTAAGTACTTCGTTATCCCCTACTGGATGCCAACCGAGAAGACAGAGATAGTTTATAAGACCAATTGGAAGATATCCTTTTTCCATGTATTGAGTCGGATGTGCAGCACCTTTTCGTGACGAAAGCTTTGTTCGATCTGGGGCATTTACGAGAGGGAAGTGCGCATAAATAGGTGTCGGTGCACCAAGAGCTCGCTGAATAAGCACATGTCGTGGTGTGTTTGAGATATGGTCTTCACCTCGAAGGATATGGGTAACTCCTGCATCAAAGTCATCTACCACTACTGCAAAATGGAAAATAGGCTCATCAATATTCTTCGCGATGATAAAGTCACCGAGGTCAGTTGTATCCATTTCCACAGTCCCTCGGATAAGATCAGTAAATGAAACTTTTTCGTTTGGATTATTGAATCGAATGAGTTCGTTTATTTTTCCACTACCATCTTTTGCTTCTTCTGGAGAAACATACGCAAGACCTTTTTCAATGAGTTGCTTAAGGTAAGTTCGTTGTGTGTCGATGTTCTTTGTCTGGATGTATACCTTGTCATAACTGAGTCCGAGCCAGTTGAGTGTATCGTAGATATTCTGCTCAAATTCTGGTTTGTTTCGCGCTTTGTCAGTGTCTTCAATTCGAAGCACAAAAGATCCACCATGCTGTTTGGCATAGATATAGTCAAAAAGGGCTGTTCTGTAGTTACCGACATGTTTATATCCTGTCGGAGATGGTGCAAATCGCGTTACGACTTTTGGGTCTGAATTCATATATATTTATATCTTCTTTATACCAATTTAAGGTGGTTTGTGCTAGTTGGGCCTACCGAAGTGCTAGAAAGAGGCTTTTGTTAGACTACCTCGTGAGAAAGGGCAATTTTCATCACCTCCTGGGCAATAAGGTGAGCTGAATCCTGTCGGGCAAACTTCTTTGCTGCATTACGCATGTTTTCAGCAATCTGTGGATGTTGCATGATTCGTTCTATTTCATTTTCAATGATTTCTGGACTGAGGTTTGATTCTTCTACAACAACTGCCGCACCTTCTCTTGCATAGTTATATGAATTCTTTCGCTGGTGGTCTCCGTTTGACTCTGTGATCGGCACGAGAATACTTGGAATACCCCAAAGCGAAATTTCGAAGATAGTAGATCCTCCTCGAGAGATAATAATATTTGCTACACCGGCTGACATACGCATAGCGAGGTTGTTGAGATAATCGTAGGGCTTGTATCGATCTTTGTGAGGACTGTTTTCGAGTACTACACCAGCTGTTCGCTTCACCTCATCAAAATTCTTTCGGCCTGTCTGATGAATGATCTGATATTTTTCGACGAGTCGTGGAAGTGCTGTGAGAATAGAATCATTAATAATTTTTGCACCCTGTGATCCACATAGAATGACGATAGTTGGAAGGCTTTCTTCGAGCTGAAGATATTCTGTTGCGCCAGTTGTGAGAGGTTCTCTCACTTCTTTTCGGACAGGGTTTCCAGTGTACGCCACTCTATTTTCTGGAAAATAAGCTGCTGCTTCCTTGTACGACACTGCAATCTTTGTAGCAAATTTGCCTGCCCATGCATTAACTCGACCTGGAACACTATCAGACTCATGGAGTACAATTGGAATTCGAAGTATTCGCGCAGCAAGAAGAGCAGGAAAACTACCAAAGCCACCTTTTGCAAATACGACATCTGGGAAAATGAAATAAAGCTTGAGAATAGCACTCACAACGCCTAATCCCATTTTGAAAATATCAATAAAGTTTTTTATAACATTTATTCCTGTTGGGTTGATTCGTCGCTTCCCTGCCATTACAGGTACAAACCGAATGTCATGATCAAAAATTTCTTTTGGATTGTACTGGTCTGGAGCCATGAAGTAGAGTTTCGGCTCGAGGATTTTTTCTTTTCGGGCTATTTCTTGAATTTCTTCACAAACAGCAATGATAGGATAAAAGTGTCCTCCACTGCCTCCTCCTGTCGTTAGTATTTTCATCCTCTGATTTTATCAGTTTTTAGAGCCAACATGAAGTGTATAAGTAAAAGGGGCTTAAACGCGTCACTCGCATTTTTGCTCGCCTTATGAGCTCGATTCAAGCTTCTTTTGGTATCGAGAGATATTCATGATGATCCCTGTAGATGCGAGCGTAAAGAAAAGTGCTGTTCCTCCGTGACTTATGAAAAGGAGTGGCGTTCCCGAGAGCGGAATAATAGCGAGCATCGCTGCAATATTAAGAAGCGATTGGGTGACAATCAATATAATAATGCCCACAACCATGTATGAAGCGAAGGGGTCAGGTGCACGAATAGCAATACGGAATCCACGATATGCAAATGTGAGGTACAGCATAATAATTGCAACCGAGCCGACGAAGCCGAATTCTTCAGCCGCTACTGAAAAGATAGAGTCACCTATTTGTTCAGGAAGAAAATTAAATTTTTGAATACTTTGACCAAAGCCTCGACCAAACATTCCTCCTGATCCAATAGCAATAAGAGATTGCTGAATTTGATAGCCACTTCCTGTTGGATCTTTGGAAGGGTCCATAAATGTCTGCACACGCTTCATGAGATATGGTCGTGCAGTGATAAGAAGCGCCAAACCAAGCGCCCCAATGAGAAGCATTCCCATCAGGTCTCTCCAACGACCACCAGCAGTAATGAAAATACCAAGACCTGCTGCAACAATAACAAGGAATGTATCGGTATCAGGTTGCATGAGCACGAGACCTGCTGTCACTGCAACGAGAATAATAAATGGAAGTGTTCCCAGTTTGAACGTACCCGCTTTTTGCTTTACAGAAGCGAGCCATGCAGAGAGATACATTACATATCCAATCTTGTATAACTCAGCTGGCTGTAATGAAAATGTACCAAGGCCTATCCATCGTCTCGCTCCCCCGTGGAATACACCAATCCCTGGAATAAATACGAAAATCATAAGTACTGCACAAGCTATGAAAATATAGAATGCTCGCTTTCTCCACCAGGTATAGTGGACGTGTGAGAGGATAACTGCCATTGTCACACCTCCGCAGAGTCCGAGAACGAGTTGATTGAACATTACTGCATAAAACTTTCCTGTTCCTTGTGCTAAAAGGCCAAGAGAAGCAGATGCAAAAATAAGAAAGCCAACTACAACAAGTGCAGAGGTAATGAAAAGAAATGGTTTGTCGACTTTCTTTGATAATGCCATGAAATAAATGTTCTATGAGCTGCTCAACCTGTTACCCTATCAATGCAATAATAACTCCAAACAATGCACATATAATAGAGATTACCCAGTATCGCATGGTTACTTTGTATGAAGGCCAACCTAAAGCTTCAAAGTGATGATGGAGTGGTGCAATTTTGAAAATCTTTTTTCCAAAATATTTTTTTGAGAACATTTGAAGTGAAGATGATGCAGATGTAATGAATAATGGGAATGCGATAAGTGGAAGAAGCACGACCTGTTCTGTAAGGAAGGCCACGATGGCGAGAGTAACTGTAAGACCGAGCATACCTGTCTCTCCAAGATAGAAACGCGCAGGTGGAATGTTGAACCATAGGAATGCGAGCAACCCCCCTACGATGACTGCACAGAATGCAGCGATATCTATCTGTAGCTGAGCAAAAGCAATAACAGAGTATGCAGCGAAAGCTGAAGCCATAACACCCGCTGCAAGGCCGTCTATACCGTCTATAACTGATCCAGAGAAGACTCCAAGCACTACCAGCATAAAGAATGGGATAAACAGCATTCCGAGGTCTATAGGGGCTCCAAACGGAATATTGATACTAAGCGTTCCGAGCTTGAAATAGAACCACCACGCCCCTACTGCTCCAATAAGAAGTACAACGAGAATTCGCATTTTTCGAGAGATACCATCACTCATATTGAGACCCTTTCCATAAATCTGAAGTAAGTCGTCTACAAGACCAATAAGCGATGCAAAAATAAGCGCAAAGAGCGGAAGAATTGTTTGGTTGGTACTGAGGAAGTTGAGCTTTTGAGTAACGAGAGTTGGATAAATAAACGATGTGATCGCAATAATGAGAATAGTGAGGAGTACAGAAAGCCACACGAGAATGCCACCCACTCGAGGGGTACTTTTTTCTCCCCGCTCATTATGAATTTTTTTAAAATCAGCAGACATGGCGTCTTGATTTTCTTTACTTCGAGAAGAGTTCTTCCACATCTTCTTTCTGTACATGTAATTAGTAAGTGACGGTGTAAGTGCAAGGCCAACAATGAAACTTACAATTGCTGGTGTAAGAATCTTTATAACGTTGAAAATCATGAGACTTAGTATAGCTTAAAAATGGCTAAGAGCCGAAGTACTGAAGTGTGGATGACGCCAAGGCTTCTGTGTCTGCAAATCTACCATCAATTGTTGAGCCAAGTACTACAATAATAACTGGTCTGTTAAGTCCAGCATTCACTACTACCGCTAGATTTCCTCCAGCAAGGTCTGTGAAGCCAGTTTTACCTCCTATAAGTTGTGGAATTTCTGCAATCGCCTTGTTTGTATTTATTGCTTTGTGCTGTATGCCGCTCACAGATGTAAATGTTTGTTCTGGAAGGTCTGTTGGTTCGAGAGCTTGTGGATAGTGACGCAAAATATCTGCGACGAGTAATGCAACACCCATTGCTGATCCTGTTGCGCCCGCAATTGTCTCTTCTGGATTGTCCAAACCTGAAGGGTTTGTGAATTTGAGATCTGCTCCAATTTCTTTTGATTTTTCATTCATAGCTTTAATGAATGTGTCGTATGGCATGAGAGATTTAGCAATAGTCATTGCCCCGTCGTTTGATGAAGTTACAAGGGTGAAACTAAGTAAATCAGATAGTTTCCAAATTTCTCCAAGGACAAGACCTGACTCGCCAAACGTGTCGAGGTCCTCTTGCTCCACTCGTACTTTTTTATCTGGCTGCTCCTGCACAAATGGTGATGCAATAAGCGCAGTCATGAGCTTTGTAATAGATGCTAGAACTCGTGTAGAGGTAGCATTTTTTTCGTAAAGCACAGTCTGAGTGTTTGGGTCATATACCAAAGCAGCATCTGCCTCGATGAGCGGTGAGATAAAATGTCTTTCTTCGACTACCTCTGATGGTGGAATAGGAACATTTGCAGCTTGTTTTGAGACAAATTGAAAAAAAAGTGATGTTGCCCATAATCCCAAAAAGAACCCACACGCGAGGAATACAAAGATAACAGATGTGTTATGTAGATGAAGTCTATTGAGCAGATTCTTGAGCTTGTTCTGCTGGTTGTTGTCCATCTGTGGGGGCATGTGAAAGTTCTTGGTTAGTTTCTTTAAATTTTTTGATTTCTTCTTGAACGCTAGCGAAATCGGGAAGGTCTTCTACTTTCGCAACTCCCAGATGAGAAAGAAGTTCGAATGAAGACGAGTACACCATTGTTCTTTGGTCTCCGGGTGAAGGCTGTTTTTCTATAAGTCCTCTAATAAGAAGGTTTCGAATGATAAATGTAGAATTTACACCTCGAATATAATCGATTTCACTTCTTTTGAGTGGTCCTTTATACAAAATGATTGCAAGAGTTTCGAGAGCTGCTTTTCCAAGGTCCTTTGAGAGTTCGTCTTTTGTAATCTGTTCGATGAGGGCTGATGCAGCTGCTGAGGTACCCAACTGTACTTCAATATCATGACCAGTTCCCTTCTGTTGTAAAACGATGCCACGATGTTTGAGACTTTCTTCAAGATCTTTTAATGCGTCAATGATACTCTGTTCATTAAAACCTAAAAATTTTGACAGTTCTTTGATAGTTGTAGGTTCTCCTTTCCAAAAGAGAATAGCCTCAATTTTTTGTTCTACAGATAGTTGTACTTGTTCGTCAGAAGGCATAATAAAGTGATTGAAAATTAATAGTGATACTTACTTAGTACCGAGGGATACCTATATCATGACTTTCCATCTGGATTTCGTCAAAGTTGTTTTCCTGGTGAACGTTGATAACTCCCTGCTTTACAAGCTCGAGCATAGCAAGGAAACTAACGATCACATGCACTCGTTCGGCCTTGTGCGCCTGACTAAACTCTTTGAAACTTATTCGTACAGCCCGCTGAATTCTGTCTGTGAGATTGCCTATCATTTCTTCAAGACTAATTGCTTTTTTTACAGTTACCTTTGGGGGTTCAATCTTTTTAGGAAGTGAGAAAAGCACTCGGTGAATTGCCTCTGTCAGATTGGCTACGCTTGTGTCTTGGCTCGGAGCAAACACTTGAATAGTTTGCTTTATTTCTCCTCGTGGAAAAATAATACGAGTACCGTAGTTGTCTTTGATAATGCCACCAAGTCGTCTCATGAGTTCGAGTTCTCGGAGTCGCTGTTCAAGGTCATCGATACTTCCCTGTTCATCATCAGTAAGAGAAATTGTTGGAAGAAGAGACTTTGCCTTGATGAGAAGCAGTGTCGATGCAATAACAATAAACTGAGTACGATCACTCATGTTATATGTTGGGAGACTGTTTACGTGCTGAATGTAGTCTTCAGCTACTTGCGAAAGCGAAATATCGTTGATAAAAAGCTTTCTCTTTTCAATGAGATTGAGCAAGAGATCAAGCGGGCCTTCAAATGCCGCTGTTTTTACTTTGAATTCGCCCTCTTTTTGAGGAGTGTCAGACATGGCTTCTATTATGCCACAATTAATTAGAAGGTTTGATAGAAATACCCAATTCTCGGAGCTGTTCTGTTGATACAGATGAAGGTGAATCCATCATGAGGTCCTTTCCTTCTCCTGTCTTCGGGAATGCGATTACTTCTCGGATGTTTGGTTCGTTTTCGAGAATCATCATGAGACGGTCGAAGCCCCAGGCGATACCGCCGTGTGGAGGAGTTCCAGATCGGAATGCGTGAAGCATGTGACCGAAGTTGGCTTCTACATTTTCTCGCTTGTGACCCATGATTTCGAATACTTTGTGGAGCGCTTCTGCGTTGTGGTTTCGAACACTTCCTCCACCGATTTCAAAACCGTTGAGTACGATGTCGTATTGAGCAGCAAGAATACCTGTAAGGTCAGCGTCTGTAGGAGTTGCCTTCATGAGTGCATCGTGGAACTGCGGCTTTGCAGCTGAGAATGGGTTGTGTGTAAATGTCCAACCACTTCCTGTTGCGTTCTTTTCGAAGAATGGGAAGTCTACCACCCAGCAGAATGCGAGGAGATTTGGATCTTCCTTGTTTTCTCGGATGTCAGGTCGGTCATTGCCGTACTTAGACATTGCTTCACTATATGGAATTCGTGGGAATGGGATCTGCTGAATCTTTTTGTGAGGATAGTTTTTTGTCACAAGTTCAATAAGCATCTTTTCGATGAGATTCATAAGGTCTTCTTCTTGTACGAAGCTCATTTCGAGGTCCATCTGAGTAAACTCTGGCTGTCTGTCCCCTCGTCCGTCCTCATCTCGCATACATCGAGCTACTTGGAAGTATTTTTCAACACCAGCTGCCATAAGGAGCTGTTTGTATTGCTGTGGCGACTGTGGAAGCGCATAAAAATGACCGTGTTCGAGTCGTGAAGGAACGATATAGTCTCGAGCACCTTCAGGTGTAGATTTGGTAAGGAGTGGAGTTTCTACTTCAATAAAGCCTTCACCATCGAGCATATCTCGAACGTGTTTGAGAACTTTGTGTCGGTTTCGAATATTTTTCTGGAGTCGAGTAGATCGAAGGTCGAGGTATCGGTATTTGAGTCGTACTTCTTCGCCCACTTCTCGTGTGTCAGTACTGATATCAAATGCTGGAGTTTCAGCTTCGTTGAGAACTGTTATAGCAAGAATTTCGAGTTCGATGTCTCCGTTTTGTTTGTCAGCCTGTACGTTTCGTTCAGGTCGAGCATTTACTTTTCCTTGTACTTCAACAACCCATTCAGTTCGAAGAGTCGAACCAACAGCGTGAGCATCTTTTGCATTTGGCAAAATAACGCCTTGAATCTTTCCTGTCATGTCACGAAAATCGAGGAAGATAAGTTTTCCCTGATCTCGTCGGATATCTACCCAACCTTTGATAGTAACTTCTTCACCTTTGTGAGCTGGAAGGTCTTTAATGTATGTTCTTGGGGCTGTAGTTGTCATTGTAATACTCAGTACTAATGTATTTTTCTTGCGAAATTTTTAATGCAGACAGTATAGCATATATGGCCAAAAATATACATATTTTCAAAAAAACTGTACCTGATATACTTGTGTGATGTCATCAATTCCTTGGAAGGTTTATTATGAAAAAGCTCGAAAGTTCGGTCCCTCTCCCTTCCTCGAGATGGCCCTCAAGTCTGTAACGAACCGGGAAAAAGCTATTGATATAGGCGCAGGTTCAATGGTTGATACTGATCTCCTCATAGATGCTGGCTTTAAAGAAGTCGTGGTACTCGATAATAATCCTAATGTGGCTGAACTCGCAAAAGAAGAACGGTATAAATCAGTGATACTAGATGGTAGAAATGTAGAACAATATGACTATCAGCAAAATACGTTTGATATTGTGTACGCAAGTAAAGTGCTTCATTTTATAAAACAGGAAGAATACGAATCAGTCGTTGCGAGCATTTTATCATCGATCAAACCTGGTGGATTGTTTGTTGGAGCATTGGTCGGTGACAAATCAGACATGACAAGAAATATATCAATGACGTTTATGTCATTTGAACAGCACAAGCAGTTTTTTATGAGAGATGGTTGGAAAATTCTTACAGCTACAAACAAGGATGATGGTGCCGGTTTACATATTATTGGAATAATTGCCAAAAAGAATGACTAACAACACAACTGGATCAACAACACAAAAGCGGTATGTATATCACTGGGTGCCCTCAAACATGACTGGCACTACCCTTTTTCCTTTGAATAGACTTGTAGAGCTCATGCCTGATGTCGCTGCTATCCATTTCAACAAATATGATGCTCGAGAAAATAGACATGTGTTGCTCAAGCGAAAAATTCCTCTCCTCGATTGTCTTTGGAATGACGTACTTCACTTCACAGCTGTTCATCCGAAAGTAACAAACGATAATGTAATCGCAGCAGGAGTTGATCCAAAGATAATTAAGAAAAAGAAGTATTTTGCTATTCCAATTGAAATGCTAGATCCTCAGTTGATTGCTGTTTTAGATTGGCAGAAGTTTACAATGGAAAAAGATGCATCACGGTACAGCCATTTTGATGCAACAAAGATGGACTACTACGCTACCGTGCCACAAGCTACCTTAGATTTCTATAAAGAACGTACCTCAAATGGAAAATTTTTTGGCACATATCACTTTGTGCCACATATTCTCTACAAGGGTTCTGTAGATGTGACAGGTCTTGAAATCATTGAGGTGTAAAATATAAAAAGAAAAAAGAAAGAAAAAGAGAAACCCCGCACCATGCTTTCGCACGGTGCGGGGTTGAACTCATGAACGTCAGTGAGACGCGAACTAGGCTGCGTTGGCTGCCGGATCCACTGGCCGCAGATGCGACACTTTTTGCATCAACGCTTCCATTTCTCCTTCGAACGCTTTGGCATAGGTGCCACCGGCTTCGACGAGTTGATCGTGAGTGCCGTCACCCACGACTTGGCCATCCTCAAAGGCGATGATTCGCTTCGCTAGGCGCAGCGTCGCCATGTTGTGGGAGATGAAGAGTGCCGTCACTGCAGGAGGTAAGTCTCGCAGCTGAGCAAAGAATTTCGAACGGGATTCCGCATCGAGTTCTTTTTCGGGTTCATCAAAGATGAGCGTATGTCGCCTTGCGAACATTCGGCTTGCTATTGCTAGCCGTTTCCATTCGCCTCCGGAGAGATCTACTCCTCCGAGCTCTTCCCCCAACTGTGTGTCGAGGCCGTCACGCATTTTTTCTACCACTTTGTCTGCGTTGGCATACTGAAGCGCCTCGTGGATCTCTTCGTCTCTGGGCGTTTTCCGGATATCTCCGAGCCCAATAATTTCCCGCAGGGTGAATCGATACGGGTAGTGACGTTGGAGCAGAACGGCGAGTGACAGTTGCCACTCACTTGGGTCGATCAACTTGAGATCGACACCGTTCAGAAGAATGACGCCTTCGGTCGGATCGTGAATGCGGCACAGAAGTGACACAAGGGTTGATTTCCCCGATCCATTTTTTCCAAAGACACCAATCTTATCTCCCGGACGAATTGTGAGGTTGACGTTGCGGAGCGCAAACTTGCCCTCTTCTTGACTTGGGTATTTGAACGACACGTCCTTGAACTCGATTGTTGGAGGTTCATGCAGCTGGAGTGAAATGGGCTCTTCTGCGACGATGAGTCGCGGTTTGAGCGCAAAAAACTGCTGCACGTTGTCCAAGTAGCGAGCCATAGTGAACTGATCGTTCAGAATATTGAGGAGCGAGTTGCTGTAGCTTCGGAGGGAGTTGAGTCCCATGAAGAGTAAGCCCATCGTCCCCACCAGGATTTCTCCTTTGAGCGCTGCTGAAACCACGTAATACATGCAATACACAAGTCCGATCATCGAGATGATCTCACTGAGTGCGGCCAGGGCGAAGCGACGTTTTTCAATTTTCGTCACATCGTCGATCAGGCCTTTGTTGAAGGTTGAGATGATGCCAATGAGAAACTTTGCACTGTGGAAGAGCTTCGTTTCAATCAAGGCGGCGGGGTGAAGGAAGCAGCGACTTGCATTGTTCCTCCACTTGGCGCGCTCAGCACGCTCCTCTCCTACTTTCCACTGAACTTTGCCGATATAGAGGTCGGCGATGAATTCAGGGATAATAAAAAGAATGAGCATGAGAGCGAGAGTTACGCTGTAGCTGCACACGATGACCAGCGCGGAAATGATGCCGATAATATGTGTGAGTCCCTCGAACTGATGGAGTGTAATGTCTACAGCGACGTTCCAACTATACTGGGATTCTTGAATGCTACGCTCTATTTTTCCAAATTCTGGTGATTCAAGCGTAGCGATGTCGAGTTTGAGCCGTTGAGCCCTTACTCGATCTTGCATTGCAGTTCGCACACGCCATTGCCAGCATGTCTTGAGGCCGACGACGGCGATGCGGACGGTGGATGCGAGCACGAGGTAGAACCCGTATGCCCACAGTGTCTTGAGGACGATATCCGAATTGTGCGTTTGCGCACCAAGTTGGATTTTGTCTCCCATGACGGCGGTGAGTTTTGCGGTGACGAACGAAACAACTGTTCCGATCATCATCCCAGCTGCAATGAGCCAGGTGAGCACCGGTGCCAGTGGTTGAGTTTCTTTGAAGGCGATAATGCCAACGCCGAAAAAGCGTCGCAGTGTTGCTCTTAGTTTGTTCATGAGTTGTTAAGGATCTGTCTTGTTTAGGTTGTCTGTGAGTCGGTAGACCGACGGAATAGTTTGGGTTTGGACAGAGTTGTCCATTTACTATTATATCACAAAACGCAGTCTTGTCAAGTATAAAAGGGCTTTGTTGAGCCCTTTTATGGAATTTATATTATTTTGTGGCCTACACCCTTCGTATCGTTCCCCTCCCTTCTTCGGCCACAACTTCAACCAGTTCGCCAGTTTTGAACACCTTTGTAGCAAGTGCCGTTCCAACAATACAGACCTTTTTTAGTTCTCTACATGTAATTGCTGCATGGCTCATCATCCCTCCTTCATCTGTGACAATGGCTGCTGCTTTTTTTATTGCTGTAAGATAATCTGGTGTAGTAGCTTCAGCAATGAGAATTTCTCCTTCCTGTACGGTGTGTAGTTCAGATTTGTATTTGATGATTCGAGCTTTGCCTGTTACACGACCTTTTGACGCAATGACGCCGTTGAGATAATCGACATCTTGCGGAACCTCTTCTTGCTCTAGAATCAGATTGTGTTCAGCAATAATACTTTCGAGCTTCCCCGCTGGATACACTTCTTCATTGAAAAGAACATATCCATGTTTTCTTAATTCTATTTCTTCTTGCAGTTGAGCTGAATACTCTTCATTGTCTAGGTGAAGGAGTTCTTCTGGCGTAATAAGATGAGCAACATGTGCATACTGAGACATGTGCGTAGAAATATATTCAATGAATAATGCATCAATATCTTCAGTATACTTTTCATGTTCTACTCGCCAAGACTGATACTCTCGTTGTATGTCTTCAGAGATATGCGATGCATCAAGTGTAAATGATAATGCGGACCACCATTTCCAATATGTCTCATAGAGGTTGTACGCTTCCACAGGTGTCGTGATAACTTTTTCTTTTCGTACATAGGTCATAAGGTGTTGCCAACATGTGTCGAATTGTATTTTGACGCTCGCGTTAAAGCTTGGATCATTCTTCACTTTTTCTTGTACCGCGGTAGACACTTTCTTGAGTTCGTCTGCCGAATACCATGTTGTTATTTTTTGTGTTGTGCCCTCGCCTGTTACCAAGATAGTCACATCAATACCGAATTGTTGTTTTAATTCACATCTATCGCCTTTTGATAATACAAGTGCATAGATAAGAGACCGTTCTCGAGAGCCCATATTTTGGAGGTGTGTAGCTTGTGTGATTTTTTGATTCATGTGTTTGTATAGTTGTGTAAATAAACAAAAGTAAATAACCCTTGTAAAAAGAGTTGCAGAGTAAAAGCCGTGGAGTGTTGGTCGGCTTTAGTTGTTTATTTTCCTGGATACATATGCGCTATGTGTAAGAGAGTAACACATTTAAGACACTTAGGAAAGTATAGTAATACTGCCTTTTTTTGCGTCTATAGTTTTAATTTCAACTCTATCACCGACTTTGATAATTTCAGTACCAATCTTTGTGCCAATAATACATGGTATTTTAAACTCTCTTGCTGTAATTGCCGCGTGAGAAAGTATTCCGCCTTCGTCAGTGATAATAGCCTTTGCTTTTTTTATTTCATCAATCATACCAGGGTGTGTTTTTTTAACTACAAGAATATCCTCCCCAGCTATACCCCGTACTATATCGTTAGCAAAAAAGGCTATGTCACCTTCAAGAACTTTTATTGATGTATCAGTGTTTATTGACGGACTTTTATCACCTAAATGTATACATACGACTCCATCTTTTTCAACTAAACTCCATGTAGTATTTCTCCGTTTGTTTATTTCAAGTAGATCAATTTTCTCGCCTGAAATGAGTTTCATAACTTCATCTATGAGCATAACGTGAATAGTCTCAATCGGTGTGTTTGTTTGCTGAGCAACTTTTTCCCAAAGTTTATCGTGTGAATCCCAGCGTTCTTTATTGTTTCTCCACTTTTCAATATAGTCTTTATCTTTTTTTGAGGAGTTGTTGTTTGTAAAGATTAAATTCGCTTCATCTTTAGCCAAGCCATAGTATGCTAAATGCTCACTCATTAGCTCAAAGATATGATAATAGTCCGAAGGTGTTCTTAGATCTTCTCTCGCAACTTCTGAATGAATCTTTTCTTCAAGATTATTAACTTTTGTAATGAAATCAAAGGCAGGTGCAAGTCTTTTTGATCTAGCGGCAACCATTGCATCTTCTTCAGATTTAAGCAAAAAATCACCAACACCTTTTACAGTAATTGTATTTTTATAGGTTGTTCCAAGTTCTTGTAAAAAGAATTTGTTTCTTAATAAAAGTACTAAACTTTCTTCGATTAGAAATGCATTAAAAAATCTATCTTTAATCCACTCATCAGGTGTTTTCGTGTCAGGTAATTTAGTAAGTACTTTTTCTGAAGGTGTAGCTTTATCAGAAAGTGTTGTAATTGGTCGACTTTGTACGATGTACAACATCTCTTTCTCAAATGCCCATTCAATGTCACAAGGAAAGCCATAGTGCTGTTCAATGTTTATGATAATTTGTGCCAGCTCGAGTATAAGAGCCTCAGAGAGTACTTGTGTCTTTCCTTTCTCATCTATGTTTTTCCATTCATTGCCCCCAGATTCTGAGCGATAGAGGCCTTTTGCTTGTGATGCTACAAACGTATCTATGATACGGCGAGGTTCTTTTTGTACGACATATGAGTCAGGTGTAATCGCACCAGATACAATTGCTTCGCCTAGTCCAAAGCCTGCTTCAATGATCAGTTCATTGCGATTCTCTGTCACTGGATGTACTGAAAAAGCTATTCCGGAATATTCTGAGTCGATCATCTTTTGAATCACTACAGCAACGGAAATCTTTGTTGCAGAAAGTCCTTTTTCGATTCGATAAAAGATTGCACGAGATGTGAAAAGAGATGCCCAGCACAGTTGAACATGATCAATGAGGTTGTTAACTGTTGTATTCAAATACGACTCGAGTTGGCCTGCCCAGGCGTGATCAGCACCATCTTCTGCTGTAGCTGATGAACGAACGGCAACATAGGAAGCGCCAAGAGTATCAAACGCTTGCAGGATTTCTGTTTGAATATCAGCAGGTACAGGTGTTGCTACAATGAGTTTTTGAATTTTGTTTGACGCATCATCTATACTGGCCGTGTTGGTACTATCTACACTCTTTAGAATTTCTTCAATTGAATCTGCAATATCTGTGCTTTCAATAACATGATCGAATGTCGAAGCAAGAATAACAAAGCCAGGCGGTACTGGAATACCTGCTTGTGTCATTTCTCCGAGAGATGCACCTTTACCGCCTGCAACAGCAGCATCATGTTTATTTAATTGAGAAAAAGTTTTAATAAATTTCATATATGTTGTGAGTGATATGTGCCATAGTACTAATGACTGTCTGTATATTCCACCCGGCTATAACCGTTTCATCATTTTCATACCATCGTACGCTTTATAGCCTCGTTCTCCATAGAAGCGAAAGAGCTCTTTTTGTGAGAGTCCTTTACCCTTATAAGGTCGTGCTAAAAGCTGTATAACTTGGTTTGGGGCCGCTTGCTCAACTTTTTTGAGGAGATACTGGGCAAGTCCTTTTCCTTGGTGTTCAGGCGCCACCACTATACCCTCTAACCACGGACCGTTAACTTTTTGAAGACCTTGGCGCTCGCTTGCCGCAATCTGGCGGCGCTTCTCCGACCGAAAAGGATACACAAGAGCATACGCAATATTGTTGCCGTTGTAATGAATATCGTATCGCACACCTTTGTCTACAGTGTCTTTGTATCTTGTTAATTTGTAGTGGCGTGGAAGTCTCATGATTGAATGTTGTTCTTGATTCGATCGACTGTCAAATGAGTGCAACTTATTTTTCTGCGACCAATGATTTTACTTGCTCTGCATAAAGTCGAGCGTATGTGCCTTGCTTCGCAACGAGTTCTTCGTGAGTACCGTCTTCAGTGAGTGCTCCTTGCACCATCACTAGAATTCTATCAGCACGACGAATTGTTGAAAATTCATGTGAGATGAAAATACCGGTAATGTTTTTTGGCATAGCATCGAGCTCTTTGAAGATTTCGATTTCTGATTCTGCGTCTACTGCAGCCGTCGGTTCATCAAGAAGCATGATTGGAGCTTTTCGATAGAATGTTCGCGCGAGTGCAAGCTTTTGTCGCTGGCCTTTTGATGGTTCTTTACCCTTGAATTCAACACCGAGTTGTTCGTCATACTTCTTTTCCCATTGCTCAATAAACTCTCGTGCTTGACTGACCTTTGCACTCCAGAGCATTCGTTCATGATCGTACGGTGCTTCAGGCTGACTGATTGCGATAGATTCTTTTACAGTAAACTCATACGAAGCGAAGTCTTGCATAAGAACAGAGAGATATGATTGCCACACAAGTGGGTCAATATTTTTGAGGTCTACGCCGTTTACTAAGATACGACCTTCAGAAGGATCATAAATTCTACATAAAAGTTTTATAAATGTAGATTTACCAGCGCCATTGTTTCCCACCAAGCCGATCTTTTGTCCTGGTTCGATGGTGAAGCTGAGGTTCTTGAGAATTTGAGTTGTTGTACCTGGGTACGCAAATGAAACATTCTCAAATGTAATTGTTGGTGGCGTTTCAAAAAGCTGAAACTGAACAGGGTTTGGTGTTGTGACGAGAGGTTTTGTATTGAGGAATGCTAGAATATCTTTGATATATCTGTTTGTATCAAACATACTAGAAATACTGTACAAGAGATCAGAAATTGATCCGCCGAGTCGTGAGATAGAT
The DNA here is from genome assembly GCA_039795775.1 of Candidatus Parcubacteria bacterium. GTDB lineage: Bacteria > Patescibacteriota > Minisyncoccia > Phycocordibacterales > CAIZLB01 > JBDKLC01. The sequence continues at coordinate 289,890 of JBDKLC010000005.1, forward strand.
GCAACGATGAATGTCATTTGACCGATAGCAAGTCCCGCTGAAACAACTCCGTTGATAACAAAGTAAATTGAAATACCAAAGCCAGCCATAGCGATAAGCTCTACAATGAGCGTGAGCCAGAGTCGTCTCTTTTCATTTTTTACGAGATCGCTGTTTGTACTATCGTAAATAGATTTGATAAGTCCAAGAAACTTTTTTGATGCTTGATACGATCGAAGTTCTGTAACGCCCACTTTGAAATCTCGAATGTGACTTCGATAGTTGTAGTATCGGCGTTGCTCTTCCCCTTCTTCTTTGTTCCAGATGTCATAACTCTTTTGGCTGAGTTTGAGGTCCGTGATAAATCGCGGAATAGATGTCGCCACGATAAGTGCCAAAATTCTCCAATCGAAGAAACCGATAATAAGCGTAGCGATAACTACTTCGACAACATCCCACAATGTTCTTGTAAGGAAATTGATACCGAGTTCTTGGAGTGGCCACTGCCCTCTTGTACCAAACACTCGCTGAAGAAGGTTTTGAAAATCTGGGTTTTCGTATCGCCCTTTGTCGAGTTCTGTTAGTTTTTGTAATACATCAAACTCAAGTTTTGTCTTTACTAGATATCCTTGTCGATAGCCAGCAAATGAACGGAATCCTCCTACTACACCACCAAGCCCATCCATGATAGCCCAGAGTGCTGCGTAAAAGAGAACAGTGTTGCCTGAACTTACACCAGTTTGAATGGTGGCAATAAGTGTGTCGATAATTGTTGCGGCAACCTTTGATGTTCCAAACGGAATAGATGCCGTAATGATTACTATGCCAACAATAAGAAACGTAAAGCCAGGTGCAGCTTTAAAGTTGAGTTTGAGTGATGCGTAGAGGTTTCGAGTGAAATCTAGCGTTGATGTGAAAAATTTCTTCATGTGAAATTAAAGGCCAAGACTCTGAATATCAGCGAACTGTTTGAGGAATGATGGAATGGCAAAAACGAGACCTATAAGTGGGAGGACGATTGCCGCTACAGTGATGATTCCAGTCCATAAGAGGATCTTTCGCGTGGTTTCTGCTGATTTGTAGACTGCATCGATCTTTTGTTCAAGTTGCTGAAGTCGTGCTTCAAGCTGGGCTGACTGGTTTGTTGTTGGTTCCATAGTTGTTAAATTATATCATCTCATATGAGAGAATCTATACATATCATATATATGCCTTTTGCATACAAGTAAAAAGTAGGAATAATTCCTACTTTTTACTTGGACGTCTGCGTATGTATTTACTTTATTGTATCTACTGTGAAAACGGATTAGCCCTACTCTTCGATAGTCAATCCAACATTCTTCTTTGCAACAGCAAGTCGCATATCAGCCTGAGCACGAGCTCGTTCGCCTCCCTCCTTCAATATTCGCAAAACAGCTTTTTTGTCTGCAGCGATAGCCTTTCGACGTTCTCGAAGTGGTCGAATGAACGCTTTTATGTCTTCCGCGAGCAATTCTTTCAACACTTTATATTTTCCTTCATGTTCTGCATATATTTTCTTGAGCTCATCTTCAGATCGGAAAAGCTGGTGAATTGCATATACGTTTACAGGAAGCCCTCCTGATGAATCAGTCACAATACTCATCACAAGTTTCTGAATTTCGTCGTCTTCTGCAAATAAAGGAATATAGTTCTTGTAACTCTTACTCATCTTTTGACCGTCGATGCCAGGCGTTGTTTGAGTTTCTTCTTTGATGAGTTCTTGAGGGAGCTTGAATGTGTCTCCGTTTTGTCCGTAAATACGGTTGAACTTTTCAGCAATATCTCGAGCGATTTCAACATGCTGCTTCTGATCTTTCCCTACTGGTACGAGGTCGGTGTCATAGAGCAAAATATCAGCAGCCATGAGAATCGGATAGTCGAATGTGCCAACATTTACTTCTTTGTTTTTTGCTTCAGCATCTTTGAAGGCATGTGCTCGTGAGAGATACGGCATTGTTACGATTGTATTCAAGATCCATGTGAGCTCTGTGTGTGCAGGTACATCAGACTGCTTAAAGATAACTGACTTTTGAGGATCGAGGCCGATGGCCAAATAGTCTATTGCGAGATTGAGGGTGTTTTCTGCCATCTCTTTTGCATCTTGCACAGTGTTGAGCGCATGAAGATCAGCGATCATAAAATAACCCGTATAGTGGTCTTGAAGGTCAACGAATTGCTTCATTGCTCCAAAATAGTTACCGAGATGCGCCTGTCCTGATGGTTTTACTCCTGAAAGAATCGTTTTTTTCATAAATAGATGTGTTGACTAAATGGTAGCAGAAAATGAGCAAAAATTAAAGAAAATATAAAAAAAGAGGAGGACCGCACGTGCGAGACGTGTGTCCTCCAATACCTGATTGGTATTCACTTACATTCAAAGGCATTCGCCTCCACGACGAGTGCCGTGGGAATTTGGGTGTCGAGCCTACAGGCTTTGACTCGAGTTGTGCTAGTTGACGACCTCAGGGACTACGCCTCACGCGCCACGATGGCGCTGAGTGAAAATGCTGCAAAACCCGACGGGTTGCAGACCTTGGATGCGTTCTGTGCGAACGCTGCTGGAGGGCTCTCTGAGAGCCCGTGTGTATGTGGTTTGATAATGTTCACCCCCCTTCTGTAATGTCCTGGATACCCAGTACTCAGGACCTAGGCATAACCCTAGAGGCTTAGAAAATCTTCTCCTTACGACGTTCCGTGGAACTGGCCTGTGTATACGATACCACGTCCTTGCTGAGAGCGCAAAATCGGAATTAACATTATATAATTTGACATATTTAATACCTGTGTTATTTTGATACCCATGCAACACATGCATTCAAAACTAAATAACTGGCGATTCACCTCACCTATTAAGGCCGGGGTCTATTCTCATTGCCTTTTATTTAGCCGCGAATCTTGTATTGGATATTCTCATACTTTTACTACGCATACTGCGTAATCTCTCGTATATAACTCCCAATTGAAGCATCTCGGCTGAATAAAAGCCGAGATTTTTCTTTGTGCATTTATTTGCCGCCCGCTTCTGCGTATGAAGCAAAACAAACCTAGTACATTACAACTGCATACTCTGAACTATGAACCAACATCAAATCCAACGTAACATTTGGCTCTATAAAGTATTTTCCCTTTTTGGGGAACCACTTTTTTGGGGACCAATTCTCATTCTCACACTCAACGACCTTGCACACATGTCTCTTAAAGAGGTGTATATCTGCGAGTCAGTTGTCGTTGTCCTTATCATCGTGTTTGAAGTCCCAACAGGATCAATTGCTGACATGCTTGGAAGGAAAAAGACAATTTGTATTGGTCAGTGCTTTCTATTTCTTAGCGCACTGACATTTGCATTCATGCACAATCCCTTCATGGGATGGATGGCCAATATCCTTTGGGCAATTGGCTTCTCATTTCAATCCGGGGCTGATAGCTCCCTCCTCTACGAAACTCTCAAAGAGGGTGGAATGGAACATATGAATAAGCAAATCAAGGGTAGAAACTTCGGCAGCAGACTGCTGCTCGTCGCGTTTTGCTCTCTTCTGTCGGGATACTTGGCTGATATACATCTCCGCCTTCCACTTCTTGTGGGTATTCCCTTCCTCATCATTCCACTCATCGTGTCCTTTTTCTTCATTGAGCCGAGGCACGAATACAGCGCTGCACATGCGTATACAATGAGTGGACAAATTGATCTGATAAAAAAGGCATTTGGAATTGTCTTTCGATCAAAAGCGTTGCGGTGGATTATTGGATTCACTGCACTCATTGGTGTGTCATCAAAACTGTGGTTCTTTACATACAATCCGTATTTCAAAATTGTCGGGTTGGATGTGAAGTATGTTGGAGTCATTTTCTTTTTTCTTAATGTGACGGCGTGGTTTACTTCACGCTACGCAAAAGAGATTGAAGATTACCTTCAAGAAAAAAATTCCATCGTATTGATGATTGTGCTTATTGGTGTGCCTCTTATCCTCATGGGAATGTTCCCAACATGGATGGGTGCATGTTTAGTCCTACTTCCAAATCTGACGCGAGGCATTATTGTGCCTTTTGTTGATGACTACACAAACAAACACCTTTCATCTGAAAGTCGCTCGACTGGGCTATCAATCCGGTCGTGCATCACAAGCACTATTCAGGTGTTCGCCATGTGGGGCTTTGGCGTGCTCGTTGAGAGCGCCGGAGTATGCACGTCCCAAATCATATTGGGTATTGTGGTGCTTATTGTCGGAGCCATGTGCTTCGCTCAGTATCGCAATATAAAATAACCAACAAACAATAACCAAAAACAAAGACCGAACACCGGAGCTGCAAAGCTTCGGCCAGTAGGTCTTTTTTGTTTAACGACTTTTGAATTGTAGAGTTGATTACTCAGCGAGATCGAGTTCGATAAAGAAGCTTGAACCTTTATTTTGGCCGGCTGATTCTGCCCATACTCGTCCGTGGTGTGCTTCTACCATCTTCTTTGCTACATACAATCCAAGACCTGTACCGAGAATGTTTGTCTTTGACGCATCAGGAGCACGAGTAAACTTTTCAAAAAGTTTTGGTAATACTTCAGGAGCAATACCCACGCCAGTATCAGAGATAGTAATAAGTGCCTTTGCTTTTTGTGTCGGGTTGCCGACATTTGTTTTTGAAAGCCACACATGAATAGCACCTTTAGGTGTGTATTTAATTGAGTTATCAATAAAGTTACCGATTACTTGCTTGATCTTACCCATATCAGCATTGATCATAAATTTCTGGTTCGTATCGACATCAAAATCAAGTGTGAGGTTTGCTTTCTCAATGTTTGGTTTGAGCTCGACTACGACTTGAGCTACAAGGTCCTTCATATCAAATGTTGTAAAATCGTATTGCATTCTACCTTGTTCAATTCGAGATACGTCTAAATAATCGTTTACAAGTACAACAAGGTCCTGAGTTGATTTATACATCTTTTCAATTGCCCCTTTTACTCCTTCATCCATATTTCCAAAGTCTCCCTCAATAATCATCGAAGCATATCCTTTTACCGCAGTGAGCGGGCCTCGAAGTTGATGACTAGCAAGTGATACGAATTCCGATTTCTGTTGATCGAGCTCTTTGAGACGGTCGTTAGCTGTTGAAAGATCTTCAGCAAGTTTTTCTATCTTTTGACGAGTCTTTACCTCTCTGTTTACACTATTTACGAGAAGGACACTGAAGAAGATCACCAATATAAACATGAAGAAGTTGATGAGCCACTGTTCGATAGTTGTAGTACTGAGAAGGTTGAAGAGGAATACCAAAACGAGCGCAGATGAAAAGAGCTGCGCTGAAATAACTTTTGTACTAAGCAGTTTGTATCGAAGTACTCCGTACACCATGAATACGATGAACAAAATCACTAAGTAGTTTCCAAATGGATATACATTAAAAAATTGAGGGAAAAAGTTTGAAACCCCTCCGACATATCCCATCAACCCACCGAGGAGCGTGTTTCGAATCTGGCCTCGAATAACAGAACCAGGTTCGTTCTTTTGAAGCTCTCGCAAAAGGATAAGGAGCGTAATAATTGCATAACATACATAGTATGCGAGGAATACAACATAGAATTCACCTGGGTTTACCCAAAAGAAGTCATACTTTGCGATAACACCTTGTTTGAAATATGGTGTAACACTAAATACAGACATTGCAAACGCTGAAAATATTGCTAGGTTTCGCAGGCCATTATTTTTATACTGAACAAGTTCTGAAATAAAAATAAAATAAAGCGCAGGCAAAAAGATAGCTGCAATATCAAGAATGTACTGCCACGTAAGTGCTACTTGCTGGTCGTGTGTTGATGTCACGCCATATAAACCAAGTGCCCATACAGAGAATGAAATAGATGTAAAAAACCATGCTCTATTTACCTTACTTGCTCTATCAATTCGATAGACAAGAAAACTGAATGCAATACTACTTAAAGAAAGTATGAGACTGGAAATTCCGAAGAGATTCATTTCCTACAAGTATATCACAGGAATATTATTCATTTCAGCAATTTTTTTCATTGCTGTTGATGGATTAGCAGCAAAAGGTTCAGATACTTTGAGAAGAAGTGGAATGTCACTTAAATGATCTGCATATGCACGTGTTTGCTTGATATCAAACCCATGCTCTTCAATAAACTTCTTGAGCATATCAACTTTATTTTCTCCATATACAACTTCGTTTGCGAGTTTACCAGTATATTTCCCTTCAAGTACTTCTACTCGTGTGCACACGTATGCATCAGCTTGGAAGATAGTAGATACTCGAGAAATAATTGGTTCAATAGCGCCCGAGAGAAGCAGTACATAGTAGCCATCAGCTTTGAGTTGCTTGATGAGATCGTGAGACTTTGGATAAATACGAGGCTTAATAGATGTGGCGATAAAAGCGTCGAGCACTTGGTCAATCGTTTGAGAATCCTTATCTTTGAAATATGAAAGTGCATATTCGAGTACGGTTCGAATATCGTGAACGAGGCCTAGTTTGTAGCACACAAACCAGAGATTGAGTCGGAAGAAAAACCATCGGCCGATAAGACCTTTTTTAAGAAGAAATTTGATAAGATGTTGTTGGCTTTGGCCTCGAATCAATGTGCCGTCAACGTCTACAATAGCTAATTTTTTATTGTTCATCATGGTTGAGTTCATAATGTGGGTATGTTTTACCTGAAAGCACTTCAATCTTTTTCATAACTTTTTCAGTTACAAGCTGACAGATTTGCTTGTCCGTGTGCTTACCGTGGTGATCAGAAAAGTGCAATGGTTCACCAACATGAATTTCTACTACTTTATTATACTGCAGCTTGGGAGTTCCGTTTGAGAGCACTGCATATGTGCCTTTGATTCCAACAGGAATAACCGGCACTCTATGCTCGAGCGTAAACTTCCCTACTCCTGTAAAAGCCTTGAGCATCTCATGCTCATGAGGTGACCGAGTACCTTCAGGAAAGATACCGACAAGCATGCCCTTAGCGAGATGCTTTCGTACACTTTCATGAACATCACTTTTGTCATGTACATGTCGTTCTACTTTTATCTGACCTGTAAATTTCATAAGATGTTTCCATAATTTATGATAGAAGAATTTTTCAGCTGAAAGAAAATGAACATTTCGTGGGGCAACCACACTAAAACAAAGGAAGTCGAAGAAACTTTGGTGATTGAAAGCGATAATGGCAGGTCCTTTTGTAGGAATATGCTGGATACCTGTAGTTTTTTTTATCCAAATTGTCTTAATAATTGGTCTCAAAATAGCTCTGAGAACAAAGTATGTGAAAGCAATAAATTTACTATCTGAATTCATATTGAAAATTAGGCTCGGTAAATAGCGGCTGATTACTTTTGAGCGTGAAGTGAGCCTACAACATTATACAGCAACTCAGTACCCGTTTCATATGTAGTGTCTGGGGAGAGCGTGAGTGCATCACCAATGTTTATTCTCATGCGTACTCGCTTGCCAGTTTCTTTGATTCGTCGAATCGAAAGAGGAAGAATCTGAGCGCCAGTCTTAAGTGCAAGAGCTGCTGCCCCTTTTTTGAATTGACCGATAGTATCGTCGTAAATCATCTTACCTTCTGGATACATTACGACTGTGTGATGAAGACCAATAACTTCCTGAGCTTTTTCTAAGTTTTTATCAATGCCCTGCCCTTGTCGGATAACGAATACACCAAGTAAAAAATACACAAGTGGAATAATTCCTGTCCATGTGAGTACATTGAGAAATCCTTTACTAAATCGGAGGACTGCCATAAATCGAAGTGGCATAATTTTTTGTGGGAACGCGCCAAGTGCTACACGGATAATAAACCCATCATAGAAATTGATGTGATTTGAAACGATGATAAGCGGCGCAGTGAGTGATGCGATTTTTTCTTTCCCCTTGATGTCGAGAGTATACATTGCCCGGAAAAGGATTGAACAAAGTACCCAAGCGATAAATTGACTCAGGTAGAGTGAGTAGCGTGCTGCTGTGTTATAGATATGCGCAAAGAATTCAGCTATTTGTGAAGGCGCATGATCGCGTGGAATATAGGCAGATGATTGCAAAGCTGCATCTGTTGCGAGTACTTTTTTGGGTTCTTGCTGAGGTTGTAAGGGTGAAACAGGAGTCATACAGTAAATATATTATACTACAGTTTTGTGTTTTAGACAATAGTAGTATGAATGGCTAGGTAAAGGCTTTTTAGAATGTTCGTTTAGAAATATGGAACATTACTCCAAGTGGTAGGAGGAGCGATAAGAAGTATCCCATATCTGATCTAAAGAATTTCTCAATTGTTCCTGAAAGATTGTAGATATCTCGTGATGGAAGAATGTGAAGTGAAAGCACAAGTGTAAGAGCTGTAATTGAAACAGCAAGAAGTACTGCATCTAGAACACCTGATACCCCACCCATGATTGCATCTGCATGTGTGATTCTTCTCATAATGAAGTAAATCCCAATAAAAATTAAAACAAAAAGTGCGGCATGAGAAAGAAACACTTCGCTTGAAGTTTTCTTAAAGAAAATGAAATTTTCTGTATAGGGAAACGCTTTATAGATAACAATTGCAGGATAGAAACTTGAGATGAGACAAAATAGAATGCTGGTACCACGATAGTACGCAAGGAGTGATAAGCAAGCAATGACCGCAAAAAGTGCAATATTGAACATGAAAAGTTACTACTTTATTTTATGAGTAACTTATTATATACCTAAATGCCTTCGTTCTTCAATTCCTCTATCAACTGTTTTGCTTTTTTAGATAATTTTTTTGGAATATCAATTGTCACTGTGATGATGAGATCTCCTCGTCGGTCTTTGTGTTTGATATCTTGTACAACGCCTTTTCCTCGCACTCGAAGCATTTCTCCATGAGTAATTCCAGCAGGAATTGTAATTATAAGATCGCCTTCTACTGTTGCGATTGTTCGATCACCTCCAAGAAGTGCATCTGACAGTTTGAGCTCAAGTGGCATGAGAACGTTGTAGCCTTCTTTTTTAAAATGAGAATCAGGTTTTACATGAACTCGGATATATAAGTCACCGGCAGTTCCGCCAATGAGAGCTTCTCCCGCACCTGTGAGACGGAGCATTTCACCGTCATTGATACCGGGTGGGATAACGATAACAAACTCTTCTTTCTTTTGAGTTGTACCCTGCCCTTTGCATACTTTACACTTTTCTTTAGGAATTTTTCCTGTACCAGCGCAATCTGTACAAGAACGTGTGCTTGAAAAGTTACCAAAAATAGATCGGCGTGTTTCATTTACTTGGCCAGCACCGCCACAGGTAGAACAGTTCTTGAAATCTGTACCAGGTTCAGCTCGAGAACCTTTGCAATGATCACAAAGAGATGTTTTTGTAACAAAAATCTTTTTGTCAGTACCAAATACTGACTCCTTGAATGTGACTTCAGTATCTACTGCGATGTCAGCTCCTTTCCGAGCTTTCTTTTTGTTTCCACCACCACCGAAAATGCCACCGAAGATATCTCCGAGGTCGAATTCCATATTTTCTCCTTGACCAAAGCCTCCTTGTCCGAAACCACCAAAGTTTGAGAAATCGAATCCTTCGAATCCAGCGCCGCCTTGTGCTCCGTACCCACCGCCTCCGTTGAAGGCATTGCTACCAAACTGATCGTATTGAGATCGTTTTGTGTCATCAGAAAGCACACTGTAAGCTTCGTTTATTTCTTTAAACTTTGCTTCATTACCTGTTCCCTTGTCTGGATGGTATTCGTGAGCAAGCTTTCGAAATGCTTTTTTGATTTCGTCTTTTGATGCGTTCTTAGAAACGCCGAGTGATTTGTAGTAATCTTTTCCCATATATAGTTGCATTAGTATAGCATTAACGGAATTCTCATTGAATTGACGTATGCCATTATTATTGTATGATTAAATTCAAAGGTGATCTTTAACGTTGGTCGGTAAGGATGAATAGGCCGGCATAGCCAGCTTGCTCATCCTTACTGACTCCTATGAGTAAGAAAGGATCTCAACCGCAACTCGACACTTCACACAACCCATGAAAAGTCTCCGTTTGTTACTCGTGCTCGGTGGCAGCATTGTCACCTCACTCACTGGGTGCTCAAGCATTCAGCAGCCAAAGCCAGCCGCCACGTGCGTGTTGGACATCCCTCACAACCTCTCGTCTATCAGCGAGGGCCCGAGCAAGGCCAATGCCTTCAGCAAGAGCATTCTGTTGCTTGAAGCTGACTTGCCCGAAGTCAAAGATGGCCCGCTGGATATTCGCGATCCGCTTCAACCAGAAGCTGAACCGGTAAAGGCTCACAAAAAGCCTCCGCAAAAGATGAAGAAGTCTCCTGCCTCTGAGGAGGTCAAACCTCCCACCGAGTCAAAGCCAGCTCCGCCTCCACGTCCGAGAAATCGGAGTGATGACCCCGAGCGTGCGATGTATGCGATGGTATCCAATTGAGAACCGCGCTTCGTCGCTTTGCGATCCATTCGCTACTCATAGAAACAGCCCCGGCACTTACGTGTCCGGGGCTGCTTCTGTTCAGATACGCTTATTTTGTTTCAGCGTCCCGAACATTTCCTTCTGCACCTTGTGCTCCTGCATCACCTGATGCTTGAGCTTGGTCGCCCGTAGGATTTGCTCCGGCTGCTCCAGCATTAGCATTTTTCTGGAGAGCTTCGCCAATCTTTGAGAGTTCTGAAGAAAGTTCTTCTGTTGTCTTTTTGATTGCTTCGATATCTGTACCATCTTTTGCAGTCTTTGCAGCAGCAACTTTTGTCTCTACTGCTGATACGACATCTGCCGATACTTTATCTTTATTATCTTTCAAGGCTTTTTCAGCTGTGTAGATCATTTGTTCAGATGTATTTCGAACTTCTACTTCATCTTTCTTCTTCTGATCTTCTGCATTGTGCATTTCAGCATCTTTCTTCATCTTTTCGATATCTTCTGGTGTAAGACCTGAACTTGCTTCGATTCGGATAGACTGTTCTTTGTTTGAAGCCTTATCTTTTGCTTTTACCTGAAGAATACCGTTGGCATCTACGTCGAATGTTACTTCAACTTGTGGCATACCTCGTGGAGCTGGTGGAATACCATCAAGGATGAATCGTCCAAGGGACTTGTTGTCTTTTGCCATTGCTCGTTCACCCTGCACAATATGAATTTCTACTGATGTCTGGTTGTCTGCAGCTGTAGAAAATACTTGTGATCGTGATGTTGGAATTGTTGAGTTCTTATCGACAAGTTTTGTTGATACACCTCCCTGAGTTTCAATACCAAGTGAAAGTGGAATAACGTCGAGGAGAAGAATATCTTTTACATCTCCAGCGATAATACCTCCTTGAATAGCAGCACCGAGGGCTACTACTTCGTCTGGGTTGATTGATTTGTTAGGTTCTCGGCCGAAGAGTTCTTTTACAGCTTGCTGCATTTTTGGCATTCGAGTCTGACCTCCCACGAGAATCACTTCTTCAATTTCGTTGATCTTGAATGGTGAAGCTTCGATAGCTCGCTTTGTGATCTGCATAGCTCGTTCGATAAACTCGTCTGTGAGTTCTTCGAGTTTTGCTCGAGTCATTTTCATTACGAGGTGCTTTGGACCGTTTGCATCTGAAGTAATGAATGGGATGTTGATTTCAGTTTCAGTTGCTGTAGAGAGCTCAATCTTTGCTTTTTCAGCAGCTTCGTCGAGTCGCTGAAGAGCGAGTGCATCGCCTCGTACGTCGATACCTGAATCTTTTTTGAATTCATCAGCAATCCAGTTGAGGATTTTCTGGTCGATGTCTTTACCTCCAAGGTGAGCGTCACCGTCTGTCGCTTTTACTTCTACGATATCAGCACCTACTTCGAGAATTGAGATGTCGAATGTACCGCCTCCGAAGTCGAATACAGCAATCTTTTCATCCTTCTTTTTGTTGAATCCATAGGCAAGAGCAGCAGCAGTTGGTTCGTTGATGATTCGTTTTACATCAAGACCTGCAATTTTGCCGGCGTCTTTTGTGGCCTGTCGCTGGGCATCGTTGAAGTAGGCTGGTACAGTAATGATAGCTTCTGTTACTTTTTCTCCGAGCTTTGCTTCTGCATCATTCTTGAGCTTGGTAAGAATCATTGCTGAGATTTCTTCTGGAGAATAATCTTTGTCGCCGATTTTTACTTTTACACCGCCATTGTCTGCTTTGTTAATTTCGAATGGAACAGAAGATTTATCTTTTTGTACTGCTCCTTCGTCATAATTGTGTCCAATAAATCGCTTAATACCAAAGACTGTGTTCTTTGGGTTTGTAACCGCTTGTCGCTTCGCAAGAAGACCAACAAGTCGTTCACCTGTTTTTGATTGTGCAACGATAGATGGAGTAGTTCGCACGCCCTCTGTGTTTTCAAGAATTCGTGGTTCCCCTACTTCCATAATCGCAACCGCTGAGTTTGTTGTTCCTAAGTCGATACCAATAATTTTAGCCATAGAGCTTAAATATAAATTAAATAAATAATAACTATATTCTTATATTTAAATAAGAAATATATGAAATTTATTTAGTATTGGGACCTCGGGTCAATTGAGATGCAAAGAATGATTCTTGAAGACTGATTTTTGAAAAATAAGGAGAAACAACAACTCTTGTAAGTCGTGCTGATTCAAGAACTGGTGTGGCTGCGTTGAGACTGTATACAGAAAATGGAAGTGCTACAAATGTGTCTTGCTCTACCGTAGCATCTACGAGAAGTACACCATATGCACTGAGTGCCTGAGCTTTGAGTTTAAGATCTTCAACTTGGTCTGCTGAAAGGATTTGTACACCAACAACATGAGATGTGTATGAACCGTTGAATCGAAGTCCGAGTACAATCATTCGTGCCAAAAAAACATCACCCTGTCGTGACAAGTGAATGACTGTTCGTTGATTTGTGTGCTTAATAAGATTCATAGCGTGTATGTGCTGTATTTTAATGATCCCGACCTTACCAGTCAACGGTCTATCCTGCCCTATGTGTTAAGCCTCAAATACCTTTACAAGAGCAGCTCGGAGAACTTTATCTTTGATTTTGTACCCCTTTTGTAAGACTTCAGCTACAGTGTGATCTGCAGATTTGTCATCTGTAGGAACTGCTGCAATTGAATGATGGAGGTTTGGATCAAACGTGTCGCCTACTTTTGTATATGATGTAACTTCATATCTACTGAGTACTGACTGAAGTTGTCCGTAAATACCTTCGATACCTGTCCGCCACTCCTTAGAAACACTCTCCCAAGAGGCTGTGTTGGCCGTAGCCATGTCAAAACTATCAAGTACGGGCAATATGTCTTCTATAACTTTTTGTGTAGCAAACTTGAGATAATCAGCTTTTGATTCTTCATCTCGTTTTCGTGCATTTACGAATTCAGCCTTGTCTCGCTGCCAGTTTGTGAGATATGTTTGCTTTTCGTCTACCGCTTGTTTTAAACGGAGTCGGAGCTTTTTTATGACTTCTGCTTGAGATGATTCGCCGTCTTCATCTACGACAACATCATCCATGTCTTGATCGTGAGCTGATGTCGCTTCTGTATCTTCAGAAATATCGAATTCAACTCCTTGTTCTTCACTGTCTTGTGGCTTTTTGTTGAGATCATCTGTCATAGTGCTGAAATTGTAGTCATTTCGAAGAAGTTTTGCAAGTCTAAACAAAAACACCCTTGTGGGGTGCTTTGTTGATATCTGTGAGATATGAAGATTATCGTTTTGACCACTGTGGAGCCTTTCGAGCTTTCTTGAGACCGAATTTTCGTCGTTCTTTTGATCGCTGATCTCGTGTGAGGAAACCTGCCTTCTTAAGTGGACTTCGGAGGTTTCGATCTACTGTGAGGAGTGCTCGTGAGATAGCATGTCGGAGAGCAATAGCCTGTCCAGCAATACCACCACCGATGATCTTTGCTGAGACTGCATACTTGCCTTCGATACCAGCTGTCTTGAATGCTTCAAGAGCAGTATTCTGAAGTTCTTTTGTTTTGAAATAGTCAGCAAGCTCTCGTCCGTTTACGAGGATAGAATGCTTACTTGCAGCTGTAAGACGCACTCGCGCAATTGCGGTTTTTCGTCGTCCTACTGCCTGGTTGTAATTTGTTTTTTCAGCCATAGTAATCAAATAGTAATAATTATTCGGTGATGGTAATTTTTGTCATCATTCGAGCTCGGAGCTTGTTTGCTGGAAGCATACCGTAGATAGCTCGTTTGAAAGCTTCTCCAATACCTCGTCGTTCAAGAAGATCACCAAGCTTTTCGTCTTTCTGACCACCTGGGTACCCAGTGTGAGTTCGGTAAAACTTATCAATCTTCTTCTTTTCAGAAATTTCAAGCTTAGAAGCGTTGATGATTTCAACCTCTACTTCTGGTGCGACATTCTTTGCGAATTCAGGAGAATCCTTACCCATAAGAAGCTTTGCAGCTTCAGATGCAACTCGTCCTAGTTTTTTGTTTTTTGCGTCAATTACGTGTTTCATATCTCTTTTCTTATTTATACGAGTTCAATCGCAGCCATCTTACTACCGTCAGCTTTTCGCTGTGGAAGCTTAATGATTCGAGTATAACCTCCATTTCGATCCATGTATTTTGGAGCAATTGTAGAAGCAAGCTTATCAACAATTGGGTTGTTACCCATTCGTGCTGAAGCTACTCGAGTCGATGCCTGAGTCTGATTCTTAGTAAGAGTGATAAGCTTTTCAGCAAAAGATCGTACTTCTCGCGCTTTAGCGTCAGTAGTAACAATCTTTCCTCGGAGGAAAAGTTCTCGTGCAAGAGATCGAAGCAACGCTCGTCGCTGATTTCGCTCTCGCTTTAGTTTTCGGTTTGCATTATGGTGTCGCATGTCGGTTTCAGTAGGATACTATGATTTTAGAGATAAGCCAAGTGTTTCGAGAACTTCTTTGATTTCTTCGAGACCTTTTGAGCCAAGACCCTCGATGTCGAGGATATCTTTCTCCTTCTTTCGAATAAGACCCCCAACACTTCGAATGTTTGCATTTACGAGTGCATTCATTGTTCGCTGTGAGAGAGTAAGAGACTCAATCCGTGTTTTGAGGACGTCATCGAGTGCTTCTTTGTTTGTTTCAGCCATTGAAGCTGTATGTTCATGATCTTCGTGAGAAGCCTGGAGGAGTTCAGCTTCAGTATCTTTGAAGCCAATAATAGCCTTAAGCTGAGTGATCATGATTTCGATAGACTTTTCAAAAGCTTCTCGAGGTGTGATTGTACCATCTGTGTGGATGAACATTCGGAGCTTGTTGAAGTCTGTTCGGTCACCAACTCGCATCTGTTCTACATCGTAGTTGGCCTGGAGGATAGGTGAAAAAGCAGCATCCATAGTGATTGTACCGATGTCTACTCGTTCTTTCTGGAGCATTTCTTTAGCAACGTATCCAATGCCCTTTTCTACTGTGATCTCCATTTCGAGTTCAGTATCTTTGTCAGTAATAGTAGCAATGTGAGCTTCTGGGTTAGCGATAGTAACTTGACCTGGAGCTGTAATGTCGCCAGCTGTTACTTTCTTTGCACCTTTTACCTTGAGAGTAAGTGTCTGAGCTTCATCTGTAGAAACACCGAATCGGAGTTTCTTAAGATTAAGAAGAATCGCAATAACGTCTTCTTTAACGCCTTCGATAGTAGAGAATTCGTGGTTTACACCAGTAATCTTTACGTTAGTAATAGCTGCACCAGGGAGAGATGAGAGAATGATTCGTCGAAGTGAGTTTCCGAGAGTGTGACCGTATCCAGGATAAAGACCGTCGATTTCATATCGGCCTTTTGTCTCAGTTTCTTCAATAACTCGAGGCTTTGATGGCAAAACAATTGATGTATCTGACATACGTGTTTCTTTAAAAATTAAAAACTATCGTTTATAAAACTCAAGTACTGCTCCTAAATCGAACAACAAATCTACACCGTCGATTGATGGCAATCGAAGTACAGAAGCTTGTTTCTTGTCAGTGTTCCATGTCAACCATACTGGAGTCTGAGTGTCTTTCATCTTTGCATCCAATTCTTTGAATACAGTCTTTGTCTTACTACCTTCTCGAACAGCAAGCTGATCGCCAGGTCGTACTACATAAGATGGGATAGTAACTTTTTGACCGTTCACTGTGATGTGACCGTGAGATACGATCTGTCGTGCAAATCGTCGTGTAGAAGCGAGACCCAAACGGAACACTACGTTATCGAGTCGAGTTTCGAGAGCTTCGAATACTTTGAGACTTGGAGTGTGTGAACCTGATTCAATCACGTCCTTCACGTATCGTGAGAACTGCTTTTCTGAAATACCATATGTAAATCGAGCTTTTTGCTTTTCGATCATTTGTCGAGCAAACTCACTCTTTGTCATTGGCTTTTTTGTAGACTTTTCGCCAGCTCGCATTTTGAACTTCTGAGTTTGTGTTTTCTCAAAAATTGGAGCTCCGAGTCGTCGTGCAATTTTGTATTTTGGACCTAGTTTCATATATATACAATTAAATTATTATACTCGTCGTGGCTTCTTTGCCTTAACACCGTTGTGTGGAACAGGTGTTGCATCTTTGATAGATGCAAGCGAAATACCTTTTGTAATAAACGATCGAATCGATGATTCTCGTCCTGACCCTACACCCTTCACTACCACTGAAATTTCCTTCACACCCATTGCAATTGCTTTATCAGCAAGAGATTCGCCTACTTTTGCAGCAGCGAACGGTGTGCCTTTCTTTGCTCCCTTGAAGCCAAGACTTCCACTTGAAGCCCAAGCTACAGCGTTGCCCTTAGCATCAGTAAGGATGAGTTTAGTGTTGTTGTAGGTAGACTGAACTCGAAGTACAGCTGTATCGAGTTTTCTTTTTGCAGACGAAGAAGATGCTTTTGGAGCACCCTGGTCATCACCTGTTTTGTTTACAATTCGTTTCTTACCCATTGGTCGTTCGAGTTTATTTGTTAATTATTATTTTTTAGTTTCCTTCTTTCGGCCTGAACCCATAGTCTTCTTTGGACCCTTGAGTGTTCGAGCGTTTGTCTTTGTTCGCTGACCTCGAGCTGGAAGTCGTCGAGCATGTCGCATGCCTCGGTACGCCTTGATATCTTTAAGTCGTTTGATGTTTCCACCAACTTCTCGCTTAAGATCTGCTTCAAGTTTAAAAGATTCAACAATAGTTTTGATCTTGTTTTCTTCGTCCGCTGTAAGATCTTTAGATTTTTTAGCGTAATCTACGCCCGCTTTGTCGAGAATAGTATGAGCTCTTGATCGTCCGATACCGTAAAGAGCTGTAAGGCCCATTTCGATTCGTTTTTCATCTGGAATTGTGATACCGAGGATTCGCATTGTAATTTAGTGATTATTTTTCTTCTTACCCTTGTCGCTGTTTATGACGAGTATTTGTCTTGCAAACAATATATACATAGCCCTTTCGTCGGACTACTTTACAATCTTTACACTTTGGTTTTACTGAAGCTTTTACTCGCATGACTAGGTTAAATGATTACGTATAAAAAGACGTGGGTGTAAATATACTACACCCGCTATGAAAAGTAAAGCAAAACAAGGCTTTTTGCTGTGTGGCATCGGCCAAAGACCTTTTTTAGTGATTTTTGGCTTAGAATCGACGGATTATACGGCCTTTTCCACCGTGTATATCCTGCTCTATACTTACCCTATCCCCAATGAGCACTCGGATTCTATTGAGCTTCATCTTCCCGCCGAGATACCCCAAAATGAGTTCTCCTTGTCTTTCTCCTTCAAGTTGAATTCGAAATTCAGCATTTGGTAACGCTTCTGTAACGACTCCTGAAAGTAATAATTTTCCTGCTTTTGGTGTATCCATTCGGTGTTATAGGTTGCTATAAATATATCAGTTTTTTGACTAATGGTCAATTTAACTGCTAAGTCTACTGCTTAACTGTGATTTTATCGGCTCTTGGGAGTGACTTTTTCCAGAAAGGAGTGATAGAAATGTCTACAGTTTCTACATTATCCATACCTTGAATGGCTTCTATTGCCTGTACTTTTGATAATGTACTCACTGCGCGAGCCACCTTGTCGGCTGTAAAGACAGGTTTGATTGTCACACTGCCGTTGAGGCTGATCTTTGATGATCCGGCCTTGAGTGTTGCTGCTGTAGTCCCTGATGGGAATGCTACTGAGAGGCTACTAAGGTCAGCATCATATGTTACTTTTGATTCTTCTTCAGACGGAACATCTCCGCCAGCATTTGCTACCAAGATGTGTTTTATAAGACTGGCTTTGTCCATAATGACAGCAGTGGCTGTAGCTCGTTCTGCTACTGTAGATTGGCCATCAGTTCCTGGAGTAATTATTGGAGATGTATAACTCACAATCATACTGTCACTTACATACACAAAGTTTTCAGGAAGCTGAGCAGTAATTTGGTTTACGAGTTGATTTTTGAGATCTTCTCGTAGTCTGTCCTCTACTGTGCCATTACTCGAAGCTCCAACTGTTGTTGGCGCAGCAGTAGTAATTGATCCACCAGCAAGTGCTCCATTTGATCGTGCATAGAAACTAGTATATTTTTCTGTTCCTTTAAGACCAGGCACGGTGAAGTCTTTTGGACCTGAATTGTATTTATCACCAACTTGATCGGCAGTAATAGTTGCAGTAACACTTCCTGGAACAGTTTTGCCATCTTTTGTTGTCTTGCCTGGAACTGTTACACCTGTATTTAGTCGGTAAATAAGACCGTCTGGTGTTTGGAGTCGTGTTGTAGCTATAAGTTCTTGAGGTGAAGTACTGTAGTTATTGTAAATAATTACTTTACCTGTGGCTTTTGTTCCTGTTTCGGGTGTCTTTGAAGATGAGGTACTTGATGCTGACGGAGTTGATGTGATTTTTTCAGAAGCGTTTGCTGTTGTAGAACTTTCGGCGCTCAACGTAATAATGTCATACATGATACCTGTAGAGTCATTAGAGGATGCGAGAGTGAATGACGCGCCATTGAGTGCTACCTGCTCATTTTTTCCACCTACAGTGATTGTAGCGTGAGTAAAGAGGCCGATGACAAAATAGCCAACAAGAAGAATAGCCAAAATACCGATTGCCCATGTAACTAACGGTCGCTTACGAGATCCCCCACTAAAACTAGCATCACTCTGGTAAAAAGCAGGCTCTATTTCAGATTCGTTAGAGTGTGAAAGCGCCTCGTGGTCATGATGGTAGTGTTCTTCATTTGAAGAATCCATTGGATGAATAGGAATTGAAATGTTCTGATCTTCATCATGCTGCTTTGTGTGACTATGTAAAGCGTGAGATGCATGAGAAGTTTTCTTCTTTGGCGCTGGAGGATGATCTACACCACTTGTACTTAGGACTGAACTCTTTTTTCGTTCAGGTAATGGAATATCTCGAATTGACCGTCGCTCGGGATTGTTTGGAGGAATAATATCTTGATATTTTGGACTCATAAATGCTAAAGATGAAAGTTATATACTGCACCGATTGTGATTGATAAGTCTTTTTCGATTGAGGGTTCCCATGTACAGTGTTCGGCAAGATCGGCTACCTTTACATCATATACCTCAAACTGGCCTTCTGAAAATGAAAACTGTTGATATTCCTCACTTTTTATAAAGTCACTGAATAGCCACACAATGTCTTTTGGACAAAATAAGTAAAATTTACTCGGTAATGCAGTACCTATAGTCATATCGCCAAGAGTTTTTGTAAAACTTTGAAGCCAATTTGTCTTTATTTCGGCCATGGCCTTCTCTATTTTATCTACAAGTTTTATATCAAGTCGTTTTTCTTGATACATGGCAAGAAGTGAATTTGATACTTCGCCTGTTGTATTGAGAATACGTGTAAGTTCTCGTACTACATACTGTTTACCCATTGGAAATGAAGCTGCTTCCGAAAGTGCATTTTGTCGAACAATTAAAAGTTCTGTAATCTCTGATGTTACGTCTGAAATAATATAGTTTGGATGATCTGACCACATCTTCTGGATGACAGAAAACGATGCGAGCGATTGCGAATGTACGCTAATGTCGCTGAGATGAAAGTGTTTTTCAATCGTACTCTTGATTTGGTCAATAGAAGCAACTCGTGCAAAACTTAAAAAGACTGAGAGGTCGAGTATCGTTGCCTTCTTTTTTTCTGGGCTCTGTGTCGGGTAACCGTTGAGACTTACTTTGATAAGCTTTTGCTCAATTATTCTAAACTCTCGGCTTCCCTTGCCTGTATAAGCACTCGAAGCATCCAAAATAGCATTATCTATAAGCTGCTGCGTAACGATAAAAGGCTTTTCTTGAGTCACATGGATGTTTTTTGTCTGTGATACATACCACGGAGACGAAAAAAGAACGATCGCTTCCTTAATAGCAATATTTGAGCATTCTGGTTTAGTGAGAATGTTCTTTTTTATATCAAGGCAGAGCTCGTTGAGTTCTGTGTTCACTCGAGACTCTAGCTGTGCCCGATCAGTTGTATCCAAGTAAGGAAGTTCACGTCGTTCAAAACCAGCAACATGTGGTCGAGAGACTTTTTCTTTCTGTATTACAGCAGCTTTCACAACACCATTTCCAACATAAAAAATAAGAGCACCACGTTTCTTCATGCTCTTATTTTATACTATTCTTTTGTATACCGCTACGATGCTACGAGACCTTTAAAGAAAGATTAATTGAGAACTGCTTTAATTCGTCGAACACCTTGCGCCACGGCTTCTTCTTTTTGAATTTTGAATGTTCCAAGCTCCGATGTGTTCTTTACGTGAGGGCCGCCACAGAATTCTTTTGAGAACGCGAGGTCCATTGTGTCACCAATATAGTACACAGTAACTGTGTCTGCGTATTTTTCACCAAAGAAGTGAAGTGCGCTTGTCTTTTCAGCTTCTTCCTTTGACAAACTCACTACTTGTACAGGAAGTTTAGCCTGAATCTTTTCATTTACAATTGATTCAACCTTTGCTTTTTCTTCATCTGTCATTTTTGCTGGATGTGCGAAGTCGAATCGAAGTCGTTCAGGAGTGATGTTACTTCCCTTTTGCGATACATGAGCGCCGAGGACTTCTCGAAGTGCTTGGTGGAGCAAGTGTGTGGCTGTATGATATCGAACAGACATTTCACTTGTGTCTCCAAGGCCTCCCTTAAACTTTGCTTCGGCTCCAGATCGTGAGAGTTCGACATGTTTCTTCATTTCTTCTTCAAATTCTGCGTTGTCGATAGTTACATTTCGTTCTTTTGCCATTTCTCGAGTCATTTCGATAGGAAAACCGTATGTAGAAAAAAGAACAAACGCATCTTTGCCACTAAGTGTGCCTGGTTTGCCAGCGTCTGCTGTCTGCTTGAGTGCTTTTTCAAACTCTTTGAGTCCGTGTGAAAGCGTATTTCGGAACTTCTGTTCTTCTTTATCGATAGCAATTTTGATTGTTTCTTTTTGACGAGCAATGTTTGAATACACGTCTTTGTAGAGGTCCGCTACAGTATCTGCAAGCCAAAAGAGTGATCCGTGCTTGAAGCCGAGCGTATCAGCATATCGTACAGCTCGTCGGAGGAGTCGTCGAAGGATGTATCCCTGATCTGTGTTTGATGGAAGTACCCCATCTGAAATGAGCATGACAGCAGCTCGAGTATGGTCAGCGATGATTCGTTTTGCTTTTACGACTTCATCAGCTCCGAGTGTTTTCACAACATCATCAGAAATGAATTCATCCATCTTGTTGATGATAGGTGAAAAGATATCTGTATCAAAAATGTTTGTTTTGCCCTGAAGTACCATTGTCACTCGTTCAAAACCAGCACCTGTATCAACGTTTTTACTCTTGAGTGTTTCAACAATCTTTCCGTTGTCTTTTTTGAATTCCATGAATACGTCGTTCCAGATTTCTACAACATGCTGCTTGTCGTCAGCAGCGATAAATTCATCTTTTGTCATTCCCTTATTGAGAGTGCCTGTAACGTCATAAAACATTTCAGTACATGGGCCAGTTGGACCTGTCCAACCGTCTTCGCCTTTCTTTACAGCAGGCCACCAGTTGGCGTGAGCTCCGAGGAAATAGATTCGTTCTCCTGTTACTCCGTTCTTTTCGAACAGTTCTCGCCAAATAGAAGCAGATTCTTCATCTTTTGGAACATTGTTCGCAGGATCACCTTCAAATACAGTGATATAGAGTCGCTGTGGATCAAGTCCAAAACCTTCTTCTTTCGATGTGAGAAGTTCGTAACTCCATGTGATGGCGTCTTTTTTGAAATAGTCACCGAGAGACCAATTACCAAGCATTTCAAAGAATGTAGCATGCGTGTTGTCACCGATATCTTCAATGTCGGTTGTTCGCATACACTTTTGAATGTCTGCAAGTCGAGTACCTTGTGGATGAGGTTCACCGAGAAGGTATGGCACAAGAGGCTGCATACCGGCAGTATTGAAAAGCACTGTAGGATCGTTCTCTGGTACGAGAGAGGCACTTGGGATAATTGCGTGACCACGTTTCTCAAAAAATGAGAGGAATCTGTTACGAATTTCTGAAGATTTCATGACTCAGAATATAGCATAAAAGCCGATTTCATAGAAATTTCGGCTTTTATTCATGACTTTTGTGATTGCACTATTATGTGCAGACCTGCAAGCTAAATAAGTTTATTCTTTTTTGCGAGTTTTTCGAGTTCTTTGATGTCATCCTCTATTGATTTGAGACCTTCTTCAAAGAATGCTGGTTTTGTTGTGTCGATGCCTACACTTTTGAAGATGTCTTCAGGTGACATTGTCGCTCCAGCTTCCATGAATGCATCTACTTTTTCAATATTTTTAGGATCGTCCTGATATTTTTTGTAGAGTGCTCGACTGATAAGAGCTCCATATGCGTATGAGTACACATAGAAGTATCGTCGGATATGTGACCACTGGGCAAACATATATCCATCAAGTTCCTTAAACTTCATGACAGGACCAATGTATTGCTGCATGTGCTTGTTGTGCGATTGAGCGATTTCTTCTTTTGACAAAGAGCCCTTTTCTCGAATTTGCTTGTGAAGATTAAGTTCGAAATTGAAACATGCGATTTGTCGGAATACTGTAGAGATATAATCCTGAATTCTGTCGTGCAAAGCAACAATTTTTTCTTTATCTGAAAGCGTTTTGAGCACTTCTTCAAACGCGAGGTTTTCAAAGAATGTACTCGCAACTTCTGCTACTGAAGTAGTGTAGTGCTGATACATAGTCCGTGGCTTTTTAGAAAGCTCTGTATGAATAGCATGACCCATTTCGTGAGCAAGTGTCATCACTGCATCTGTACTTGGTACGTGGTTGAGCATGACCAATGTAGGAACATTACTTCCTCCCCAGCAATATGCTCCACCTTCTTTACCCTTTTTTGGATGCACATCTATCTGTCCATTTTTTACCATTGAATCAAGAATATCTACATATCGAGTACCTGCTCGGGCAAAACCTTGTCGAGTGAGCTGTAGAGCTTCGTCAAAACTTACTTTCTTTTCAGTTTTTCCAATACCAACACCTCGATCTGCATATTCCAATGAAGGAAGCTTAAGAAGTTTCGCCTTTAGTTTGTAGAATTTTTTACTGATAGTAAATCCTTTTGTAACAGTGTCTACAAGGGCCATAATTGCCTTTTCATCGTTTTGATAGCCCTTAATTGTTGCACTATATGGATGTTCGTAGCCTCTGAGTTCGTCGTTTATCTTTTTATTTGTATAAATTGCGTTAATTTCATGTTCAGCAAAGTATGAGACGTTCTTTAAAGTCTCATTTACTAGATCTTGTAGTTTTCGTCGGTCCTTTGTTGGTAACTGTCCAATACTGTTTGTGGCTTCAGCGAGAGACATGACTTTACCCTTGAATGTAACAGTCTGTGCTGAACGAACTTTAGCAAAACCATCTACCCACATATCGAATGCTGGTCTATTCTTGAGGCTCATTATTTTTTCCTCTGCTTCAGTTAGGTTGTAGCGCGCACCTTCGAATACTGTTTGGAGGTAGTATGTATAATCATTCAAAACTGGGCTTGTAAGAAACTTCTTTTGCTGTTCTTTTGAAATTTTTCCGAGTTTAATTTCAAAAAACAAAATGAGGTTTGAAGCCTTTGTTAATCGTGGTTCGAGCAATCCCACTTTTGCTGTAAGTGCACTGTTTTGACTTTCTACACTGAGTCGATTGTAGAGATAAAACATTGGTCGAGATGAACCAACCGTTTCAGTCATTTTTTCTAGGTCGAGGAGAGCTGTATATAATGCTTGTTCATCAGAAAGATAGTCATCTTTTTTTGCATAAGTATCAGCAAACGTCTTAAACGCGCGCTCAATAGTCTGTATATCAGCTTCAATGTTAGGGTCTTTTTCGTTTTTGTATAGCAAGGTGAAATCCCATTCTGTTTTATAGTCGGGTTTGCTTGTTTTTGTAGTAGTTGATCGATTTGTGGATGGCGATTTTTTCATGCCAAAACTATAGCATAGGCTGTGCACCTAGGAAATAATCTTTTTCATAACTTTAAAATCAGCCAAAAGAGTACTTTGCATGCTGCCGTTGTAGAGGGCTACGGCTGGATGATAGAGAGGTACGATCTGTACAGAGCCGTAGCGGGTCTTTGCGGTGAAGCTTCTGCCATGCATCTGTGAGATTGGTTCTATCTGATTATGTAGACCAAATCGCTCCATCACATACACCATCGAAAAACGACCAAGAGTTGCTATCACTTGTGGTTGGATTATATCTATCTGTCGATCAAGAAACACCCCATATGCAGCAATTTCATCTGGTTTGGGGTCACGATTGTCTGTAGGTCTATCATTTACAATATTTGTAATATAGATGTCCTCACGTTTGAGTTGTACTGAGTCCAGCAATTTATCCAAAAACTTTCCTGAAGCACCACAAAAAGGCCGCCCTGTAAGCGATTCTTTTTTGCCAGGTGCTTCACCAACAAACATGATTTTTGCAAAATGACTTCCCTCTCCTATAACTGGAAATGTATTGTTAGCTCGGCGTTCATCTGCGAGTGCTGTATCAATGGCTACAACACCTTCACGAACGAGATTGATAGCATCAGCTCGAGCTTGCAATGCGGCTTTGGTAGGTTGTGATGACTTTTTCGCCATAATTTGGCCATTATATCGCAGTGCCGGCTTACGCAGAAGGAGATGTACCGATTGCTACGACTTTCAAGTTCCCCATTCTTTCGATGAAGTATCTATCGTGACTTACAACAATAAGCGTACCCTCATATTCTTTGAGGGCTTCTTCGAGCGACTCTAATACTTCAAAATCGAGGTGGTTTGATGGTTCATCGAGGATGATGCAATTTACATTTTTGCACATAAGTACTGCCAATATAAATCGTGACCGTTCACCAGAACTGAGTTCAGATATTTTTTTATTAACATCTTCTGCAGAAATCTTAAATCGATGAAGAGTTTTTCGAGCAATGCCCTCTTCAAGCTCAGTGAGTCTTAAGAATTCATCTCGTACTGTAGCGTCAGGAAGGACATCTTCTACTTGTGGCAGGTATCCGATATGAAGTCGTGCACCTTTTACGAGCATCCCACTCGTCGGAGTGAGCGTTCCGAGGAGCATTTTAATGAGCGTCGTCTTTCCAATGCCATTAGGTCCAGTGAAAAGAACTCTATCTCCATAGTTGATGGTCAGATTAATTGGTCCAAGTGTGTGGTGTGGAAGTTTCTTTGTCACATCCTTGAGATCAAATACTTTATCTCCACTTCGTTCTTCACTATAAAACCGTACATTGAGTGGCAATGGTTCTTTCGGCTTTTCAATTTCTTCCATTCGTTCGAGTCTGTCGCCCAGTCGCTTTGCACCTTGCTGATAGGCAGTTTGACCTTGTCGTACTTTGAAGTTGTATAGGTTTTTGTCGTTATCTCTTGGTTCAGCATTTCCAATATCTACAGCCCGTCGTAGTTTTTGGTCGATAATTTCTTCGATATGTCCACGCTTCTCGACGTCGTCAGAGTAGGCTTCCCAGGCACGCTCAAGTCGGGCTGTACGTTCTTGAATGTACGAACTGTAATTTCCTTCATATACGTGTAGATTTTTTTCAAATTCATCGATTTCAAATATTCTCGATACTGTTGCGTCGAGGAATGCTCGATCATGTGAAATGATTAAAAATGTTTTTGAGCTTTTCTTAATATAATCTTCAAGAAATGAAAGTGCTGCGATATCAAGGTTGTTTGTTGGTTCATCAAGAAGAAGAATATCCTGCTTGGCCATCATGATCCGGGTGAGGGCTACTTTTGTTTTTTCACCCCCACTTAGCGTACCAATCTCACGGTTAAGAATACTTGAAGATAAGTTCAACTTTTTGAACACTTTTTCAATCGCATCTTTTGCAAGTACAGTTCCAATAAAATCTTCTACCGTAGAACTATTCAATTCAGAGAATTCTTGAGGGATATATCCAATAGTGATTTTTGGTGAGAGAGTTACGATACCTTCATCTTGCTGAAGTTGAGCTGAAAGAATTCTCAAGAGCGTAGACTTCCCAGAGCCGTTTGGACCGACAAGACCAATTTTTTCACCCTTTTGAATTGAGAGATTAATATTTTTGAGTACAGGAAAAGTCTCGTATGACTTACATACGTTTGTTGAACTTATAATTGGTTTATTTTGAATAGACATACACGCGACGACCTTTATGGGCCGTAAATTAGCTAATAAGTTGTATTAGTTGCGTGTAATCATGGGTAAAATAGTTAAGTTGTGCTAATTGTAGCAAGTATTGTCTGTGTTGCAAAATTCACCTCGAAACTATGCTCGACGTTTGAATATATATAAATATCAACAAAGTAAAAAGTAGGAATATTTCCTACTTTTTACTTTATACTAGTTTGAGGTATTTATTGAATTGAACTGAAAAATTACTATACCTTCTTTTTAGATTTAGTTTCTTTCCCCTCTGCTGCTAATTTTGGTTTATGACTCAAAAAATGGTCTTTAAACGCATTGCCTGCATCTGTTCGATATCGGCAGTAGTCACATGTAGCGCTTTCTTTTGGAATAGCATCAGAATCGAGGCATTCCTTGATTCTGCCAAGCGTATCATCAATCCAGTCTGCATTTCCCTTGTATGGAATGACTTTAATATTAAATTCAAGGCGTGAATCAAAACCGTCTCGGTCTTTTGTAGCATTTGCGTATACGAAGTATCCAGTATCAGATACATCAAAGCCACGGTTACGTAAAAGCCACTGATATACCTCCATTTGCCGTTTATAGCCGTCTTGCCACTCTGCATCGAGATTTACCTCACTATCCTTACTTGTCGACTTATAATCGACTACAATCAATTCTCCTTTCTTATTTATCCAAACATCATCTACTGCACCAAAGATCAAAAAGTTTGTTGGTTCATGGTAAAACTGAACACCAACAAAGTTTTCTCGCCATGTATCCATTTCGTCATGTGCGAACGGAATAGCATCGATTTTGTTTTCTGACATAAGTGGATGGGCCGTAGAGTCAGCACGGTGGACATCAAACTCTTTTTTCAAAAGATGATCTACAGCACTGTTGAGGTTGAAGGGAAAACTAGCAGGGCGGCCAACACCTAATCGACGGTCAAGATAAAAACACCGTGGACACTCAATAAACATATCGATTTTTGATCGACTGAGTTTGAATTGCTCCTTACTTTTAGGGTCGTATTTTTTGACCCATTTTTTGCCAGTTGAAAATGCCATGATTATGAATTCATTATAGACCCAATTTCCTCTAACATACTAACTATCTTAGATTCGCTGAATCCGAGATCCTTTAGTTGTTGTGAGCTATTGTACACACTCCTACAGAGTACCATTTTGTGAGTAATGAGAAGCTGTTTTTCAGCTGGTGTGATTGTTGTGAGAGCTGTCACTGGGTGCAGCTTTGTCTCTTCGATCATATCTCTGAGGTTTCCAACCAGCGGATAATCCCAACTCATCATATTGAGTTTGTTACATTCACCATACTTGATAGCTGTTTCTGTGAACTTTGTGTTTGTAATAAGCCATCCTTCTGCAAGTTTTCGAGGCATTTTTCCATAGTCGTAAACGTTACTTGCAAGATCTTCATACCGAGCCTTTACATAAAGCGCAACTTTGAGATCGGTCTTACCTGAAGGTTCATTGTGATATTTCACTTCAGCCATAATGAGTTTATTTTGATTCCAAGCAACAACATCCACTTCGTGAGGAACGCAACTACCAAAGACTACTTGTCCTGTAAGGGCTTCAAAACCTTTTGCTTTGAACAACTCAGTGACATAAACCTCAAATGGAAAACCAGTTGGACCAAATTCCATAAGAGATCGTCGGAGCGAATATCGGAGCGCCGCGGGTCGAGCACGTTCTTTGAGCTCATGAAATGCTTTTTTATAAATATCAGACGCTGTTGTATCAATAATCTGATGTTCTGAGATCTGGTGAACAATAGATTTTACGACACTTTCAGCGACATGCTCATCTGCACCTGATTTTATGAGAGAGGTTTTTAATTTGCTTGTCTGAAACTCTTCTTTACTACCGTCTTCTTTTTGGATGTATATCTTTGATTGCATACTACGAAAGTATACCACCGCCTATGCACTTCGAACCACTGTAGATAACTATAGATTGTCCTGGTGTAAGGGCCGTCTGCGGTTGATCAAAAGAAACTGAATATTGTCCGCTGTTTCCTTTTGAAATACGACATGTTTGTTTTTGCTGTCTGTATCGCGATCGAGCTTCATATGATTTTGTAAGGTCTGGTTCAGTAATAGTCCAATTTACAGATGTAAGTTCAACTGTTTTTGGCATATAATCTCCTTTTTTAAAAATATCTTGTGGCACTACCGTAATTATGTTTTTTTCGAGGTCTTTTGCAACAATATAATGAGGTGTGTCATCTGGTCGAGTGATTGTCAGTCGGAAACCATGTCGTTCACCAATTGTATACAAGAGTGAACCGTCATGTTCGCCTATGATTGCTCCATGTGCATCAAGTACGGCCCCCTTTTCTGTTTGTATATATTCCTTTAAGAACTCCTTCATATCTACATGCCCGAGGAAGCAGATTCCCTGACTGTCTTTTTTATCAAATACTGGCAACTTATATTTCTCAGCAAGTTTTCGAACCTCAGGCTTTAGCAAGTGACCAATTGGGAACAATGTGTGTTTGAGGTCCTTCTGATTGAGGGTCCATAAGAAATAGCTTTGATCTTTGTTAGGATCTTTTCCTTCGTGCATTTCACTTGCTTCTAGCGTCACTATATTTTGAGCATAGTGACCTGTAGCGATAAAATCCGCACCTTGTTTCAGTGCCTCATCAAGAAACGAGCCGAATTTAATCTGCCGATTACACATCACATCTGGGTTAGGAGTTCGCCCAAGCTTGTATTCGTTGATCATATAGTCCACTACGTCTTTTTTGTATCGTTCTGCAAAATCAAACGTAAGAAATGTAATATCAAGAGCCGCTGCTACGCGCATTGCATCTCGTCGTTCATCTTTCCATGTGCATTCGCCATTTTCTGGCTGCCATACTTTTATAAAAACACCTGTCACATCGTAGCCTGCCAATTTCAAAAGAAGTGCTGATACAGAAGAATCAACACCGCCAGACATACCAACAAATACTTTAGGTTTTTTTGAAATACTCTTCATAGAAGATATGCCAGACTGAGCCTATGAAATTTACTTTAGATACTTATTCTTAAGGCGTACATGCTCATCATGAGTCTTAGCAAAATGAGTTATACCATCTTTATCCGAAAGAAAGAAGAGGTAGTCGTTTGGAATGGGGCGAAGTGCAGCCTCGATACTTTGAATTCCTGGATTTGAAATCGGTGTTGGAGGAAGACCTTTATTTGTGTAGGTGTTATAAGGTGAATTCACTTTGAGGTCATTTAGTGTAAGTTGAGCCGATGTTTTTCCGTTTACATATGTAAATGTGCTATCTACCTGAAGCGGCATTCCAATTTCTATTCTTCGCCACAAAAGATCTGCAACCATTTTTCTGTCTTGTTCTGTTTGTACCTCACCTTCTAGGATTGAAGCCATAATAATAATATCTTTCATACTATGCGATGAACTAGCAATTTCCTGCTCATACGGCTTCAATTGCTTTTTAAAAATACTGCCCATCATAGTAATAATCATTTCAGACGATGCTTTGGGCGGAAAGAAATACGTATTTGGAAAGAGATATCCTTCTTTACCCTGTATTGATACTAAGAATGAATCTCGATCAATATCTGGGAACTTCTCATGGATAACGTCGGCTATCTTAAATACATTTGTACCTTCAGGAATTGTGACTTTTGTTGGAATATATCCATAATCACCATTCACCACACGTCGGGCAATACGAATGACATTCTGAGGTTTATTAAATTCATACATTCCTGCTGATATTTTGTGTTCACCACCGAGGAGAATAATTGCACTTCGAAGTACGATGCTAGATTTCACAACCCCTCTGTCTCTCAGTTCATTAGCAATACTAGTAAGACTTTGTCCTGATTCGATTTGGACTGTTGTGCCGGCCACAAAGTTAAATGGAGCAGCAAATACAAATGTATAAATAATAGAAGCAAATGTAATGATGACGAACGTGAAAACACTAATGAACGCCACTAGTAAGAAACTTAAAGATTTTTTCTTTTTAGGGATATAGAGATCGTCCATGTAGTGATTAGATAGGTAGGTTTGCTGGAGGTTCTGACTTCTTTGCCTGTACTCGACTGAGAGTTGGAGTTCGAGAGACATCGCCTGGGAAGTGGTAAATAGTAGCTAATTCTTCAATATTCATCACAAATGGATCTGATTTGTAACCAACTGGAATATACTCAGCCACAAAGAATGCTCGTGCCTTATACTTATCAAACAATTCTTTTTTCATCTTTTGAACCTTCTTGCCTGATCGATCTTGCCATGGATATTTTACGCCTGGAGCTTTATCTGGCTTAAAGCCGTTGAGATTTGAACTATTGTACTGTCGGAATGCACCTGTAAGTCCAGAGATCATAGAAGACCGATATGCATCTTTTCGCGCAGCATAAATACTTCGAATACCGCAATCGAATGGTGTCTTCGCCAAACTTTTTTCGATAGCATCCACAGCGTCCTTTTCTCCCTTACTGAGCTGCATTGTATTTGGATTGACTGGTTTATCTGCTTTAACCTCAACATCTCGCTTCATTCGCTTTTTGAGGTCTTCTGCAGCATCATGTTTCCAGTCTACGAGTTCCCCCCACTTGCCACCAGGTTTCTGTTTGTGCTTTACATGAGCTCTCACACAAATCTGAATCCATGCTTGCTCGCCTGGTTTGAGAGAACCAAGAAATTCAATCAATGTCGTGATAGGGTCGATTTTTACTTCTTCTTTTGGATCTTTGTCGAGACCGTAATCTACGTATGTCTTGATAGGAAGATGTGATGGGCCCGTCTTTATAAATTCACAGCCCCAAAAATCATACTTTTCAGCATTAAATTCAATAGCGTTTGTATAGTCTGCAACTTCTGTTATTTCAATATCAGGAAACTGACCATAGAGCTGAGTTTCAATCATGTCTTTAAACTTGTCTCGAGTCCAAATGAAAAATCGAACCACTCCGTCTATAGAAGTAACTTCAAGTGAAAACCATGGTCGAGTAGACCCATTCCAGTATTTATCAAACCAGTTACCTTCACCTCCTGTCTGATAGAGCGATGTCATGAAGAGCTCCATGGCAAGTGGAGATTTGGTGATACCACGAGGGATCTTGAGTTCGAGTACTTTATACTTTTGCGCAGCGAAGAATGTTGCACGCACAAAGGCCACCCAGTTTTTCCAAAATGATCTGAGTAATAAGTACGGAAATAAGAGTACGATAAAGAGCAGCACAAATTGAAATGCTGAGAATATGATAGGTCCAATTGCTTCTCGAAATGTAATAGCTGCGTCCACGTGTCTATTTTAACTTGTTATCTGCCAAGACGGAAGAGGAAAAGAAAAGACCTCGATATGCTCGGGGTCTTTTTCTTCAAACTATTTAGTTTCGATGAGGTGATATTTTCCTTCTTTGTCTTTCTTGAAGAATTTTGTGTTCTGGAGATTGACGAGGATAGTGTTTTCTTTTACGTATCGTTCTTTGAGTACTTTTTCGATAATCTGCTCTTTTGTGAGTGGACCATTCTTTTCGAGTACTTTCTTGATAACGTCTTTTACGACACCACTGAGGTAACCCCATTCTGTGAGAGCGTATAATCCTCGGCCAACGAGTACGAATCGTTTATCTTTGATAAGTTCGTTGTGAGTTGTAGCAATGTGAGCCTTTTTATTGAAAAGCTGGTTGATGAGCTTAGCAATGTCTCGGAAGTGAATTGGAGATCCGTGTTTTCGCATAGCGAGGAATGCGTAGTCTCGAATACCCTTTGTTCGGATATTTGGAGATACTGATTTACCCCATTCACCAAGAGGGTTCTTATCGATATGTTTTGAAATTCGGAGCCATCGCTTTGCGACTTCCTCATTCCGATACTTTTCGTTTACATCCTTGAGGTGTTCGAGGAAACTCTTAATCATTTCTGATTCTGGTACGAGATCATCGTCATCGAGGCCTTTGTAGAGTTTTCGGAGCGCTTCGTGAATCTTTTTTGAGAGTTCTGTATCTACATGCCATCGGTGTTTGAATTCACCGTCTTCTTTTTCTTTCTTAAATACGTCACTTACCACGAGCATAAAGTGAATGTGGTTCTGAACTGATTTGTCCTTAGAAAGGTGGTTGAGGAGGTCGTCTTCTGCAAGTACGGCACCGAGGTCTCGGATTACTACTTCGAGTTCTTCAAAAGCGATTTTTTCACCCTTAAAATGAGCCGATTTCCGGATATTTGCAAGAGCTGCATTTTCGATCTGTCGTACTCGTTCTCGAGTGATATTATACAACTCACCAATGGCTTCAAGAGTCATTCGTTCGTTGTCTTTATCAAGACCGTATCGTTTTGTTACTACAAGACGTGCTCGCTCAGGAAGTGCTGAAAGCAATTTCTTTGTAACATTCTTCGGTTTGTAGGTTAGTCCTATAGTTGCCATATAAGTTATACTTTATTTTTAGCACATCCTGTTAAATACGTCAAGTTTTTGTCAATATTTGACTATTGTCTAATACTTACAATCCTGGGACTACAATATTCACCAACTTTCCTTTAACGTAGATTACTCTAGCTGGTGTCTTATCCCCTATTCGTGCCTTAATCTTGTCCATTAATAGCACCATTGATTTTACTTCTTCCTCATCATCTGTGTGACTTACAAATGTTTCTCGTACTTTGCCGTTAATTTGAACAACAATCTTCCATGTATCTGACTGAAGTTTCTTTGGATCAAATTCTTGCCATGGCATTGTGTGGATACTCTTCTTATTTCCAAGTTCTGCCCAAATTTCTTCTGTCACATGTGGAGCAATTGGAGCGAGGAGTTGGAGAAGCACTTCGTATTCGTTTCTGTAAACTGTTTCTTCTTTCTCGAGTGCGTTGAGCAAAATCATAAGAGATGAAACTGCTGTGTTGAATCCCATCGATTCTATATCATCTCCCACCTTCTTGATTGTCTGATTGATGATGAGTTCAAGATGCTTTCGCGAGCCATCTGTAGGTGCTTTTTTCTTTGTAACTACGTTTTCCTCAAGATTGTAAACTCGTTCGATGAATCGTCGTGAACCAATCATGTTTGAGGTGTTCCACGCGATAGCCTGATCGAATGGTCCCATGAACATTTCGTACACTCGGAGCGTATCAGCGCCATAGAGAGCAACGAGTTCGTCAGGACTTACCGTATTTCCCTTAGATTTAGACATTTTTTCTCCGCCTTCGGCCAAGATAAGTCCATGAGATGTTCGTTTCTGATACGGTTCTTTTGTTGGAACCACACCAATGTCATACAAGAACTTGTGCCAGAATCGAGAATACAATAAGTGGAGCGTTGTGTGTTCCATTCCTCCATTGTACCAATCGATTGGTGTCCAATACTTAAGATTTTTTTCTGAAGCGAGTGCTTTTTTATTCTTTGAATCTGCATATCGGAGATAGTACCAACTTGAACCAGCCCACTGGGGCATAGTGTCAGTTTCTCGTTTTGCAGGTCCCTTACATGTTGGACACTTTGTATTCACCCATTTTGTAAGCGTCGCAAGTGGAGACTCACCTGTATCAGTTGGAGCAAACTCTTTGATTGTAGGAAGCTTGAGCGGTAATTCTTTTTCAGGAAGAGCTACAATTCCGCACTTTTCACATGTTACGACTGGAATTGGTTCACCCCAGTATCGCTGCCGAGAGAAAATCCAATCTCGGAGTTTGTACTTTACTACCATCTTGCCACCAACTGCCTTTGTAATGTCTTTCTTTGCTTGTTCTGATGAAATACCATCAAACTTTTGTGAGTTAAAGAGTGTTCCTTCACCCAAGAATGGCTGCTTATCAATAAACTTCGCAAACCCATATACGTGAAGTATTTCTTTTACCTCTTTTCGAGCTCGATCTACCGGAAGCCACTCGAGAACAAATTTATTCTTTTCATTTTCTTCGAGGGCAGTCTCTTTTTGTGTCAGACTATTCAATCTAATATGAACAAATGTTGTTTTTGCTTCAAATGCTTTATTTTTTGAATGAGCAAAATATCGATACGTAAATGTTTCCTCACTCACATCAACGATTTTTGCATCTGTATATCCTGTTTCTTCTGCAAGTTCTCGGATAGCTGTCACCTGTGGCAACTCACCCTGTTCAACAGTACCTCCAACAAAAAGTCTTCCACCAAGCTCTGGTTTCCAGTTTATTGTGAGAATATTTCCCTTTCCGTCTTCTACAATAGCGACAATTTTGTTTTTGAGCTCAAATGACTTCACACCGGCCACGTCTGGTCGTTCATGAATAGGATTAAGTACTGGCTTGAAAGGAAGATTGTATTTGAGAGCAAAGACATGGTCTCGAGCATCGTGAGCAGGTACGGCCATAACTGCTCCAGTACCATATGAAGCCAATACATAGTCTGCAATCCAAACAGGAATTTCTTCTCCGTTTACTGGGTTGATAGCAACAACGCCTTTGAGTACGACACCAGTTTTTTCTTTTCCTTCTGCAGTTCGTTCGATTTCGGCTACGCCTTTGAGAGACTCAATATATTCTTCTACTTCAGAATAATTTGAAATATTCTTTGAAAGTTTTTTAACAAGCTCGTGCTCAGGTGCAAGTACAACATATGTCACGCCAAACAACGTATCCGCTCGTGTCGTAAATACAGTGATTGTTTCTTCTGTACCTTTTATTTTAAATGAAAGTTCTGCCCCCTCGCTTCGTCCAATCCAGTTTCGTTGCTGAATTTTGATCTTTTCAAGGTAATCGACATCGTCGAGATCTTTGTCGAGTCGATCGGCATATTTTGTAATAGCGAGGATCCACTGATTCTTGTCTTTCTTAGTTACTTCAGTACCACATCGTTCACATTTGCCATCAATAACTTCTTCGTTAGCAAGTACGGTCTTATCTTTTGGACACCAGTTTACATGTGTCATTTTCTTGAAAGCGAGACCTTTCTTAAACATTTGCAAAAAGATCCACTGTGTCCACTTGTAGTATTCAGGGTCTGTAGTATTCACTTCTCGTGACCAATCAAAAGAAATACCGAGTGCCTTGAGCTGTCGTCTGAAGTTATCAGTGTTTGTTTTTGTTACTTTTGCAGGTTGAATGCCTGTCTTGATAGCGTAGTTTTCTGTAGGAAGGCCGAATGCATCCCAACCAATTGGATACAACACGTTTTCACCTTGAGCTCGTCTCTTTCGGGCTACGGCATCCATAGCGGCATAACTTCGGATATGCCCAGTGTGAAGACCCGCTCCAGATGGGAATGGGAATTCAATGAGGCCGTAAAACTTTTTAGCTTTACTTGTGTCAGAGGCTCGGTACATCTTTTTTGTTTCCCAAACCTTCTGCCATTTCTTCTCTATTTTCTTGTGGTCGTATTTGTTCATAAATAATTAGTTTGATGGATAGGGCTTTCTTTTTGTTTTTCTTCCTGCTTTTCTGAAGGCACCTTTACCATATGTTGCCTCAATAATTCGAGCTAGTTCCAGAACTCTACCGCTAAAATAAGATTTAGTGAAGAGTCTAAATACATCTCCGGGACTATTAAATCTATCTTTATTTTTTTCGTATAATTCCTTGTTCGCTTTTTCCAGTTCACGTCTTTCTTTTTTATACGCTCCACCCTCACGTGTATACACTTCCGCACCCGAACCAACTTGCTCACCGATGACATTATCTACCACAATTACTGGAGCACCCGCCTGGGTAGAAAATTCAGTTTGGCGTGCTTCGAGTTCTTTTTTGCGTTCAACAATGTCTTCTTCTAAACCTTTTATTGAAGTGCTTTTTACTCTCATGAACCGCAATGCCAACTCTTCTACAACAGCCTCATTTACATCAGTAAAATAAGATTGTAACTGTTTGCCTCCACCACCATCTTCCTCATTCACCATAAACTCAAGACCAATTCTTCGGTCACCGAGTTTGATCTTATTTTTTTCAGCATCTTTGCCAACTACATGTTTACTTGCAAATCCAAATCCGTGAATGAGTTCGTGCGCTAGTACATGTGCAAATTCTATTTTACTAGTTCTTTTGATGAAATTATTATCAATAGCAATATATTGTCCGCCGGCATCCCATATAGCGGGAGTATGTTTAAATCGTTTTCGAATGACCTCCTTTCTTTCTTCAGGATATGATGAATTCTCAGCATCAATTATATGAATCTGCTCAGGCTTGAATTGAATTGGATGTTCGGGACCATATTCTTTCAAAAAGTCTGGCAACATATTACATACATCGACAATAATCTCGAGTTGTTCCATCGTTTTCATGATTTCACACCCATAAAATGGTTGATGTTCGAAATCACGAGCATACCGAGCAATGACTTGCTCCTCACTTACTGGCGCATCTTTAGGGATACCGACAACTCTTTTGATTGCCGTATTGTGATGAACCTGTTCTTGAGGTTCTACAGATACTTCAGGCTCAATTGGATTAGGAATGGGCGCACCCTCTTTCATAGATCGGTGTTAGTTTTTTATTCCTGGCTGAACAGTCACAGGATATCGAACTGGGTCAATTGTTTTGGTAAAGCATACTCGGCCAGCACCGTGCTTCCAGTTATCAGGCGAAGTGAGTTCACGTACGTCTGAAGAAAGTTGATTTTTTGCCTGTTGTCTTGTCTCTCGTGCAAATGTAGCGCATAGCTGGAATGAAGGACCAGATGTTGCTGTACTAACATTTTGTACAACACTATATTCGTAAGGTAGTTTTGTTACAGGGTCAGTTTGAATTGTATAGTCACGGATTGAATCATTAAGATCAGCAAGTGTAGCTGGAAGTTTTCCTGACTGCTGGTATACATTCACAATTTCCCATTTGATAGTAGTCAAATCAGAAACACGCTGTTCATCCAATCTGTATTCACGCTGTGTTGATGGTGAACCAACAAGAGCAAAGCCTGTAACAATACTCGCAACGATAATAGCAGTCACCACACCAAAGAATATCTTTCTCTTTTTTGGTTCTGAGTAGAATGTACCCTTAATGTCTGAGATGTAATACCAGAAGATAAGCCCAGCTGTAAGAAGTACAGCGACAACTTTCAATACAAACCGTGTTGTAATTTCTCCATCAAGAAGATAGTTAAGGAGCACAATAACATCAATAGCAATTGCTACACCTGTGATAAAAAGTGTAAGGTACACCAACCATCGTCGGATAGCGTATTCTCGTTTTTCAGGATTCTGAGTAAGATCCTTGAAAATAAGTCGAGAAAGGTATAACAGCACAGGGTATGCAACGATGATGCATGAAAGACCTGTTTTTATAGCAGAAGAAAAGCTATCAGAAGCGTATGTGTCATACAACGCTGTCTCTGGAAAAAGCTGATTGATGACAGCAAATACAAACGAAAGGAAACCACCGGCTAGTACATACAGTGCTACAATTGCTCCGAGATTTAGGAAGAAATCTTTCGGAGTTGAATGTGACTTTGGCTTGATTTGGTTGTTTTGACCTGCCTGTACTGTGGATTCCATATAATATGTATGTATTGAGTGATAATACCCAAATAATACAATGGAATTGGCTAAATTGCTATTTGATGTCTTTTCGAGCTTCTTTCATTTTTTCTGCCCAAAAAGCTACAGTTTTGATCATTGCTTTAGCACTTTCTGCATGTCGTTCATTGAATTGATACTCCCCTTTTTCGTTAAGATGTTCCCAGTAATTTGGGAAAAGAATTTGATCGCGGATATCGAACATGTTGAGTTGTCCTGCTACTCCTCGTAAATGTTCAACGGCTCGAGCTCCACCAGCAAGTGCTCCGTAACTCACAAAGCTGATAGGCTTGAAACTCCATTCAGTATACAAATAATCAAACGCATTTTTGAGAGCAGCTGGCATAGAGTGGTTGTATTCTGGTGTCACAACTACAAATCCGTCTGCAGAGCCAACAATCTTTGACCACGCTTTTGTGTGATCTTTAGAATACTGGTTTTGACTTGCTGGTACAGG
The DNA here is from genome assembly GCA_039795775.1 of Candidatus Parcubacteria bacterium. GTDB lineage: Bacteria > Patescibacteriota > Minisyncoccia > Phycocordibacterales > CAIZLB01 > JBDKLC01. The sequence continues at coordinate 328,358 of JBDKLC010000005.1, forward strand.
TTCATCAAGAAGTGGCAAGTTTATATCAGCGAGGTCAACAAGTTCAACTTCAATACCAGGATGGTCTTTTGCAATTGAATAAAACCACTGAGCTGGCTGCATATTAAAACGACCTGGTCGTGTAGATCCGGCAATAATTATTATCTTTGTCATAGTGACTAAAGTATACGCCTCAAAAAAAGCTCTGAGCCTGTGGATAAGAAATACTTTGTATCAGGCTACATATGCAAGTTGATGTAAAGAAGCTAGCGAGCCTTCTGCTGTGGAGTATAGTCTTGGATAGCCACTACTTGCACTTTAAAGAGAAGTGTTGCATTAGGTGGTATAACTGACTTCCCTTTGCCATCCTTCACGCCTTGAGCTCCATAAGCCTTTTCAGGGGGTATTGTGAGGTCTTTCATTTCCCCTACTTTCATACCCAAAACACCTTCATCCCAACCTTTGATAACCATGCCAGCGCCAAGTAAAAAACCAAACGGCTTTTGTGGGTCAATATTTGAATCAAACACCGTGCCATCTTCGAGTTTTCCAACATAGTTTACAAACACGGCATCACCGTTTTTTGCTACACGAGCGTTCTTCTGTGTTGGAGCAGGTGTCGTCCGTGTAGCTGCAGTACCTTTAGCCAACGTATCTAAACGAGTATCAAGAGGGTTTTGATTCGATGCTCCTGCTTTTGCTGTAGTAGTAGCAGTTGCAGCAAGATCTTTGTTTACGAGCTCATCTACAAACGATGCTTTTTGAGAAGTTTCAACTTTTTTAATTTGAAAATTATTATAAACATACACACCACCAATTACTACGAGAATTGCAGCGAGTGCACCTGCGATGTTTGTCATTGTTGAATTCATGTTTTGTATGATATCAAATCTAGAGTGTTTGGTGAAAAGGTGTAGACAAATCTATTTATCAGTGATATCGTATTTTCGGGAAAAGAACACCCACACACATGACAGAACAAGAACCAGTTAATATAATCAGACTCGAAAGTCGTCCCGGCGTATGCGTCGGGTATCAGGTAAACGGAGCGAACGGCACACGTTTCGTTCAACCTATCGGGGCGCCAGGATACGTCATCCCAGCACCAGAACCAGAGCCAGAACCAGTTGCACCACCTTCGCAACTCGGTCGTCCCAGCGATGGTCGCAGCAGGCGTGAAGGCCACGGAGCCCTCCAATTCCTCGGCATTCGCTATTAACGCGACTCAACATCAACCCTTAACCAAGGAAATAAATCCAAAAGGCGGTCCCGCGAAAACTCGCAGGACCGCCTTTCAACTTTTTATATCCTAAATTTTAAACTCCATCACATCCCCATCCTTTACGATATATTCTTTTCCTTCTGTTCGTACAAGGCCTTTTTCTCGTGCTGTAGCGTATGAGCCAGCATCAATGAGATCTTTCCAGAATACGACTTCTGCTCGAATGAATTTTTCTTTGAAATCTGTGTGAATAGCAGTTCCAGCCATTGGTGCATTCCAGCCTCGCTGAATTGTCCAAGCTCGGGTTTCTACTTCACCTGTAGTGAAATATGTCTGGAGGTCGAGGAGTTCATATCCTTTTCGGATGAGGTTGTCGATACCGTCATCTTTTGCGCCAAGTTCTTTTCGGAACATTTCTTTTTCGTCACCTTCGAGGTCTTTGAGTTCGTGTTCTACACCGGCATCTGCGATAGTCCATTTGAAGTTATTGTCTTCAAAAAACTTCATGAGTTTTGCATATCGCTCGTCCCCTTTGCCGTCATTCATTTCGTCGAGGTTTGAGCCACCAGCTTTTTTATTCAAAATATACATGATTGGCTTCATGGTAAGGAGCTGGAGATTTTTGATAGCTTCTTTATCATCGTCAGTGAGATCTGCTTGTTGAGCGAGTTTGCCAGCTTCAAGCACAGCCGCTACTTTTGTAAGAGCCGCCGCTTCTTTGATAGCCGCTTTATCGCCTCTCTTTGCATCTCGTTCTGCATTACCTAATCGCTTCGATACAGTCTGAGCATCTGCAAGAATAAGCTCGAGGTTGATAACTTCAATATCATCTACAGGAGAAATTTTACCTGCAACGTGGATGACATTTTGATCTTCGAAAATTCGCACCACTTCTGCAATAGCATCCACTTCTCGGATATGAGAAAGGAATTGGTTACCGAGACCTTCACCTTCTGACGCGCCTTTCACAAGACCTGCAATATCTACGAATTCGATAACAGCTGGAATTGTTTTTCCAGTATTTGAAAAGGCAGACAATTTCCAGAGTCGTTCATCAGGAACAGGCACTACACCTACAGATGGGTCGATAGTACAAAACGGATAGTTTTCCGCTGGAACTGATTTTTTTGTAAGGGCGTTGAAAAGCGTAGACTTACCTACGTTTGGAAGGCCAACGATACCAATAGCGAGTTTCATAATTATTTTTTATCAGGAGTACCCATGATGTTCTTGAGTTCAGCCTGGTGTTTCTGTACAACTTCCATAGTAGCCTTCATCTGATCCATTCCACTGTCCATCTTGAGCTTGATTTCAGCTGCGATGTTTTGGAAAAAATCTGGATTCTTTTCTACCATTGCGAATACTTTTTCTTGCTCTTCAGCTGGCACATCTTTCATTTGCCGCTTGAGCATTTGCTTCATAAGAAAATTTTTGAACATTGACATAGGAGTCTATCCTAGCAAATTAGCCTTTTAATGGCAAAGAGATGTTGAATGATGCACCCTTATTGATGCCGTCTGATTCCACCCAAATGTCGCCGTGATGTTTTGTAATGATATTTTTAGCAATATATAGACCCAATCCCATGCCTTCAGTGTCAGCTCGACGAGCATTTGATGTTCGATAAAACTTTGAGAACATAAATGGAATTTCTTTTTGTTCAATACCAATACCACTATCTTTGAATATTATATAAAGCTTATGGTCATTGTGCTGTACTGAAATAATCACTTTTCCATGTTCAGGTGTATACCCAAGAGCATTTTCAAACAGAATCTGAAGTGCAAATTGAAGTCGTGTTTTATCCGCTTCGATAACAGGCACATTTTCTCCCACAATCATTTCTACCAAAATATCTTTTCGTTTGATCTGGTCTTGATGATTATCTTTGATAAATTGCAGCAATTCTTCTACTTGTACAGGAGTAATTCGATAGAAGTTATCGTCTACTTCATTCTGTGCAACATCCATTACGATGTTTGTAAGTTCAAATAACCGCATACTTGAATACTGTATCTGGTCTACATACTGATTTCGCTTTTCAGACGCTGTTTCTGTACGAAGTTCTTCAGCAATCCAACGAATATGCGTAAGCGGTGTTCTAAATTTGTGACTAATAGTATTAATAAACTCATACTTCACCGCATCGGCTGACTTGAGTTGCATCCATACATAATGTGCAATCGCTGTAGTCACCAACGCTGATATAAACGGAATGAGCCAGTGTGGAAACCCTACAATACTTTTTACTAAAATATTATTTAAAATATTGATTCCTACAATAATGAATCCTAAAAGTGCAGTACCTATGCCATACAAAAAAGCTCTTTTTGCAAAAATATGCATATCCATCAAATCATACTTGAGTACTCCATACGCAAGCGGAATAGTATACAAACCAAGAAGCACTGACGGCATCAAATCTATATTGAAATGAAATATTGGTAAGAACCCAATTGATCCAAAGATGTACGCCCATCCAAAGGCCAGCATAAAATATCCAGCTCGCTTCTTTGTGATTTCGTTTCCTGTCGCGTACTGGTGAGCGACCACAGTGAAAAAATATCCTGACACAACAAAGAAATATAGTACAAATAACCAATAATACGGGCCCATATTGTAGAAATTGGGCATGTAGTCATACGGTTTTGACGAAAGAACATATCGATAGGTATCTTGCAAAAAGAACGCAAGCAAAGCTACGGCTCCAGTATATACAGCCACCAATCCCCACTTTTGCTCATTGAGCTTATTGAACAATGAAAAAGCCATTGTAGCGTTGAAACAAACGGTAAGTATGTTGATCAACGTTATTACCAAATAAAATCGTGAAAGATCATGATTGGATGTATTGATACCAAGCAAATACGACACTGAAAAAATGACAAAACACATACATGTCAAAAAGAATGCTATATGTGTGAGTTTTTTTGGATCCCTTGCAAGAACAAAAATACCTAGACACGCACTTATGAGTGCAGACAAACCATATCCAACTGTATAAATAATGAGAGCGGTAGACACGCCATCATTATACCCTGCATCCTATTTCGTATTCAACTATATATTGCTCCCCATCTTGTAGATAACAAGAGAAGTCTTCCTCTTTTTCCAAACATCATGAAGTTTTTTTACAAATTTCCAACCAGCAACAGCTTCATCCAGGCTAATAAATATTTTTTTGTTTCCTTGAAGTGCAGACATGAAGATGTGCTCATAGGCATCCATTCTCTGAAGCGGAACAATATGAGGGGCATTTAATTCTAATCTCAGTTTCTTAACGGGTTTTGTCTTTGAACGAAACGTTATGATGAGAGAAGCTGAGTTATCTTTAAGACATTTACCTGCTGAAATAATCAAGCGTGTTTTTTTCCAATGAGGCAAAGATGTTTTGAGCTCAGTTTTGAAAAAAGTTTCTGTAGTAGAATCTGCAGCTATACCGGTAGTCTCTGTATACCCCTTGTATTGCCCACGCACAGTCTTGCTGGCAATAATACTGAGTGAATGCAGTACTTTGGCTCGCTGTTTTGCCACTTCGTCTGCCTCACAGTTAGAAGATGAAAGTACCATAATAGCCGAAAGCATCTGCAGCAAATGGTTTTGTCCTACGTCTTTGAGTGCGCCCACCTTGTCATAGAATGCTCCCCGAGATCCAATATCTTTCTTCTCATGAATAGTGGCTTCAATTTGTTCAATATATGTATCATTCCAAAAATGAGAAAAAAGTATATTCTTTTTGTCTTCCTCGAGTCGGTGCAAGACATCTTTTCCTAAATAATGATCAATACGATAAATACCTGATTCCTCAATGTATTTTTTGAGAACACTGTCGAGTTCTTTTGCACTCTTATCATTTTCTCCAAATGGTTTTTCGATAAGTACGTGCGGTTTGTAGATAGGAGTAGCTAGTAAGAGCTGCATCCAGCCAAGCTGATCAATGATTATAGGTTGATATGCCGGTGGCACTGACAAATAAAAATATGCTTTAGCAGTCTGATACGACTCGAGCTTTCGCTTGAGCCGCTCATAATCTACACCATGGTCGAATTGGCCTTCAATATAAAAACAGTGTTGTGTAAACTCACCAATTAATTCTAATTTGTCTTTGATTAATTCTTCTGGCAAAGCAACGTCCCTCACAATTTCTTCTATGTAAAATCTAAACTCCTCCTGTGTAAATGGTTTTCTACCAAAACCTACGAGCAAAAATTGAGGTGAGAGATTTCCACGAACAAAAAGCTTATACAACGATGGTATAAGTTTTTGTCTTGCGAGATCACCTGTGACCCCAAATAATATGAAAGCTGTTTTTACTGACACGGCAGTCTCCCCATGCATGGAGACCATTATAACCTAGAGTCCGAGATCTGTACCACCTACCTTTGGAATACTATTCACAACAGGTGTTGTATTAGGAGCAACGTCAGAATTCTGAGTGTTTGGTGTTGTGACAGTTGTTGTTGGAGTGCTTGTAGCATCTGTAGATGTTGCAGATGTAGATGAAGCTGTATCTGTAGTAGATGCAATAGCAGTAGCAGCTGCACTCGTTGTTGTGGTCTCAATTAGTTTTCGCACAGCAATATGTGCATTCTTTTCAGTATCAAGAATACTTTGTGCATCACTTGCCGCTCGGTCTGCTTGCTGTACAACGAGAATTACATCTGAAAACTGTTTATTGATTTTGTATGAAATAGCTTTTTCAAGTGCTCGATCCGCTTCTGCAAGCTTCACACCTACAGCTACAACTGTATTGATAGCAGTTTGAGGATGAGCTGCTGCCAATCGATTCTTTGCATCTTTGAGGTCTCGTACCTTGTCTGATACTTCTTTGATTTTTAATTCTGCCTTAGTTGAACTGTTACCTGCAAGTGCGATCTCTTTATTCTGGAGATCAACTCGAGCTACGGTACTTGTAGCAAGTTCGTCTTGAATAGTAGCAAGAAGCGCAGTAACACTCGCTTGATCTTCTGGAGTTGAAGACGATGTATCTGCAGCATCAGCGATAGCTACTTTTGCAAACAACTCTTCGTGAGCTTTGAGTGATGACTCAAAGTTAAGAGCAATTTCTTGCGCAGCTGCAATATTATTTTCTGAAATAAGTGACGCCACCTGGTTTTTCACCTGACTCGCCTGTTTTTTAAATTCTTGCTGAACAATAGCTTTTCGTTCAGTTGTAAGTTTGCCTTGTACTGAAAGTGTAGCCGCTTCTTGGAGTCGTCGTTCACTTACTTCGAGAGCAAGTCGCGCTTTTGCTTCAGCTGAAACTGCAGCAAAACTAAGCACTTCTTCATTTACCTTCTTGAGGCCGAAGAGTGAATCACCTGGAAGAGCTCGCTCAGCAGCAAGTGATACCCCGCCAGACACAAAGAGAAGCATCGCTATAACAAATGCCGGTACAAACTTTTTATATTCAATATATGAAACGATTCGGTCAATAAATGGAGACTTGATAGGTCGAGAACTTGTAGGAGAAGAAATAGACACAGCTTCAATTTTGTCCACAACCAAAAGAACTCTATTCAACACCTCTTCCTTTTCAGTCTGGGAGAGATGAATAGATTTTATTCTTGAAATTAATTTTTCTAGTCTTTTATCAATCATTTTTTTCAAACATATCTTTTAGATCTTTCAATGCTCGATGTATTCGCACGGAAACGGTATTCTCACGTTGATCTGTTATTTCTGCGATTTCTTTTACAGAAAGACCATCTACGTAGCGAAGCATCAAAAGATGTCGTAAAGGCTCTTCAAGTCGATTGAGAAGTTTCATTGCTAATGCGCCATCTGCTTGTTCAACAATACGCTCAGCATGTGTATGATCTCCTGGGTCAAACCCGTCTTCGACTAATATATCGAGAGACATTTCTTTATGCTTTCTGTAATTGTCGATAATTGCGTTTGAGGCAATTCTGAACAAAAGGGCTTTAGGATTTGAAACTTCACCGTCAGCTCTGAGGTACTCCCAGAACTTCACAAATGCATCTTGGACAATGTCCTTGGCCTTTTCTCGATCGGAAAGCTTATAAAAAGCAAACCGGAAAAGAGCATCTGAGTGTTCGTCGTATGTACCCTGAAACTGCTTTTTTAGTGTGGCTGTGTGTGTCTTATTCGACATAGACAATGACGTATAAACGTGTCGTTTATTACAATGTGACTTTTAATACCAGTAGATTAGCCGTATAATAACCTTACATGCAACCAAGGAAACGAAGAGCTGGCACACCTGCACCAGCCTCAACTATCTGGAAAATATCGGCTCTAGTACTCGTATCTATTTTTACCATACTTTTGGTAGGAGGTACAGTTTCGTTGTCTAAGTTGGGGCTTGAACCTTGGAGATTTTATCTCAATGTCGCAAACCCAAATGTCACATTTGTAAGTATTCAAGCAGGTCTCCGAAAAGAACAAATCGCTGAAATTTTGTCGAAACAGCTGAGCTGGCCTGAATCAGAAAAGGGGGCTTTCATGGCAGCGGCTGCAAAGCGTGATAAACAAAATCCTGAGGGTGTCTTCCTCCCTGGTAACTACTGGGTCTACAAAACAGCTACAGGCGAGCAGGTAGCCAATCAGATGATCGATGCTTTCTACTCTAAGGTTAAGCAAAACATCCTTAACAAAGATCAAACAAATTTTAAAGATAAAATGAATTTGGCTACAGCAGTCAAAATCGCTTCTATCCTCCAACGAGAAGCGGCTGGTCCTGAAGATATGAAAATTATTTCAGGTGTAATATGGAATCGACTCTTTAGAGGCATGACACTCGATATGGACGCCACACTTCAGTACAGCAAAGGTGCTCCAGGCGACTGGTGGCCAAAAGTTGCTTCTTCTGACAAGCGACTTGAATCTCAATTTAATACATACAAATTCAAAGGCCTTCCTCCAACAGCTATTGCAAACCCAAGTCTCGATGCTCTCTATGCCGCGTACAATCCTTCTTCTACAGATTGTATTTTCTACATTCACGATGCAAAACGGAATTTTCACTGCTCTGTTACCTACGAAGAACACAAACAAAATATTTCTACATATTTGATTGGTAAGAAGCCAACTCCTTCTAGTTTGTAAAAATTTGTACAAATCAGAGAACTACATACACAGAGCAATTCCCACAAACGGAATATTTATTCTGCGTTCTCGAAAACCAACATGCTTTGATTCATAGTCGCTTTTTTGTAATGCAGACATGCTCGATCCCAGAAACACTGTATGGCTGCCAAAGGTTTTGTTGAGATCGTCCACGACAGAAAATACTTTATCACTCGATTCAGCTATTTCACTTTGTCCAAATAGATCCCTTGTCACCGCTTCTTCTTCGATCAAGCTGCGCAATGTGATGCCAGATGTTCGATAGAGTGTGCGTGCATTGTATACCTGATCAAAATACTGCCGAACAACTTTGAGAAGCTCGTTTGGTGATGACGTAGCCAACGGCAGGTTTATTTCGACACTCCGATACCGAAATTCAGACGTCTTGAGATAAAACGTAATCGCACGACTAGATACTCCATGAAAGCGGGCTTTTTCACAAGCCATCTCTATATTTTTTGAAAGTTGAGAAAATATGAATTGTCTATCTGACGTCGCAGGAGTAAAGGTACGAGACTTCATAATAGAACCGATATCACTCGCAGGTGACGCCGCTGTCGATAACTCTTTTACAAAATATCCCTGAAACTCAAGCCAAATCTCTTTGTATGGTTTCGCTATTTGATTCACTCGCATCCACGCGTCGTCTTTTATTGCAAAGTCGTATGCCGTCTCAATTCCCCTCTGTCTCAAATACATAGACATAGCGCCACCAATTCCCCACACTTTGTGAATCGGCAATTGTTTTATAAAACTCACTATGTCTTCTTTTTTTATAACAGTAAATCCCGCAGGCTTCTTGTGCTTTGATGCTACTTTGGCCAGTACTTTGTTTGGAGCAAGCCCCACACCAAATGTAATACCAAGTTTCATTTCAAGATCTTTCTTTATATTGAATGCGTACTCAGCGTGGGTCATACCGTGTGGCAATGTCACATCGGTGATATCAGCAAAACATTCATCTATACTGTATTCCTCTACGTGAGGCGTGTATCGACGCACGATGTTGTACATGCGCCGCGCAAATATGCAGTACATTTCATAATCAGAATCTAAAAGAATTGCTTCGGGACATACTTTTTTTATTTCACCAATACGCATACCTCGTGTCACACCTTTGGCTTTTGCCTCATAACTAAAAGCCGCAGCAATACCACGCTCGAGACCCGTAATAACAGGCTTACCTTTGAGTTTGTGATTCTTGGCTTGTTCTACAGATGCAAAAAAAGCATCACCATCTATGTGAAGAATGTATCGAGACTTATGTGGAATTGATGATAAACGAGGAGAATTCATGTTTGATCACTTGTGATACGTACGAAATGTGGATACAACAACACCAACAATCTGCCCATCTCTTGGAAAGATTGGCTCGTAGAGATCATTTGCGGCCTCAAGATACAGCCGACCATCTGATGTCTTTTGCAAATACTTGAGCGTATAGCCATCTTCTATAAGAGCCACGACAATGTCTCCTGTCTTGCAGTCAGTGGTACGTTGAAATACAACATAGTCGCCATCAAGTATGCCGGCATCCTGCATTGAATCTCCTTGCACACGCAACAAATACGAAGAATCTTTATCTTGAATAAGATACTGCTCAAGGTTGATAGTCTCAGAGAGCTCTTCTTCTCCAGGAGAAGCAAATCCAGCGCGAATATACCCAAGAAACGGAATCTGAATTCCGGACGCGTTTTTATTTTTTTTGAAATGCATGAACACCAGGTTTCATAAACGAATCAGTCATAGACACAAACGCTCGTCGGGCATCAAGCAATGAAATACTTGATTCTTGGAGTTCATCACGAGAAATAAATACAGGAAACCAATTGTCGACAAAAAACTCACGGCCCTTGCCATCAAACGTTCTCTGACCTCGTCGCTTTGATTGCCATGGGAGACGATGAAACCCGACATCATTTGTATTTGTAAAAAATCGCTCATGTTCAGTCTCTTCAGGGTGAACATAGCCTTCTTTATAAATATGCGGAGTTTGTATAGACATAGATTCTTGGTTTAACTTCTAATGTCTATAGTATAGTGAACAAGTGTTCACCTACGCAAATATGTTATCCCCAGGAGCTTTATTCAGACTTTGATCGAGCTTTTGCTTTTGTTTCTGCTTTTTTAAGCTTTCTGAATTCACTTACAGTCATAAGAGTACGCATATCGTCCATTCTATCTGTATACATAATGCCATCGAGATGATCAATCTCATGCTGAATAATCCGAGCTTCAAGTTGATTAAAATGCTTTGTCACGCGCTCTCCTTCTGCATTTGTATATTCAACATCTACTTCAGTTGGCCGAGGTACTTTTCCGAGTACGTCAGGGAGACTAAGACATCCTTCCCAGTCAGCCTTAATTTTATTTGAAAATTGTATGATTTTAGGATTTATAAATACTTCTTTTACTATTTTTTTAACTTTTCTTGTAGATGTATCGTGTATGTACATCACAAAAACACGCTTATTGTTTCCAAGTTGTGGAGCAGCAATACCTACACCTTCATATTGCTCGCAAGCCAAAAACATCTTACGGAGAAATTGTTTGAATGGTGCTGAAACCATTTCTTGCTTTGATACAGTTTTAGATACTGCTCGAAGTATTGGATTACCAAGCATCACGATAGGTGTCTTCTTTTTTTCTCTAGGTGCTGATGATACTTTTTGTGATGAAGCCATGTGAATTTATTTATTTTTAGAAAATATTTTATTTAGTACTTTTCGAATTGTCTGAATGAGACGGTCTCGACTGTCTTTATCTTTTGCAAAGTGCATGATCGTAGGAATAAACGAAAGAATAATAATAAGAACAATGATAGGAATAAGATAGTGATCAATATTTGGTACTACAGAGCCAAGGAAATATCCAAGAAGCGTGAGGCCCACAGCCCACAACAACCCTCCAATAATGTTGTATGCGAGAAACACACGATAATTCATTGTGCCTACACCAGCTAGTATTGGTGTGAATGTTCGTACGACAGGAAGAAATCGAGCAAGAATGATGGACTTCTTTCCATGAATAGCAAAAAATTCATTTGCTTTATGAAGATTATCTTTGTGAAAAAAGAGTGAGTCTTCTTTTGTAAAAATCTTAGGACCAACTTTTTTACCAAACCAGTACCCCACACTGTCTCCCACTACCGCTGCTATAAATGTTCCGATACAAAGAACCCAAATATTAAGAAGTCCTTGAGAAGCCAAAAAACCCGCTGTAAAGAGCAAACTATCTCCTGGCAAAAAGAAGCCGACGAGAAGGCCGGACTCAGCAAATATTATAGAAAACACGCCAATATAGCCGACGGTCTTGATGATTGTGACGAGGTCAAACATATCACCAGCTTACACTATTGCTCTAAATTGGTCCAAAACAAAAAACGCGTCATGGACGACCCTAATTCGAGTTGTCCCTGACACGTTTTGATTTGTATGAATTATTTCTACTTTTTCGAAGTGTGATCAGCCATGGAGTATTTACTCCTTAAAAAACTGACGAAACTCTTCATGAGGCATACCGTAGTTGAAGCCGAGGTTTTCTTTGTGTAAATCCTGAAGGCGTCCCTTGAGCTTGTCATACACAGGCCCGGCGAGCTGCACAAAGACCACAGCAGAAAGACGACCTCCCCGTTCGCCCTTTTGAGCAGTCTCACCATTTGAGATCACACGGTGCACAGTAGCGGTCAAACGCCCCTCAGATCGCAATTGAAGCTGCATAGAAGGAATAATGACTGTCTCACCCTCAGATACAGGCATATCACGCCATGTCTTCTGTGGATCGAGATACTGAAGCCCAGGAGCGCTCTCAAAGAGATGGAGTGTGAATCCACTTTGATCCGTGTGAGCTTCCGCGGTTTCGATGCCTACGGGCACATCGTCAAAGTAGTGAATGAACCGAATGAAGTATGCATCTTCACGCTCTGAGACTTCCTTTTCAAATCCATTCAAACCAAACTCATGCTCGGCTTGTCTGGCAAATCCAAGGACCATCACTTTGATATCGCTAATAAGCGCCGTAGCAGCTTGGACGAACGCGGTGGCAGTTGGGTCGCTGATCTTTGCTGCTTCATTCATGAGCCACGCAAGACCCGCCAAGGCCAAATCAAAGTTTTCTTTCTTGTCTTTACTCGGACCTGTCTGACCTTTTTTCTCATACCCCACGCCAGCGCTGCCGTTGCTATAGCCAAACTTCACCTTCACCTCGTCTGGTAATGAACAAAACTGTTTCCACAATTTCATCACCTCTTTTACTCGTGCCCGAATTTCAGGTGGATATGCAAGTGCAACATATCCTTCTTTTTCCAATTGTTGAATTGATTTCATAAATAGTAGTTGTTTGTGTTGAATGTGGTCACAGATGTAACCGTTATCAATTGTAGAAAGTCCTGAAAACAAAAAAAGCGAGGATGTCCTCGGTGAAGACATCCTCGGCACTATTATGGTCGCTTATCTCCGCGCTTTATTTGCTCCGTAAAAAAGTATGGCAATGAGTCTATTTTCCCATCTTTGATAGCTTTGAGAACCGTAGTAATTGCAGCAATAGAATCAAACGGATCTGACTCATTCTGAATAGCTTCGTCTATTGGTACCCAAAAGTTTTCTCCGTAATCAGATTCTCGAATCAATGTCCCAGATGAAGTTGTGGCATATGCAACTGGAAATAATACATCTGAAAATAATTCATTCTGTACGTACATCATTCGTCGTTCCATACCTATAGTCCTAAACGAAGCATCAAGACCAGTTTCCTCTTTGAGCTTTCGAGTGGCCGCTGCATCGATCGTCTCACCTTTGAGCACAACGCCTCCCATTACACCTACTTTTCCATACGAAGGATTACTTTTTCGTCGTTGGTTCAAAATTTGCAATTCACCACCAACAACTCGAGACACAATTGTAATTACATTTATTTTATACAAACTGACAATCTTTTGTGAGTCAGTAATTGGCAAAAAGTCAGCCACATGATGAACACCTATTTCTGATAAGGCGTAGCCATCATCGCTTTTCGTTAGATATCCTTTTTTAACTAAAAACTGCAAATGATAATTAAACAAATCATTAGGAATTTTTTCTTCAGGTTGAAGTTCGCTATATCGAAGAGACTTGGCGTTTTTAAGCTTACTGAGAATGTGATTTTGAATTGGAGAAAAATTTTGATGCATACGCGTTTCCGTTTGATCCTCGTGAACAGCTATTCAGCGAGTATCTCTTCGGCAATGACGCAATTCTACATATATTTGAAAAAGACGCTACCGAGGAATGCCTCGGCTTACAACACCCGTCCAAAGAAGCCCGCAAACACCTCGTTGAAGGCTAATATAATGGCGATCACAAGAATCATTAAAAGTCCGATAGTTAAAGATGAGTTTTTTCTGAGTTTTCCCCAAATAGACATCCCCAAGAGCACGAGCGTAATAACAAACGCTAAGAGCGTAAAAAGTATAGAAATAACAGTACGTGGAGCTCCCGCTACAGCACCGAAAACGCTTGCACTTTGTGTTGCCGACACAGTCGACGCATCTTTCGACGCATCTCCTACTTTGTCTACAGTTCCAGAAGCAGCCACAACCTTTGGTGTTCCGAAAAATTCAACAATAAATATCGCTCGATAGCCGTTATACCGACCCTCAGCTGTGGCAATACCAATTTCAGTAAAGTTTTTATTTAAAATATTTTCACGATGCGTCTGTGAATTCATCCATGCATTTACCACATCTTTTGAATCGAAAAAGTTGATAGCGAGATTCTCGCCTGCATATTTGTAGTCGTATCCAGCTTTTTCAAACCAAGACCATGGCGATGTACCATCAGGGCCGGTATGAGAAAAATATTGCTTTGAGGCCATATCATTTGCTTTGGCTTGAGCTGCCTGTTGGAGTACGGCATTTGGAGTAAGGTCACGAAGCTTGTCTCGTGATCGCTCGATGTTTGTAAAATCAACGACACGTAGTGACAGTACCTGAGCAAACATGCCATTTCGCGGCAGTAAGATAAGTGAGTGCGACAAAAATACAACTTCAATAATAAGCACAGCACCAAGCAAGACAGATGCTACCGACTCGCGTAAGAGATGCGGATGGTGATGGTTTGAATCGTGCGATACGAAGTATTTAATAAAGAAGTTTTTCATAGCCAGATTGAAATGATTGCATACACATAAAAACTCAATAGTACAAGCAAAAATACTGAAATCAATTTTACCCAGAAATACTGATAATATTTTAATAGTATTGCTACAACAATAAGTGATATCACAACCAGTGGCCACATTCGACTAAATATGTAGTTCATCGACAAAACACCACCTTCGATTCGGAAGCCAATAAATGGAATATTTAAAAGTAAAATGGCCGCAGCCAGAAGATACTTAATCATTGTCCTATAGTAACAGGCTATGCTGCACTTTTCCACTATTCATTCTCTACCATATTGACTAGTTATTTACAAAATCAACAATCAATTCTTTACCCACACCTCCCTCTCCAAAGGAAATTCGCTCATGTGGAATATATACAGACTTTAATTCGAAACTTTTTTTATCACTTGATACATTGTAAAGTACTTTATATTTTTGGATATAAACCCAGTAACTCTCGTCTGTAGCATCAGGACAAATTTTCTGTACGTTACAAGAATCTTGAACACCCTGCGCCATGCGAGTAAATTTTGTATGAGCAATAGTATCTAAAGACGCAACAATATTTTGTTGAAAAATAAAAAGCAATATAACACACAGTGAATATGTAGCAGACTTATTGTATTCATTAAACTTAATTTCATCATGCTTGAACTTCCAATAGAACAATTTTATTACTCGTATCAAGAATGCAACCGCATGACCTGCAACGAGAACCATTAAGATCATGGCTACAAAATTACTTACTGACCGCTCAAATAAGAACAATGTGCCTATTGCAAAAAGTCCAAAATATCTAGTTATTATTTTCATAAATATAAATTAACTATAACACACACATCGTTGTAGGTTCATGTATACAAATTCAAATAGCGCAGAGGTGTGTCCTGTGCGCTATCATAGTCTTCGCTATTGCATGGTGACCTAACCATATATTGATTCATCGTTGCGCGATGCTATTCGCGGTTGTCGGGATGCCCTTCGCCTGGGCCTTCTCCTGGGCGCGCCGCATTGAGCAAGTCGTCGGCAGTGACTGAGGTATTTCCGACATCTCGAACTCCCTGGATGTAAGGCCCCTGTTCGCGAGGACCATCAGGAGTCATCACATGTGAATCCGCAAGGATCACGACAACTTCTACGGTTTCACCTGAATACTGTGATTCCTGCGAGCCGCCTTTTGGGACAGGCATATAGAGGAACGTATAGTAGGCATACATGATGCAGATGCCGGCGATGATGCTGCCCACCATCCAGTTGTAGGAGATGAAGGACAGCAACGGCAGAAGCACCACGGGCCAGTAGACCACGTTTGCTTTGGTGAAGCCATCGGCACTGACGGTGCGGAACTGGCCGAACAGGAACACTGGTGAGAACACCAGGAAGAAGTCCAGCCAGAGTGCGGCCGTAACCGAACTTGTGACTTTGTAGGCAGCGCCTCCCGCCAAGATTTGGGCGAAAAGCAGAACGAGCAGAGCCCGAACTGGCATGCGATGCTTTTGAACGATGTGTGACGCGATTTGCGATTTCATGGGTTTGTTGTGGTATGTGGGTTAGACAAATGCTTACCAGAGACCTTCTCCTTCAGCAGAGAACATCCATGTATGTAAAATACGTACACAACACTATCTACAGCATGGATACTTTCTGCTAAAGGAGGACAAACCCTGTCACGAGAATCAATATGTGAAGGAACTTAGTTCGATGTATATAATAGCATGAAATAGTATAAAAGTCAATGCATACATAATGCAAAAGATGCAAAAGAAAAGGCCCCAACCGGAGTTGGGGACCTTGAGAAGTTGTGCGCAAGTCTTCTTAGTAGTGCGCGTGGGCGGGACTAGTCCGTGTCCCACATCCAGGTGCCGTCATCGCCCTGGTGAGCGCTGCCGGCGTCGGTGCGCATGGAGCCTTCGTCAATGGGGCGAGCCCCTCCGACGCACTTCATCAGATGAGTTCCCTCATAGCGGACGTGCAGGCACCCCTTGTGCAAGCACAAGATGATCCATTGGGCGGCCAGCGAGTCGGTCGCGTTGGCGTAGTCGGCCTGATATCGGCCGGGGACAATCAGGTATTCTCCAGCTTTTTCGGTGGAACCGATTTGCTTGGCGAGAATGGCGCGAGCGCCTTTTTCACCTTGGTCGGCGATGATTGCTTTAACTTCAGCAAGTGTTTGCATGGTTTGTTTCTTTCTATCAGTTGAATGTTGAATTTAGGTTTATGAAACAGCCACATGGTGACTGCATCTTGGAATGCCCCTCCGTAGAGAGGCGCTTAAAGATGCAGTCAGACACTCATTGAAACTTTAAA
This sequence comes from Candidatus Parcubacteria bacterium, assembly GCA_039795775.1. Classification (GTDB taxonomy): domain Bacteria; phylum Patescibacteriota; class Minisyncoccia; order Phycocordibacterales; family CAIZLB01; genus JBDKLC01. The sequence goes on from JBDKLC010000005.1 coordinate 345,096, forward strand.
TGTGCTTACAAGTACAATAATAGCATATTTAATGCTATTTGTCAACATACCCTAAGCCCCTATCCTACTAGCAAAATATGGCTTTTTTTAAGCTTATTGGACTACTCTACCTGACTCTTTATCTCTTCAAGTGCTGTAGATAATGTTTGTTCTATTTCAATTTTTTCAGCATCAGAAATTTGTCTACCTGGCGATTTTGTAAATACAAAATAAAGCGGACTATCATCTGACAAGTCAAAAGTCATACCGAAATTTTTTCTAAAAGGTCTCTTTAGTTGTGCTACGAGCTGCGCAGCAATTTTTTGCTCTTCTACGTCTACACTGAGAAATTCAGAATCAACACTTACCATGGCAGTCGTGCTTGTAAACTTTAGTCCTAACTTAAACTTACTCATATCTTTCTTTTCTGCGCTTGATTCAGCTGCTACTACTTCTGGATTGGTTTGACCGAAATTTGCTTCGTGTGATGGCATATTGTTTGGTGTTATGAGTAAATTGTAGCATATATAAAAAATAGAAAACCCCCACGTCCATGTAACGTGAGGGGTAGAATTTTGATTGACACTTCCAAGCACCGTGCGTGCATTAATCGCTTGGTTTACATTTTGGCTTCATGAAAAGCCAGCGTGTAGCGCTTGCAAAGACAGCGTTGAGATCAATCAACCCGCTGCTGCTATGCGTGCTGCTCACGTATTGGATGTAGCTGGCATGACTAGCTTCAGGGTTGAAAGGCTCGTTGATTCTGATGAAACCTTTGTCTTGCTCTTGTGAAGCAATTAACGGGTAGTCATCAAGACACGGAACCAATCCAATTTGACTCGCTCGGTCACATATCTCACCAGCTGTCACTTGGCCATTGGCAAAACCAAGACTGGCAGCGGTGACGACTACTAAAGTAAAGTCTGGTAACTCTGTTTTTGTATACCAGAAACGTGCAGGACGCACTATCCGCGCTGGGTTTAAGGCTCTCTTTAGAAGCCGCCTTACTTGATCTGGATTTTCGATGAGTTCCTGCATGCGGCCTTGGCTCATGCGAGGAAGTGATGTTGCTATTGTTGCTAGTAGTTTTGCCGTTTGTGGGCACATTGCGTTTTTTCCTTTCGGTGTTCGCTTTGAATGCTAGAGGACATCCACTCCATGTGGGTAGTCATAGCTCGCATATTTCAATTTTAATTACAGTTCAAACATGCGAGCTATGACCAACCTGTGCTTGCAACATAAAGAACTACTGGAGTGTAGTTATACAACTTTTTGTAAATAAGTCAACGCAGGTATTCACTGCTGCTTTATCATCCGCAGTCTCCTATCAAATAAAATAACAGCCCCCGAAATGGAGGCTGTTCTTTTATTTGTGGACCCTACAGGATTCGGTCACAGGTCTCGCCGACATGCGGCTCGCCCGCGACCCCGCCTCCCTCGTCTCGGTTCGCCTTGCTCACAACGAGACTTCAGTCCGGCTTTCTCATCAAGTAGCTCAGGAAATAGAAAACACCAGATATATCGTCTGGTGTTTTCTATTTCTGTGGACCCTACAGGATTCGAACCTGCCACCCCCTCAGTGCAAATGAGGTGCTCTACCAAATGAGCTAAGGGCCCGTTTTGTTGTGAGAATATAATAGCCTAAATTTTTAAAATAGCCAAGCCCTGCCCTCTTTCTATCCACAGGCAACACATAAAGGCGACATCTGAGAAATGAAAAAGCCATCCTGTGTGGATGACCTTGTGTAAAAAATTTTAGACGGAGTCTAAAGAGTGGGCCGAAGCCCACAGAACATATACTGACGACTCTGAGGTGGCCAAGGACATTCGGTGGCACTGGTACACGAATATTGACGAGAGCTGTTTTGCTCAGTGGCCTACATTGCGGCCTAGCCATGTATGATTCGAGCGATCGGTTCGCAACGCTTTGACGGGCAAGCGCTAAACATCGTTGGTCTCATAGCGTCCGAGAGACCTCATACACCTTGGCCACCTTCTCTAGTCATTAGTGGCCTGTCCAACACTTTACTACATTTATCTAAAAAATCAACCCATTTACACTGACATACTCTGACCTAAACAGTTCGTCGTCGCATAGCGAGATTGAGCATGTGTTTGAGGAATTCGTGTGCTTTTACACCTGCAGCTTCGAGAGATTTGAGGAATGGTGAGTGCTCACCAAGACCAGGCTGTGTGTTTATTTCAATAAGATAAACGCCTCGAGTCGGAGATACGATGAAATCGGCTGATGAATAGTGGTCGATACCCATGCCTGTGTGTACTCGTCGAAGAATGTCATTGATCTGTGCTTTTTCTTCAGATGTTAGCTGCGCAGGTACTTGATGATGAAAAAGACCTGACTGCTTTGTGGCGTAGTCGAAGATATGATCTTTCTTGCCTTTTTGTCGGCCTTCTTTGTGTTCGCCTTGTGGGTCGAGATGATGCTTCACTTCTACAGGCATAAGTGTGTAGATGTCGTTGCCACGAAAATCTTCGAGTGTTCCTGAGATGATTTCCTTTCCACTAATAAATTCTTCTACTACTATTTCTGGAGAAAATTGTCGAGCGTGGTCGATGGCTTCGAGGAGCTCTTGGAAGTTTGTGGCGTGTGTGACACCAATAGATGAGCCAAGTCCTCGGGGCTTTACCACAACAGGCATTGGGAATGACCGGAAAAGGTCGTGTGCAAGAGGTTCGAGGTTGTCTGTCTTATTCACAAACAAATCTTTGTAGTAGGGAGTCTTGATACCATGCGCTTTGAACTGCTCTTTTGCCATAGACTTGTTCATAGCCACAGCAGATGTAAGTGAGTTTGATCCAGTAAACGGAATTGAAAACGCTTGGAGGATTTTTTGGATTTTGCCGTCTTCGCCATTTTCTCCGTGAAGCGCATTAAAAATAACATCTACTTTTTTGAGAGCTGCTTCTGGTTTGAGTGGAATACCATCAATGTGCCACTCGCCTTTTTTATCAATAAAAATATCTACAGGAGTGTAGAGTTGAGACATATCAGAAGATCGAAGAAGGTCGATGATCCGTTTGCCTGTTTTGAGAGACACTTCATATTCTGATGAATTGCCACCTCGGAGAATGCCTACTTTAATAATTGCCATTCCTAAAGTATATCCTAAGAATAAAAAAACTCCCTGTGTATTACTTGTTACAGAGAGGTCATTACTATCCAAATAAAAGTTCGGGGCACCTACGCGATTGCGCAGATGCCCCTTATGCCCGACCAATTGATATGGGGGGTGTAAATGTACGTCCGTAGGACTGATGTCGTGGAGCGAAACCCTCGCCTAATTGAAGTACTGGCATAAACCCAATAGCCGTAAAGGAGTCAGACCCCTTTTGTACTCCTGTAACTAACACAGGTGGGAATAGAGAGCTACAAAAGACACGCTCCCGCTCGAGATTCCGTTTCGCGCCGGCAAACACCTGCGTTACCACATTAGTGAGTATTGGCCCCACTCCACGATATCAATCGTCTATGAACATACTGAAAGATCTACTGACTGACCGAATCACATAGTATCCTTCTTTTCGAACAATGTCAAGTATTTTATAAAAATGTGTGTACAACCCAAAATATCTGCTCCTTCTACGCTATCGAGGTAAAAATCCTTGATTGTCACTTCTCTTCTTTTTGTGGAAGGTAATAGCAAACCGGTGAGCCTCAGCATTGAGCCGAATAATATCGTCTTGGAGTTGTTCTGACATCTGATTCAATGTATTCAAAGCTTCTTTATTGAGAATTTCTCGTGCTTTGTGGCGGTCATCTTTTACAACAGAAATAATAGTCGGCCATGTGATGTCCACATCTCCGAGTTCTTCTTGTCGCTTCTTTACTTGATCGAGCACCTTCTGTACAGCGTTTATTTGCCCCTTTCCTCCGTCAATGAGCATGACGTCTGGCATTGGCCATTCAGGATGATTGAATCGTCGCTTGAGCACTTCTTGGAGTGCAGCAGTATCGTTTGAACGATCTACAGAACGAATAATAAATTTTCGATACATGTTTTTGTCGAATTCACCATTGGCCATAGCGACCATGACACCCACCATGTTTTTTCCTGACATATGTGCAATGTCGTACGCTTCCATTCGAAATGGTTTCGCGGGTTGATGAGTTTGAGTGTCGGCATCATTCTTTTGATACGCAGTAATAGACTTCTCTTTTTTGATCATTGAAATATCCTGAATATGCGTAAGAGCCTGAAGTGTTCGTTTCACTTCGTGTGCTTTCTCGAATTCCATTGTCTTTGCGTATGCTGTCATCTGTTTTTTGAGCAAACCTACGACTCGGCTCTTTTTTCCCTCAAAGAAGAGTTTGATATGTTCGATCTGTGTTTTGTATTCTTTCTGATTCATTTCGCCTGTACATACACCTGGACAAAGGCCTATAGACCGATTGAAACACGGCTTCCCTTGAAGTGGTGTACATGTATTGTCTCGATATGGAAAAATCCGACGAATGAGTTTCATCGCTTCTTTGAGTTCGTTGCCGAGTGGGTATGGTCCGAATATATATTTGTATGAAAAATCTACCGCCTCTTGTTCGAGGTTTCGGCCACGCACTACAAGCACACGAGGAAAGGCTTCGTCGGTCATCACAACGTAGTTGAAACTCTTATTATCTTTTTCTTTTGTGTTGTATCGGGGGAGATGCTTTTTAATAAGCTCTGATTCGAGGATAAAGGCCTCGAGTACAGAGTCAGTTTGTTCAAAGGTAATCTCATCAGCGAGTGTGACCATGTCTACAAGGAGTCGTCCACGGGTTTTTATGAGGTCATTTGAGAAGTAACTTCGAACACGATCTCGGAGGCTGGTTGCCTTACCGATGTACAAAATATCCTTATTCTTCCTGAAGAAATAGACTCCAGGAGCGTCAGGTAACTTCTTCTTTTGTATGTATTGACTATCCATATCAAGTATTATATAATATATTTCGGAAACATGAAAGATAAACATTCTCTCGCCGCCGTGCTGGCAACCTCAGGGTCGTCAGCTTCACCATTCACATCAATCCCAACCATTACAAGTGTGAGTCTCTCGTCGCACATACCATGGCTAAGTGAACTGCATGCAGTTCTCAATCCACCCGACACTTCTCGCAAGGAAGCATACGTCCTCGGACTTGCAATTGAAGTCCTCAAAGAACGCATCGCGGTTCTCAATCGATATGCAAACCGCACAACTGTCGCAACCATCAGTGCCTTCGAAATCGCTCAACTGGAACAAATCTTTTGTATTCCAGTTGAACATGACAGGGCTCCCGCAAGGATCAATACCATCAACGAGCATGCTCGTGCAATGGTGGTCTGTCTCCAAGAGGCAGTCGATCGGCTCACACAGAAGGCCGAACGATTAATCCCAGCAGAACCATTCCCAACTGGTTCATCAAACTAGCTCGAGCTTTAGCTCCGGCAAACACAGTCCCCCGTCCGATCACTCGGACAGGGGCTGTTTCTTTTATTTTATTTTTATCTTTTCTTAAGGACCTTTCTGAGATACTGACCTGTGTAGCTTTTTGCATTGTTCGCAATCTCTTCTGGCGTACCTTTTGCAATAAGCTGCCCGCCATGAGTTCCACCTTCTGGACCAATATCGAGGATATAGTCTGCAGACTTGATAACATCCATACTGTGTTCAATCACGAGTACTGTATTTCCCTTTAACACGAGTCGTTGGAGAATCTCAATGAGTTTCTTCACGTCTTCGTAATGAAGACCGATTGTTGGTTCATCGAGAATATAGATAGTTTTCTGGAGATGAGATCGGTAGAGCTCAGCTGAGATTTTTACTCGCTGTGCTTCTCCACCTGAAAGTGTTGTGGCTGACTGACCGAGTTCGAGATATCCAAGACCTACTTCATTCAATGTATAGAGACGATCGTAAATAGCTGGAACATCTTCAAAGAATGTAAGGGCTTCTTCAACTGTCATTCGAAGTACTTCATAAATATTCTTTTTCTTGTACTTCACTTCAAGTGTTTCTTTCATGAATCGCTTGCCGTTGCAGACATCACATGTCACGTACACGGTTGGAAGGAAGTGCATTTCTACTTCGATCATTCCATTCCCCTGACATGTTTCGCATCGTCCACCTTTTACGTTGAAAGAGAATCGGTTTGCTTTCCATCCTCGCGCTCGAGCTTCTGATGATTCAGCGAACATATCTCGGATATGTGTAAATGCCCCTGTGTATGTAGCTGGGTTTGATCGTGGTGTTCGTCCGATTGGTGATTGGTCGATGAGGATTGAGCGGCCGAGGTATTCTGAACCGGAGAAGCTTGTACAGTTATAAATGTTTGAACTTCGGTGGTCTTTGTCGAGACGAGCTTGGAGGTTTTTGTGGAGAATTTCATATACGAATGAAGATTTTCCTGAACCTGACACACCAGTCACGCAGACAAGTCGTCCAAGTGGTACTTCAACATTCATATTTACAATGTTGTTTACTTTTCCTCCTGTAACTTTGAGTGAACCTTTGTTGTCATCTCGTCTCTTTTCTGGAATAGGAATAACTTTGTCGCCTCGAAGATAATCGAGTGTTACTGAACCACTCTTGTTTGTCTTGGCAGTAAGGAGTTCATCGAGATAACCAGAAGCTACTACATGTCCGCCGTGTACTCCAGCACCTGGACCAATGTCGATAAGATAGTCAGCTGCGTAGATAGTATCTTCGTCGTGTTCTACCACTACTACAGTGTTACCAAGGTCTCGAAGCTGTACGAGTGTTTCGATAAGGCGATCATTGTCTCGTTGGTGAAGACCAATTGTTGGTTCGTCGAGTACGTACATTGCACCCACAAGTCCAGAACCAAGCTGTGAAGCGAGTCGGATTCGCTGCGCTTCTCCACCAGAGAGTGTGTTGGCTTTTCGGTTAAGTGAAAGATAATCGAGACCTACGTTGTCCATGAAGACGATTCGAGCTGTGATTTCCTTGATGATAACTTTAGAAATTTCTTTCTCTTTTTCTGTGAGAGTGAGATTATTGAAGAAGTCCAATGACTCTTTGATAGTCATGTCTGTAATTTGCACGATGTTCACTTTCTTTTTGTCATTTAATAAAAATACATTGAGTGCTTCTGGTCGAAGTCGATCTCCTTTACACACAGGACATGGATCGTTGATGAAGAAATGTCGTGTACCGAGACCGTTACATTCAGGACATGCACCGTATGGTGAGTTGAACGAGAATAGTCGTGGCTCTACCTCTGGGAATGAGAAACCGTCGTATGGACACATGAACTTAGAAGAAATGAGTTTGTCTGCGTCTGCAGTAACAATTCGGATGAGACCTTCTGTTTCTTGAAGAGCACGTTCAACGGCTTCGTTGAGTCGCTCCTTGAAGTCGGGAGTATTTTCTTTTATTTCTGAAATATAAAACTGATCGACAAGAACATCGATGTCGTGTTTCTTTGTCTTTGAGAGAATGATTTGTTCTCGAAGCTTTTTAACTTCGCCGTCTACTCGCACTTCTTCGTATCCTTTACTCAAGAGATCGTAGAGAAGCTGGTAGTATTCTCCTTTTCGCCCAACAACGAGAGGCGCGTACACTTTGAACATTTCTCCGCTCACTTCTACACCCATGACTTTCTTTGCACTCTTCGCTTTTGTTTTCTCAGAATCAATTGCTTGTACTGTATTGAAAATAGTTTCCAAAATTTCTTCCTTTGAAAGTTTTTTGATTTCACGTCCGCATTCGAGACAATGTGGCTTTCCTACTCGTGCATAGAGAATTCGAAGGTAGTCGTAAATTTCGGTGATAGTAGCAACTGTAGATCGTGGATTGTTTGATCGAGACTTTTGGTCAATAGAAATAGCTGGCGAAAGTCCTGAGATTTCATCAACATCTGGCTTTTGCATTTGTCGGAGGAATTGTCGCGCGTATGCAGAAAGAGATTCGACATATCGTCGTTGGCCTTCAGCAAAAATAGTATCGAACGCTAGAGATGATTTACCAGATCCTGAGAGACCAGTAATAACCACGAGTTTATTTCGTGGCATTTCAACGTTGATGTTTTTGAGATTGTGGGTTCGAGCACCCTTCACCACAATCATTTCATCGCTGCCGGATTCTTTAGCCGACTCCTTTCCAGATTCTTTTTTGTTTGTTTTACTCATAAATATTATTTAAAAATTGTCTCAATTTCTTTCTATTCCCTCCACATGTTCGTCCGCTCATTTACCACACTAACACGCAAAATCAGCCCGGTCCTGGCCATAGGGGCTGTATATGTCTATCTATATGACTCAAGTATAGTCCCAGCGTTACAAAATGCAATAGATGTAAAAGGTTCGAGCGCCGGCACAGATTGTGCCGGCGCTCTTTGTTAGGTTGTATGGCTATTGCAGCCAAATGGTGACCGAAGCATGAATGCTTAGGGTATTGGTGTAGTCCGAAACGGAATGTGATTCAGGTAGTGAAGCGCTAGGGCATAATTGTCTGCCCAATCCATCATTTGCATTCCGTTGACTGGAATTACTTTGATTGGAAATTGCGAGGACAATCCACTCAGCGCTTGAAGTGCAGGCACCGTGTCTCGAACGTAATCTTCGAGTCTTCTGTCGATGTCTTCATCATCCTTACGTCCCCGGTCGATAGCACGTTGACGACACTCTTCGATAGGTGTATCCACCCATACTAGTGTGATGTTATCCAGGCCCAACTCAGACATGAGCGAGATAGCGAGCGGAACCTGATCCCCTAGACGAACGAATCCGTCGAGTAGAATGTTTGACGCCGCCTCTCGAACTTTTCTGAGCTCTGCTCTGAGCGGATCAATGAGCATTTCCGTAGGTGCAAGCGTGTGCTTTGTCCTTTGCTTATACTCCTTCATCCTGATGCCGATAGGTGTGTTACCTTCTTCTTCCTTCCGGCAAACATCTCCGCAGCCTATCATGGCTACTTCGAGCTTCGTGTGAATCGCTTTGACAAGAGTTCCTTTTCCTCCATTCGGTGGCCCAGCAACTAGTATCAAACCGCTTTCTATTTTCTCCATTTTAATCCTCCAAGGTTGAATGTTCAAATCTAGCCCCTCTTTCCAGGGTTTAGGAAAGTAGCCAGACCAAAATCCTACCACACGATTTTACTTTCATCAAGGTCGTTGAGACACTTATAATTAATGAATTCTGATATATAAATTTAATATATACAGCTTCGTATATATTCGTATATAAAGATAAAGAAGATAAAATATGTATAAAAACATCTCCTAGTAAAAAGTAGGAATAATTCCTACTTTTTACTTTGATAGAAATTATATATATCAGATATATACGACACCTCTTCAAATTGCTAAAAAAGACTGACACTCTATATTCACACTCTCCCCCTTGAAATCATAAAAAAACAGCGTATAGTATATTTCCAGAGGGAACGCTGCCAACGTTCAAAGGCATTCTTTAGTCGTTTCGCAAGAAATGGCAACCCAAAGAGTGTATGAGGTCACGGCATAACCCAAGTAGAAACCAAGCACGAATGCAAACGCATCCAAGCACAGCAGATAGCGAAAACATGGTCCATCCACAAGGAGGCCAATATACGCTATCCTACAAGGCGGGTAACTATATCCGCCACCTCGGTCCCGGCCGTTTTCCGCGCATCCTGCTCGGCGACTAACCTCGCCATCATCGGTTTACCCCGATACAAATCAGGCCAGACTCCACCACGGAGCCTGGCCTGAATCATTTCTACTTTACTATTTTCCTTTACGACCGCCTTTTCCCTTCTTTCCTTTCAAACCATCTCGCTCCACTCGTTCAGCGAGTTCTTTTATTTCATCTCGCAAGATAGCTGCTGTTTCGAAATCGAGAATCTTTACCGCGTCTTCCATCTGCTTTTCTTTCTGTTTAATAAATCCGTGAGGGTCGTTGTTGAATGCTGATGCATCGAGTACGAGAAGATTGGCAACTGTCTTTTGATGTTCTGACTGAATACCATCTGTAATATCCTGAATCTTTTTGGCAATTGTCTTTGGAGTGATGCCGTGCTCTTTGTTGTATGCGAGCTGTACGTTTCGTCGTCGAGTTGTTTCGGCGATTGCTCGTTCCATTGAGCCAGTCATGTTGTCTGCGTAGAGCACTACTCGTCCTTCAACATTTCGAGCCGCTCGTCCAATAGTCTGGATGAGAGCAGTTTCTGATCGCAAAAAGCCTTCTTTGTCAGCATCGAGAATGCCGATGAGCGACACTTCAGGTAAGTCGAGACCTTCTCGGAGCAAGTTTACACCGACGAGAATATCGAATTCTCCTTTTCGTAAATCTGTTAGAATCTGAATTCGCTCCAGTGTCTCAATATCACTGTGCAAATATTTAGTTTTTATTTGTCTTTCCTTCAGGAACTCTGTGAGGTCCTCGGCCATCTTTTTTGTAAGTGTTGTAGCGATAGCGCGAAAACCCTTTTTGATCACAGCTTCAGCTTCTTCGATAAAATCAAAAATCTGGCCTTTATATGCAGTATCTCCTGTACCTTTTGAAATAATTGGCTTGATGACAAGCTCAGGATCAACGAGACCTGTTGGTCGAATGATCTGCTCTACTACTTGCTCACTGTGTTCTTTTTCGTATTTTGCTGGAGTTGCGGATGTATAAATAGCCTGACCAATTCGTTTTTCGAATTCATCAAATTTGAGCGGTCGGTTATCCATAGCACTTGGCAATCGGAATCCGAAATCAACGAGATTCTTTTTTCGTGATTGATCGCCGGCAAACATACCGCCAATCTGCGGAATACTTACGTGTGATTCGTCGATAATTGTGAGGAAATCTGGAGTGCCGTCTGCTTTGTGAGGAAAATATGAAAGCAATGTATCAGGAGCTTCGCCTGGAGCTTTACCAGAAAAATGTCGAGAGTAGTTTTCGATACCGTTGCAGTAGCCCACTTCTCGAATCAATGCGAGGTCGTATGTAGTACGTCGCTTGAGTCGTTCTGCTTCTATTTCTTTTCCTGCTGCTTTGAGTTCGAGGAGTCGTGCATCGAGTTCGTTTTTGATATCAATAATAGCTCGTTCTCGCTCGTTCTCTGGTGTCACGAAGTGTTTTGCTGGGAATAGGAAGAATGCATCTACTTCTTTGATGATCACACGAGTTACGGCATCTATTTCGATGAGTTCGCCAATAGTAGATCCTTCGAATACAACTTTATAAACGATTCGTTCGTTTACTGGCATTACTTCAATAGTATTTCCGAGAGCTCGGAATGTTCCAGGAGTGAGGTCAGCTGTTGTACGAGTGAAATACATAGCAATGAGTCGTCGAATCATTTCACCTCTATCTGCAGACATGCCTTTTGTCACTTTCATGTTTACTTTTTCGTACTCAATAGGTGAACCCAAACCGTAAATACAAGACACCGACGCAACGATAATCACATCTTTTCGTGTGAGCAATGCTTGTGTTGAGGCATGTCGAAGTCGCTCGATTTCTTCGTTGATCTGAGCTTCTTTTTCAATATATGTATCTGAATGTGAAATGTATGCTTCAGGCTGATAGTAGTCGTAATACGATACGAAATAGTGCACCGCATTATCAGGAAAAAATTCTCGGTACTCTTGAGCGAGCTGTGCAGCAAGCGTTTTGTTGTGCGCAATCACGAGCGTTGGCTTGCCTATCTGGGCAATAACGTTGGCCGCAGTAAAGGTTTTACCGGTACCTGTGGCACCAAGTAGTGTCTGATGGCGCATGCCCTTTTTAAGGCCTTCTAGGAGCTTTTTGATGGCTGTAGGCTGGTCTCCAGCGGGCTTGAAATCGTTTTTAAAGTTGAAGAGTGACATATATGTGTATGTATGAGTATGAGCGCAAAAATGCGTGATTACCTAGACTATATCATAGAGGGTCATACGCACGAAAGATGTGTTTAATTTGCTGCGCAAATAACGTTTGAATACGTGCTGAAAACTGTTAAAAAAAGATCAACTATAGTGCAAAAGGTACAAAATAAAAAGTAGGAATAATTCCTACTTTTTACTTATATAGTTTTCTATATATATTTATATGAATTAATATAAATGTATCCCTACTTTTATTCCTACTTTTGTCTCTACTTTATATCTGCCTTTATATTTACATTCTTATTCGCGATCTTTCTTGTACAACTGCAAAAATGCAGTTTTGAATTCATCAAACTTTCCTGGACCTTCTACAAGCGCAGCTCGCATGTTTTTTACGAGGTTGATAGTGAAATATAAGTTGTGAATTGTGGCCAATGTACCACCAAGCATTTCTTTTGCACGGAAAAGATGTGCGAGATACGCACGTGTGTAATGGGTACATGTATAACAACCGCATCCTTCCTCTGGCGCAGTGAAGTCATCGCCATATTTTGCATTGGTCATGTTGAGCTTACCGATTTTTGTGAGAAGCGTTCCGTTGCGAGCATTTCGTGTTGGCATCACACAATCAAAGAGGTCACAGCCGTTTTCTACAGCACCAAACAAATCTTCTGGTTCACCGATACCGAGTAAGTGTCGCGGTTTATCTTCAGGCAAAATTGAATTCACCCATGACACCGCCGTGATCATGTCTTCTTTTGCAAATGACCCACCAATACCGAAACCGTCGAATGAGTGAGTTGCGACAACTTCTTTCATTTCTTTTGAGCCGTCGGCTTGCACCACTTCTTGCATAGACTTCACATCGACAGTCATATCAGCGAGAATTTGTGCTGATTCTTTGCGCAGTTCTTCGTGACGACCGCCTTGTACGATACCAAAGAGGGCTTGTTTTGAAGCTTGCTCTGCATTGTCTTTATGAAATTGCAGACTTCGTTTTGCCCAACGATGTGTACGATCGAGCGCTTCGCGTTGATAATTGAACGGCTCGTTGGGTGACGTACATTCATCAAATGCAAAAATCATATCTGCACCAATGTTGTGTTGAATTTCGATCGACTTTTCAGGAGTGAAATAATGCACAGAGCCATCGATGATAGATTTGAACATCACACCGTTGGCATCAATCTTTGCTGCGTGCATTGCAGGATTTTCTTCACCGTGAAGACTCTTTGCTTGTGGCAACTCAAGAGGGTCAGTTCCCGACTTTGTGAGCTTCGAAATATTTTTGCCGTAGGCCGCCCCAAGAGAAAACGCTTGGAATCCACCTGAGTCGGTCATTGTTGGTCCATGCCAATTCATGAATTTGTGCAGACCTCCAGCTTTCTTGATGACATCGTCACCTGGTTGGAGATAGAGATGGTATGTATTGGCAAGACACACCTGCGCACCGAGCGTGGCAAGCATTTCAGGAGTGATGGCTTTGATGGTTGCTTTTGTACCCACAGACACAAAGGCCGGTGTAAGAATCGTACCGTGTGGTGTCACAAGTTCCCCTGCCCGCCCGAGCTTTTGCTCTCCGGCCGCCGTGGTCAGCTTGTGTGTGATAGTAAATTTGAGGGGTGATGACATGAAAGATTTATAACATAATTTAAATAAATATACCTAATGTCGTCCCGTACAAAAGTTCAGCCAGGTCGTCAACGGACGCCTGGCTGTGTGAACTTTATGTTCCCCCTTTCGGTTGGGTTGTTGAGTTGTAGTTATTTGTGCTTTTTTCCATCGTGCAGACGCTTCTTACCAGTAGCTACCTGCAAACGGAATAGGTCATCGACGGGTAGCCAGACTGTGTTGAAGTCTGCGACTATCTGTGCGAGGTTTTTGATCACTCGTGACTTCGGATGAACGAACAGTCTCTCGACGAAGGGCAGAATCAAATTGATGAATCGAGCAATGTGCTGAGTAGTCACACGCTCAATCGGTATACCAGCGCAGCGCGCCGCCATACCGACAAGTTGATTGTATGCTTCGTGGGAGCGTTCATCTATCCAGACCAGGTTGTAATGCTCGTTCGAACCGTTTTGACATCGGGGTTGCCGATGATGACGGTTGAACTTTGCCTGTTCTCCTGGACTCAGATAGATGGTGATCTTTTCGTTGCGTTTCTTTTTTTCTTTTTTTAGCTGGGTTTGGGTTACCTCAGCTACGTGCTTTGGCCCTTTTTTTCTAGTTTTTATGGGTTTATCCTCCTTCCGAAATGCAGTATACAAAAAGCCGCGTCCAAATGGAAGCGGCTGTGGCAAAGGCACCGAAGTGCCAAATGTGTCTCTGAGCGAAAGCTTGTGGCTATCGCATTACAGAGTTGTACGGAGCTGGCTGTGGAATATATGTATATCCCGAAGTGTTTGTACCGAGTGCTGTCGGTACTGATCCTTGCAAGTTATGAACGTCGCGTTCGATCTGCGTTGCGATGTCCATCGGCATGCTCAGAGCTCCAAAGAACTGTTTGAGGGCAATTCCAAGCGCAAGTGATGCACTCAGAAAAAAAATCCCGGCAGCGACGCCGAGTACGAACAACATGGTATTTCCTTTTACCATAATGTTAATGATTAAAGGGGGCTTTCGAAAAGCCGACATGCTGTTCGTATTGGCGTGTGCCAATCTTCCCCCTCTTTCGAGGCAATCGTGAGGTCGCATGCAAGCGAGGATGTACAACTGTATTCTATGCAGACGTCGCTTGCATATAAAAAGGCGACCATTTGAGCGGTCGCCTTTTCCTCACTAGCTAGAAACCTTGCGATCGCTCCCGAAAGAGGGGGACGATGTAAAGGTGCTTCAGTAGTAGTATAACGTCTTATAGGGGTTTTGCAAGCCGAATTTAGCCAATTATATAGAGGGTTAAATTGATATATTGTGGCATGGGAGAATTGATATATAGGATATATGTATAGTTTGTAACCATAGTAAAAGTAGGAATGTTTCTTACTTTTACAAACAGTGAGTTGTATATGTTTGTTGGGAAAAGCCATCGAATTCCCTATTTTTAAAATTTAAAAACAAAAGACCCACCCGAAAGTGAGAATTTTGTGAAATTCCCAATCGGGTGGGTCGCGTGGATATTCGAAACGAATCTTATAGTTTGTTCCAAACAGCTCTTGGGAGCCTCCTGCGATCCAGCAAGTGGTCCGCCATCAAGAAACTGGCAGTGAACTGGCCCTCATCGCTTTCAATGGAGCCCTCAAAGACCACACCGGCAACGCCACCAAGTCGTGCGCGTTGCCCTTCTGTGGTGACAAGGCCCTCCATGGTTTCTGAACCGATATTTTGCGATGTTTTACGCTTTCGGAACATTTCATGGGCAGTTTGCACAAGCAGCGTGCGATCTGCATCGCTAAGTGGCCTTCCAGACGTTGTGAAGCAGTAGAATGACTGTGACATAAGTGTATAATCTCGACGTATTTGGTTGTAGGTTGACGTACCCGGGTTTGGGTACGGAACGTGTTCTAGTAGTTCAGCAATATTAAAGCACAAATATAGAAAAAGTAAACCACTCTGCAGATTACTGAGGATTTGAATCGAGAGCGTTCACGTCGATAGTCTCTGTCACTTCTGGGCTGTAGTAGCCATTCTTTTTGAGGAAGGTGATGATCTTCTGGGCATCTGATGTTCTGTCTTCACTCTTCAAAATAACAATCATGATAGGTCGTGTTCCCCCTTTTGCCAAAGGAATGTTGAAAATAGAAACAGTAGTCTGTTTTGCTTCATCGATAAATCCGTTCTTGCCACCAATAAATGTTTTTTCGAGAAGGAGTCTATTTTTGTTTACCCATGTGTGTCCGAGAATTGCGAACTGCTTCACTCGTGTCATGTCATAGAGCACTGGAGCTTTTTTATAAATATATCGTCCAAGCGTAAAGAGATCGCCGATACTTGAAACGTTCTGAGGTGAGAGCCCGCTTGGGTCTTCATAATATGTGTCTGTCATTCCAAGAGCTGCTGCTTTCTTGTTCATTTCTTCAAGAAATTTCACATGACCTTCAGGATACGCATCAGCAATCACTTCGGCGCCGTCGTTGCTTGATTCGATGAGAAGTGGGTACATCAAATCTACAAGCTTAATCTTTTCTCCAAGAAGTAGTCCTCCTTCACTTCCATATGCATTGTATGAATCTCGAGATACGATAGCCACTGTCTTTGAATCCATTTTTTCGTGAGCAATAAGAGCTGTCATCAGCTTTGAGACAGAAGCCATTGGAGAAATATATCCTGGGTTTTGTTCATAAATAATTTCACCTGTCTCTGCATCCCCTACCAAAAACGCTCGTGCAAGAAGTTTTGGAAACTTGTCTTGATTAGCAAGTTTATATTGATTCATTGAAGTAGATGTTGAAAAAGCGTCATCAGAACCTCGAGGCTCAGCCGGTGTAGTAGTTTGTGTAGACTGCTGAGTATTTTGAACTTTGTTCTGTGATGGTTGAGACGTAGTTGTTCCTGCTACTTTTCCCTTTTGATTCAAACCATTAATTGAGATAGTCGGACCGTTTGCATCTGTGATGTAGTCCCGTACCACAAGCACTGCCTGTGTAATAAATGAAGCAATAGCCATTCCAATGAAGAGCGCAAGAACACCCCAACCTACATATTCTGTCGTTGTATGATCACGTGTATACCATTCTTTGATGAGACGGAAATGAATTTTTGGCTTCACAACTGGCTTTTCAGGATGTACGTCGCCATTTGAATGACGTTTGCCACCAAAGTCACCAAACTTCACATCTTCGAGTTCATCTAAATAATTTTGCTGTGCTTCTTTTGGATCCATATTTGCACTTAGTATACTACAATTGTATGAAATTTCTCTAACTTTTTCCTCAAGATTTATTGAAGAGTAGTTGTAGCAGGCGTTGTTGTAGAGGCTTGTCCTTTGAGCTTGAAAAACACTTTATTTCCAAAACGCATATCAATATAAACAAACTGCGCCAATGATCGTGGCTGTGTTGATGATCCAACGCTCGCCTTACCCTGCTTTCCTACAAAAACTTCACTACCGAGAGCTGCAATCAAATTGTTGAGCGAGTCTTCGAGCGACTTTTGATCTGAAAAATATATCTCGCCATTTCCAAGGAGTTTTATATTAAATGTATGCGCGTCTTTTACTGTAATGTATGAAATTTTTAATCCTTGTGCATCCAATGCATCTGCGAGATTTATAATCTGAGCGTATGTTGTTGAACTCATAAGCGCCTGGCCGATAGGTTGAGGCCCGATAGATCCACCAAAAAACTTTGTATATGCATTTCCTTGGAAGTTTGGAGCTAAAGAAAAGATAAAACCTTGTGAGTCAATAAAGTAACATTGTTGACCAGTCTCTATTGTCTCTGGTGCATATGGTGATGTAGCTGTAGCAGCATTTACTTCTGACTGATCCATAGAGATAGTTGCTGCAATATCACTCGGACTTGTGGCCTTACACCAAAGTGATTTTGGTTTTCGTTCAGAAATAAGAACTTCAATTTTTGTTGGAGTAACGGCATGCACTACGACAGTCGCAAACCGAGGATATGCCTCCATTAAATTTCTCTCAATTTTTCCTGAAGGATAAAATAGAATATTTTTACGTGAAAAAATAACACCTTTAGAAGCACCAAGCATGTCTTGTACTTTTGCGGTGATTTGAGCTGTAGGTACTACTTGGTTGCCTTGAACTTCAACAGTTTGAATTGTTACCGCATCGAGATGAGACGCTCCAGCGAGTGCAGCAAACAAGAGAATAATAAGAAAACCATACACTGCTGTACGTCGTACGGTTTGCTTTCGTCTCCTTCGAACTACTTTTTGAGAACGGAGGTAATCTCTCGAGTTCTTCATAGGAACTAAGACTGCTTCTTAATAATGTCTCGTCCGCCCATGTAAGGTCTGAGTACTTCTGGAATGATGATAGAGCCGTCAGCTTGCTGATAATTTTCAATAATTGAAATAAGAAGTCGTGGAGTTGCCGCAGCTGTGTTGTTCAATGAGTGAACGAATCGGAGTTTGCCTTCTTCGTCTCTGTATCGAATGTTGAGTCGTCGTGTCTGGAAATCGTGGAAGTAAGAAGCAGAATGTGTTTCACCGTATTTACCTTCACCTGGTCTCCATGCTTCGATGTCGTATTTTTTTACTTGTCCAAGACCAAGGTCGGCGCCACAGTTTACTACGACATGATATGGCACTTTGAGCGCCTGGAGGAGTCTTTCTGCGTTAGCTGTAATCTGTTCGTGAAGTTCTACTGATGTCTGGTGATTTGCTTCACAAAGTACAACTTGTTCAAATTTATAAAATTCGTGAACTCGGTACAACCCTTTTACATCTTTACCATGACTACCTGCTTCTCGTCGGAAACATGGAGAAAACGCGAGCATTTTTATTGGAAGCTGTGATTTGTCGATTACTTCGTCTGAATAGTATGCCATTGTTGCTACTTCACCTGTTCCTGCGAGGTAGTCGTTGTCCTGAGTTTTATAGAGGTCATCTTCTCCTTGTGGAAGATATCCAGATCCGAGAAGAGTTTCTCGTCGTACAAGAGAAGGCACCATCATAGGTGTGAATCCTTCTTTTACCATCATATCGAGCACAAACTGCCATACGGCAAAGTGAAGAAGTGCTCCGTCATTTTTGAGGAAGTATCCTCGGAAGCCAGCAACTTTTGCACCTCGTTCAAAATCCACCATATCGAGTGCTTCCATGAGTTCGTGATGTTTTTTTGGTTCAAAAGAGAACTGTGGAATATCTCCCCACTGTCGTACTTCTTGGTTGTCTGCATCTGATTCACCTTCTGGTACAGAAATATCTGGAATGTTTGGTACTGCGACCATGAGCATCTGCCATTCTTTCATCACTTCAGCGAGTTGGTCTTCTTCGATCTTTGATGCTTCTTTTACGACTCGCATCTGGTCGATGAGTGTCTGTCGCTCTGCCTGATCTTGTGTAGATGTGATTTGCTGACTTACTTTGTTTTGTTCAGTCTTCTTTGCTTCAACAGAAGCGATGAGTTCTCGTCGCTTTGTATCTACTTCTATGAGTTTTTCTACGTCGAAATCAAGTCGCTTTTTCTGGGCGCCGGCTTTGATGAGGTCTTTGTTTTCTCGGATAAATTTGATGTCGAGCATATGTTCAGCTTATTTTTAGCTATTTTTTATGAATTCATCATACCAAATGGCTTAGATTGAGACAATGAAGACAAAAAACGACCCTCATGGGACAAATGACCGCACCAGTTCCGGTAGCGGAACTCTCGTACAACCACATACTATATATATGAGGGAATACGGTCCTCTCCTCAGCCAGATTTCTGACCCTCCCAAGCAGCTCTTTACCGCTGGAGACCACACACTCATATCATCGGCGTTGCTTGATCAGACGTTTGATGTACCAGGCTACGAGCCAGCTAATATCAAGTTTCTTTGTGTAATTGGTTCACGTAAATTTACAGACTACGGCAAAACAATTTGTGAGTCGCTGATCAAGAGTCTCGAAGGCTTGCCAGTCATTATTGTTTCGGGTCTGGCACTTGGTATAGATAGCATTGCCCACCGCTCGGCAATCCTCCATGGACTTAAAACCATTGCGGTACCAGGATCCGGACTTCATCCCTCTGTCCTCTACCCCCGTTCCCATTTCAATTTAGCAAATGAAATCATCGAAAAAGGCGGACTCATTCTTTCCGAATATGCACCGAATACACCAGCCAGTCCGTGGAGCTTTCCTATTCGAAACAGAATTATGGCAGGTTTATCACATTCAATACTTATTATTGAAGCTGAAGAAGATTCAGGTACCCTCATAACTGCTCGTCTTGCTCTTGAATACAACAGAGATGTGGGCGTTATACCGGGCTCAGTTTTTTCCTCTACTTCAAAAGGTCCTCATGGTCTTCTGACGAAAGGAGCTGCACCTATTACATCTGGAGATGATCTCATCAAACACCTTGGATTCAAAAAGCTAGAAAATGCTTCCTCCTATCAACCGTCACTCTTTTCACAGTGCTCTTCTGACGAAAAAAGAATCCTCGCATTGCTCACCGAACCGCGTACTCGTGATGAACTCGTAAAGCAATCAAACATGTCAGTGAGCCATGTACAAATACTTCTCTCAATGCTTGAAATCCGCAAACTTATAAAAGAAGAATATGGAAATATTTATCTCATTCATCCGTTTATACAAGAGAAGTAATTGTGACGGGTAAAACACCACATATTTGTCAAAATTAGAAAACCTGTGCAATACTACGCTTATGGCAACAGCCTCACATTCAAATTCATCAGCAAAAAAACTCGTCATTGTAGAGTCACCTGCAAAAGCAAAAACAGTTGCTAAGTATCTTGGAAGTGATTACAAAGTGGTAGCTTCTGTAGGTCACGTACGAGATCTCCCTAAGAGTAATAAAAAAGCTATTGATATTGCAAAAGGGTTTGTTCCTCACTATGAAGTTTCTCCAGGAAAAGAAAAAGTTATTGCTGAAATCAAAGCAATGGCGAAAGATGCAAAAGAAGTACTCATCGCTACCGACCCCGACCGAGAAGGAGAAGCTATTGCATGGCACATCAAAGAAGTACTTGGCCTCAAACATCCAAAGCGAGTTGTGTTCCGAGAAATTACAGAAAATGTGGTGCGTGAAGCGGTTCTTAATCCTCGAGAAATTGACGACAACCTCAAACAGGCACAAGAAGCCCGACGAGTGCTCGACCGACTTGTAGGATACGACCTCTCTGGTCTCATTTGGAAAAAAGTTCGATACGGTCTTTCTGCTGGCCGAGTACAATCTCCGGCTCTCCGAATAATTATGGAACGAGAACGAGAAATTCGCGCGTTCATTCCTGAAAAATTCTATGTGATCAAAGCTGATACAAAGACAAAAGGCAGCGAGGCACTTTCTCTCTACTGTACAGACGAACCTCGAGACAAAAAGATTGCTGATCATATTATCGAACAAGGTAAGTCTCACGACTGGAATGTCATCGATGTACAAGAATCAGAAGTAAAACGATCTCCAAAGGCACCATTTATCACGTCTACTCTTCAGCAAGCAGCAAGTACACGTCTTGGGTTCGCGCCATCACGAACAATGGGTCTCGCACAAAAGCTGTACGAAGCTGGCCATATTTCATACATGCGAACTGACAGTACCAACTTGAGTAAAGTAGCTGTAGAGCAAGCAGTAAAAGTGATCGAATCAGAATTCGGGAAAGATTATGTTATGACTCGAGTATATGCTTCAAAGAGTAAGAATGCTCAAGAAGCGCACGAAGCTATTCGACCTACACACCTTGGTGTAGTAGATGCTGGTGCAAACGATGACGAAAAGAAACTCTACCGACTCATCCGTGCTCGAACTCTCGCCTCTCAAATGGCTGACGCACGAACAGCACGAACAAAAATTATCGCAAACATTGTTGGTGTATCATCAAATAGCAAAGATGCTATTCCTGATTTCTCAGCAACTGGCTCACGTGTTATCTACGATGGTTGGCTCAAGGCTGATCCTGCAGCACGTGGCGAAGATGTAGAACTTCCTAAAGTAGCACCTGGTGAACCACTCAAGCTTCTTGATATTGCAGCCGAAGAAAAAACAACAGAACCTCCATCTCGATATACAGAAGCGGGTCTCATCAAAGAACTCGAAAAACGAGGTATTGGCCGACCGTCTACATTCGCAAGTATTATTCGAACACTCGAAGAACGAGCATATGTAGAAAAAGTAAACAAAGCGCTTGTGCCAACTGACACCGGTGATGTAGTAAGTTCATTCCTCGAACAAAACTTCGAATCATATATCAGTGACAACTTCACTGCTGAAATGGAAGACAAACTCGACGATATTGCTATCGGCAAAGGAAAATATCTTCAAACTCTCAAAGATTTCTATGGTCCATTTACAAAAGAAGTAAAAGCAAAAGAAAGTATCGACAAACTCACAACACTCGGTGATGCTGATGCAAAATTCGTTTGTCCAAAGTGCGCCAGCTCAATGGTTGTGAAGCTTTCACGAGCCGGCAAGTTTTTGAGTTGTTCTCGATATCCAGATTGCGACGGCGCGCTCACCATAGACGGAAAAGAAATTCAGAAGGATGCACCTCTCGGTGTTGATCCTGAGACTTCCCTTCCTATCTTCGTAAAAGTTGGACGATATGGTCCGTATGTACAGCTCGGTGAAAAGACAAAAGAAAACAAAAAGCCACGTATGGCGAGTATTCCAAAAACATTTGATCCTGAGAATATTACTGTAGAAAATGCTTTGAAGTTCTTGTCGCTTCCTCGAAAGTTAGGACCTCACCCAGAGACTGGCGATACTATTTCTGCCAATGTTGGAATGTTTGGGCCGTATGTAGTACACCAAAAAGATTTCAGATCACTCAAAACTGACGATGTATACACCATCACCCTCGACCGAGCTATCGAAATCTTCAAGGAACCAAAGAAAATCGGCCGTCGTGGTGGCTTCAAGAAAAAGACTGATGCAGAAAAAACGACTGACACCGCAACAACTACCGCTCCCGACGAAAAACTAGCACCAAAGAAGAAGTCTAAAAAATAGTTTTTGCTTTTGCTATTGCTGTTGCTATAGTGCGATGTAACAATACTATAAGCTAGTGCGTATATAGAAAAAGTAGGAATAATTCCTACTTTTTCTATATATACCCGAAGATATATATTTGACCTATTTGATCTATAGATAGACCAGCTCCTGATATTTACTCTGATACTTACAAAGAAAAATTCTTGATTGAATAGATATCTTCGTCTGATTCTGGCACTGCTGGAGTTTCAAATTCAAGTCCGTCTACAGGCACATTTTCTACTGGGATACCGTCTACGGTGATAACACCAGCGTCGTTTGTTTCAACAACTTCAAGTGGCGTTGCAGCTGAGATTGCAGCGAGTGTTTCTGCGTCTGCCATTGCATCAGCAGCCATAGCTCCAGCACCTACCTGTGCAGCTATATGTCGGTTGAGCATTGAGTTTGAACCCTTGATCTGGTTTGTCTCAAGAAGAGTCAAAATCTGTCGCAAGTCATCGTGCGTAAAGAAATCAATCATGATTTTGCCACCGTTTTCTCGTCGTTCGATCTGCACTCGAGTACCGAGCGCCTCGTTGAGTTTTGATTCGAGCTCGATGAGTTCTGGATCTGGTCGGAAGTCCTTCTTTCGAACTCGATCAACAGCAACTTTTCGCGCAAGGGCTTCAGCTTCTCGCACTGTAATCTTTTTGAAAACAATTTCTTTGAAAAGAGTGTCTTGTTCTTCTGGCTTATCTACCAACATAAGGAGCGGTCGTGTGTGACCTTCACTGATCCGCTTTTCTGAAAGGGCCGTGAGCATGTGTTCTGGGAGCGACAACAAACGAATACTGTTTGTTACGTATTCTCGACTCTTTCCCATCTTTTCAGCAATCTGAACATGCTTGAAATTGAATTCGTTTGCTAGTTTGTCGAAAGCTCGTGCTCGGTCTACAGGGTTGAGATCTTCTCGCTGGAGGTTTTCAATAATAGCGAGTTCGAGTTTTACTCGAGCATCTTCTTCACCGGCTCGAATAATTGCTGGAATAGCCTGAAGACCTGCGAGCTTTGATGCTCGAAGTCGTCGTTCACCGGCAATGAGTTCGTATTCTACTGCGATGCCACCGTCTTCTTTGATCACTTCTTTTCGAGTCACAGTAAGTGGCTGGAGAAGTCCGTACATTCGAATAGACTCAGATAAATCTTTGAGCGCATTCTGGTCGAAGTCTCTTCGTGGCTGATATGGGTTTGGTTTGATTTTTTCTGTTTCTATCCAGAAGATCGAGTTGTTGAAATATTGTGACATAACGTGTGCTTAATGAGTGCATTCTATCATTCAACGAAGGAGTTACGCAAAGTTTATATATTATTCATATTTCTTTGATTTTTTATTAATTTTTAGTACACTGTCTGACATGCCGTGGTGGCGGAATGGTAGACGCAATCGACTCAAAATCGATCGGGGGCAACCCCGTGAGAGTTCAACTCTCTCCCGCGGCACACATACAAAAGATCTATATAGACTTGCGAAACTTGCCCTTTGGGGCTTTTTTCGTATAGTAAAAGCACAACATGACCCTGCATACGTCTAGATCAGACCATACAAAGCCAAAACTCCTTGTTGTCCTTGGACCTACAGCCGTGGGCAAAAGTGACTTGGCGGTAGAGCTTGCACTTCGTTTCAATGGCGAGGTTATTTCTGCCGACTCACGACAGGTGTACAAGCAGCTCGATATTGGAACAGGGAAAATCACAAAAAAAGAAATGAAAAAAGTGCCTCATCATCTTCTCGATGTTGTATCAGCAAAAAAAGTATTCAGCGTGTCTGATTTTCAAAAAAAAGCGATGAGTGCGGCGGACGATATCATCAGTCGAGGAAAGCTTCCTATTCTCTGTGGAGGTACTGGGTTTTATATTCAATCACTCGTTGACGGGGTTGTACTTCCCGAAGTACCACCAAATGAAGCCCTCCGAAAGAAACTCTCAAAAAAATCTGCAGAAAAGCTCTATGACATGCTTCTCAAAATAGACCAAGAACGAGCAGCAGATATCGATAAACATAACCCAGTTCGTCTTATACGAGCCATAGAGATAGCAAAAGCGCTCGGACGAGTCCCTAAGGCGGTATACAATTCCCCTTTCTCTACGCTTCAAATTGGGCTTGATATATCAGATGAACTATTGAAGGCCAAAATTCACAAACGACTTCTCGCTCGACTCAAAAAAGGCATGCTCAAAGAAGCACAGAACTTGCATGCTGCTGGTCTCTCATGGAAACGTATGGAAATGCTCGGACTCGAATACAGATATATGGCGCTCTTTTTGCAAAAAAAGATTTCCAAACAAGAAATGATAGAGCGACTGACGTTTGATATTTGGCATTATGCAAAACGACAGCGAACATGGTTCAAAAGAGATGCTCGCATCAAATGGTTTTCTCCTACACCAAAAGACCTTAAAAAGATATCAAAAGAAGTTAAAGATTTTCTGAAATAAAACTGATATCATAGTGACTATGGAACAACCACATAGTACTCACAAAATATCATTAAAAATGTCTGCCGCCCTACTGCTCATTACAGGAGCTGTATTCTTATTTATAGGTACGAGAGATACATATTCACTCCGTGAAGACGATGTTTTTTCTACAACTACACCCGCTGATACAGTTGTCGCTACATCTTCTGCTACCACAACTCTCGCAGATGCAAGAACAAGTACACATGTATATCCAAAAACTATTGAGTATCCTTTTGAAACGTTTACAAAAAAGCTCACTTTTCCTCAACTTCGAAATATTCCTCTTAAGTCAGTTGAGACAGCAATTTTAGAAGAAATTGATATACCTGCCGTTACACATTCTGAAATAAACGATATACAGTCAGAAGAACACGGTATTGTAGAGATGGATTACAGTGTGAACTATGACAAGAACAACATACTGAGTCTTTCGATTGGCGTAGATACTATGGGCGCGTATCCAGACTACTTTACTTCAAATTTCAACTTCGATGTACGAACTGGTAAACAGATCAAGCTTGAAGATATCATTGCTCCAAGAAAGATTGATGCTCTCATTTCCCTTCTCAACACAAAGCTTGCAGCAAATGTTGAAGATGCCTACAAATTTGCACGAGTGAACAATCCTGATAACAGAGAGGGTGAATGTACTGTAGATACTATCAAGGAACAGCTCCCTGATTCTGTGAAGTTTGATAAAAATGCTATTGATATGAGTATTACATCAGAAGGAATCGCGTTCTATTTTGAATATGGATTCGCTCATGTAGTACGAGCATGTCAGCCTGAGCAAGTTGCACGTATGACATACAAAGAGTTGAAAGAATATTTGAAAGCAGATGGGTTGCTTGGTGCTGAACTTTAATTTACATCCAGCGACAGATTAAATATAGTTCTCTTTAACATCATACAGACCCACTCTTGTTGTTTCTATACATTCACACCCTCGCAGTATAGCTGCTGCTATTCGATGTGAATCACCTCCTCCATTAGAAAAATATACTTTACCATCAGGCTGTCGATACATATTCACTCGAGTCACTCTTGGTATATCGGTAGATAAACCAGCGTAGTGTTTAATAGCATCAACACTTTTTGAACCTTCACTTATACCGAATTCTGAAACCCACACTTTGCCAACATTTTCACCGCGGCCTCTCCAATCTTTAAATCCTGCGGCATGAACAACAAGATCAAGTGGTATCTGAATACATTCTTCCCCAGCTGAAATATCTATTTCTCCAAGACTCACTTTTTCTTCATATGGAATATCATTTGTATCAAAGAAAAACTTTTCTCCTAGATACTGATCAACTTCTTCTGGCGTTACATATTGCCATGACTTTTTTGTATTTTGTGAATAGTCTTTAAATGGTGCTTTTGAGCGGTCCACTGGAGACACCGCTGGAGCGTGTGCAATAAAATCTTTAAACTCTCTCAATCGATCTTCTTTTTTTTGTTCAAATGATGTGTCGCTTGTATCAGGTTGTAGGTGTGGTGATTCTTGCATTTTATTTGGCGATATTTTTGTTTATTTAGTAAGAAAAACTAAGCATTTACACCGAAATCTTTAAGACGTTCAGTTAAAGAGCTTACATCTGTATATACATGACCCTGAATGCCCAACCTCTCTGCGGCTTCGACATTTAGAACATTATCATCAATAAAAATAGATTCTGATGGTTCCCCATTGATCTTTTGCAAAGTGTGTAAGTATATCTCAGACTCTGGTTTTACCATTTTTATATGGCTTGAAATAATTATGTGGTCAAATAAATTTTTGAACTCAGGAAAATCTACAAATATTTTTCTATCAAAAAAGCTATGGTTTGCATTCGATAGCAGCACTATCTGATATCCGCTAGCGCGTAATTTGCTTATTAAATCAATCAACTCATTATTTAATTTCAAATACGAATCAGCCTGACTTCTTATTTCCTGTTTAGTGGCCGTTATGCCTTCATACTTTGAGAAGCGATCAAATATATCATCCTCCGATAACTCACCGAGGTCGAATCGTTTGAGAATATCCTGAAGCTCAGAATCGACAAAGCCGCGATTTAGATAATTATCCTTGTACCACAAACTCAGCACTGGATCGATAAGTACACCAAAACAATCGAATATTATAGTTTTAATATTTTTATTAGCAGTAATCATCATGTATATGTGTCGTGAATCTGAATGGGATATCGCGCTTCGCCGTTTAATTTATGTAATTAATCGTATCACAGAAGCCGGCTCACTGCGCGACTGCGTCCGGCTTTCTCGTCCATCGTATAGAACCGTCAATATAAAAGACCGCAGTGATAAGCGGTCTTTTATATTGATGCGGGCCCACCAGGACTCGAACCTGGAACTGCGGTTTTGGAGACCGTCGTTTTACCATTGAAACTATAAGCCCATATTGTTGCGAATCGTCGAGACTGGCCACCGAAGACGACTCAACCAGGCCAGTATACACTATTTTTGGCCATTTTGAAGCGTCACTTCCCGAGCAAAAGAAAAACCCCAGATGGGGCTTTTTCTTTATTTCTTAGCTTCTGTGAAAACTACTCGCTTTCGAAGCTTCTTACTGTATTTCTTGAGAGCAATCTTAGGATTTTTCTTCTTATTCTTAGTAGTATAAAGCTCCTCTCCTGTCTGCTTGTTTCTCAATTTGATTAATCGGTCTTGTGACATATGTGGTTAAGATAATAACAGATATTGAAGAAAAAGCAAAGCAAACGCCCAAATATTGGGGATTCGGTCACAGGTCTCGCCGACATGCGGCTCGCCCGCGACCCCGCCTCCTTTGTCGCCATCGCAAGCGATATGGCGACTGCAGTCCGGCTTTCTCATCTACCCCATCATTGGAAATAAAAAATACCCCTCAAATGAGGGGTATTTTTTATTTCTGTGCGTGGGGAGGGATTCGAACCCCCGTAGCCCAATGGGCGATAGATTTACAGTCTACTGCGATTGACCACTCCGCCACCCACGCAAGTCATATTGGTCTGCGATACACCGCTATAAATAGTGATGTATCGCAAAAGGATTCTAACAGACTAAAGCCTTTAAATCAATATGACTCTGGGCGAGCAACCATCGCTATGCGACGTTTGTTGGAGTTGCAATCATGCTTTCTTTGATGAGTGCACCTTTTTTACCCTTCTTTACTTCGAAACTAAATTCTGGAGCTTCTGATGCTGTCTTTGGATGACCCTTTGTACCTACAGTGATAGTGCCTCCCTTCATTACCCCTTCTGAAATAATGAGAGATGCAACTGGAGTGAGGATCTTATTTTGAATAAGTCTTTTTAATGGTCGAGCACCGTACTGTGGGTTGTAGCCTTCTTTTGAAAGATAATCGAGAACCTCAGGTTTGAGATCGAGAATAATTTCTTTTTCGAGAAGTCGTTCTTTCACCTTTGATACTTCTATCTCTACAATCTTCTTGATTGATTCCTGACTCAAGATATCGAAGAGAACAATTTCGTCGAGTCGGTTGATGAATTCTGGTCGGAAATGATCCTTAAGAGCAGACATCACTTTGTCTTTCACTTCTACGTAGTTTGACTGGTCACTCTTTGCAGATGAGAAGCCAATCTTTTGCATTCGATCAATATACTGAGCACCAATGTTTGATGTCATGATAATGATTGTATTTTTGAAGTTCACAGTTCGTCCTTTTGAGTCAGTGAGTCGACCATTGTCGAGCACCTGAAGAAGAATGTTGAAGATTTCAGGATGAGCTTTTTCAATTTCATCAAACAAAATCACTGAGTATGGTCGGTGTCGGATTGTATCTACAAGTGTACTGTTTTCGTCGTGGCCAACATAGCCTGGTGGCGCACCAATAATCTTTGATACAGCATGTTTTTCCATGAATTCAGACATATCCACTCGGATAAGTGCCTTTTCATCATCAAACATAAATTTAGCGAGAGACTTTGTGAGTTCTGTTTTACCTACACCAGTTGGACCGAGGAAAATAAATGAACCAATCGGTCGATGAGGGTCGTTGATACCAGCTCGTGATCGCTTGATTGTGTCTGCAACCTTTTGCACGGCTTCGTTCTGCCCCACTACAGACTTTGTAAGTTCTTCTTCGAGTCGGTTGAGCTTTCGAGCTTCTTCTTCGAGCATTCGTGATACTGGAATACCTGTCCATCGAGAAACAACGTCTGCAATTTCGTGTTCTGTGATTTCTTCTTTGAGAATTCGTCGAGAACTCTGAAGCTTTTTGAGTCGTTTTGTTTTTGTTTCGAGATCTTTTTCGAGGCCAGGAATCTTTCCATATCGAATTTCAGCAGCTTTAGAGAGGTCTGCGTGAGCTTCAGCTCGTTCTGCTTCTTGTCGAAGTGTTTCAAGACTCTTTTTGATAGCCTTAATATCACTCAATGTTTCTTTTTCATTAATCCATTTAGCTTCTACTTCTGAAGTCTTGTCTTTGAGGTCAGCAATTTCACTTTCGATGTCCTTGATTCGAAGTTTTGTATCTTTTTCTTTTGAAACTTCGTGTTCTCGTCTGAGTGCTTCTCGTTCAATTTCGAGTCGCATGATCTTTCGGTGAGCATCTTCGAGTACAGGAGGTTTGTTTTCGAGAGAAATCTTGAGACTTGAGGCAGCTTCATCGATGAGGTCTACAGCTTTGTCTGGGAGGAATCGATCACTGATGTATCGTGTAGAAAGTTGTACAGATGAAATGAGAGCATCATCTGTAATTCGTACGCCGTGATAGAGCTCATATTTTTCTTTGAGCCCTCGCATGATAGCAATGGCGTCTTCTATAGATGGCTCATTTACGTACACAGGCTGGAATCGTCGCTGGAGAGCTGGATCCTTTTCGATATGCTTCTGGTATTCCTTGAGTGTTGTAGCTCCAATAGCTCGCAATTCGCCTCGAGCGAGAGCTGGTTTGAGCATGTTTGAAGCATCAAGAGAGCCTTCTGCTGCTCCTGCTCCTACAATTGTATGAATTTCATCGATGAATAAGATGATCTTACCATCTGACTTCTCAATTTCTTTTAAAATATTCTTCAAACGTTCTTCAAATTCTCCTCGGTACTTTGTACCAGCAACGAGAATTCCAAGATCAAGAGAAACAAGCTCCTTATCTTTCAAAGATTCAGGAACATCTCCCATAGCAATTCTGTTTGCGAGACCTTCTGCAATAGCTGTCTTACCTACTCCGGCTTCACCAATGAGGATTGGATTGTTTTTTGTTCGTCGAGAAAGAATCTGAATCACTCGGCCAATTTCTGAATCTCGTCCGATCACAGGATCAAGCTTGTGTTCTCGAGCAAGAGATGTGAGGTTTCGAGTGTACTTAATAAGCGCCTTCATCTTTTTTGGATGAGACGATTCTGTAGGTTTTGAATTTTTGAGAGATTCGAGAGCTGAAATAACTGTCTCTTTTTCAAGTTTGAATTTGTTGAGGAGGTCACGAGCTGAACTTGCAACATCAAACATTGCGATAAAGATGTGTTCTACAGATACGAATTCATCTTTGAGCTGTGTCGCTACTCTGGCAGAACCTTCGATAATAGAAGCGAGCTCAGGAGTGAGATAGAGCTGATATGAAGGAGAAATAGTAGAAGAAGCCTCTCCAGTCTCTATAGACTCAAGAATATTGTCTGTCAGAAGCACAGTATCTACTTCAAGCTTTTCAAGCACTGAAAGCACCAAACTATCTTCTTGCACCATAAGTGCAGTCAAAAGATGTAACGGATTTACATTGTTCTGTCCCCGTTCGATGGCCAATTCATGGGCTTTTCGAATCGCTTCTTTTGCTTTTGTTGTGAAATGATTGAATGGAGGCATCATATATTTAAATGTTTATTGACCAGTAAGATTATAGCATGCACGTCAAGCTGTCGAGACGTGGACAACTGCTACATAACAAAATTCATATTTTTCAAAATATATGAAAATTGTTGAGAATTATTTGATAACTTCTTTAAGTGCGTTGAGTAAGATTGGGAGGTCGGATGTTCGAGTATACCGACCAAGAGTAATTCGGAGAGAACTTTTCGCGCAGTGTGGCTTTCCAATGGCTTCTATAACATAAGACGATGAATCTTCAGAAAGATTTCGACAACTTGTGACAGACGACACGGCAATTCCACGAACATCGAGTTTCAGGACAAGGAATTCACCATCGGCCTCAGGAATACAGACATTTATATTGTTTGGCAATCGTTTTTCGAGATCGCCATTAGGTACAACGTGTGGGTGAGCTTTTTGTATCTCAGAAAGGAGCCAGTCTCGCATCTCTGCTACTCGTGCTGATTCCTGTTCTTTTTCCTTTTCAGAAAGAGACAATGCAAGAGCAAATCCTGTGATTCCTGGGAGATTTTCTGTACCGGCTCGTCGGTCAGACTCTTGGCTTCCACCAATCATTTGAGATTGTATCTGTACCCCTCGTCGAACAAAGAGCATGCCTGTTCCTCGTGGACCGTATATTTTTGAGCCATCGAGTGTGAGGAGGTCTACATTGAGAGCTGGAATTCGTAGAGAGCAATATGCAGCAGCCTGACTTGCATCTGTGTGGAGGTACGGATATCCGTGACTGCCAATTCCCTTTTCTTTCTTGAAAGCTCGAATAGCTTTTGCAGTTTCAGCGATAGGTTGGATTGTTCCAATTTCGTTGTTGGCATACATCACTGATACTAGGACAGTCTCAGGTCGAAGTGCTTGTTTGATTTCTTTTGGATCCACAATACCGTTTTCCATTACAGGTACCACAGTGACATCAACGGCATTTTTACCAAGAACTTCTACAAGTTCAAAAATAGATGGATGTTCGATAGCTGTAGTTACGATATGAGGCTTTGCTTGAGCAAACTGAGCACTAGCTGCTGCGGATTGAAGCACTCCTTTGATAGCGAGGTTGTTCGCTTCAGTGCCACCAGAGGTAAAAATGATCTCATCATCATGAGCTTCAACAAGATCTGCAACTTGTACTCGTGCAGTATCCATGGCTTTCTTTGCTGCTACACCTTCTGCATAGAGAGACGCCGGGTTGGCTGCATATTTCTGCATTGTTTCTGCCATGACATCAGCCACCCGTGGATCAACGGGTGTAATAGAAGCGTAATCGAAGTAGAGGCGCTTCTTTGAAAACATGTTTGAAGGCTTAAATAAAGAGAAAAACTTCATACTATCCACTATACAAAAAATCTGTTGTTATGTATACTTTTTTGGTATATGGCCATCTCATTTTCACCGTATTTTCCTTTTTCTACATCTCTCGAAATGATTTTGATAATCGTACTTGCGATTGTTTCTTGCGTCATGCTCGGCATGGTTATGAGTTTGCAAAAACGCATCAAACGAATGCTCAAAGGCAACACAACGACATCTATCGAAGACTCTCTCACAAAAATTTCATCAGAACTTCAGGACCTCATCGAATTCCGACACGGGTCTGAAGAATATCTCACAACTGTAGAACGACGACTCCGAAATTCTGTGCAGTCAGTAGAGACTCTCCGATTCAATGCGTTCCGTGGCAGTGGTAGTGGAGGCAACCAAAGTTTTGCATCAGCATTCCTCAATGAAAACGGCGATGGTCTCGTCATCTCTACCCTCTATTCAAGTGATCGAATGAGTATTTTTGCAAAGCCAGTGACAAAGTTCACTCCAGCATTCGAACTCACAGAAGAAGAAAAAGATGTCCTCGACGGTGCCAAGAACAAACTTTCAAAGTAGACCACCTGTAGCCCTCACAGCTTCCCCTTGAGCCATAGTTGCAAAAACGGCTCAAATATTGTATATTTTGATTCAACCCGCGACCTTACGTGTCGCCTTATTTTTGGCCCTCTACTCATTACTGCGAGGTCGATTATTGGTACTAATCCATATATTTTCATGTCTACAAAACAGCAACCAACAACATCATCATCTCGACCTCCAGTAGTAGTAGTCATGGGTCACATCGACCACGGCAAGTCTACCCTCCTCGACTATATTCGAACATCAAACGTCGTAGCCAAAGAAATCGGTGGTATCACACAGAAAATGTCTGCCTACGAAGTAGTGCACAAGACAAAAGTTGAAGGAAAGTCTGTAGAAAAAGAAATCACATTCGTAGACACACCAGGTCACGAATCTTTTAATGCTATTCGAGCACGAGGCGCAAGTGCCGCAGACATCGCCATTCTTGTTGTATCAGCCGAAGACGGTGTGAAGCCACAAACACTCGATGCTCTCAAAGCCATCAAGAATGCTGCTCTCCCATACATTGTAGGTATCAGTAAAATAGACAAGCCAAACGCCAACCTCGAGCGAACAAAACAGACGCTCGCCGAAAATGAAATTTACGTAGAAGGATACGGAGGTGAAATTCCTGTTGTACCGTTCTCAGGTATCACTGGCGCAGGTGTAGACGACCTCCTCGACATGATTCTCCTCGTTGCAGATGTAGAAAACTTCACTGCCGATACCGCTATTCCAGCTGAATGTATTGTCGTAGAAGCCAATCGAGACAAAGTTCGAGGTATCTCAGCCACTCTCATTATCAAAAACGGCACAATCAAGACGGGCGACGTCCTCGTATCTGGAAACGCTATCTCCCCTGTTCGAATTCTTGAAAACTTCCTTGGCAAAGGGATCAAGACAGCAAAGCCATCTCAGCCTGTACGAGTGGTAGGTTGGTCAGACCTTCCAGAAGTGGGCGGTAGGTGTTTTACATTCTCAAACAAAAAAGATGCTGAAAAATTCATCGAATCTGAACAGCAGAAAGCAGCTGCAGCCAAAGCTGCTGCTAAGGCTTCAGGAACAGGAACAAACAACATAGGTGAAGCATCAGAAGGTGAAATCAGTGTTGTGCCTATTCTTCTCAAAGCAGATACATCAGGTTCTGTAGAAGCCCTCAAATACGAACTCGCTAAAATCAAAATTGACCGAGTTGTTCTCAAAGTAATTGCCTCTGGCATCGGCGATATCGGAGAAAGTGATATCAAAACAGCAGCCGGCAATCAGAAAACACTCATCATCGGATTCAACACAAAAGTTGATGCGTCTACAAAGCAGCTCGCAGAGCGAATGGAAATTGGCGTTCACACATTCGACATCATTTATAAAATGACTGAATGGCTTACAGAAGTAGCTAAAGACCGAGCTCCAAAAGTACAGGTTGAAGAACAAAAAGGTATTGCTAAGATCCTCAAGATTTTCAGTGTGAACAAAAACAAGCAAGTACTTGGTGGCCGAGTTGAATCAGGCACAGTATCTATGCATGACGAAGTAAAAGTAATGCGACGAGATACTGAAATCGGCCGAGGTCATATCCGAGAACTCCAACAAATGAAAGAAAAAGTTGGTACCGTAGAAGAAGGCAAAGAATTCGGTGCAATGATTGAATCAAAAATTGAAATTGCTCCTGGCGACCGAGTCGAAGCATTCCACATCGTTACAAAATAATTTATCTTATCTATCCCTATGGCTTACCACGACCAACGAATGGCAGATCAGCTCAAAGAACTTGCAATGAAGTTTTTGCAGCGAGAATCAAACCGAACATCACTCATCACCGTAACAAGTATCGACCTCCACACTCGAAGTAATGTAGCTATTATTTACTTCACTGTTCTTCCGGCTGACAAAGAAAAAGCAGCTCTCGACTTCCTCAAGCGAATGCGAGGTCCATTCCGAGACTTTGTAAAAGATAATGCCCGACTCCGAGCCATCCCAACATTTGATTTTGAAATAGACAAAGGCGAAAAGAACCGACAAAAAATTGATGAACTCACCATCAACGACCCTTCTCTGGCCACACCAGAGGCAGATGTGCCTGCAACAGACGGTGCGGTTGATGAATCAGCCTAGTTCAATTACAATGATGAAGCCCGTACCAGTACAGATACACGTACGGGCTTCACAATATATGGCGTAGTGGCGAAGTTGGTTAACGCGACAGTCTGCAAAACTGTTATGCGCCGGTTCGATCCCGGCCTACGCCTCCATGCATTGCGTCAGTTGGATGCATATTTCCTGCCCGGGTGGTGGAATGGTAGACACGGAGGACTTAAAATCCTCTGACCGTTAAACGTCGTGTGGGTTCGAGTCCCACCCCGGGCACATGGTCGAGAAAGGTATATATGACCGAAACAAAATTGCGAAGAGACCAGAATTTTGTTATCATCAAAACACAAAAATTGAGTTTTCTCAATTTATAAAAATGCATCCATAGCTCAGCTGGTAGAGCACTCGCCTCTTAAGCGATTGGTCGTAGGTTCGATTCCTACTGGGTGCACAAGAGCAGAAACCACACATACACGCCTATCAGGATTGTTGTGTGGTTTCGCTTTTAGAGAGACACAGTGTCTCTCACAGAATACGGGCGAGTGGCGGAATTGGTATACGCGCCAGTCTTAGGAACTGGTTCCGCAAGGATTAAGGGTTCGAGTCCCTTCTCGCCCACAAAAATTATAAAGTACGGATTCTTTCCGTACTTTTTAATTTTAAGTGATTACAGAGAAGGACGAGAAAGCCGGAACGTAGCCGCTCTATGAGCGCAGCGAATTGCGGCAAGTGGGGCGGGGTCGCAGAAAATTTGTGTAACAAATTTATCTGTGACCGAGTCCCTTCTCGCCCACCAACATTTGGAAACACAGACTTCAACGAGTCTGTGTTTTCTTTTATAGTTTATTTATAAAAACTTTCTAAAATACCTTGCAACATAAGGCTGGTTTTCACTTACGTCAACCTAACGTATTTCAATGTTGATACTTGACAATATAGGTATTTGGTGATACAATAGTAACTGAAATAACCGTCCCGTTTAGCGGTTTACCACACTAACCCGGTAGGCCTCAAAACCTACCACCAACAACCAAAAAAACACTCGTTAGAGGGCTCTACCGCCTCCTAACGGGAGGAGACGGTAGAGTTCTTTGACATACTTCAGTTCAAATATGAAATTCAACATGTTTCTTATCGCCCTTCTTGGGCTTGTCCTCTACATCATCGGCGGAGAGTTGGCCCTCAAGGTCCTCCTCTGGCTCCGATGGAAAGTGCTCAGCACTCCGATGGTTGTCACGTTCACCGTGCATGCCATCGTCGCGGGAGTCGCGTTTTGCTTCTGGCTTCTCGGCTGGATGCACGACACGATTTCAAGCGGCAATGTCGGGATCCCCTGGGTCTTCGGCGTTCCACTCAACATGCCCTTTTCTTCCGGTCCTTACTGGAAGATTCCTGGCCTTATGCAGGTCAATGAAATTTCGATGGTGCCTCAGACCACTGGTTTGAATGGCACTGACGAGAAAGGCATGGAGGTGTTGGCAAAAGGTAATGGAAACATTACCGGCTCGAACGCTTCAACCTTCGTAGAGTTTCTTTTGAAGGTGACAGTGATTTGGCGGATCTATGATCCCTTTAAGTTTTTTACCTTCCTGGAACTCAACTGGGGAGATGAAACTGACTGGGATGCAGCGGTCAAAAAAGCTCAAAATGCTTTTGTGCCAAAGGTCAATGAGTTCATCCGAGCTCAAGCAGCCAAAACTAGCTACGAAGCCATCATCACTACACATCTTCATGATGAAGTAGAAGCCGTTCGCCTAATCCTCAACTCAGATGACATCGAAGTCATCTCAGGAATCGGTATCGAAGTGCGTGAACTCGCCATCTCGAAAGTGGTGGCAAAAGATCCAAAGTTTGCAACGCTCCTCGCGGGCGGTGCAGAAGAAGCACAACAAAAGAAGAAAGAGACGACAGATCTCGATACCTTCAATGTCCTGCTAGCGCAAGCAATGAAGGGACTCGTCAAAGAGGGCTGGTCCAAAACGGATCCAGCTACTCGTGAAGAGGCCATGCGTATCGTACGTGAAGTTCAGGGCAAACAAGGCCCAGCTCAACGCTACGACATCTCAGGTATTGGAAATCTCGCTGCCTTGCTCGCGCAAGTCATGGGAGCTCGTCGTCGTAAGTAACCATCAACACAGAACACACAAACAACTCAGACTATGGCAGAAAAAAAGAAGGGTGATAAACCCAAGGAAAAAGATAAAAAACCAGCAAAAACTGGCTCTGGCTGGACGACATTCATCGTCCTGCTCATCGTCATCCTCCTCATCGTCCTCGGTGGCATGCTCATTTGGGGCAGCATCGAAGACAAAATGGGAGGCCGCAGCTCTGTGGCAACACATGAGAATGCAACGGCAACGAACTCGGGAGGCTCCGTTCAAAAGAACCTCCTTAGCTACGTTGATAACGGTCGCAAGACCCCAACGGACACCGCCACTGAAGCTCGCACCATAACCATTAAACCGGGAACTGGTGCTACCGAGCGGACTCGCGTGAGGATTCCACTGAACTATCGCATCGAATGGAGCGGCCCCAAAGGCAAGCCAATCTATGTGACAGGAGAAAACTTTGCTACCATCACGGATAGCAACACTCCTGGGGAGTATCACAAGACTCCTGAAGGTCGGTGGGTTGAATTCTCATCTGGAACTGGGCACGAAGAAGAAGTGGACATCTCCTTCACGCCTATCAACAAGTAACACCAATATCCACAGAAATCCTCCTCAACCGGAGGTAAGCGAGACTGCAGGGTTCACCCCCTCTTTCTCGCTTTTCTTTTTGCTTTTTTTTGCAACGCAAAGGGCGGCGCCGTACGGCGCCGCCCTTCACTTTTGATTGCAAAACAGATTTCTACAATTATGGAATGATTTGTGATACACCAGAATTGCTAATTCCGAATGTTCCCATGATAAGCTTCATGATCGCAAAAACTGAAATCATGATAAACATACCAAACACTCCCCATATCATTGATCGTCTTCCAGTCTCTCTGGCATCCGGACTGTCAGAGTCTTTTACATACTGAAACACTCCGTACATAAATACAACGAGTGCCACACTAAACATAACGTATATAACGGGATTTAGTATAACCTTGTTGAATGTGTGCAGTAGTTTAAGCATGAGACGAAATTAACATCTGTTATGAAGAATAGAAACCACCGGCATTAGGTAAACCTGGTGCAGCTGGTGCTGTGTTGTCGAGGTTCACAGATCGAACCAAGATGTTTACAAGCCCCCACACTGAAACCATCACGAAGAGTGAGATAACTCCCCAGATCATATAGCCTCGAGCCTCTTTTCGTCCTTCAGCATCATTTGAGATAACAAACTTGAGAATACCCCAAAGGAAGATGAGAACAGTAAGAGCAATAACGAAAGGAATAAGTCGGTTGATAAGCTGACTAGCCATATCAAGAAGACTCATTACGCCTCCGATGCTCTGAGCGCTCGCAACTACAGGAAGGCCTGCAAGTGCAATAACTCCAAAACTACTAAGTACTTTTTTCATTTCGTAATTTTATGCTTCTTATAAGCGACCTTTATATACATTTTTAGATGCACGAAAAGTCACATACTATTATACCGCTCTTTAAACCCACTTCACAAATGTAACTGTGGATTGA
The DNA here is from genome assembly GCA_039795775.1 of Candidatus Parcubacteria bacterium. Taxonomy (GTDB): domain Bacteria; phylum Patescibacteriota; class Minisyncoccia; order Phycocordibacterales; family CAIZLB01; genus JBDKLC01. The sequence goes on from JBDKLC010000005.1 coordinate 383,320, forward strand.
ATAATGCGAAAAGCTATTTTAGCTGAGGAATGATAAGACCAGAACCAAAGAATGATGACTTGAGGATGTTTACAAGACCCCACACTGAAACCATCACGAAGAGTGCCACGATACCAAAGGTAATTGTAGATCGAGCTTCCTTTCGACTATCTGCATTGTCCCCTGCCATAACGAGTTTGAATACACCCCAGATGAATACAAGCACTGTCATAGAGATGATAAGCGGGATGAGTCTGTTGAGAATTTCACTAATTCGTACAATGAGATCACCAAAACTTGTCACACTACCGAGGCTTCCAGATGATGACGGAGTAGTCTTTGTGGCAGCTCTTACTTCAATTGGAGCTACTATTCCAGCAGATCCTAGAAGGAGCGCAGTCTTTATTGATGTTTTAAATTGAGATACAGATTTCATATGTGTATGTTTATTTAGCAAGTTCCTTCACTGTATTTTGAATAACTGTAGAAATCACTTGAGCTCCAAGAAGTATAGCAGCACCGACGACAGTCCAAAGCAGTGTTTTATGTGCTTGTTCAATCTGCTTCACATCGCCTCGAGCAAGTACGTACTGAAGACCAGCATAGATAATGAAGAACACTACAATGATAGCGCCAAGCATTATAAATACTTCGAGCAGTTTATTAAGAAAAGATTGTAAGTCTCCAGATCCAATTGGATTTTCAATTCTTGTTTTTCCTGAGTTAGATGAACCACCACTTGAAGGATTTGAGGATCCTCCACTTGAGGGGTTAGAACTTCCTCCTGCAGCATGTACGAGAGCCATCGGCGCAGCAACGAGTGCTAACATCACAAGAAACGCACTAGTAAATTGTAGGAATCTTTTCATAAAATATTAATTAAGTAATGTATAACCTGCTTTTACTCCCAACTTCACAAATATGAAGTTTACGATAAGCCAACCTGTAAACATAAATATAACACCGAGCACTACATTCCACATAATGCCTTTAGCCTTAGAAATAGTGCTCGCATTTCCTGCTCCACTAATAAACAACCATCCTGCGTAACAGATTGAAATAACCATAAGGAGAGAACCTAAGAAAAACATAAATCCAATTCCTTCTTGGATGAGCGTGAGAAAATCTCCCCAATTGCATCCCTCGGCTGAACTTCCACACTTTTGGAGCACTTCGATACTTGTCTGAACCTTTGCAGCATCTACAGTTGACGTTGGAACAAAAAAACCAAGTACCGCTGAGAGCATAACCAAACTTACGAGTATATGAGCTGAGAGTGATTGAAGAGATTTCATCTGAATTATTTTTCTTTGAGCAAATTGTCGAGCTGCTGTTTAGCAGTAGCTACAGCATCTGTTGTTTTACCTCGTCCTGTTGTAATAGATTCTATCATATCCTGAAAGACTTGATTTGAAGCTACTGGATCTGGGTCAAACCATGTTTTTGATTGAAGTGCCGCTTCGTTGAAAACAGACTTGTATGACTCACGAGGTTTTTCTACGAGCAAATCTCGTCGCACTGGTGGAAGGCCTGAAATATCTGACCATGCTTGGAGGTTTTTTGACTGAGTGAAAATACTTATGATTGTAAGTGCATCTGCCACTTTTGGTGAGTTTCGAACAATAGCGAGACCCATGAGACTACCGTAGGTAACCTTTGGAGATTCATTGGCCTGAGGAATAAGAGCAACGTCAAAATTTAAGTTTGGATTTTTTGACCGAAGCTGTTCGAGCTCACTCGCCTTTCCAAAATACATTGCAAGATCTCCTGCAAGGAATGCGTCTTGTGAACTACCGAGTGATCGGTTCCATGTGTACAAAGGTTTTACAGGATTTGAAAACTCTGTATAGAATGAAAGTACAGCTTCGGCCGGAGCCACAATAGAGTTGGTGTTATTTTCATCAAGTGATGAATATATTATATTTTCTCCAATTGAAGAACGAGATGTGATGTTATTTCCTGACTGGAAGAAAAGCGTAGCAAGAATCTCCTTGGCGTTGTTCACGTTTCGATATTCGCCAAATGGCACAAGAGCCCGGAGAATACTTGAGGTTTCATTTCGCTTGATAATAGATGGACCAATGATAGAAAGATCTGTCCAAAGTCGTGGTGGCCGAGCAACTGCTGCTGTAGAGAAAATATCTTTATTCCAGTACATCACCATAGGATCCACTGAGAATGGCACAGCAAGAATACCGTCAGGACTCATGAAATGATTTGCAGCTTCGATAAATGTATCGTTGTATTCTCGTTCTGGAAATGTCTTGTATCCAATAGCGACAAGCTTGTTTCGCTGCTTGTAGAGCATATCATCTGTAAGGAGTACTACGTCTGGACCTTTTCCTTCAGCAAGAGCATTTACGAATTCTGAATCAAACGTTTCAGGTCGCTTCTGCACATAATTTATGTTGATGATAGTTGCACTACCGTTGATAGACCGAACATACTCACCCATTTGTTGAGCTGATACTGTTCCCCACACAGTTGCTTCTGGAGTTGAAGTCTTGTTGATACCACCAAATCCAGCAAAAACAACAACGCCGACAATTGCTAAGAAAATAAATACCGCGATAACAATAATTTGGAAGCTACTCATATTTCTTAATTATATAGTATATATGTGCGAGTCACTACTTGTTTTTAAACAGAAGGCCATAATGATGTGACCCGGCATCAAATCCTTTTTCAAGTTCAAAGCCTTGCTGCATAAAAATTTGCTGGGCACGCTCTCGTTGAAGGACATGATCTGGGTGTGGACCAATATGGTTGTATGAATCAATCCACTCTATAACAACAACTCTCCCCTTTGATTTCAAAATTCGTTTTGCTTCTTTTGCAATTTGTTCAGGGTGCTCATTTTGAAAAAGCATGTTCACTATAACTACTCGGTCAATAAGAGCATCTGGCAAACAAGATCCGTTTGGTTGTTCGAGGTCACTATGAATAAGCTCTATGTTGTGAACTTTTTTTCGCTTTGCATCATTTTTGAGAGCTGAGAGGTGATCAGCTTGTACATCTATAGCGAATACTTTTCCGTACTCACCTACTTTTTTTGCAATAGCAAGTGTGTAATGGCCAATACCTGCACCGAAGTCTGCAACATGCATACCTTCACCGATGTACATGTGCGCAATATTTTTTAAGGGATCTGAAAACATGTGTACAGTATATCAAAAAGATTCAAAAGAACAGAGTCTTTTGAATCTTTTTGTTTTTTGTATCGTCTTTTTTAAATCTAGAGACAGATTACTGATGCGAGTGAATCACCATCTCGGAGTTTCATTACTCGTACTCCTTGTGTGTCTCGTCCAAGAGATGGAATTTCTTTGAGATCACATCGGATTACTTGAGATTTCTTTGAGATAGCTACAGCTTCCTCGAATTCTTCTGTAACGATTCGTGCTGAGATGAGGTCGCCAGTCTTGTCTGTTACCTTTACGGTCTTGATACCAGAACCACCTCGGCCCTGAATCTTATATTCTGTAAGAGGAGTCTTCTTTCCATATCCGTTTGCAGATACAACAAACACATGGCCGTCGTTACCTGCTTTCTTGATTGAATCGGCACCTACGACTTTTACTTTGGCATCAAGTCGCATTACTCGTACTCCTCCGGCTGCTCGTCCCATTTCTCGCACGTCTTCTTCAGCAAATCGGATAGACTGGCCGTCTGATGCAACAACCATAATAGAGTCACCCTTTTCTACAAATGATGCAGATACGAGTTCGTCACCAGCATCGAGTCGGATAGCAATAATGCCACTTCGTCGCACATCGTGGAAATTTTCTGCCGCTACTTTCTTACCTGTACCGAGTTTTGTCACCAAGAACATAGAGAGTTCTGCGCCCTTCTTGATTTCTTTTGGCATAGGGAGAATAGATGTCACCTTTTCGTCGGCAGCAAGAGACAAGAAGTTCATAATAGACTTACCTCGTGTGGCTCGTTTACCCTGTGGGATATCGTACATTTTGATCTGATATGCCTTACCCTTGTCAGTAAAGAAGAGCAAGTCACTGTGTGTACTTGTTGTCACGAGATGCGTGATAAAGTCTTCTTCTTTTGTATCGAGATCTACAACGCCGACACCTCCTCGCTTTTGTTTTCGGTATTCGTCTGGATCTGTTCGTTTGATATAACCACCAGCTGTAAGCACGAGTACACTTTCTTCATCAGGAATAACGTCTTCGATTGAGAAGTTTTTTACACCGTGTTTGATAACACGAGTTCGTCGATCATCGCCATATTTTTCTCGCACTTCTGCAAGTTCAATCTTGATAATCTGAAGTACTCGTTTTGGGTTCTTAAGAATATCTTCACATTCTTTGATGAAAAGCTGTACTTCTTTGAGTTCGTCTTCGATCTTCTGTCGTTCGAGACCAGCGAGCTTTTGAAGTCGCATTTCCAAAATAGCTGTCGCCTGTCGATCAGAGAACTTGAATTCCTTCATCAAGTTGGCATGTGCAGTCGGAGTATCTTTTGATTTCTTGATGAGTTTAATAATTTCATCAATATGGTCGAGCGCTTTTTTGAGACCTAAGAGAATGTGTTCTCGGTCTTTTGCTTTCGCAAGATCGAATTCAGTTCGTCGTCGAATAACAATTTTTCGGTGCTTGATGAATTCTTCGAGAGCCGTCTTGAGTGAGAATGTCTGTGGTACACCGTCGATGAGACCCACCATGTTGTAGTGGAATGTCTGTTCGAGCTGTGTATGTTTGTATAAAAAGTTGAGAACGTTTTGAGGATAACTACCGTTCTTGAGTTCAATTACAACTCGAATATCTTTTGTAGATTCATCTCGGATATCTTTGATCCCTTCAATTTTCTTTTCTCGAACAAGATCAGCAACAGCTTCGATAAGTGTAGATTTATTTACTCGGAATGGAATAGACGTAATGATGATTCGTGATACGCCAGTCTTTTCTTCTACAATTTCGGCTTCGCCTCGTACTACAACGCCTCCTCGTCCATGAGTATATGCGTGGTTGATATCTGTCTGATTGTATACAAGGCCTCCTGTTGGGAAGTCTGGTCCTTTTACGAACTGGAGGAGGTCTTCTGTCGTAGCGTCTTCATTTTCTGTAAGGTGACTTACAGCATCTACCAACTCACGAAGATTGTGAGGTGGAATGTTTGTCGCCATACCTACAGCAATACCAAGAGTACCGTTGAGGAGAAGGTTTGGAACAGCCGTTGGAAGTACCATTGGTTCTTTCTTTGTACCATCATAGTTCGGTCGCATATCTACGGTGTTCTTTTCGATATCTCGAAGAAGTTCACTTGCGATTCGTGACATCTTTGCTTCTGTATATCGAGGAGCAGCTGGGTTGTCACCGTCGAGACTTCCGAAGTTACCCTGACCTGCAATGAGTTGGTATCGAGTAGAGAAATCCTGCGCGAGACCTACCATTGTCATATAAATAGACATATCCCCGTGCGGGTGGTAGTTACCCATCACTTCTCCGACCACGAATGCAGATTTTCGATACTTGGCAGAAAATGTAAGATTGTTCTGATTCATCGCGTACAAAATTCGTCGTTGTACAGGTTTGAGTCCATCTCGAATATCAGGAAGAGCTCGATCAGTAATAACTGACATCGCATAGTCGATATATGCCTCTTTCATTTCAGTCGTGAGACTTCGAGAAACGATTTTATCGTTTGGCTGTATTGTTGGTTCTTCTTGAGGTGAATCTGTCTTTTTTGCCATAGGTGTTTTTTAAAAGCTTGATTAGTGTACCAAATTGATGACTATTCGACTACTTGACTGGATGACGCGTCGTAATTTGTACTTTCATTACTTGGAGTTGCCGATATACCGACATCAGTTGAAACTGGTTCTAGGCTCACATCCTTTTCACTTTTTCTCGTAAAGTTTATACCAGCAGTCTGAGTTTTAAATTCTGAGATGACGCTACCGAACTGATCTGTGATTACTTTAAATGGAGAAATAGTTTTGTTAGAGTTTTCTTTTGCTATTTCCCCAGATGTTGCTGAATACATAAAAGAGATAACCCAAACAATAAACACAACACCAGAAATGCTTCCACTCAAAACAAAAGCAAATGCTCTTTTGTACGAATCTGGTTTTTTTCTAAGGTTGTTAAGGTAACTCATGAATGTGGATATAGCTTATGTACGATTTAGGCTTGTGGACTCAAGACTGAGATTTGTCCTTCGAATCCTTCGATGTCTTTTCGCTTGATGGTAAGTTTGTCTACGGGTGATACCTGTGTACCCGATTCTTTGAGGAAGGCTTTGAGACTTTCGTCTTTTTCATTCTTGAAATGCATTGGAATGATGAGCTTTGGTTCAAGATTCATAGCTGTCTTGTATGCTTCCTTCGCGTCATATACACCATCGCCTCCAATAGGAACAAAAAGGAGATCTACTTCATCGATAATCTCTGAGATAGCACTTGGAAGTGGACCTTTTTGTGCTCCGAGGAAAAGAGTGTTGATCCCGTCGATTGTAAGAGAGTAAATAGTGTTTGTTCTCTTTTCACCATCATATTCAGATTCACTACCAATACCTTGTACAAAAATACCGTTTGTTTCGTATTCACCTGGACCTGAAATGACGAAAGGTTGTTTGTCACCATATGACATATCAGTTCCACCTCCCATATCATCATGAAGTGTTGTTTGAAGTACGACATCAGCACCAAACTTGTTCATTTTAAATTGAGAATTTTTTGATGGAGGGTTAATTGCAACAACTAAGTTACCAAACTGAATTTTGAAGGCTTCGTGACCAAGGTATGTGATAATCATACGTGTATTGTACCCAATTATAATGGTCGAGACAATTGACTACCTCGTATATGTACTTTTTTATTTTGCTATGGCATAGTTAAATCCGGATCTGTATATACTGACGACCATAGATGGAAGAATACTTCCCTTTCTGGATAACCCCGTTTCTGCCTTCGCAGGCTGAATTTGGAGGCAATGGCGTCTCCAACATATATATAGTGACTGTTCATCACGTTTTATGAATATGAATCTGCCCATGGCAGTGACATTATGCCTCATAGCCGCCTGGACCATCAGCATGATCTGCTCGAAAGTCCTTCTCAACAAAGCATTGCAAGCTCACAAGCAAGAAAAAACTGACTGCTCTGGCAGCGACATCCTCATCGGTCTCACCGGAATTGTCGTATGCGCAGTGCCCATAGCAAGTTCGTTTCTCATTCACGGATATGTTCTGTGGATCATTCCAACCGATCCCAGCATAGTCGTTTGGCTAAAAAAAATCGCCAATGGGAGCAATTGGGCTCTCTTCTTCTTCGGATGCGCTTACTATGCTCGGCGCACCAGCAAAATAGGACTCTTTCATACGGAGTCTCGATAAGCCACTACACGCCCCGGGGGCTCACATCGCTGATGCGATGTGAGCCCCCTTTGATATTTAGGCTAAGTCATCTATACTTTTTTTGGGATAGCATAATATTCCCGTAGGTAACATTCGGACGTGAGCTAAGTCCTAAAATAGTCTCTGGTTGGAATCCTGTCGACTTCGGCACAGACATCGCTGACTTATTACGATGGGACCTGTCCATGCACCACCCAACATCACTGCGAGGACCGCTTGTGCATTGTTGGGGGTTTCCTTTTGAGGGCATTTCTCATGTTGAAATGAAGCTTAAAAAACCCTACCGTGGGAGAATTCGGTCGGCACTGCGCCGCTTCAAAGCAAACCAAACTCGTGAGCATCGCTCCGGGTGCCCGCACTTCTTGTCACGTCGACGGAAGAAGTGCGGGCCTTTTGTTTATCGACTTTATTCAGTTATATGGATCATTTGCATACGTCACACGTCTGAATTTTGACGAAAATAATGGCCTATGGCATCATTACTATCCAGATCGAACTACACTGTCGGTCTACCACTGCAACCAGCACAGAAGGAGGTGAATCAAATCATGGCACATAAAGGACAAGGACAAGGACAAGATGCCTTTCTCAAAGGCAACGCAACACAGCGCAAAAACGCCAGCCAAATGCTGAAAAAGCAAACTGGCCGCGGCCACAGAAGCGGTAAGAACAGGCGCTAAGCCTTGACCCAACCGGTCATTTCATACAGGGCGGGCCCGGACGACACGTCCGGGCCCGCCCTTCCCTTTTTCATACTTTTATAGTATCCTCATTGAGCACATTTATTAGCAAATCCAAGGAAATGTAAGCCCCGCTGTGAGCCCTTTTGGGTCCCTGTTGCAATTTCAAGCGGAAGCGTTTCCTTACAACATCTAAATGGCAGAAACAACAAAGCGAGTTTCAAAGAAATCTGAACTCGCAAACCAGGCAGAAATCGAAGCAGCGGCAGCAATTGCAGCTAAAAACGATTCTGTGATGGGCAAATTTTTAACAGACAGTGTTACACCTCCAAGTGTTGGTGACCTTGTAGAAGGCCCAGTAATTGCAGTAGACAAAAAAGGTGTATTCATTGACCTCGCACCTTACGGAACAGGTATCATCTACGGCCGAGAATACATCAACGCCCGAGATATCATCCGAAAAGTAAACATTGGTGACAAGATTGCCGCAAAGGTTATCGACCTCAACAATGCAGACGGATACGTTGAACTTTCTCTTAAAGAAGCTAAGCAGGCACTCATCTGGAGTGAAGCTGAAGCAGCTATTAAGGCTCGAACAACATTCGATATTCCAGTTCTCGAAGCAAACAAGGGTGGTCTTCTCCTTGCATGGCAAGGTATTCAGGGCTTCCTCCCTGCTTCACAGCTCAAGGCTGATCACTATCCTCGAGTAGAAGATGGCGATAAAGACAAGATTCTTGATGAACTTAAGAAATTTGTTGGTCAGAAGCTTTCAGTAACAATCATCTCTGCAGCTCCAAAGGAAGGTAAACTTATCTTCTCTGAAAAGTCTCCAGAAATGAAAGACAAAGAAAAGATCATCAGTAAGTACTCAGTTGGCGAAGAAGTTGAAGGTACTGTTACAGGCGCCGTAGACTTCGGAGTATTCGTGAAGCTTGAAGAAGGTCTCGAAGGTCTCGTTCACATTTCAGAAATCGACTGGTCACTTGTTGAAGATCCTCGAACAATGTTCAAGGTTGGAGACAAAGTAAAAGTAAAGGTTATTGAAATCAAGGACGGTAAAATCTCTCTTTCTATCAAGGCTCTCAAAACAAACCCTTGGAAAGAAGCTGAAAAGAAATACAAGAAGGACGACATGGTGTCAGGTGTTGTAATCAAATTCAACAAACACGGTGCTCTCGCTTCTATTGAAGAAGGTGTAGCTGGTCTCGTTCACGTTTCAGAATTCGGAAGTGAAGCAAAACTCCGAGAAAAACTTGAACTCGGCAAGTCATACTCATTCAAGATTGCTCTCTTCGATGCAAAGGACCAGAAAATGGCTCTCTCATACGTAGAAAAGAAATAATCTCTCGATACATTCGCTTCTGTCGAATATATCAAAAAGAGAAAAGCCCCATCACTGGGGCTTTTCTCTTTTGTATGAGGAGTGAAAAGTCTTACTGATTATACATCTCCATAGCCTTAGCACGGTCTTCTGTAACAATAACTGTAAGTGCATCAGCTACTTCTTTTGCCACTTTCTTCATTTCATCCATCTCTGGTTTCTTGAATGGTCCAACGATAAAATCGAGAACTTTCTCTCCTGTTGGTTTCTTAATTTTTCCTGAAGGAGTTGTTGGAGATACACCTACTTTGATTCGCGTATATGCTTCCGTTTTGATAGCTCTATTGATAGATTCAATCCCCTTGTGACCGCCAGAACCTCGGTTAAAGACAATCTTAATTTTTCCTAAAGGCATATCGAGATCATCGTGTACCACAATCAATTTTTCTGCCTTTTTTACACTCGTAATTGTATCTTTCAAAGATGAACCTGATTTATTCATAAATGTTTCAGGCATAATAACAGTTACTTTTTCGGCAGACTTGCCGCTCCCTATTTCTCCTGCTGACACGAGTGCTGTAAATTTCTTACTTGATACCACTTCTGGTAATCCGTTCTTTTTTATAAAAGCCGAAACAGCGATTCTGCCTGCGTTGTGACGTGTATCTGCATATTCTTCTCCTGGGTTTCCGAGGCCAACGATGTAGTACATAAAAATAAGTGTGTGAAGCTGGTGGTTAAAATTCAGCCGTTTTTATGCTCATATTGTATCACATCGACTATTCTGGTATTATTGCGCCAATGAATGAGTTATCTGAACAAACTCCAGTGTCAGAATCTCCTACTCCTACAGTAGAGAAGCCCTCGTCTGACCATTTCTGGAGATTTGCCTTCATTTTGTTTGCAATATTCATTCCTCTCCGACTTTTCGTAGCCGAACCTTTTCTTGTATACGGCAGCTCCATGGAACCCAACTTTGACACCGGCGACTACCTCATCGTCGATGAACTCACCTACAGATTCGAGGACCCAAAACGAGGTGATGTGATCGTCCTCAAACCGCCAGTCGTAGACAAAGAAAAATCTCATTTCATCAAAAGAATCGTCGGTCTTCCCGGAGAAACAGTGATCGTTCAAAACGGAAAAGTTACTATCAAGAACACAGACAATCCAGACGGATTTACACTTGATGAACCATACCTCAAGTATATGAGTAATCGAGAAGCAGTATATAAACTCGCTTCTGACGAATACTTTGTTATGGGAGACAACAGACCGGTTAGTTCCGACTCCAGAAATTGGGGACCTCTCAAGCGAGATGACATCACAGGAAGAGCATTTCTTCGACTCTATCCCCTCAAACACCTCCAAGTACTCCCAGGATCTTTAGAGAAATTTCAGAAATAAATCAGTTTATACACATCACAACGAAACGGTATGCCACAAAAAACTATTGAAAAAGAACAGGCTAAAAATTCAGTAAAAAAATCCCTTCCTTCGGCTATTCACCAAACTCACCTCAAAGCAGATTCGACAGCAAATCACTACGGATTTGTGCCTTTTGCTGGACTTGAAGTTGAAAAACAAGACATCGCAAAATCAAAAACATTTAAAGACCCAAAGATCAAAGAAATGTCTGGCAGTAAGCAAGACTTGCTCAACTTTGACGGCTTTCTCGAAGAAAAAATCGCCATTGTCCGAACATATCTCGACAAAAAGATGGCTGACCTCTCTCAACCACCAATGATTAGTTACAGTGGCCCTCTTCCTGGAAATCCTCATGTAAAAAAGAATAGTCGAGAACACATTTTCAACCTCGACATTATCGGCAACCACAAGAGTATTGCTGACGCTATTATTATTGAAACTTCGTTTGTTATTTTGAAAGAGCATTACGAAGACATGGAACTTTCTATCGAAATCAACTGTATTGGTGACAAAGATTCTCTCGCACGATTCACACGAGAATTCATTGCCTATTACAAAAAGCATCTCAATGAAATGCCCGCACCCTGCCGAGCTATTTTCAAAAAGAATCCGTTTGATGTACTTGGCTGTACACACGATGAATGTCTCGCCCTCCAAGACGAAGCTCCAAAAGCTATGAGTTACCTCACAGAACCAAGTCGAATTCACTTCAAAGAACTTCTTGAATACATCGAATCACTTTCTCTTCCGTACATCATCAACCACGCACTTGTTGGAAGTCAGAACTATTGCAGTGGTGTCATCTTCCGAATCGTTGGTATTTCAAAGAAAGAAAAAACATGTAAACCAATCGTGCTTGGCCTCGGTGAACGATACAACACTGTCGCTCGAAAAGCGTGGGGCAAAAAAGAGATCCCCGCTATCGGTGCTGCCCTTGCCGTAAAAGATGACTCAGGTGCAAAAATTGCAAAGAAAAAAGTAGAAGCCCCACGATTTTATTTCATTCAGCTTGGGTATGACGCAAAGCTCAAGAGTCTTGCTATCATCGAAATGCTTCGACAGGCAAAGATCCCTGTTGTACAGGCGCTTTCACGAGACAAAATCACCACACAGCTCGCGGCTGCCGAAAAACTCAATGTGCCTTATATTCTTATTCTTGGACAAAAAGAAGCCATCGAAGAAAGTGTGACTGTACGAACAATGTCTAACCGATCTCAAGAGACAGTACCTATTTCAGAACTTGTCGCTTATCTCAAGAAACTCGCCTAGATTGAATATATAGCCAGATATGGTATAAAAAGGACGAAATTCGTCCTTTTTTTATTGTTAAGGTGATACAAAAGGGTCGAACATTCTCTCGTTTTTTTAATTTACGTTCAATCTTGCTGTATCGCCTTAACCCAAAATTTCGATCTCATAGCAGAGGTCGAGGCGAGAACTCAACAATGGAAATCAACGTCTTCACCAGAGCTATTCTGGTATTTGTCAAAGCAAGGTATAACATCGTGACAATCGACCCAAAGTCCACCTTCCACGAAGTCCTGCCAGGTATGTGCATGTTCTGCAAACTACCCAACGTGGGTGAAACCATCGGCAAACGCCACCTCCTGTTCTTCGTGAACTCCTACGAACCAAAAGCAGAAGGCTCGATAGCAGTAGAAATCGCACCAGGAACAGGCTACGGCTTCATCGAAATCACTGATCGTGAACACACCCTCATTATGAGAAATGGCATTGGCGCAATCATGAACGTGCCTTGCGACGACACTACAGCCCTTCCTGAGGAAAAAGGCGAGACATTCGCCGAATTCAACAGTCGCGCAAGCGCTTCTTAACCCCCACCCGCGGGAGGTACGCAGACCCCATATCAAGCCCTTACAGGGCCACGATATTCAGGAATCCTGCGTACCTCCCGCGGGTTTTCCTTTTATGTGCTTTTAGAGGTCCCAGAAGGCTCCCCAGGCCTTTGTACGCCCATATTGCGCCGTATTTGATAATATGTTACTCTAATTGCCACATATGATTAATGTTCAAACAGAGAAAAACTCAAACGAAAGCGCATCATCGCTTCTTCGACGATTCACAAAACGAATGCAGGAATCAGGCGTTTTGAATCGAGTACGATCTCTCCGATACAACGAACGAGTGCTTTCAAAGTACAAGCGAAAGATGGCTACTCTCGAAAAACTCGGAAAGAAAGAAGAAATGGCGAAGCTCGCTAAACTCGGAAAACTCCCAGTTCGACCAGGAAGAAAATAATAGCTGTCACCTCATTATGCGATCTCTTCGCGAAGGAACACTTTCAATATCTACTTCACTCAAAAGCACACCTCGCATTGACGGTGTGCTTTTTGAGCGTCTCAAAGACCATGTGCTCGGAAAAGACTATGAACTCTCACTTGTATTTGTAGGAAAAAAATTTGGCAGACGACTCAACAAGCAACATCGAGGAAAAGATTATGCAACTGACATTCTCAGTTTTCCAAACGATACAACATTCGGTGAAATGTTTATTCATCCCGACAAAGCCCGATCAAAAGCAAAAGAATTTGATAGAACATTTGAAAATTATCTTAAATTTATATTTATCCACGGTTTGTTTCATTTGAAAGGATTCGATCATGGTAGTACAATGGAACACGAAGAAGCACGCGTTCGAGCTTTGTTTAACATTTAAATTAATCTTACTTTAAGAAATGGCAATCGGCCGATCAGTCGCCGTGGGCATTGATATTGGAACTTCAGGCGTTAAAGTTATCGTCTCTGAAGGTGATCCAAGAAATGAAAGAGCCTTTCCTCGAGTTTTGGGTACTGGGTACTCAGAATCGAAAGGCCTTCGCCACGGGTATATCACAAATCTAGAAGAGACTGTCAAAAGCATTCGTGCTGCGGTGTCTCAGGCTGAAAAATCTTCTGGTGTTCCCATCAGAAAAGCGTACGTTGCCATCGGCGGCGTCGGTGTATCTGCCATAGTTTCGAACGGTGCTATTTCTACTACAAAAGCTGATAGTGAAATCACAGAACTCGACATCAAACGAGCCTGGGATGAAAGTGAAAAAGAACTCCCTCAAGCCTTTATTTTAAATAGAAAAATCATTCATACGGTTCCTCTCGAATATCGTATTGATGGCAAAAAAGTCCTTGGCCGACCGCAAGGCATGAAAGGTGTGCGACTTGAAGCAAAAGTTCTCTATATCACCTGCCTCGGTCATCACCTCAATGACATTCTTCTTGCATTTGAAGAAGCTGATATCGAAGTAGAAGACGTTGTAGCCTCACCTATGGCAGCGAGCCTCGTGACTCTCAACAAAACTCAAAAAATTGCAGGTTGTATTCTCGCCAACATTGGATCAGAGACAACATCTATCATTGTGTACGAAAACAACATTCCTGTTTCAATGGAAATTTTTCCATTTGGTTCAAACGATGTCACAAACGATATTGCACTCGGACTTAAAATTCCTATTGATGAAGCTGAACAAGTAAAAGTTGGTACAGGAAAAATGGAAGGCCTTTCAAAACGAAAACTAGAAGAAATTATTATTGCTCGACTCTCGGATATTTTTGACTTGATTGAAGATCATCTTCGACGAATAGATCGAAGCGGACTTCTTCCTGCTGGTATTATCCTCACAGGTGGTGGTTCAGGACTTTCTGTCGTTGAAGAACTCGCCAAGCTTACACTCAAGCTTCCTGCAAAACGACACGTCATCAAATTTGAAGGAAATACAAAATCTATTACTCGAGATTACGAGTGGGCTGTTGCATACGGACTCACAATGCTCGGTCTTTCTACAGAACAAGACAGTGGTGGAAAACTCGGTTTCAAATTTGCAAAAAAAGCAAAGAACAGTATTTGGGGTTGGATTAAGCAATTCCTTCCATAATTTCTTCAGAAATTTTATTTTAGAGCTTTATTAAGCCATATTTTTTCACCTCATTACAGCACAATAAGGCCATGTTTTTAACTATTGCGCTATAAAAAAGCGTGATATGATACTTCATCATATCTTGATAAAGTATTGATTTATTATTTGAGTAAAACCACTTATGCCACAAGTAAAACCTGAAGTAGAAACATTCGCACGAATCAAAGTCGTTGGCGTTGGAGGTTCTGGAAAGAACGCTATCAACCACATGATCAACTCTAAAGTAAAGGGTGTTGATTTTCTTGCTATAAACACAGATGCACAAGATCTCCATCACTCGATGGCGAAGCAAAAGATTCACATCGGTAAGAACCTTACAAAAGGTCTAGGTGCTGGTATGAACCCAGAAGTTGGTAAACGAGCAGCTGAAGAAACTCGAGAAGAAATTCAGGAAGCTCTCAAGAACTGCGACATGGTATTCGTTGCAGGTGGCTTTGGTGGTGGTACATGTACAGGTGCAGGACCTGTAGTGGCAAAGATCGCAAAGGAAATGGGCGCACTCACAGTGGGTGTTGTCTCAAAACCTTTCTCTTTCGAAGGTCAGCAGCGAATGCGACTTGCAGAAGGTGGTCTTGAAGAACTCAGTAAATGCGTTGATGCTCTCGTTATCATTCCAAACGACAAACTCCTTTCAACAATTTCAAAAGAAACTACAGCGCGGCAGGCGTTCGCAATGAGTGATGAAGTCCTCAAACAGGCTGTTGAAGGTATTTCAGACCTTATTACAACTCCAGGTACAGTGGGCAACATCGACTTTGCCGACATTCGAGCCGTTCTCGAAAATGCAGGCTCAGCTCTCATGGGCATTGGTATCGCAAGTGGCGAAAACCGAGCTATCGAAGCTGCAAAGGGTGCTATCAGTTCCCCACTCCTCGATGTTTCAATGCATGGAGCAAAGGGCGTACTCTTCTCTATTGCTGGTGGCGAAGACCTCACTATGTGGGAAATTCAGGAAGCCGCTAAGATCATTACAGACTCTGTTGATCCAGATGCCAAGATTATCTTCGGTACAGTAAAAGACGAAAAGCTCAAGAAGAACGAAATTCGAATTACAGTTATTGCTGCAAACTTCCCAGACAGTGGCAGTGTACGACGATCTCTATTTGAGAATATGCGACCTTCTGCTGCACAATCAGCACCTGCGCAGTCAAACACTCAGCAAGCACCTCAGCAACAGCCACAGCAGGCTCCTGAAGCTTCACAGAATGAATCTCGAAAGATCTTCAACTCTATTCCTGTAAACAACCAGGCGGTGAACAACGCTCCAAAGCAAGAAGAACGAAAGCCAGAAGCACCTCAGGCTCCAACTACTCCAAACGACGAAGATGACTGGGCAGTTCCAGCATTCCTCCGACGGTCAAAATTGAAATAATTCAATCTTAAAAAAGGCCCCAGCAATGGGGTCTTTTTTTGTAAAAAGTTTATAAAAAAATATTCGTGCTGACACCAACTACCTGTGATATTATATTCATCTATGACATACGACTTAACAATCATCGGCGGTGGACCAGGCGGTGTTGCAGCTGGTGTATACGCTTCGCGAAAAAAATTAAAAACTCTTTTTGTCACTGAATCTTTTGGTGGACAAAGTATTGTATCCGAAGGCATCGAAAACTGGATCGGAACAATCAAAATTTCAGGAAATGATCTCGCGAAATCTCTCGAAGAACACCTCCGAGCATATGCAGCCGATATTGTTGATATCAAAACAGGCCAGTGGGTAAAGGGCGTAGAAAAAAACGCAGATGGCACATTCACTATTCATACAAATGATGGCATGAAGGATGAATCATTTATCTCAAAGACTGTTCTCATTACGACTGGTAGTAAGCGAAGAAAACTTCCAGCAAAAGGTGCAGAAGAATTCGATAACAAAGGTCTCACCTACTGCGCAACTTGCGACGGACCGCTCTTCGGAGGCCAAGACGTTATCGTTGTCGGCGGTGGTAACGCAGCCTTCGAAAGTGCAGCTCAGCTTGCGGCATATTGTAAAAGCGTAAGTATCTTCAATCGAAGTGACGAATTCAGAGCTGACCCTGTAACAGTCGAAAAAGTTCTCGCAAAAGACAATGTAAAAGCTGTAAAAAACGTAGACATTGTTGAAGTAAAAGGCGACAAATTCGTAAACGCTGTTGTATACAAAAACAACACAACAGGTGAACAACTTGAACATCCTATTGCTGCTATCTTCGTAGAAATTGGACTCCTTCCAAACACAGGATTCGTTTCAAATGTTGTTGAGCTCGATCAATATGGAAAAGTTGTTGTTGATCCAAAGACACAACAGACAAAGACACCTGGCATTTGGGCCGCTGGAGACTGTACAGATGGCCTCTATCACCAGAACAACATCGCAGCTGGTGACGCCGTAAAAGCCCTCGAGGACATTTACGTACACCTTCACGCGCGGTAGGCCACCCCTACACGAATAGCCCTGTCCTGGCCTATCACAGCCACTTTTTTGCATTTTTCCAAAAAAATGTTATATTTCCTGAGCTGGCCCTATCGTCTATCGGTTAGGACACAAGATTTTCAATCTTGGAAGCCGGGTTCGACTCCCGGTAGGGTCACACGATCAAAAAAGCTCCTGAGCATTCAGGGGCTTTTTTGTATTGCAGTGAAACCAAGCAGTCCCAAGACTATCTTACCAACTAATCCAAAAGATAAACAATACCAGCTGTAATAATAAGCGATGCAATAAACACCAGAGTGCTGTATGCAGTACCGATACCAAAACCTTTTTTAGATAGAACGCAGAGCGCGATTATTGTTATAGCTGGAATAGAAAAAACGAGCGCAAGTAACATTGATAACCACGAGCCTGAAAATAAAACTCCAAACAAAAAGACAAATATTGATACTGTAATAATCCACATGACTGACAAAACAATAAGTGTGTTATTCATGATGCGTATATTGTAACATTTAGGTTAAAAGTTAGTACTTATTTAATTTGTACTCGTCGCACTCTTCGCACCGACAGCATTCACAACAAACTGATCTGCGATTCGACCCTTGATATCTTTGAAATAACATTCTGCTCGGTTCTTGTCGCCGTTTGTACCAAATGTACAAAAGAGTGCTCCAGGAAGAGCTTTCTGTGTTGACGTGTACACTGTTGCCCACCATGGACCATTAAGTTTCTGTGGTCGAACACTCTGTCCTCCAAGGCCTGATACAAACGCAAACGACTTCCCTTTCTCGAGCTGAAGTACATTTGATGAAGTGGCTACCGTTTTGTTTTTAAAACTTGAGAGAAGCTTTGTTCGTGAGTATGAATGCTCGTGCGCTGTCGCAACAATAGCACCGGCTTTTCGACATTCTTCGTATACGCCCCATCCAACTTCATCTTTTTTGTCACCGAGTTGCATAGCTCGCATGTTTTCATGCCATGCACATACGTTCCATGTTGATGTACTAATAGCGAGCTGTGACTTTATATATCCCACATGGTCTTTTTCGGTAAGGTTTGGTGTTGTGAGAACAAATGTAATATCTTTGTATGTACATGTTGATTCAACTCCATTTTCTCCAGTACATTTTAAATACTTAGCACTAGTAATCTGCTCTTCGATTTTCTTTTTATATTCGTCCCATTTCTTGAGCTCGTGATTTCCAAGGACAGTGAGATAATCTGTACTACTTCCGAGTATCGCAGCATATTGCTCTACCCAGGCATCAGGATTGTCGGCATAATCGATATCACCGAGATGTACAAGCAATTCAGCGCCCTCATTTTTAACCAAACGAAGCACGTCTTTTGATTGACTTGTTAGTCCTTGATCCCCAAAAAAAGCCACTCGAACACCACCACGTTTGAGAACGCTGTCTGAGTAGAATGTGTCGGTTATTTTGCCTGGCATACTGAAGCTGTATTGAGTGTAAATATATCCAATAACAATGGCTACACATACAGCCATAAATAGAAGCAGACCCCAGAGCTTGTATTGATATTTCATATACTACATAGTATAACCTAAATACATATTCGTATGATTATTCTCTCAATCGAAACAAGCTGTGATGAAACAGCAATAGCTATCCTCGAAGCAAACGGTGACGCCACATCGCCGTCGTTTAGACTGCTTGGAAATGCACTGTACTCACAAGCCAAAAGCCACGCCGAATTCGGCGGTGTCTTCCCTATGCTCGCGAAACGTGAACATGGCATAAACATTGTTCCTTTGTTGTCTAAAGCACTAGGTGAAGCAAAAGACAACGGATTACAGTTTGCACCACGCGAGGCAACTATTTCTCAAGAAAAGATAAATGAAATCTCAAAAATTCTCGAACGAGAAAATGATCTTGCTCAACTTTTCTTAAATTTTATTTCAACTAATGCTGAAATTCCAAAGATTGATGCTATCTGCGTTACAAACGGCCCAGGTCTCGAACCAGCACTTTGGGTAGGTATCAGTTTTGCCAAAGCTCTTTCTACAGCATGGGATATTCCAGTGGTACCCGTAAATCATATGGAAGGTCATATTGTATCTGTACTCATGTCATCACAGACAGACAACTCGGTACAATTCCCAGCACTCGCTCTCCTCATTTCAGGCGGCCATACAGAGCTTCTCCTCATCAACAATTGGCATGACTACACAGTCATCGGTCAAACTCGAGATGATGCTATCGGAGAAGCTTTTGATAAAGCAGCTCGTATCCTCGGCCTCCCGTATCCAGGCGGACCTGAAATTTCAAAACTCGCTGCGGAACGTCGTGCATCAAACGCATCATCTACTCGACCGTACGAACTCCCGCGTCCAATGCTCAAAAGCCCCGACCTCGACTTCTCGTTTTCCGGCATCAAGACAGCAGTGCTCTATCTCGTAAAAAAACTTAAAGAAGATGCTCTCGCTGCGGGTACTACTGCCGCACATCTTTCTCCTGAAATTGTGTCGGCTATCTGTGCTGAATTTGAAAACGCGGTAACAGAAGTGCTTGTCGAAAAAACACGAAAAGCGATGGAGCAAACAAACGCAAAAACACTCATACTCGGTGGCGGTGTAGTAGCAAATACATTTATTCGTGCAAATTTCGAGCAACTCATCGCCAAAGATTTTTCATATGCACAGCTCTTCGTACCATCTGTAGATATGTCGACAGACAATGCTGTCATGATCGGCATTGCGGGGTACCTCAGATATATTGCTAACCCTCAAGCGGCTATTTCTTCAGATTTCAAAGCTCAAGGAAACTTACGTCTGTAATAACACCTATACGTTGTTGCATTCGGAGTATTCATACAGCATTCAGGGTGTCAGCGAGCAGTAAAATTTCACTGTGACACTTCTTGGCACTCATATGACATACAAATGACATCCGGATGTCGCGGTTCTGACACATAATGTCACAGTGATAAATTCTATTCTTTCGATATATGGTTATTTCTGAAGAGCATAAAATATTTTCTCGGGACAATGGAAAAAACTCTCAAAATCTGCTACTATAGGCCTAACTATGGCCACAAACATCCCAGCGAAGCTTCTTTCTCCGTACAACCCCGCAGAAACAGAAACTCCTATTTACCAACTTTGGCAAAAGAGTGGTCTTTTTAATCCTGACGAATCAATCAAGCTTGGTATCACAAAACCTGATGCTGACCCTTTTACTATCATTCTTCCGCCTCCAAACGTAACTGGGACACTCCACCTCGGTCACGCTCTCATGATCACTATTCAGGATATTCTCATTCGATTCAAACGAATGCAGGGCAAAAAAACTCTTTGGATTCCTGGTACCGACCACGCAGCTATTGCCACACAAGCAAAAGTTGAAAAAGAAATTTCTAAAAAAGAAGGAAAATCTCGATACGATCTCGGACGAGAAGAAATGCTCAAGCGAATTGAAGCATTCGCGCAGCAAAGTCACGACACTATTGTCTCTCAGGTAAAGCGACTTGGGGCTTCTACTGATTGGTCACGAGAAGCCTTCACTCTCGACGAACAGCGAAACCTCGCAGTACGAACAGTATTCAAAAAAATGTTTGATGATGGTCTCATCTATCAAGGATCACGAATTGTAAACTGGGATCCAAAAGGTCAGACAACTATCGCTGACGACGAAATCGTGTACGAAGAAGAAAAATCTAAGTTCTACTATTTCAAATACGGACCGTTCACTATCGGTACAGCACGACCTGAAACAAAATTCGGCGACAAATACGTAGTAATGCACCCTGATGATGCTCGGTATGCAGCATATGAGCATGGTCAGAAGATTGATCTCGAATGGATCAACGGTCCTATTACAGCAACGGTTATCAAAGATACCGCTATCGACATGGAATTCGGTACTGGTGTCATGACTATTACTCCTTGGCACTCAAACGTAGACTTTGAAATTGCTGAACGACATAGCCTCGACAAAGAGCAAATTATAGACAAATACGGCAAGCTGCTCCCTATTGCTGGTGAATTCGCTGGCATGAAGATCAAAGAAGCTCGAGAAAAGATTGTAGAAAAATTGCAGTCAAAAGGTCTTGTAGAAAAAATTGAAGACACATACGTTCACAAGATCGCTACAGCTGAACGAACAAACGGCATCATCGAACCTCAAATCATGAAGCAGTGGTTCGTTGCTGTAAACAAAGAATTCACAACTCCTCATTCTGAAATTAATGGCATCGCATCAGGTTCAAAAACAACTCTCAAAGAGCTTATGCGAAAGGCAGTAGATGGCAAACAAGTGCAGATTCTTCCCGACCATTTCGATAAGACATATTTCCACTGGATCGACAACCTTCGAGACTGGTGTATTTCACGACAGATTTGGTACGGTCATCGAATCCCTGTTTGGTATAAATCATCAAGTCTAGGCTTAATGGGTGTTGGTGGAGGATCACAAATTTACTGTGGTATTGAAGCACCTGAAGGTGAAGGCTGGGTACAAGATGAAGATACACTCGACACATGGTTCTCATCTGGCCTTTGGACGTTCTCTACTCTTGGATGGCCATCATCTACAGTAGACCTCAAGACATACCATCCTACAAATATTCTCGTTACAGGATATGAAATTCTTTTCTTCTGGGTGGCACGAATGATTCTTATGACTGGCTATATGTTCGGTACAATTCCATTCAGTACTGTATATCTCAACGGTACAGTACGAGATAGTCAGGGACGAAAAATGAGTAAATCTCTCGGTAACGGTGGAGATCCAATCGAAACATCAGAAAAGTACGGCGCTGACGCTCTTCGAATGTTCCTCGCTACAGCAACAACTCCAGGCATGGATAGTCGAATTTATGAAGATAAAATCAAGGGATATAAACACTTCTCAAACAAGTTGTGGAATATCACTCGATTCATTCTCACAAATACAGAAAACTATACATATGATGCGCAATTCTCTGCGTGGTCTGAGGCTGATGAAGCTCTCACAGCTGAACGAACTGAATTCATTCAGACAATCACAAAAGAAATGGAAGAATACAAATTACATCTTTCTTCAGAACATATTTATAAATATGTATGGACACGATTTGCAGATGTTATTCTTGAAGAAAGTAAATTGATATTCAAAGACGGTGATGAAGCTGCTAAAGCATCTCGAGCACAATTTTTACACCACACACTTCGAATTATTTTGCGAGTAACTCACCCATATATGCCACATGTGACAGAAGAACTCTGGCTTCTTCTTACAACGGGGAAAAGTATCTCAGAAATTTCTGAACAAAATGTTACAATTGAGCCAAGCAAATTGCTTCTTGCTCAATCATGGCCGGCATAACAAATTCGCCACTGTTCGTTATAGAAATGTTCATTTATGCGCTTCTTGGAGGAATTCTCCCTGCGCTTATTTGGCTATGGTTTTGGATGCACGAAGGACATGAACACAAAGAGCCTCGTCATGTCATTAGTTTTACCTTTCTCTTTGGGATGCTCGCTGTTCTTGCTGTATTCCCTTTTCAGCGAAGTATTCTTTTCTTTTTCCCGACACTGACGCCACAAGATACGCCGGTTATATTTTTATGGGCATTATTTGAAGAAATAATAAAGTTTTTGGCAGCGTATATATATGCTTTTCATATTTCTGAAGTGTATGACGAACCAATCGACGCCTTTGTGTATATGATGACTGCTGCTCTTGGCTTTTCTGCACTCGAGAATACACTATTCCTCCTTACACCGCTTCTCCAAGGCGATACGATCAGCACAATCATGACAGGAAACTTGCGATTTATGGGAGCAAGTCTTCTCCATGTTGTATGTTCAGGAGTACTTTCTCTGTTTATAGCGTATACTTACTATAAGTCTCGTTTTAAAAAGGTTATGTACACCGTTGTCGGACTTATCACCGCTGGTGTGTTGCATACCCTATTTAACTTTTTTATAATGAACTCTGAACGAGAGAGTTTGTTCATTATCTTCTCATTTGTCTGGCTGACTACCATCCTGCTGATCATCATCCTTGAGAGAATAAAAATGATTAAGAAATTTTAAAAACTTAGCAGCACCCCAACCCAATAACGAATATTATGAAAAAAAGATCTTTCTTCGAACGATTAACTGGCAGTGTAAACATAGATGATGAAGAAATTCAGGAAATGGCTGAATCGCAGTCTCGATCTGTGACTGCACAAGCTGCAGGATACAACCAAGGCCATTCAACATGGATGGAAGAACCAAGTGGCGAAGGCCAGCTCGCTGTAGATGTACATCAGACTCCTGATGACATCGTAGTGCGGACTATGATTCCTGGCGTAAAGAAGGAAGACATAGATATTGCTGTTTCTCGAGACTCTATCACTATCAAAGGTAAGCGAATGAATGAACGAGAAGCAAAAGAAGAAGACTATTTTTATCGAGAATTGTACTGGGGTGCATTTTCACGAACAATCCAGCTTCCTCATGAAGTAGATATCGAAGGAGCAGAAGCGACAGAAAATCAGGGTCTCCTTACTATCAAGCTTCCTCGAATCGACAAAGATCGACAGACAAAACTCCGAGTTCGATCTCTCTAATTGTAATTGTCACAGATTGCTATCACAAAAATAAGAGCGACTTGAATTTCAGAGACTGGGCACGATACTATATTCGAGACTATATTCTATATGTGTATATTCGAGATTTTCGAGATTATAGACATATGTTTTTGTAAAACTTTTCACTGTGCCAATTTGTGCCACACATGTGACAAGAGTTTGTTGCTGTTATGTAGTGATTGTGTCAAAAAGTGGCACAGTGAAATTTTTTGAATTTCTCTGTATACATATTCTTCAGCCTCTTCTGCGTATATATTCTTTAGACTTTCTCCTACACTCTACATTTCCATATTTCAAAATAAAATGAAATAAAAAAATGAAATAAAAATAAAAACACTCACGAATGAGTGTTTTTATTTTTATTTTATTGGTGCCGAGGGCCGGGCTCGAACCGGCGACCCCATCCTCTTCAGGGATATGCTCTACCAACTGAGCTACCTCGGCATGGACTTACAAGATAAATTATTTCATCAACTTAAGCAAGTGGAGAAAATCTACCTTTGTGCCACTTACCTGCTGATAAATGGCAGCGATCTTTTCTAGGAAAGGCTGGATGTAGTAGAAGGCACCGATTGTAAGGCCAAGTACTACGAGCCACTTGAGAATCATAAACAAAAATGACATTCGAGCTCGACGCTGAATACTATGCAACATTGCATTGTTGTCTTCAGTCATTTGAGCCAATTTCTTGAGTTCAACTCGAATTTCTTTAATGTCCTGATCCATGGGCATATCCTAGCATGTTTAAAGTCATTTTCCAACAATTTGAGGCCTTTTAGAGCCTTATTCTCGACACCATCTTGAAACGATACCACAGGGCAATAGGCGCTTCATTGGCCCTGACTCCTGTATAGTCAGCTCCCCGCTCTCAATGTGGCCCTTAAAGCGTTTTATGAGGGAATAGAGGTTGTTTTCATAGGCTATAGACGAATACCCAGCGGCATACCCGTTTATAACAAAGAAAAGCGGGTCTTCTGTCAGAAGTTCCATACAGTCATCAAAAAGAGATAAGAAAGACTCTTCGATCTTCCAAATCTCCCCTTTTGCACCTCGTCCGAATGCTGGCGGGTCCATAATGATAGCGTCATACTTTTTGCCACGTCGGATTTCTCGTTTGACAAAAGCAGCAGCATCATCGAGCATCCATCTGATAGGTTTTTCTTTGAGACCAGAACTTTCTGCATTTTCATTTGCCCAATTCATCGCGGCTCGAGACGCATCTACATGTGTCACTGATGCACCGGCAGCCGCAGCTGCGAGTGTAGCGCCCCCACTGTATCCAAAAAGGTTGAGCACCTGAGGAGTCTTTCCTTTCTTCACAGCATCTTTAATTAAATTTGAACACCAATCCCAGTTGGAAAGTTGCTCAGGAAAAATACCAGTGTGTTTGAATGGCGTAAGGCGCACATTAAATATAAGCGAGCCATATTCCATTTCCCATTTTTCTGGAACTTCTTTTTTGAGAATCCAATTACCTCGTTCTTCGCCTTCTTCGTTCTGATTTTTTTTATCTTTATCTGTCTTTTTTTCGAATATAGCATGCACCTGATTCCAATCTGCATCAGAAAGAGATTTTTTCCAGAGGGCCTGTGGATCAGGACGTGCGACAAAGATATTGTCATACCGCTCGAGCTTCATGCCATCACCACTATCAAGAAGCTCGTAATTTGGGGATTTAGGTGCGATAAAAATATGGGACTTCATATATATAAACTATAGCATACCCGTACAAATATGATTATTAGAAAATAGTTTAAAAACAAAACCCCGCTCAAGGCGGGGTTTTTGTTTAACGTATAGAGAGACGTAATTACAGTCTGTTTATTTTGTTGAATCCTTCTTTGAAGATCGGTATACGAAGTACGCGATAATCAATACGAAGAGAGCAATCAAGAACCAGATGTACCAACTGATATTTGCAAACGCATTAGCAGCTGCAGCTGTCTGATCTACATTTGAATCTGAAGTTGTAGAAGCTGTTGAAGATGAAACTGTAGTTGAAGCCTGAACTGCTTTTACAACAGTAGATCGAGGAATGTATCGAGTTTCAACTGTACCTTCTGAACTTGCAGCACTCACTGATGTAGTTCGAGTAGATGTTGCTGTTGATGTAGATGCAACTGATGAAGTAGCCTGTGTAGATGTTCCAAGAACTCCACTAGCGCCAAATCCACCTGTTGAACCTGATCCTGAAGATCCACTCTGTGGAGCTACACCGTTTGAACTACCACCATTTGATGGAGGAGTTGTTGTAGCTGTAGAAGTTGATGTTTCAGGTGTTGAATAAAATGAGGCACAAGATGCATCACTTGCATCTGTAAGTCCGTTGAAGTCGTTGTCTACACCGTCAGTACAAAGTGGCTGTGTGTTTTCAGCTGTTCCAAAAGAAACTTCTGATCCACTACCACTACCGATAAATGGTGAACATGATGCGTCGGCAGAGTCTGTCTGACCATTCTGATCATTGTCCATACCGTCCTGACAAAGTGCAGGTGTGTTTTCTGGTGTACTTGGAACTATTTCATCCGCTGATACTACTGTTGCTGTGAATACTGCTGCTCCGAAGAGGGCAATCATCGCTACAGCCATAAGTTGTTTACTAAAATTCTTCATAAAATATATTTAATTTAATTACGTGTTGTGGGTACAATGATAACACACTTACGCTTTATAGTCAATTATCTGATTATTTAAACAAAAGACCCCCGTTGCGCGAAGCAACGAGGGCCGGTTGGTTTAAGTTTTTGGCTGTTTGTTACGTTGACGGTGTGATTGTGCCAACTAACGTTATTCGGGCGCGCCAGAAGCGCTTTTCTTCCGGTGCAGTGCCCAGATTGACCTTCACCCGCTGTTTGAGCGGATTGATCTGCTCAATGCTGAGCACAGGAACTTGCGTCCATGTGACAGGTGCTTCAAGCGCCGGGGTAGACTCGATAGTCCACGTCGCGTAAGGCATTGACGAGAGGTCACCGCTTACAACAAACGTTGCATTTCCCTGTTCGATGTTAATCGTTTCGGGTGTCAGTGAAGGTGTTTGAATCACCTGCACCGATGCAGCTTTGTTTGTATGCGACCAGTTGTAAACTGTGCCGGCAACCTTGACCGTGCCGCTCAGGTTGTAGAGATTACTGCGACTTTCACCGCAATACTCTGTCTTGAGCAGGGGGAATGGATTCCCCGACACCGCCGACAGCGTAACTGTCTGGTCAGTGAGATACACAGACGAGACCTGCGTAAGCAGGGTGCCCACGAAGTTGTTGCCGTCTATGCTCCGGGTTGTTCCCGAGGCATCGTATGCCCGCACATCAATCGGTAGCGAATCGCCGGGACCGTTGAATTTGAGCGCAGCCAAGCTCGCATTGTTTGGAAATGTCACAGCGCTTGGAAGCGATGTGTCATACCGCACATGCGAGTAAGTCCCCGTTTGAACGAGGAGCTCGTCAGCGTTGATGAGCGCATTGGTGACGCTGTCGCGCACCTCAAGCAGAAACCCAAATTTGAGGGTCGTAATCTGCGAGGCGATATTGGTCGGCAGGGGCATATTTGTCGGCAAGACGTCGGCCGAGGCCTTCGTAACCGTGTGATTGGCGAACGCGATGGGTCGGAGGCGAACCTCAGGTGTAGCGTGAACAAAAGCTGTGAGGCAAAGTGCCAGGACAGCCACGACGAATGATTGGATTTTCATGATTTACTGTATTGCTGAATTGTCTGAATTGGGTTGTATTGAGTGACAGTCCTCTGGCTTTTGTTATGTAACTTAAACCGAAAAGAACTTTGTCGAAACAAACAGTAACACATTTATATAAAATTATCAATACCACCAGGTACTGTGCACAAACAGACTAACTTACCGCATAAAAAGCAGACATTTGTCCGACAAACACCTACTTTTTATACGGTAGCTAATATATGAATGTGCCACCAGCAGGAATCGAACCTGCAACTATCCCTTAGGACGGGACTGTTATAATCCATTTAACTACGGCGGCTTTTGTTATTTTCTTTATATAGTAACTAAAATAAATTTTAATTAAAAAGAATAGCTCTATGCTACCGCATAGAGCTATTCTTTCAAAATATGACAGGATACTCTGCTACAGCAGAATGTCCCCCACTATTTATTGCTGAACTGTTCCCTGACCTTTTTCAATCTTTGTGAGTTCTACATCAAATACGAGAGTAGCATTTCGTGGAATGATAATGTTACCGGTATTATCAGTAATAGACTGCGCACCGTATCCAAGTTCTGGTGGGATAATGAGGTGCTTCTTTTCTCCAACACTCATACCTAGTATTCCCTGATCCCAACCTCTGATAACCATTCCTGCCCCAAGAACGAATGGGAGAGGTTGACCTCTGTCGTATGAGCTATCAAATTTTGTTCCGTTTTCTAATGTTCCTGTGTAGTGCACATATACTGTGTCACCGTTTTGAGCAATTTGAGACATGTCTGATGATGATTTATAGATAGCCACTCCGAGAACAATCAATACGATAATAACTAACACCGAAAGAAGTATGTTTTTATTCATAAAGAGTGATTATAGTAATAAATTCTAATAATTGAATTGATGACTACGCTGCTAGACCAAGCTTTGCAGCAACGTTCGACTTATCAAAGCCTATAAATACCTTACCATCAACATCAATTACAGGCACACCAAGTTGTCCGCTCTTCTCAATCATCTCTTTTCTTTTTTCGAGATCTGAGGCGACGTTAAACTCTTCGTAAGAAAGATTATTCTGTTTAAAAAAATCTTTTGCCATATTGCAATATGTGCACGATGGTGTGCTGTAAATAATGATCTTCATAGGTCATCATTATACATCCGCCTCTTCCGAAAAGTAAACAGACAAAAAGCACTTATTTATGGCTTTATTTTAGAGTCTTTACGAAAAACATTCCTTACAGAATTCCAAATTTTTTGGATGACACTTTTTTCAGCTTCTGGAGCCTTAGGAACAGGTTTATCTACGACAACAATTACACCTTCACCGGCTTTTGCCACATCAAATTTTGATCTGATTTCTGTTTCAATACCGTCTGAAGTTTTTAGTCGATCACTATTTTCCGCAAGAACCGAGTATCTTTTTTGAATTTCAAGTTGCTCAGCTGCGACACGCTCAAGTTCAGCACGGCTCGCTTTTTCTTTTTTGTACACATTGATAACACCACGTCCAAGGAGAACGAGAACAAGTACTAAAATAAGAAGTGTTGTTTTTGAATACAATCTCTTTCTAAATTCGTGTTTTTCTTGAAATTCTCGCATGCACTGCTATTATATACACATAGCCTCAATAATTAAACCTTTCTTTATGTTGTTTGACCCACGAAATCAGAAAAAACTTAAATTCCTCTGGGGTGCACTTTGCATCCTTATTATCATTTCGATGATATTGCTCTACATTCCAGCCCTCTTCCAATAAACACTCACTCTAGCTTTTTCCCTCAAAATATAGTATAAATTTGTCCAGTTTGGTCTTTGACCTGCTCGATTAAGCCTGTTGGCACTAGCCACCAGATATTTCTTAATTGCTCTCACAACCACCATTACATCATCTTATGGTAAATATCCGACTCCTCGGAATCCCACCTGGGCAAAGCACTCAAGGTGCTAAGACCCTCGTAGACCGTATTAAAAAAGCGGTCTGCAGTGTGCGACACCTTGTGAACTGTCACCATCTCACTCCTGACGACGTAAATGTCCAAGGCACTGTCTGTGACATTGATAGCTCTCTCGCAGAGCCTAACCGTGTCATTACGATCGAGATCCTCGGTCTCTACGACACAGACACGCGTGTGGGACGTCCTGTCATCGAAGTGCTCATGAGCAAACTCACTTACGCTACGGCTGCACACTACCCGAAAGCGTTTCGTGTCGTATGCTTTCCTCCGAGCTGCTGGCACAGGGTAAAAACACTGGTCATCCAGCGTCGGCGTCAAAACCCAGTCAAGAAATAACGACATCGAGCACGTCCACAAAATAAACATGCTTTACAAGCAGAACAATCCGCTATGCCCACATAACCAACCAGGCCTAGCGGATTCGCTTTTTTCAACTTTTCAATATTGGAATAAATAAAATAAGCTTTGAAAAGACTTGCCGCAGGAGAACAGGAATATTATTTCTATTATTCCCCTGTCTTCATCATCTTCAAAAAAACGTCGTGTGGAATGTTTACATTTCCTCGTCCACGTTCTTCCATTTTCTTTTTACCTTTCTTCTGTTTTTCTCGGAGTTTCATTTTTCGAGTGATGTCTCCTCCGTACATATGCTGGGTCACATCTTTCTTGAGAGCTGAAAGTGTTCGTGAAGCGATAATTCGTCCATTTGCTTTTGCCTGAATTTTTGTTGTAAACATTTGTCGTGGAAGCACACTATGAAGTCGATCAACGGCTTTGTTAGCTTCCTCATCAATTCGTCGTTCTGCTACTACTCGAGTAAATGCTTCTACAGGCTCATCTGCAACCAAAATATCCATACGTGTCACTTGAGCAGGTCGCATTGATTCAAATTCATATGAAAGAGATGCATATCCTGATGAAATACTCTTGAGCTCATCAAAGAAGTTTCGCATGAGTTCTCGAAGTGGCATGTGAATGGTCATTTGTGATCGTCCATCACCGAATGTTTCTGTGTCGCCAAGTTCTGCTTCGTGGTCATAGAGCATTGGATAAATAACACTTGTATATTCTTGTGGAGCAAGAATTTGTACAGTCACCCACGGCTCTCGCACACTTTCTACAAGCCCATCATCTGGGAAGAGCGACGGTGAATACACCATTTCTGTTTTGCCAGTTCGGAGTTTTACTTCATAGGTAATACTTGGTGTTGCAATAACGAGGTCGAGTTTGAATTCTCGTTTGAGTCGTTCTGTAATAATTTCGAGGTGAAGAAGACCAAGGAATCCACATCGGAAACCTCGCCCGAGTGATCCTGATGATTCTTCTTCATATGAAAAAGCAGAGTCCGAAAGTCGAAGTCGTCCGAGCGCTTGTTTGAGTACATCAAAGTCATCGGCATCTTCTGGATACACTGATGCCCACACTACTGGACTTGGACTCATATATCCAAAGAGTTCAGGAAGAGGTTTTTTGAAAAGAGTAATAGTATCGCCCACAGATGCAATACCAGGTTGTTTGATACCAGTTACGATATATCCGATCTGGCCTGCTTTGAGAGATTCGCAGGCTTCTTCATCTGGAGTAAAGATACCAACTTCAAGTGCATTGAATCGTTCATTCGCAATTTTGAAAAGAAGTTCTGAGTGTCGCTTTACTTCTCCTTCCATTACTCGCACGAATACGATAACACCCTTGTGGTTTGAATATTGAAAATCGAAAACAAGTGCTCGAAAACTTCCTGAGTCCTTTATTTCTTCTTTTGGACAAGGCACTCGTTTAATAATTTCTTGGAGAAGACCTTCTACACCCTGACCAGTTTTTCCTGATGTTTCGATAATATCTGATTCATCGCAACCAATGAGTCGTGATACTTCTTCTTTTACTTCTTTGATTCGAGCAATTGGAGAGTCTACTTTACTAAGCACCGGAATAATAGTGAGACCCGATTCTTTGGCCATTCGAAGAGTAGTAAGTGTCTGAGCTTGTACACCTTGTGTAGCATCTACGAGCAAAATAGAACCTTCTACCGCTTTGAGAGCTCGTGATACCTCATATGAAAAGTCGATGTGACCTGGTGTATCGATAAGGTTGAGTTCGAATTCTTCACCTGCATTTGGGAGAGATTCGCCGAGCTCATTTTGTGCTGGCATCTTGTACTTCATCTGCACCGGTCGCATTTTGATTGTGATGCCTTTTTCTCGCTCAAGTTCCATACTATCGAGCACCTGATTCATCATTTTTCGAGACTCAATAGTGTGCGTGATTTCAAGCATTCGATCTGCAAGAGTCGATTTTCCGTGGTCGATATGGGCAATGATACTAAAGTTTCGAATGTGGTTAAGCATAAGGTTTGAGCACGGACAGAGCCGTTTGTGCTAGGAATATAGCATAAAATAAGCTTTTTTGCTCATTTTGTGTGCAGAATTTGACATATTATATTTTATAATGCTTGATTTTTTAAATTTGTGTGATATTATTTTCCTCGGACATATGAATCCACAACCCGCACTCGCAGACACATCACGTCTGATTCCTTTTGAGGTCCAAGTGCCTCTTCGGGATATTCCAGATCAGACTGATCCACCGCACCGAACCGTGAGCACTGGAATGCTCGTAATCAGCGGTCTCAACACCGCAAAAGACGGACCCTGGATTCCAGATGCCGTTCTTAAGAAACTCGTCCATCCTCACATCAAACACATGTTTGAGGACTACCCTGACTTCCGCATCAGCTTTACCCAGAAGTTTGCTGCCCAGCAGGTCGAACCAAATACCCCGACATTCGTGGGTCTCGTCGGCCTCCTGGTCGTCGTCGAAGGGAAAGACGTGATTTCTCTGATTCCGTCAGAGCCGGCTCCATAAGCCCCGCTCGACAAAAAAAATCAAGATAGGCGACTCTCACGAGCCGCCTTTTCTTTTTCACATGGTTTCATTTCAAAATATATAATTTTAGATATAATCAAAGACCAATGAAAGCAATTATTTTAGCTGCCGGAAAAGGCAGTCGATTACAACCACTTACTGATCACACTCCAAAGCCTCTTATCCAAGTGGCAGGCAAACCTATTCTCGATCGTATTATTGAAAATCTACCAGATGCCGTTGATGAAGTTGTACTTATTACCAAACACCTTTCCGATCAGATTGAATCACATGTCGCAAAGCAAACAGCGTTCGGCGTATACAGACCAAAAGTAACCATTGTTCCACAAGGACCGGCAACTGGCACATACGGCGCGCTTCTTTCTATAAAAGACCTCATAGCGCCAGGTGAGCGATTCTTTGTTATGAATGGTGACGACCTTGTAGACAAAGCAGAACTCGAACAGCATCTCCAATTCCCTCTTTCATCTGGTATCCAAAAGAAAGTATGGCCAGCATATTATTCATCAGATCCTGATGCAGACGGTATTGTCCGACAATATCGAACTCAAACTCCTGAAGAAAAAATAAACGGCACCCATGTTTCAAATGGTGTCTTCGTTCTTGATGATCGAATCTTTTCTTTCCCAGCTGTTGAAATCGCACAAGGAGAACTTGGTCTTCCGCAAACTATTATTGCTCAAACTGAAACATATCCACTCCACGCTGTTATCACAACAAAGTGGCACTCAATAAACGACCACGATGATCTCGAAGCTGCTCACAAACGTTTTTTGTAATTTCTTTATAGGAATTTAATCTCTCACTATTTCTTTTTCTTTCGTAATCTGTCCATCTTGGAGTTGAATGATTCTGTCTGCAAGTCTTCCGTATTCTGCTTCGTGAGTCACCATCACCAGTGTCTGACCTTGTTTGTGGAGTT
Organism: Candidatus Parcubacteria bacterium; assembly: GCA_039795775.1. Lineage (GTDB taxonomy): Bacteria > Patescibacteriota > Minisyncoccia > Phycocordibacterales > CAIZLB01 > JBDKLC01. The sequence goes on from JBDKLC010000005.1 coordinate 416,454, forward strand.
CTTTAAAAATTTCCATCACTCGTGCAGAGGATTCACTGTCGAGGTTGGCTGTTGGCTCGTCGGCAAAGAGAATAGTCGGTGCATGTGCAATAGCTCGCGCTACACTCACTCGCTGCTGTTCTCCTCCAGAGAGTCGTGCAGGAATACTATCTGTTCGATGAGCAAGACCAACACGCTCAAGTGCTTCGATTGAGATCTTGTACGCTTTTTCAGTACTCATACCTTGCATGATAAGCGGCACAGCTACGTTTTCTTTTGCTGTAAGATCTGGGAGAAGAGCATAATCCTGGAATACATATCCAAGTTTTTTGAGACGAAATTTTGTTTGTTCATCAGTAGTAAGTCTGTTTACATTCTGACCGTCAATAAAAATTTCTCCTGATGTAGGTTTGTCGAGCAAACTCACTTGATACATAAGAGTACTTTTTCCAGCTCCAGATCGTCCCATGATGGCAACGAACTCGCCTTTTTTGATCTGCAAATCAATTCCCTTCAAAATAGTTGTGACTTGTTCACCGTTCTTGAAGCTCTTAATTAATTCTTTTGTTTCTATCATTATTGATGACATATATGTAGTAGGTTATGAATTAATTTATCGCCCAAGAATAGAATCAAGGGTGTTTTTATTTACAATCATTCGAGCAGGAATGTATCCAGCAATGAGAGTTGTAAAGAGAAGGACGGCAGCTCGGATAAACGTACCTGACAACGGAGCATAGATTCGTCCATCACTGAATGGGAAGTTGATAGGATGAGCATCGACAAACGGCTTCAGGAATCCATACAGAATGACGAAGCCGACGATAGCTCCTGCAAGAGCGTAAAAGATAGACTGTAAAATGTAAGAGAATTCAATTGCTTTAGAATCAATACCAATCCCCTTCAAAATACCAATGAATTTTCTTCGTGTCAGTGTGTTTACGAAAATCACAATGAAGATAGTGATAGATGCTACAGCGAGACCAATACTACCAATAAGGTTTCCAAGAAGTGCGAACATACTCTTCATGTCTTTGACGAATTTTGGGAGCGCTTCATCGTATGTCTGAATATTTGCTCCTTCATCGAGACCGTTGTTGAGGAAAATTTGTTTTACAGCAATCACATCTGACTCTGATGCACCTGGTATCATTCGAATACTAACTTCGTTCAAGTTGTTATCTGTTCGTCCAAGAAGTTTTCGAGCTTCACTTGCTGTCATAAATACACGGAAGTCGTTTTCATCAACTTTTGATTTGATGATACCTCGCACCACAACTTCTTTAGCGTTTTTCCCTACTGTAATTTTAAGTTTATCTCCGACATAAATTCCTCGGAGCGATTGAAATGCACTTGAGTCAATTGGGGTAAATCGATAGAGCAAGTTAGCACCAATCATAATGCCCTCTGTGTCATTGCCATCAAGGTACGTACCTTCAATCATAAACTTTGAAAGTCCTGTCACTTCATCTTCTGCAATTGGATCGATACCTACAAGAGTTGTTCCTGCGGCATTTGGTACTTCGTCGTCTCGAAGTTTTCGTCGATAATCTGCATTTACTTTTGCACTTCCAATATATCGTCCCGTAACAGCATCTACTCCTTTCAAACTTTTTGCGATATCAAAAATAGTCTGACTATTTTCGATGTATGTCTTTTGTTTAAGACTTGTTACAAGTACTTCACCAATATAGTGAGCTCTGTTCGCTTCGATTGCTCCTTGAATAAGACCTACAAGCACACCGTTTACAACCACAAGGTTGAGAAACGTGAGGGCCATAACGATAATAATCAAACCAGTAGTCCAAATATTGGCTCGTTTGATTTGTCTAAAGGCGAGGAAGAATCCGACTTTTAGTACAGTCTTATTCATATTATTTTGTCGACACAAGCACCTGATCGCCAGCGGCAAGACCAGATACTATTTCGATTTCACCATTATTATTAATGCTTCCTGTTTGTACCACTCGATCTTGAGATCCTGATGCAGATTTTACGGTTACCATTTTCTGACCGTTTTTGAGGAAGATTGCCTGTTGCGGAATGATGATGACATCTTGTCGTTTGTCAGTTTGAATAACAATGTTGGCTGTCATACCAGATTTGATTCGTTCATCATTCTGAGAAAATTGGAATGTCGCTTTGTATGTTGATACGCCATCAAGTACTGTTTCAGCCGGATCAAGTAATGTCACACTCGCATTAAATGGCGCATTTTTTCCATATGCATCAAGAGTTACAGAGGCTTGCTGTCCGAGCTTGATCTTTGCAATGTCTGTCTCAGAAATATAACTTTCGATTTCGTAATTTGCTGCACTGATAAGTGAGATTACTGGACTATTTGGAGAAACAATCTCACCAGCTTTACCATCTACTTTTGTCACAATACCTTCAATCGGTGATGTAATAACTGTCTTTGCGTATGAAGCTCGAGCACTCTGAAGTTGCGCATATGCACTTTTTACCTGTGCAGCTTGTGCATCAATTTGTTCTCTTGTAGAACCGGCTCGTTTGAGAGCAAGTTGCTCTTGTGCTTTCTTGAGCTGAGCTGTGTATGTTGAATAACTTTGTTCAGCAGTAGTAAGACCACTCACTGCAGAACTTATATTTGTTCGCGCGAGAGAAATATCACTCTTATATTTATCAATTGTTGTTTGAGAAAGTGATGGATTTGTTTCTACAGAAGACACCACGAGAGAAAGATCGTTAAGGAAGTTTCTCATTTGAGCTACGTTTGTTCGTGCATCAGTCAAATACGCAGACGTGTATGAATCTGATGTAAGAGTTGAAAGAGAATTCCCCCACTTTGTGAGCATTTCGCCTGCTCGAAGTCGCTGATCGTTGAGAGATGTTCTAAAGTTTGCAGATGTATTGTTTGAGTTAAATGGCAAAATTTCTGGTGTTGCACTTCGAGGATTTGAATAGAGCTGGTCAATTTTGTTTCGCACGGCATCATCAGCCTTTACATACGCGTCTTTTATTTCATCTACAATAGTGCGTTTTGATTGCTCAAGAGAAATTGTCGCACTATCTACATCTGACTGAGCGAGCGTGAGGTCTTCAGGTCGAGATCCTCGTTCGAGTTCATCGAGTCGAGCTTGTTCTGAGTCTACAATAGCCTGTCGCTGCGATACAGCTGCAGCATAGTCGCCGTTTGCCACATATGCGAGCACTTGTCCCGAAGCTACTTTTTCACCAACCTTCACTTTCACTTGAGCGATTCGTCCAGATGTTTCAAAACCGAGAGAAACATCCTGTGCAGAAACCACCTTACCTGTGACAGCTACTTCTTGTACGAATTCTTTAGGAGTTACCGTAACAATGTTTGTAGCAGAACTTGAACTTCCACTTGAAAAAGCAAAGGCACTTCCTGCGAGGAGGACAATGGCAAGAGGGATAGAAATAAGTGGGCGTTTAAGATACGAACCAAGTGTGTGAATATGTTTTTTCATGATGAACTCGTGGCGACAAACTATTATTTTTTAATCATCTTAAATGTAGCATAAAAAAAGTCTTCCGTCTTCTGAAATTACCTATATATTGCAACATGTTAGCCATATTCCCCGATGTTTACATCTTATTAATTTCATGCTATAAATAAGTCCCTTAATCGGCTCCCGCCGTTTTTTGTTTGCCAGCAAATCAAGTAACTATTATCTAACAATGGAAATTCGAAATATCGCTATTATCGCGCACGTGGACCACGGCAAAACTACAATCGTAGATGCCATGATGAAATACACTGGTGCCGTTAAAGACACAGCAGTAAGTATGGACTCAAACGCCCTTGAACAGGAGCGTGGTATTACTATTTATGCCAAAAATGCTTCTCTTACCTACAAAGGTACAAAGGTAAATATTATCGACACACCAGGTCACGCCGACTTCGGTTCAGAAGTAGAACGAGTACTTCGATCTATCGACTGTGTACTCCTCATTGTGGATGCACAAGAAGGCCCAATGCCACAGACTCGATTCGTACTCAAAAAGTCTATCGAACTTGGTCTCAAACCTATCGTAGTAATGAACAAGCTCGACAAACCTGCTGCAAACCCAGATCGAGTACATGAAGAAATTCTCGAACTTTTCCTTGAACTCGGTGCTACAGATGATCAGCTCGACTTCCCTATCATTTATGCAATCGGACGAGATGGCAAAGCAAAGAAAAATCTTACAGATGAATTCGTAAACCTCGACCCATTGTTCGATATGATTCTCGATAAAGTAGCTCCAGCTAAACAGGCACTTCAAGAACCTCTCCGAGCTCAACCGTTCAACCTCGCATACGACAACTTCCTCGGCCGAATGGCTGTTGCCCGAATTTGGAGTGGTGTTGTAAAAAACGGACAGACTGTAACAATCAAAAAGCCAACGGGTGAAACACGAACTGGCCGAATTACAAAACTCTATATCTTCGAAGGTCTAGGTAAAAAAGAAGTTGAAGAAGCTATTTCTGGCGACGTAGCAATGATTGCCGGTCTTTCAGATATTTATATTGGAGAAACAATTACAGACTCAGCAGATGTAGAAGCTCTTCCTTCTATCAAGATCGATGAACCAACTATCTCCCTCAACTTCCTCGTAAACGACTCACCTTTTGCAGGACGAGACGGTAAATTCGTGACAAGTCGACAAATCCGAGAACGACTTACAAACGAACTCGAAGTAAACGTTGGTCTTCAAATCGACTTCGGCGCAGCTGAAGCTTTCAAAGTATACGGACGAGGTGAACTCCACATCGCTGTACTCCTCGAAACAATGCGACGAGAAGGATACGAACTCCAGGTGTCTCAGCCTGAAGTAATCATCAAGAAAGTTGATGGTGCAGATCACGAACCATTTGAAGAAGTAGTTATCGATACACCAGATGAATTCTCAGGTGCTGTTATTGAAAAACTAGGACGACGAAAAGGCATCATGACTTCTATGAAGCAGAATGAAGGTATTACTCGAATGACATTTGATATTCCTACACGAGGACTTTTGGGCTACCGAAGTCAGTTCGTGGTAGATACAAAGGGTGAAGGTATTATGTCGAGTCGATTTATCGAATTCCGACCACACGTAGGTGTTATCGAAAAACGAGAAGTAGGCTCTATGGTTTCAATGGAAAATGGTAAAGCACTTCACTTTGCACTTGGAAACCTCCAGGACCGAGGTGGACTCTACATTACTCCAGGAACTGAAGTGTACGCAGGTATGGTTGTTGGTAACACATCAAAGGGTGATGAAATGGAAGTAAACCCTGCGAAGGCTAAACAGCTTACAAACATGCGAGCTTCTGGTACAGACGAAACAATCTACCTTGCCCCAGCTCTTGAAATCACAATCGAACGAGGTCTTGAAATCATCAGTGATGACGAATACCTCGAAGTAACTCCACACTTCTGTCGAATTCGAAAGAAGTTCCTCACAAAGTCAGATCGAGATAAGGCAAACCGAAAAGGCTAATCTCCTATCAAAACTCAGACTAAGAATATACCCGAATCACATCGGGTATTTCTTTTACTTTTTTTTCAAAAATGTGACTACAATGTTGATTGCTCTGCGAACATACTCCAAGAACCACGCAATATGAATAATGCTCCGAGGAACATAGAGTCCCATAAAACAACCAACGATAAAAGATCTTTTTTTCATATCTGATACTACTCTCTCATACTGACCATTAATTTTTTATAAAAAAATGATAAACAAAAAACACCCGCGTAGTGCGGGTGTTTTTTGTATGTTCGAGAGGATTAGTAATCCTGTCGATCTCGTCGTGGTGGTCGAGAATCTCGTGAACCGAAATCTCGTCGTGGTGGCATGTCTGTCTTTGGTCGTGCTTCATTTACAATGAGCGCTCGTCCATCGAGAGGCTGGCCATTCCACATGTCGATAGCAGCTTGTGCAGCACTATCTTCAATTTCAACAAACGCAAAACCTCGTGATCGGTTTGTTGGTTTTTCCATTACGATTTCGGCAGAAATCACGTTTCCTGCCTTTGAGAAGGCATCCTTAAGAGCATCTGATGTTGTGCTCCAAGAAAGGTTACCTACATAAAGTCTCTTTGACATGTATATTTACTGTTACTTTTATTCTATCCATAAACCCCTCTATGGCCGAAGTAACTGGCTAGTGAGAATCTACGAACCTACTAATAGTACTCTATTAGCCCATATTTAGCAAATACTATCAACACCCTTGTCAAGACCTCTTCATATTTTCTTCATAATAATTTTATCTTTATTTCATACCCTAATTTCTACAATTCTTTATTATCACCTTAAAAATGAGTTAAAATATACATATATGCGAGTCTTAATTATTGAAGATGACGAACAAACACGAAAGGCTTTAGAAGCTCACCTGACATCTGAGTCATACACAGTTGATACAGCTGACAATGGTGAGACTGGTTCATACATAGCGCGAACAAATGACTATGATTTGATCTTGCTCGACAATATGCTTCCAAAAAAGATGGGCCTCGATGTTTGCAAAGACATTAGAAATGCAGGTAAAAAGACACCCATAATCTTGGTGTCTGTAGTTTCAGATATACAAGAAAAAGTCGCATTACTCGAAAGTGGTGCTGATGATTATCTGACAAAACCATTCAGTTTTTCAGAGCTCCACGCACGCATGAAGGCACTGCTTCGACGCCCCTATACTATTTCAGAAGAAGTCATTACTCTTGATGACCTCACAGTCGATGTTAGCCGGCATACAGTTAAAAAAGGTGAAAAGAATGTATACCTCACACGCAAAGAATTTATGCTCCTTGAGTGTCTTATGAAAAATGGTGGCCAAGTAGTGTCTCGAGCTCAGATAATGGAGCAAGTGTGGAACTACGACAGCGACCCATTTTCAAACACCATAGAAGCTCATGTTCGAAATCTTCGAAAGAAACTTGATAAAGGAAAAAAGAAACTCATTCACACAGTATCAGGACGTGGATACAAGCTCGATCGACAAAAATAGATTTGAACAAAAATTTATAAAATCTTAAGCACTCGTAGTACATACTGTACGCGGAACACTGGTCGAGTGTTCCTGAGCTTTATATCTAGTGAAACGTTAAATCCTAAAAATCCTTCGTGAATAATCTCGCGAAGGATTTTTATATGTTTATTTATATCCTTATTAGTGATGTGAATGACTATGTGTATGCAAACGTTCAGCGAAATTACACTTTATGCTTTGGTACACATTTTTTGCAGATACCAAATAGCTCGAGGGTATGTTCGGTAATGACTGAAAATTGCTTTAGTTTCTTTGACATATTGTGTAACGCTTTCTCTGTCGGTGCATCAGAAATATGTTCTACCACGCCACACCCAGTACAAACCACGTGGTGATGGTGACCATGTTCATGCGCAATTTCATATCGAAGAAGTCCGTCATTAAGTTGTACCTGGTCAATAATACCAAGACTCTCAAATGTATGTAACGTTCTATATATAGTTGCTCTATCTGATGCAACATGTTTGTTCACTTTTTCAAATATATCATCTGCAGACAACAGCTGTGGTGACGTCTCGAGCACTTGAAGCAACGCCTTTCGCGATTTTGTCACTTTCAATTTATGTTTCTTTAGTGGATGGAGATGAAGTTGGTGTGTTTCCATATGTACAGCAATCATACGCCATAATTACTAAAATAACAATATTAATGCGACTTAATTGCATTTAGATTAAACATATGCAATACTATTTTTGGACAACAAAAAATCCTGACTCCTACGAGCAGGACGTCCTTAGAAGGGAGAACAAACACAGATGAAACTTCAAAAACGAATTGGCCTGCGTATCGCAGCCACTGCACAAGCGACCGTGAGCACTGGGGATAAGAACAGCCCTGCTGCCGCCGGATGCCGCTGCGGAGGAAATGGCTGCAGCTCATGCGCCGAAGAAACTGCACAAGGAAGCAAATAGCTCGCACCTCACAGGTCCGAGCTACACATAACGGGTTCGTCTCTCACGAGGCGGACCCGTTCTTATTTTAATACGACAAATGCTACAATGTATTCATATGAAAAAAGTTATTGATTTAGTGAGCAAAAATGCTCTTTACCTTGCACTTATTCAAGTCATTGTGGCTATACTTGGGAGTTTGTATTTTAGTGAAATAAAGCAGTATCCCCCATGCGTACTTTGCTGGTACCAGCGAATAGCTATGTATCCATTAATGCTTATCCTTATTATCGGTATTCTCACAAAGGATAAGCTCACACACTATTATGTGCTTTCTCTTACCTTCATCGGCTGGCTTATTTCTATCTATCACAATCTCTTGTACTACAAGGTACTTCCTGAAGCGGCAGCTCCATGTGTAGCTGGTATTTCATGTACGACAAAATACATTGAATGGTTTGGATTCGTCACTATTCCACTCTTGGCATTCCTTGGATTCAGTACTATTATCATTCTTATGTTCCTCCACCGACGATACATTCGGTCTGAACAGAACTAACCCTTAATTTAATATCTTATATGAGTACAGAAACTAAAGTAGTCAGTGGCATTGTGTTGGTTACAATTCTTATTATCATCGGTGGTATTTTTGCTATCAATAAACAAAGTAACAAAGCTGCGTCAGTGACAATAAAGCCTGACCTTGTAGATCGAGCGGACGCACCTCGTGCAGGCTCAAGTACAAAAGTAATCATTACAGAATTCGCTGATTTCGAATGTCCTGCATGTGCAGTTCTCAGTCCTGAACTCAAACGACTTCTTGAAACAGACGGAGACAAATTCACTCTTGTATATCGTCACTTCCCTATTCATAGTCACTCATATGAAGCAGCCGCTGTAGCTCTCGCCGCTGGTGAACAAGGGAAGTTCTTCCAGATGTCCGAAGTACTCTTTGACAAACAGTCTGAGTGGACGCCAGCTTCTGCTAACAGAACTACTCTCTTTGAAAAATATGCTACTCAACTAGGCCTTGATATCGCTAAGTTCCGAGTATCTGTAAAAGATCCTAAACATGAAGAAAGTGTAAATAAAGACCGACGGGATGCAACAGCTATGGGCATCAACTCAACTCCAACTCTCATTATCAACGGTACAGAGGCTGTACGAGGTGCCATTCCATATGAGACACTTCGAAAACTTGTTCTTGAGGCTTACAACGCTACAGGCACAAGTGCGCTAACATCTGCTTCATCTACAAGATAGAAAGCAGTTAGTTATAAATATAATTTAAATTACTTCTGAATATATATGAAAAATTTTATTTCTGAATTCCAAGAATTCGCTATTAAAGGAAATGTACTTGATCTCGCTATTGGTGTGATCGTAGGTGCAGCCTTCGGCAAAATAGTAGAATCTCTCGTTAAAGACATTATTATGCCTCTCATTGGCCTTATGGGTAACGTAGACTTTTCAGATTTCTCACTCGGACCTGTACACATCGGCCTCTTCGTAAATAACGTAGTAAACTTCCTTATCGTTGCCTTTTCAATCTTTATTGTCGTAAAACAAATCAACAGATTCCGACGAAAAGAAGAGAAAAAAGATGCAGCAGAAGCAGCAAATCAGGCAAAGTAAAACCCTCTCAACAATCCGACCGCGATAGACAAATTCGCCATTTCATGTTAATGTAGTGGCGAATTTTGTTTATGACCGCCTTCCAGTAGGCACAACCCAGTCAAACACAAATAACCCAACCACAAGACATTCATCGTCTGCTGGAAAGCGGTGCAATGTTCTTTTTCTTATAAATGTTCAAATGAAAATGTCCACACTTGGGAATTTTGATGCTGACCTCCTCTATTACTTATATGAGGTAGCACCCAAAGAGAAACACGCCCGAAGGGTCAACCGCGCAGCCCAACTCCGAGACGGCATTTATGCCGTAGAGGATTCAAGAGGCTATTGCTGCATCTATGTCAACCGCGAACTATGGGAGACCAAGAATCTTCATGCGTTCAAGGATGAAGTCCGTGCAGAGTGTTTTGAAGAAACAGATATCTTTCTCCTCGATGGAGCAAACTTCCGGCCCCAGGTTCAAGGTATCTTTGAAGCACTAGATGCTGCAAATGAGCACATCAAGTCGCGGAGCGACGATAAACACCGGTTACTGTTTAAGTCAAACATCGTGACCTACGACGCGGCAGGCTTCTACGAACTAATGGCCACGGCTGCAGTAGCCTAAAGCGCCAAAATAAGACCTCCCCCAAACACCGTCCTGGTGAGCCCCACAAGCTTATCAGGCGGTTTTATTTTGACCAAATAGTCTGCTAATCACGAACCTTACATTTCAATATTTTCAGGTTCTGAGACAACGACACGAGATGTAAATCCAAGCTTCTGATGGAATGAATGCCATACTTCCGCAATCTCTTCATTACGAAGCACTACGAATGTACAAACAGTGATAACAAGACCAACAATCGCTCCGCCTAGGCCCTGAAGGAAAATACCCGGGAGTGTGTTGAGATTGAGGTAATCATCCAAAATATTGAGTGTAAGATACGCAGCAAATCCTCCAAGGATACCGGCTTGAAGACTACTAAAGAATGATGGCATTACTCTCGCAGTAAAGTTTCCGAATTCTTTTTGGAACATATACCAGAAGATAAGCGCGTTTATAATTGTTCCTAAAGTAAATCCAAGTGGAAGCATAATGATTCCCGATCCATTGATACCTTCTATCTTGAACAAAGACTCAATAAAATATCTGAACATTTCTGAACCATTGAAAAGCTGGAGAAGGAAGAATGGCAAACTGATCGTGATAATTGATGAAATAACATTTACGATAAGAGGTCGTCGAGTTTTTCCTGCCGCGTAATACGCTCGTACAAAAAGAATTTCAAGTCCTTGGGCAACAAGAGACACAATAAACATAGCTACGCACGCAGCTGTGAGACGTGTGTGTTCCCAATTGAATGAACCTGAACCAAGAATCGTTCTCACGATCTGCGCTCGAAGCACAATGAAGAGAACTGTGATCGGCACTGACCAAAATATAATATGCCGTGCCGCAAGTACCACATGATCAACAAACTTTTGAGTTTCCCCTTTTGCAAAATAACCTGACAGTGTTGGAAACGCTGCAAGAGCATAACTCACGGCAACAATAGAAAATGGTACTGACTGAAGGTTTGTAGCAAAGTTGAAGATCGCAATAGAGCCGATGGTCAAATATGAAGCGTATGACGTAAGGAAAATAAGCTCAATCTGACTTGCTGAAAGTGTTATTGTTCGCGGAATAGAATGTATGAAAATGTTTTTAACTACGCTCATATCAATATTGAATCTGATACGTGGAATCAAACCGAAACTTTGTACATATGGAATCTGAATAGCGAAGTGCATCAAACCTCCAATAACCACTCCCATCACTAAGCCCATGAGACCAAAATGAGGATACAACACGACGATACCGAAAATAATTGCGATGTTATAAAAGATTGGACTAATAGCGTAAATAATAAATCGCTTACTAATCTGAGTAATAACACCCAAGAGGTTTGAAATTCCCAAACAAATTGGCTGGAGGAGCAGTACTCGAGAGAGCAAAATAACTTCCGCTTGTGCAGCAGGATCTGAAATACCCGGCAAGATAAATGTCACAATATGTGGCATCAAAAACCAGGCTATTGCTGAAATGACTATGATAATTGTCATGAATACCGTAAAGATTGTATCCATGAGTCTCGCCGCCTCTTCTTTTTTCTTTTCAAATATTTCTGTGAAGAACGGAATGAGAATAGAAATAGATACCAAAGAAGCTACCGAGGCATAAATAAAATCAGGCACTCGGAAAGCTGCATAGTAGACGTCGAGTGTCTGACTCGCACCAAATGAATGTGCTAAAAGTCTGTCTCGGAAGAGAGCAAGAATAGACGAAAGCAAGGTAAAAAAACCAAGGAGAAAAGCTGCTTGATGAACACCAGCGATCTCCTGATGAATGAGTTGGATGAATTTCTTAACCATGCACGTATATTACCCTATTATCTATCGTTTAGTACTTGTTGATGATGTTGAATTTGCTGACGAAGTCGAAGAGGCTGTAGATGTAGCTTTTGGAGTTGTTACAGGCCCTGCTGTTCCAGGCTTGAGTGATTGAATCTGGCTCAAGAGAGAAAGAGCTTCGCTGAAATCAGCTTTCTTCAGGAGAGCTTGCTGAAGTTGATCTGTTGCTCCTTTAGCATCTTGGGCATAGGCAAACAGTCGAGCAATAAGAAGGTCTGGGAGCGGACTTGTTGGATTCAAAACTTTTGCCTGTTCGTATGCTTGTTTAGCGAGAATACCTGACCCATCTACCCCGAGGAGTCCAGCACTTTCATAAATAGATCCTAAAAGAATCCAGTTTTGATAGTTTGATGGATTTACTACAAGCGCAGCTTCTCGTGAAGCGAGCAACGCATCGTTCAAGAACGTAGCATTCTTTTCTGTAAGCTCAGCTTTTTTTGATTGTTCGAATACTTGTCGAAGCTGGAGAAGTCGGAATTGTGAGAAGGATCGGAGATACGCATCATTCAAATCTTTTTGAAGTGCCATCGCTAAATACTTTTCTGCTGTAGGTATATCTCCACCGTTTGCAGATTGAATAGCTTTATTCATATTGAGTGAAGCAGCGAAATGTCGTGTCCAAGTAAATGCAACTGCAATCGCTGCAATCATAATGATGATTGAGAACAACACAGCAACGAATCCTTTTTTCTGATTTGAAATCCAACTGAATTCACTTGTAGTCAAAATATTTTCTCTATAGAGAGACGCAAAGAGAAGACCTGTAAAGAAGAATGCGAGAAGAAGGATAACAGGACCAGTCACTGTAAGGAATGCCATTAACCACAAATATCCAGATGCGAGGAGTGACGATACGATAAGGTACTGAGAGAATTTATCTTTGAGGCCAGCAAACGCTCCCTTCCAACCATAGAAGAATACAATTCCTAGGAAGAAGAGCCATGCCAAGAATCCTAAGATACCTGTTGTAACAAAGAATGTTGGAATATATCCAGAACCGTAGTTGAAGTCTGTATTCCAGAATATAGTGTTATTTACAGCTCCTGGTTTAAAAAGAGCCCATGATGCAAAGAATCTATTTGGACCTACACCAAAGAGCGCATCGACTACTCCGGATTCTACTACTTTTGCTCCAACTTGAAATGTCGCATTAAGTGTTGGTCGAACATCAACTACTTCTGTTTGTGAAATACCAATTTTTTCATAAAGAAATGCTGTAATTGGTTGAGCTCCAATAGTAAACACAACAGCAAATACCAACACAATAAATGATGGAATTGGAAGATTGTATTTCTTTTTTAGAGCAGGTGCTCCGTCTACGCCGTCTGTCTTTCGAGACTGCTTATAATTCGCAGATACTGTATACACAAACACAAAAAGTGCTACGAGTCCGACAATGACTGTGGCAGGAACAGCAAATAATGTTGAATCAAAGAATGTATAGAAGTTTGCAATTCCAAGGAGGATCAAAGAAAGGACAAGTACTGCAGAAAGAATCCATTTGAATGCTTTACTAAGTGTAACCAACTCAAGAGTGATGAAAGAAAGAATTACTCCAAGACCAGCATATGCACCGAAATCATTCCATGCACCAACAGTGTTTGAAGCCATTGTTGGCAAAAGGGTCTGAAGACCAAGGAAGTTTACACCCATAGCAAATCGTAAGAGATGAACTACTGCGATAACAATGAATCCAACGAAGAATGTGAGATACGCTGTGAACACTCGCTGTTTTGTAGAAAAGAGATATGAACAAAGAATAACAAGAAGAAAACCAAGTGATAGGAAGTACACTGTATCGAATTCAAAACCAAGTCCGATAAGACCACCAGATACATGAGGTGATGTGAGTGCAGCAAATGCTGTTACAACAGGAACAGCAAATAGTGCAATGAGAACTTTTCGAGGTTTGAGGAGAAGAGAACCTTCACTTACAGATTGAGCCAAGAAAAGAATGCATGCCGCAAGAATAGAGTATGTAGCTAGAGCAATTTTTACATAACTAAATCCGATGAGTGATTGTGGTAACACCAAGAGCGGAATGAGTCCGACAAATGCGCTGATAATGATAAGTGATAATTTTTCAAAAATAGAAGTTTTTTGAGATTTTGGCTGTTCTTCAATGTTCATTGTTGTAGGTTCCATCCCTCTATTATAGTTGATTGACGGTCTTACTACAATAAAAAGACGGCCTTAACTGGTGATAATTCATCGTTTTAAAAGCTTGGTTGAATTTATCTGAAATACGTGATATAATATACTCGTTCGTATCGGATAGTTGCTGATATTCTTTACTGAATGTCAGAGGAAAGTCCGAACACTTCCCTTTTCTACTTCGGTAGATCATGGAGCCAGGTAGCGGGTAACGCCCGTCTGGAGCAATTCAAGAGGTGCGAGCAGTGACGTGATGTTCCGAAAGGAATATCAGGTCCATCAGCGAAAGTTGGTGGATCAATCTTTAGACATAAGCTTGTCGAAACTAAAGAGTGAAACGGCAAAATCCTTACCCGAGTGCAAGGCCGTACTTTGTATCATTCTTCGGAACGATACACTGGGTGCCGCTCGAGCCACACAGCAATGGGTGGCCCAGATAAATAACTATCGGTTTGCGTTTGTAGCTTCTACAACAAATGCGAACTACAGAATTCGGCTTATAGATACGAACACATAAATCAAAACAGCCAGCGTAAGCTGGCTGTTTTGCTATTTTCATATATCATTTAGCTTATATGGCAAAATTCAACCACCAAGCTTTAGGACTCACAGGAGACAAGCCTCTCGTATATACTGCAATGTCTAAGCATCTGTTTTACTTCCGTATGTTTATTTCAAAATTTGTATTAGAGCAAGGAGGCATTCCTCTTAACCCATTCATGGTGTTCGACTATTTCTTATTAGACAGTATCGATCGAGATATAGTTCGTGAAGGAAACAACAACCTCGTAAAACGTGCAGATGAAATTTGGGTATTTGGGTCTATCAGTGATGGCGTTCTTGCTGAAATTAAAATAGCTCAAGCCACTAAAAGAACAGTTCGTTATTTCATTGTTGAAAAATCTCGTACAATTAAAGAAGTTAGTGGAGAGCAAATGAAGTTTGAAGAAGAAATCGAACAGCATCGTGATGAATTCTTAAAAAGCATTTCTATTTCTCACTAAATAAAAAAACACCCCGTCTGTACGGGGTGTTTTTTGTTTAAAGAGAGCTTACGCTGAATTTTTAAGCTGACTTTGCTACCTGAGGTACTTCGTCGATTTCGCACGCACCACCAGCACAAGCCAATTCTTTTTTGAGGTCGATGTTTTCGTTTGTCTTCTCGTAAAGAACGATCTTTGAGTAGTCGATGTGTTCGTATCGCTTCAAGAGTTCTTCATACTGCTCTTTTGTACATTCTTCGTATGGAGCAAGCTGATATACGTGTTCTGATCGAGGAAGGAATGAAAGACCACCGATGTGTTCCCAGTTTTTGTATACCCAGTTACCCGCTTCAATCCATTCATCAGCACCGATAGAAATTGTCGCTGACGGGTTGTGGTCTGTGAAGTTAAGTTTTACATTCTTCCAGAACTCGAGCTGGTCGATAGCTGAAAGGTCATCTTTGAACTTTGAGCCTTCTGGTGCCTTCACAGGGAAGTCGATTACGAATGTAGTAGCTGTTTCAGCATTCTGCCCCACTTCTGGACTAAATGGTACTCCTTGATCCTTGAGCATCTGGAAGAGAGCGTCTGTTGCAGAGATTCGAATTCGTCGGATGTAATATGGAGCGTGTCGAGCGTGGATACCAGATGAACAATCTACAGTCTGTGATGTGTTTCCTGATGGCTTCACACATGTGATCGCTGTTGATGGATTTACACCAAATCGTTTTGCATAGAGTTTGTTTACTCGTTCTGCTTCAGCTCGAAGCTTTCGAAGAACTTCTGGCTTTCGTACTACTGGAGAATCCCACATACCAGAGATAGATACACCGAGGAGTCGTTCTTCTTCACAGTTTTCCTTCCATTCTTTTGAAAGATAAATGAAGTTTGTAAATGTTGACTGATAGGTACCGAGGATTGCAGCTACTTTGATCTTTCGCATAAGTGACGCTTCTGTATCTTCGTGTCGTGCAATCACTTCTGAAAGGTTACAGAACTGCTTTGGTCGAAGAATAATTTCTCCGCAAGGGTTTGTACCAAATCGGTCAAACCATGCAGCTGAAATTTTCTTTCGTCGGTCAGGAATAGATGTTCGAAGACTACCTCGGTTGAAAATACCTGGTTCGCCAGATCCAGCCTTTACGAGCTGTGTCCAGTTTTCGAGGAATGTCGCACTATCTGGTCGTGTCATATAGATAGCAGAGTTGTTTGCGAGTGCTCGCTGTGGCTCTACTGCCCAGAACTGGCCATTTTTTGCGTCTCGAATGTCTGTATTTGAAAGTTCGAAAAGAGAAATAAGAGCTGTTCGTCGTACGCCTCCTGATACTACCCCTTCACCGATCTTACAGATCATATCGTGAGCATCGAGGTTACTGAGGTGACCTCCCTGTCGTGCGAGAATCTTTGTTCGGAAGAAGTTATGAATATCGATGAGTGGCTGTGGACCTGAACTCTTTCCACCTGTTGTCACGAGTCGAGCACCAGATGGTCGAAGGAGTGAGTAGTCTACTTTTACATCGTTACCGTTGAACCATTGTTCCATAACGAATGCGAGTGAGTCAGACCAACCTTCTCGTGAATCTTGTACTGTGTACTCAATAACTTTACCTGTCTGATACTTGATCTGTGGAAGAGCCTGAATGTTTTCACTTTCTACTGAGAACCCTACGCCGCATCCTGACATAGAGAGGAACATAATTTCAGCAAAGTCCTGGAATGATCGAGGAGCTGTAAACGAACAGTTATAGGCTGAGGCATGATTTCGTCGAGCTGCTGCACCAGAGAACTGGATGAGTCGCATAGAAGGAACGGCTTCGTGTCGGAGAATAGTTTCTCGAACTTCCTTGTATTCTGTATCCTTGAGTTTGTCACCGAGGTTTTCCTGCATGAAAGCCATGTATCGGTCTACTGTTTCTACCCAAGTTTCTCGTCGGACTTCTTCATCACTCCATCGAGAGTATGTTCGGTAGTACACCAATTCACCAAGAGGGTTTCGGAAATATTTTTTACTTTCAGCGGCAAGTTGCTTAACTTTTTCAGGTACCTGGATGTTCTTTTCTCGAATCTTTGCATGTTCTGCTCGATACAAGATATATGACTTCGCAGTTCTGATGTATTCAGAAAGAATAAGCTCGTTTTCAACGATATTTTGGATACCTTCTACGTCTGGAAGGAAGTTCTTGAACTTCTTCGAGATTCGAACGAGTTCGGCATACACTTTATTTGCCACCATTTCGGCTTCTTCCCAAGATCCTTCACCTGTAGCAATCATTGCCTTGTGGATGGCACTGATTACTCGGTTGAGGTCGAAGGCAACGATTTCGCCACTTCGCTTGTGAACTCGTTTTACGAGGAGTTCTCTCTTACTCTCTGATTTCGATTCAACTTTTTCTACTTTAGTCTCTACTTTCTTTTCGACTACCTTCTTTTTTGATTTTTTTGCCTTAGCCATAAGCCGTTCTAAGTTAACTTTATAAGTACTATTTGATAATTTGCACGTTGCGCTGTAAAAAATATTTTTACGAACCTAATTGTACTCCACTACCCCCCTCAAAATGCCTGTGGATAACTGAAAAAAATATAGCTGAATACAGTTTTGGTTGATTGTAAAATGCGTACGACAAACGCGCGCTAGTTTGAGGCATTTTTGAGAATGTTTGTATCAAAAATTAAGAGGTCTCCCGTTTTTATTTTTAAATTTTTAACGGTCCCATCTGCTACTTCAACGACAACACGGGCTGGTGCTGTTGGGATGAATGCTTGAGGAGGATTTTTGAAGAATGAATCGGGCGTAGCATGCTCTTGAATGTATACGATAGAGCCATTTTCATCAGCCCAAATGATGTCTATAGAAAACTTCATGTCTTTCATCCAAAATCCATAATTGCCGTTTGTAGGAAAGACAAAGAGCATAGCTTCGTTGGAGCCCAGACATTCCCTTCCACTCAATCCTTGTTCTCGGAGCGCTGCTGTAGCTACTACGTCGGCAGCAAATGCTGTACCATTTATAAAAAGTGAGACAGTAGATGACGCTGCATTTTGAGCTAGCTTATCTGCTTGCTTGGGTGTCAGAGGATAGCTACTAAATCCAAGCCAAAGGCCTCCGACAATAGCAACAAAAGCGACCCCCAAAATGAGAATCGCTTTTGTTGTTCTGTTTTGAGACAGAGAAAACACGAAAATAGATTATTTACTTTCTACGTTGCACACACCTTTCTTGTGGTCACATTCTTCGTGACAGTTGCAACTCTGTGAGCCCCAGAAACCTCGCTTCCAGCAGCATCCTTTTCGGAGCACCATCCATGCACCAACTACGATGAGTGCAATTGGCCATACAATACTCATTGTCTGTGAAGTCAAAAGACCTGTGTTGTTGAGAAGAGCTAATAAACCAAGAATGATAAGAACAATTCCAAATCGCATGTAGATTAAATTATGTTGATGATAACGAATATAAGTATATCAAGATACACTCAGATTGAAATAGCAAACCTGTTGATTAGTTTATTTTTTGTCTGATGTATCTTCTATCGGTGCGAGCTCAAGTGAGCATGAGTTCATACAGTATCGCTTCCCTGTTGAATCTCTTGGTCCATCATCAAACACATGTCCGAGGTGTGCACCACATCGAGCACATGTTACTTCGACGCGACTCATACCGTGACTTGTATCTTCTACAAAATGCACATGTTCTTTGTTGATTGGATCATCAAACGATGGCCATCCAGTACCTGAGTCAAACTTTGTATCTGACGAGAAAAGTTCAAGCCCACAGTTTGAACATTTATATACGCCTCTTTTGTGTTCATTCCAGTACTTTCCAGTAAATGCTGCTTCAGTACCCTTTTCTCGAGTGACACTGTAGACCTCAGGATCAAGTTCTTTCTTCCACTCTTCATTTGATTTGTTTAATTGATCAACCATAGGTAGTAGATTATTGTTTATATCTGTATTTATATCATTATTCCTCTATCCACACGAGTATTTCGAGACATACCGTATACTTGTGATATGCAGACGTCAACATCATTCAATCAATTTTTTAAATTCGCCATTGTTGGTGTTGTTAATACAGGAATTGACCTGGCTGTACTCAATGGCCTTATTGCTCTTTTTGGTCTCAGTAAAGGCGATTGGAAATACGTCTTATATAAAGCTATTTCTTTTCTATTCGCAGTTACAAACAGTTTCATTCTAAATAAATTTTGGGTCTTCAACTATACAAAAGACGAATCTGTATCTGGACATCTGCACAAGGAAATTACTTCTTTTGTTACGGTTAGTGTAATCGGCATTATTATAAATACGGCGATTTCTACAATCGTATTTACAAGTGCACATACTATTGTTCCTTCAGTATCTACATCAACTTGGGCAACTGTATCAGCTCTAGCCGGTACTTGTGCGGTGCTCATTTCAAACTTTTTTGGATATAAGTTTTGGGTATTTAAAAAAAGAATTACTAGTCTTCACAGTTAATAAATACGTTATCAAGATTGTATGTTTCTATCTATTATCATTCCCTGCTACAACGAAGAGCAACGAATCAAAAAGACGCTCACTCGTATTAATGAATACTTGTCTCATCAACAGTATGAATCAGAGGTGATAGTTGTCGATAATGGATCAACAGATACGACAAAAGCAATTGTCGAAGCATACATATCGGATATGAAGAACCTCCGAATTATTTCTAAAAAAAGTTATGGCAAAGGGTGGGCAGTAAAACAAGGAATGATTGAAGCAACCGGTGAATATCGATTATTCACAGATGCTGACAATTCTACTGATATCGCTCACCTCGATACCTTCCTACCCGTAGCACAGCACGAAGGATATGATGTCGTTATAAGTTCTCGACGAGTAGCTGGAGCAACAATTGCTCATCCACAACCTTGGCACAGACGAATACTCAGCAATATGTTTGCATTCATCGTACGAAGTACTATGCCACTTGGTATCAAAGATACTCAAAATGGCTTCAAATTATTTTCAAAAAAAGCTGCAAAAAAGATATTTTCAATGCAGACTATTTATTACTGGGCATTTGATGTTGAAATTCTTGCTCTAGCAAAAAAGTTTGACTTCCGAATAAAAGAGGTGCCGATTAAATGGATGAATGACGAGGACAGCAAAATGAATTTCAAAGGTATGGCTCGTATGCTTCTTGAAGTGATCACAATTCGTTTTCGAATGATGACCAACAGCTATACTAACCGTTAACTGTATCTTCAGGAATCTTTTTATCTAAATAAGCTTGTGATGTAGCAATAATCCGACTACCAATATCTTTAACTTTTTGAATATATTGAGTTTTAACTTCATCGGCAACAACATCTTCACGTTGAAGATGTTGCATCTCCTTGATCATTGGAAAGAAATCAGTCTCTATAGACTCAAATTCTGCATTTCCGATTTCATGATCGCTATGCATGAGCTGTAGCTCTCCATATATCGCGTTCATAACAGTTCCCATTGCAAATTGCCATGTTACCTGACGACCAGTACGACTCATTTCATTTGCAATATTTTGTTCCATATTAGATATCATCTGATTGAGCATGATATGTGATTGAACTTCATTACTTCCTGAATCACCCTCGATTGATTCTACATGTTTTAACATATAGTTATTTATTAGCAGTACCTACTAATGCGGCGATGCGGTCTTCTGTCGGTGGATGTGTCATGAATAATTTGTGCAAACCTTTTACTGCACCTGCCCCAAACGGGTTTGATATATATAAATGAGCAGTCGCATTTGATGCGTGCTGTAATGGCCGACCGTATGCAGAGATTTTTCGTAATGCACTAGCGAGTCCGTCAGGATATCGTGTAAGAAGCGCACCTGATGCATCAGCAAGGAATTCTCTACGTCGAGAAATAGCGAGTTGAATCACTGTTGCAATAATTGGAGAAAGAATAATAAATATAACACCAATAATCATAAGGATCCCACCTGATCGGTTATTTTCGTTGTCACTGTGACCTCCCCACAATCGTGATCGAATAAACATATCTGAAATGATAGAGATAACTCCTACGAGCACCACAACCACACTCGAAAGTAATATGTCTCGATTTCCAATATGTGAAAGTTCATGCGCGATTACACCTTCGAGTTCAGATCTATCCATCATTTGAAGAAGACCTGTTGTTACTGCTACAGCAGCATGGTCTTTGTTTCGTCCAGTTGCAAATGCATTTGGAGCAGGATCGTTGATGACGTACAAACGAGGTTTTGGGAGTCCTGCAGTAATAGAGAGGTTCTCTACAATTCGGTGAAGCTCAGCATATTCTGCAACTGAAGCTTCTTTTGCGTGAGCGAGAGAAAGTGCAATCTTGTCCGAGAACCAATAACTCGTAATATTCATGACCATACTAAATCCAAGGGCAATATATAGAATCGCAACATCGTTGTAATACATGCTCAGAAAATAGCCTATACCTCCAATAACCGCGAGAAAAATTGCCATCAAAAACCATGTCCGAGAAATATTGCGAGACTGTTGTGTATACAATGTAGCCATATATATAGCGTAGCAAATGTACAATAAAATACCACTCCTTTTGGAAGTGGTATTTTCGGACTATTTTCGAACAACTACTGTTTTCGCAATAATATCGTGGAGCGCCTGTTTTTTTTCTGTGAACAAGACCATGAGATATCCGATCAAAAGAATAAATCCTGAAAGGTATTTTGAAACGGTTCGTACGAGTGCACGCTGAGGTGTGATTCGTTCACCGTTGAGACCTGTCACCTTAATCTTGAGAGCTTGTTTACCAATAGTAGCTTGGTGTGAGCCACTTTCCATCCAAGTAAAGTATCCGAGGAATACGATAACGCTCAACAAATTCTCGAGAGCTGTTGATTCTTGAACGAGAGTAAAAGAAGTTGGCCCAGCAACAACAACTTGAATAAGAAGACCAACCACACCGATCAGAAATCCGTCGATCAGCGCAGCGCCAACACGCTTCCAAAATCCTGCATATTCTACAACACTTGCTCCGACTACTTCTGCTTCAATAGGGGTACCTGTAGGTTCCATAACTAAAATAATTTAAATTAATTGTTCAATATCTAACTCGGAAATTATATCAGACTATTTTCCTTTGAGAATATTTTCCACCATTTCAATTTCTTCATATATACCTTCAATGAGATCGTAGCCTTTCGCCTCTGGCTCTGTGACCCACGCATATTCCACACTGTCACCATCGAGCTTCACATCACCTGAGACAAACGGTGCATAGTAACTAAATGTAATAACTGGAATTCCATCTGGTCGAATAAATGTAAGATCAAGTAAAAAATCGAGCTTCCCTACTTCTACATTCACTTCTTCCTGGATTTCACGCTTGAGAGATACAACGAGAGAGTTGTACCACGCGCTACCATGCTGTGGCTCACCGTGTACATAATCATCAGTACTCAAACCACCTCCAGGTACAGTCCATTTATTTGGGTGAACTTTTTTTGTTGGACTTCTTTTTGTAATGAGATATTTAAATACCCCATCTTCTTTTTTATAAATAATTGCTGTCGATGTAATTCGATGAAGTTCCTTATCTTGTATGAGTTCAATATTGTGAGCCATATATATGTAGTTAATGAATACTATAGTTTACCAACTTCCTCCCCCGCCTCCGCCTCCACCACCTCCTGAAGAACCTCCTCCTCCTGAACCTGAAGACGATGAGGAAGGTGTGGATGTCAGTGCTGTTCCGGCAGTTGCACCGAATGCACTCATGTTGCTAGTAAGAACTCCAGCATTGAATGCTGTACCACTTGTACTGCTATACCATGTTGGTGGTTCCATATATATGTCTTCGAATTCTTTAGCCCATGCTTTTTCTACACCAAGAACCATTGCAAACGGAAGAAGTGTTTCGAACAATTCAGGTTTCTTTTCAGGAGCATTGTGAAAATTAATTCGATCTTTTTCAGCAATTTGCAAATACATTTTGAATCCAAGAATATCTTCTTTGAGTACTGCACCTCTCACAGTCTTTTTTGGCATTGCAATCCCAACAATAATAAAAACAATACCAAGAATAACAAGTTCAAATGTTACAAATGCTAACAAGAAAAATCCGATAACAATACATATAATTCCCCCAGCTACATATTTATCTCTAATAGTTGTTGGATTTTGCTCGTATATGTTTTTAGCAACCAAACCATCCATCACTTCTTTTTTAATGGCAGGTAGATGCTTATAAAATTTGTTTTTGAGGGATGTCATTGATACGACCTGTGCTTCATTCGCAAAAAGCTTATCGAGCAGAGTTCTATGAAAATTCTTTATAAGGCCTGTTGATTCTTTTAATTTTACCAAACTATATTCAGACTGATCGAGTTCAATTTTTATATACCCAAGTGTTGCGAGATATATAATTTCTGAGGAAATTGCTTTAGCAGAAATATATTCTTTCAACACGGCATCAATCTCCATAGGCGTGAGTTGTTCTGGAGATGAGTACTGCGGAACAATTGTCCCTCGGCCTTTTGGATCACGACCTTTAAGCATCCATGTTCGTATCAGTCGAAGAGCAATACCAATAACAACAAGAGATGAAATAATGTGAAGAATATGTTCTCGGATAAAGGCGAGTATTCTGTCTGCAAGTGATGGTAGTTGTACGATTCCTTTTGGAAATCCTATACCTATCGTCATACCTTGATATGATTCCAAACGTTCAGATAGTTTAAATGTAACCGTTGAAATAGAAGGCTCACTAAATACAGATGTACACGAACGAGTTGAACCTCGTACTCCTTGATAACAAGATAACTTGAGGGAACTTGTATCTACAGCTTTTGGAAGTGTAACTCGAGTCTCAGCGTTATTTATAGGAATAAGCCATTCATCACCAGTAGCATTCCAGTACAGTTCATCAAATGAATCAAAATACTGAAGGGCATTTTTTACAGTATACGAAATAATGTATGTTTTTTTGCCACTGATAAGTATGTCTTTATCGCCAATTTTAATATTCTTTTTTCCGCTTCCAGATACGGTAAAGTTGTACGCTGCACCAGTCTCATCTTCTACACGAATATCAGAAATTTGAATTTTTCCAATAGAATTTTTTAATGTTGTAAGTGGAATAACACGATAAATACCGTGTCGCTCGAGATTCGCAAAATCATACAAAATGGTTTCTTTAACTTTAATTGTAGAGTCAGCAGAGATAACAATATCCGATTCAAATGATCGGATTTGTTCATACGAACTTTGCGTGTCTTCTGGGGTGTCTTGAGCGAACACAGTTGAAGCTAGCCCAAAAATACTCACAAAACTTAAGACAACCACGACTATAAGACGTCGTAGAAGCTTCATGGAGTTAGAATTTAACTTCTACTGGCTGTTGAGCTGCGTCAGCATCTGGAAGATCGAAGAGTTCCATCTTCTTGAAATTGAACATACCAGCAATAACATTTGATGGGAATGATTCAACAGCAATACTCAAGTCTCGAACATTTGCATTATAGAATCGTCGAGCAGCCTGAATTTTGTTTTCTGTATCTGAAAGTTCTCGCTGAAGTTCGAGGAAGTTTGTATTTGCTTTGAGGTCTGGATACGCTTCTGCTACAGCAAAAAGAGATTTCAATGTTCCTGAAAGCTCACCTTCTGCTTGTGCTTTCTGTGTAAGAGTTCCTGCTGCACCAGCATTCATAGCAGCAGTTCGAGCGGCTGTTACTTTTTCAAATGCAGAACTTTCGTGACCAGCATATCCTTTTACTGTACTAACAAGATTTGGAATAAGATCATATCGTCGCTTGAGCTGTACTTCGATATCTGCCCATGCTTCTTTTGACTGATTTACAAGACGAACAAATTTGTTATACCCACCGATTGCCCAAAGAACAATGACCGCAAGGACTATAAGAATGATTACTGTAATAGACATGTCTAATTAATTGTTGGATTACTAATTGATATCAGTATATCATAGAGGTACTAATCAACTAGATATGAAATACATTCTCCGAATCCCCTTTTATGTACTTGTAATATACGGCCTTATTACTGTGTGGAATTGGAGTTCAGCAACTCCTTATAAAATGGTAGATGTCGCAACAATCAAACAACAGGTTGCTGAGGCGTTCCAGCAGGTGGCAAGTTCAACAAACCTATTTGCAGAAAAGAAAGATACCAATATACATATATATGTAGTTGGAGACATGATGTTTGATCGAGCTGTCAGAAAACAAGTACAAAAATTTGGCTTTGAATATGTGTTTGGAAATTCAATAACAACCTTCGCTGCACATGACCTTGTGTTTGGTAATCTCGAAGGACCAATCACATCATCTGCTTCAAAAACACTTTTGCCTGGAGGCACACAATCGCAACTTCTCGTATTTACCTTTCCAACATCCACTGCACCGGCTCTCAAAGCAATGGGCATGGATGTAGTGAGTCTTGCGAACAATCATAGCCAGAACTTTGGGAGTGCTGGATTAAAAGAAACTAAAAAATTGTTAAACGCTCAAGGCATACAGTATTTTGGAGAACCGACAAACGCGGGCGATGTTTCGACAACAACATGTATCATAAAGAACGACAAGAAAACATGTATTGGCTTCGTCGGCTATCACGAGTTCACTTACCAGAACGAATCCATTGTGGCAAAAGCAATTCAGGACCTTCGTCCAAACGTAGATTTCCTTGTCGTCATGCCTCACTGGGGAAATGAATATGAACCTCGATACAAACAATCACAGCAACAACTCGCGCACCAGTGGATAGATCTCGGTGCCGATGCAGTTATTGGTGCTCATCCACATATCATTACTCCTTTAGAAATTTATAAAAATAAGGCAATATTCTACTCTCTTGGAAATTTTATTTTTGATCAGTACTTTTCTTTTGACACAACTCACGGTCTCACACTCTCTATCGACTTGTCAGCTTCTTCGACAATATACAAATTGATTCCAATTGATAATACAGGTATCCGAGTAAAATATACGGACGCAACAACTACACAAAAAATGCTCAACTCGCTCGCTACTATTTCAAAAAAATCAGTGAGTACTTCTACCTTTGAACAAATACGTTCTGGTGCTGTTACTTTATCTCGATAAGTGTTTACGTTGTCACTTTTGCCTTAAATTGACACATATATAAACTCGTTTTACCATTATATATAGGCCTCAGGTACGGTATCCCTGAACTCAAACAAACGCACAAAAACATACATTCAACTGCTCATTCTATGCAATACAATATTATTCGTCGGCTCATTAACTTGGCCGTCCTCACCCTCGTGATGATCTACGTCATCCAGAGCTACGGCTTCTGGATCCCGACCCTCATTTGGGTCACTTGCCTCGGCATCGCAGCCCTGTCCTTATGGATCTGGAATAAGTTCGACTACGAAACAAAACCAGAAGGTAAAATGATCCTACTTTTGACTAGCGACTACTCGCCGCTGGTCTGGATAGTAAGGCTTATTTTCCCAGAAGATGATGAAGCTTCAAAAGATTTTGACGATCTTCTTTATCCACGGTGGATGTGGTTTTTCGTCATCATCGACATCTTTCTACTCTGCTGTATCTTGATAGTCGCAACCCCCTTTATGTGGGCTGCATTCTGGATTGATGCCGAACGGTATCCCCCCTTCAAGGTTCCCTAATAGCTGGGGACCTCTCACACAACTTCAAGCCCCGAGGCGCCACAAAAGGCGCCTCGGGGCTTCAACATTTCAATATATAGGCGATACCGAAGGCTATATTAATGCCTCTGTAGGGCTACTATTTGAAGTAGATACGTATTTATATAAGACAGCCCCAAACGTAGACAAATTGCTCCAATATGCTATACTCGTTGGGCAATGACAGCAATTTCCGTTATACAGATTACTCTCGCCATCCTCCTTTCAGTGGCTATTTTGCTACAGCACTCAGATGCTGGAGCTGGAGGAGCTTTTGGTGGTGGTGACTCTGTCTCAAGCTGGAGAACTCGACGTGGTTTTGAAAAGGTATTATTTGTAGCCACAATTATATTGGCTATCCTTTTCGTAGTATCTGCTATTGTAGCCCTCTCTCTTACGCCTGCCGCTACACCTGCTCTTCCTGCTGTAACTCAGTAAAACCCCGTTTTATCTCATTATTTTCAGAAAATAGCCCCTTTGGGTGTCATATTTTCTGCTGAATAACGTATATTCTCTATATATAACTCTCATCAATAATATTGAACCGTTGTGAACAACGATCTTGAACAACCATCTTTATACTGGCGAATAAGACGTGCAATATCAGCTTTTGGTGCAACTGAAAAAATTGTCTTTGGCTTTTTTGCGATTATTTTCGTACTAAGCGCACTTATTGTTCTTCAAAAAATCAACCGGTCTTTCATGACTGATGTCCCTGTTCGTGGAGGTACACTCGAAGAAGGCGTTGTGGGTTTTCCAAGTGCTGTGAATCCCCTTATTGCATATACAGATGCAGATAAGGATCTCGTTGCTCTTGTATACTCTGGCCTTCTCCGACAAGACTCAAACGGACAGATCATCACTGACCTTGCACAATCATGGACAGTATCTGAAGACGGACTCACCTATTCATTCAAGCTCAAACCTGAACTTACATTTCACGACGGAGTTCCGCTTACAGCTGATGATGTAGTCTTCACAATTCAAAGAGTAAAAGATGACGTGATCAATAGTCCTAAAGCTTCAAACTGGACAGGTGTATCTGTAGAAAAAGTTTCTGACTTAGAAATTCGATTTACATTAAAAAAAGCGTACGCTCCGTTTGTATACAATATGACTCTTGGTATTTTGCCAAAACATATTTGGGAATCTATCGACGCACCTCTTTTTTCACGAAGTACATACAACCAGGAACCAATAGGCTCAGGACCTTATCGAGTGAAGTCAGCAAAAAGTAAAGATGGTTTTTATGAATATTATGACCTTGCTCCATTTGAAAATTATGCACTTGGAGCGGCTCATCTTGAACATATCATTATGCGCTTTTACAAAACCGAAGAAGCTGCCCTCGCGGCATACAACCTCGGTAGTGTAAAAGCTCTTGGTGGTATTTCACCAGAAAGTGCAGATGTACTTGTAGCGCAAGGTGCGAATATAAAACGTATTCCCCTTCCACGAATATTTGGTATTTTCTTCAATCAAAGTCATGCAACAGTTTTCTTGAATAAAGAAGTACGACAGGCGTTTGATGTAGCAATAAATCGTGATACTCTAATAAAGCAGGTTCTCCATGGATATGGTGTTCGCGCAACGAGCCCTATCCCTGCAGGCTTCATTTCAACTGAAGACATCGCAGCAACACGAGAATCTACTACTACTGCAAGTGAAGGTGAATTAGCGAAATCCATCGAGGAAGCAAAAGATATATTGCTTTCAAATGGTTGGAAACCAAACGAACAAGGTATACTTTCAAAAAAGGTAACTCGAAATGGCTCATCTGAAAACGTGACTCTTGCGTTTACGTTGACCACTCCAAATGTGCCTGAATTGAAGCGAACAGCGGAAATCGTTCGAGATACATGGAATCAGCTTGGTGCGAGTGTCACACTCAATATTGTAGAGCCAGGAGAATTGAATCAGAACATTATCAAGCCACGAGCATATGATGCACTTCTCTTCGGTAACGTAGTTGGTCGAGATCTCGATCTCTATCCATTCTGGCATTCATCACAGCGAAACGATCCAGGTCTCAACATTGCGATGTACGCAAACTTGAAAGCTGATCGATTGCTTGAAACTGCTCGAACAACTGCAAGTAGTACCATCCGAAATACATCATTCCAGGATTTTGAAAAAGAAATCATAAGTGATATTCCAGCAGTATTTTTATACTCACCAGAATATATTTATGTTCTTCCAAAAAAGATTCAAAACGCAGAAATTAGTAAAATAGTTTCTTCGTCAGAACGATTTTCAACTATATACAAGTGGTATACAGATATCGACGGTGTATGGAACATTTTTATAAAAAATCAGTAGAACGTGATTTTAAGTATTAAAAAATTAATTAATTTATGCAAAACAGACGACCATTCAATCGACAACAGGCTCGCCCAATGAGCTCTAATCGATCAACAACAGCACTTCAGCCTAACGTACAGCGAAATGATGCTGCAGAACGCCCACAACCTCAGCAAGGTCCAGCAGGATCTTCTGCCGGCGCTGCTCCATCTTCAGCTCGACGCTCAGCTCGAAACATGCGACGTCCTATGCGAAGTCACCGATCGGTGTCTTCTCGAGGCGAACATACTCAATCTCAAAAAGGATCTGAGGCTCTTCCTATTCCATCAGTTGGAGAAAACATTCGAATCATCCCTCTTGGTGGTGTAGAAGAAATTGGTATGAACATGTCAGTGATTGAAATCGGCAACGACATTATCGTCGTAGACGCCGGATTCAAATTCAAGGACTCAGACACACCAGGTATCGACTATATTCTTCCAAACACAAAATATCTCGAAGAACGAAAACACAAAGTGCGAGGTATCATCATTACTCACGGTCACCTCGACCACATTGGTGCTCTTCCATTCATCATGGATAAAATTGGTAACCCGCCTCTCTACACTCGAAACCTCACATCTATGATGCTCAAGAAGCGACAGGCTGAATTTCCTCACCTAGCTCCTATCGACTACAAGATCGTAGAAAACAACGATCAGATCAAAATGGGCGATATGTCTATTCAGTTCTTTGGTGTAACTCACAGTATTCCAGATTCAATGGGTGTAATTATCAAAACTCCACATGGCTGGATCGTAAACCCTGGAGACTTCAAATTGAACCACACAGACGGTGTTGTAAGTAAAGAAGAAGAAGAGGCATACAAAATTTTCGACAACGAAAACGTGCTTCTTTTCCTCGGTGAATCAACAAACATTGAAAACCCTGGCTTCTCTACTCCTGAACACATCGTAGTAGAAAACCTCGAAGAAATTGTAAAAAACATCAAAGGCCGACTTATTATGGCGATGTTCGCTTCACACGTACACCGAATTGCTCACATCGCGAAAGCCTGTGAAAAATATGGCAAAAAACTTGTCATCGAAGGTCGAAGTATGAAGAACAACATCGACATGATTATTCAGGCTGGTATTTTGAATATCAACAAGAGTACAATCATCAACCCGCAAGATGTTGGCGATTATGCTCCCGACAAGATTGTTGTGCTCGCTACAGGTGCTCAGGGTGAAGACTTCTCTTTCCTCGACCGACTTGTAAACGACAACTACAAATACTTCAAACTCAACGACCGAGATACAGTACTTCTTTCTGCTTCTATCATTCCTGGTAACGAACGATCAGTTCAGCGACTCAAGGATGGTATTGCTCGAAAGGGTGCTCATATCATGCACTACCGAACATCAGACGTGTACATTCACTCAACAGGTCACGGTAACCGAGGAGAAATCGAATGGCTTCACCGAAAACTTCGACCGAAGTTCTTCATTCCTATTCACGGTCACCACTACATGTTGAAGCTTCATGCAGAGCTCGCTCATCAGCTAGGTATTCCTAAAGAAAACATCATCGTTCCAGATGACGGTACAATTATCGAAATTCAAGATGGCGGTCAGAAAATGACAAAGCTCTCTGTGAAAGCTCCTGACAACGTAGTAATGGTAGACGGATTCACTATTGGTGATATCCAGGACGTGGTGATTCGAGACCGACAGATTCTTTCACAAGATGGAATCTTCGTTGTTATCGCACTCATCAACGCAGCTACAGGTAAACTCAAAAAGTCTCCTGATATTATTTCTCGAGGGTCTGTATATCTCCGAGAATCTCAGGATCTTCTTCGAGAAACTCGATACCTTATCAAAAACACTGTTGAACAAACAACAGAAGGCATGCATCCAATCAACATTGATCATGTAAAAGATGTAGTATCAGATACTCTTGGTAAATTCCTCTTCCAGCAGACTGCAAAACGACCAATCGTTATTCCAGTACTTATCTGCGTGTAAGAATTCACACATAGGTTCTCAAGAAAAAAAACAATAAGCTCACCAGAAATGGTGAGCTTATTGTTTTTCTGATAAAATATACACGCTGTATGGATAAAGTTCTTAACTCTCTCAAATCTTTTAAATCAATGGTGACACTGTCTATATCAGTGCTTCTTCTCTCATTTCATTTTGCGTTCGTTTATTTCATCAACTCAACATTCCTCACAAAATTCGTAGATGAAGATGGTGTTGGATTTTTATATACACTTGGTGCTCTTCTCAACATTGGTCTGTTCTTACTCATGCCTCGTTTGCTCCGAAGTAAGGGCAATTTTAAGTTACTTATATATCTCACTATTCTTGAAGCAGTCGCAATGCTTGGAATGGCCTTTTCTATTTGGCCTATTCTTAGCATGGTACTCTTCATTGTGCATTTTGCTCTGCCTCCACTTCTCATTTATTGCCTTGATATATTTTTAGAAAATGAAACAAGTCGTACAGCTGTCGGAAGTGTGCGTGGTGTATATCTTACTCTTGTAAACATTCCCTACGTTGTGACACCGTTCATTGTAGGACTTATTCTTACAACACCAGACTATTGGAAAATTTATCTCATCTCAGCATCATTCCTTGTTCCATTTATTATTCTTATTTTTTCAAACTTTAGAAAATTTAAAGATCCTGTGTACCCCGTTGTAGAACATAGAGAAATCGTCTCTTCTTTCTATCATAATAAAAATCTTTTTGACATTTTCCTTGATAACTTCCTTTTGCAACTCTTTTACGGTTGGATGGTAATTTATATGCCAATTTATCTTCGAGACCATCTTGGTTTTGCATGGTCTGAAATCGGTTTGATGTTTAGTATTATGTTGCTGCCATTTATTCTTTTTCAAATTCCGGTTGGCCGACTCGAAGATACAAAGCACGATGAAAAACAGATTCTCATTATGGGATTCTGTATTATGGCCGGAGCAGTACTTCTCATTCCATTTATTAATGAACCAAACTTCGTACTCTGGACGGCTATTCTTTTTGTAAGTCGTATTGGAGCAAGTATGGTGGAAGTATCCTGTGAAAGTTATTTCTTTAAACACATTACACCAGACAATGCCACATACATTAGTTTCTTTAGAATGACACGTTCACTTCCCCTCCTTATTTCACCAGCAATCGTAGGTATTAGTTTCTATCTCTTTGGCTTCACATACAGTTTTATCGTCCTCGGAGCTATTATGCTGTTAGGAGCACGATATGCCTTCCAGATCACTGATAAATAGGCATATTTGGCCATATACGGCCGTTTAAAGGCTGTTTATAGTCTCAATATACTTCTTTATATTAAATTTAGATTTGAGCCCGTTATAGCTCATAAAACGCACTGTCCCAAAAATAGGTCTATTAAACCAGACACGGTCATGAACTCCTCCAATTGACCATGCAATACCTGCGTATCCGTTTGGATCTCTGCCATCCAATTCATACTTATCATTGAGATATATTGCTGTCTTCATGGCGTCCTGTGGCGTCTTTGACCATTCAAGGATTTTCTTTGCCCAATACATTCGCATGTATCCATGCATCTTGCCTGTTTTTGTCATTTCACGCTGAGCGGCATTCCACAAATCGTCGTGTGTCTGTGCATATTCGAATTGTTTTCTTGTGTATGTATGTTCTCGTTCATCTTTGGCATGAAGTTCGAGCGTCTTTTTTGCCCAATCTGGAAAACCTTCATATGCATCGTACTCATCTGTATACAAACAGAAGTTATCAGACAATTCTCGTCGAACAATTATTTCATCGAGAAATGATTCTTTTGCTGTCGTAGGTGCTTTTGCATTGAGTACTTCAAGCACAACTCGTTGAGCTGATAGCTGTCCAAAATGAAGATACGGTGATAGGTCGGACTGACCTTTTTCTGTTGGATCATTTCTTTTTACATCATATGAAATAAACCGTTCTTCAATAAATTGTTTGAGCTGTTTAGCAGCTTTTGATTTTCCTGGTTGTATCCAATCTACAGCTTTAACTTCTGTATCAATTGTTAGAGCACTCATTACATCGGACCAATTCACGTCTGATGACACAAATGGCGCAGGATATACTTCTGGTTTCATCGCCTTAACTCTAGAAAATTTTGTCAAAAACTCTGGTACTAATTTCTTTATTTTTGGTCGAATAGTATATGCGGCAAATTCACGTTTAGGAGATGCAAGCCACGCCGGCACAATATTGTGAGCATCTACTTCAAAAAAAGCTGTCTTTGCATCTATTTTTTTTGATACTTTCTTTATCCAATCTTTATATACTCTAAGTGGCGAAAAATCTTTTATAACAACAGTAGCTTCTCGTTCTTTAAGAAACGCAGGAATTACTTTATCTACATCTCCAATAAGCACATAAAAAGGAATATTCTTTTTTTTCAAATCAACTTCAACCTCTTGGAGCCCTTTAAGCATAAAATCATATTGTCGTTCTGTGGCACCAAGAAATTGTGGCGCAAGATAAAAGCACACATACAGAGGTCGCTGTGCGGCCTGAGCGATCTCCTGCGCACATATAAGTGCCCAATTATCTTCTACGCGTTGGTCTCGACTCATCCAATAGACAACTGGACCAGGAATAATAGGTGCAGAACTAAGAGCTCTTGCTCGCCGCCAATCAAACTTCTGAGGAATTGTTGAGCTCATATTACTGAACGAGTGTCTTTGTTATTATAATTTTGACCTGACTTGGAGCAATTTTTGTAAGTGTGAGGTAACTTGGATACTGTATCTGTTCCGGAGTTAGTTTGATTGTATGAGTACCGTCAGTGAGATTTGAAAGATCCAAACGCACTCGAATATCGTCTGATCCAACAACATCTATATCGTGATCAGCACCATTCAATGATACTTGTACTATAGATGGAGTAACTTGAGCCACTTGATATCCAGGAGTAAGCTGACGAATTTCTACTGGCGCTACAAAATCTTTGCTTACCAACCCTGCCTGTACAACCAATACCAACCATAGGATAACAGCAACGATAATAGAAAGAAGCTTTGATATAAAGTTATTTACAAGAATAAATTTCCACAAAGGTGGTCGCTCTTCGTCATGAGCATTTTCTTTCATAAACCGTTTGATAATATCGTCGAGTTCTCCTGCACTCTGCAAAATAGTGAGCTTTCCATTTTCAGCAACCGAAATAGATCCTCGTTCTTCAGACACTATAATAGCGAGACAATCTGTTCGTTCACTAATACCAATTCCCGCTCGATGTCTTGTGCCCATAGTTGCAAATCCTTTAAAATCCTCAGCCAATGGCAAATGTACACCGAACTTTTTTATTCGCTTACTTTCAATAATCATCGCACCATCATGTCCAGGTGTTGTGTGGTCAAAAATACTTAAGATAAGAGGTGAAGAGATTTTACCATCAAGTGCAAAACCACCTTCGATTGCGTCATCGAGAGGATATTCCCCTGTAATAATAACGAGTGCACCAAACTTGAGACGAGCCATCTCTTGAACAGCTTTTACAATGGTTCCCGAAATATCAGCATTGAGTGAGCCAATCTTACGTCCGAATGTTGCCTGACCTGCTGCAAACCACCGGAAGAATCGTCTGATCTCTCTCTGAAATACAATAACGAAAATAACCAAGAAAAATGTAAGAATTGGTTGAAAAAGCTGTCGAGTAAGCCCTAGGTCAAATACTCGTGCTATATAACTTATAACAACAAGCGTTGCTAACGTTGTGAAGACAAAGTATGTTCTTGTCTGCTTAATAAAGATAAGAAGGAGATATATAAAAAAAGCAGAAATAAAAATATCCAAGGCATCTTGCCATGTAAAATTTAGAAACACAGTTGAGAGACTGTTCCATATCTCGAGAGTTGGAACGCTTGCAAGGGAGTTTAGTAGGTTCATAAGGTTCTTTATAATCCAACGCAGCTATTAAATTTCTTTACGCTTTCATTATACAAAGCAATCTTTTGTTTCAAAACTGTAAGCATTGCATTATATGCTTCTACTGCTTTGTTATACATTTCAACATTACTTTTATACGCATCTCCAGAAGTTTGGTCAATAGATTTTTTCTGTTCTTGCAGAGAAGCTTCTTTAGCCACTAAGTCAT
Organism: Candidatus Parcubacteria bacterium; assembly: GCA_039795775.1. GTDB lineage: Bacteria > Patescibacteriota > Minisyncoccia > Phycocordibacterales > CAIZLB01 > JBDKLC01. The sequence goes on from JBDKLC010000005.1 coordinate 451,615, forward strand.
CTTCCATTGTATCTATCGCCTGTTTTTCGTCTTTGTTTGGAGATGGACATGCTTCGATTGGAGTACCAAAATGCTGCACAGCAATCCACTGTTTTTTACCTTCATACAGTCGCTGACCTACAGCGATACCTATTTCTTGATACTTTTTATTGAGAATATTAGCCTTGTGACCAGGACTCGCCATCCATGCAGCCACTACTTTTTCGTCACCACCAAAGTTACCCAATGCCAAGTTTTCACCAATAACAATAAATGAGTAGCCAGCTTTATCTGCAAGATCAGCAACACTTACTCCTGTAGGCGATACATGCTCGAAGTATTGGTTTTTGAACATGTCATCAAGTTTGAGCTGTGCTGACGCTGAAAGCTTGGTGTTAGGATTAAGAGCCTTGAGACCAGCCTTATACCTCTCAGTATTTGTAAACGCAATGATACCTGTAGCCGTAAGACTTGTATCTGTATCAATAACATTAGATTTTACTGGTGGAAGTGCCGCTGACTCTTTTTTTGTAGTAGCGGTGATGATCTGTTCTGCTGTTTTTGTAGCTGAGCCAAATGTAGTTGTTGCTTTTACGTACGGTACAACTTTTGGTACAACAGCTACTGGACTCATTTGTCCAGGAAGTGGTGAGTAATCACTGAGACTGGTAGTTGCCGTTTTTAGATTATTGAAAAAAGACTTAAATGGCTGTACCACTAAGACATTAAGATTTGGACCTGTCTTCTGAACCGGATCTCGAAGGATATATAACCCCACGAAAAATATAGCTAGAAGCAGTAGTGCTCTGGAAATTCCCATTACATAATTGTACCCGCGGAGTATGAATATGACAATCTGTTTCCCTGTCTAGTTCTTATGTGAAATTTGTGTGGCTTCTAGGCACATAAAAAGCGGTATTTCTTTGCGTGCGAGATCTTCTGCCAGTGCTCGAGGACCTTTCTGACTTTTCTTGTGTGATGTCCACTCTTCAAGGCGTGTAATAGCAAAGCCTCTTTTTGTAAGCCATTTTATAAATACCTGAAGTGGTCGGTGGAATGAGTATGTAAAGACTTTCTTTTCTGATCCAGGATACATGTCTATCTTTACTTGCGTCTCTGAGAGATATTTATATGTTACTCGGCCTTGTCGTTTGCCTTGTTCATCAAAATACCAATCTGACGATTGAGGAACACGAAATGTTGGATGGTTGAGCACAAGTACAAGACGGCCTCCTGGTTTGAGGATACGTTGGCATTCTGCAAACGTCTCATCAAGCTCTTTTATATTTTGAGCTGCAAGTACTGAATATACAGTGTCGTATGATGCATCTTTAAGAAAGCCGAGTTTGTGTGCCGATGATACTTCAAAGATAACATTTGGGAGTCTGATTTTTTTCTTTGCTGTTTGAACAAGTTCAGAAGAAATATCTACACCCATAATATCTGCCCCCGATGCAGCCATGTGAGCAGCAAAGAATCCTTGACCACAAGCCAAATCAAGAATACGTTGACCCTTTTGTGGATCAACGATTCTTTGAATATTTGGCAGAATGACTTGTTGTTGGTACGAATCGCTATCACTGAGGTATTCGTCATACCATGATGCGACCTTTCCCCACGATGTATCTTTATTCATCTTTTTTTACTGTCGCAGATTTTGTTTTAGGTTTAGCTTTTGTAGTCTTTGTAACTTTCTTTGCTTTTGAAACAAGAGAATTCTTTACTTGAGACATTTTTCGAACTCCGTGGTGGAGCTCTTTTTGGATGTTTTTCCAGTGTTCCTTAAGCTCTTTAGAAATCTGTACGACTTCTCGTGAATCAATATGCTTGAGTGATTCATATCGCTTAAGAACTGCATCTACTACTTTGTGATATGCCTCTTCATTTACATCCTTGAGTACTTCGATCTTTTCGAGGATTTCTCCTTTGGCCTTAACTGACCAGCCTTTGATCTGCTGTCGAGCATGTTTACCCTTTTTTGTACCATAGAGGAAATAAGCACCAGCTGTGGCTGCTGCTGCTACTCCAATAATACCTCCGACTATAGCTCCTGCATTTGATGACTTCTGTGGTTGTTTGTGTGCCATACGTGTTTATTAAAGGGTTTATAAATCTGATTCCCCTTCTTCACTAGACGGTTCATGTTTGTGATTCTTACGACGTGGACCTGTTTTAGCACTTTCTTTCTTTTTTGTGAAGAACTTACTAAAAAACCCAATGAGTGGAATAACCTTCATACCCTCTTCTCGAATTCGAGTTCGGAGTTCGTGAATGTCTCGAGTAACATGATCACTTTCAATTTTGATCTTTTCAGAAATATGTTCAACGTTACGAGCAATTCGAATAATGTAGTAGAGCAACACAGCTACTCCAATTGCTAACACAATAGTCACAACACTGGTGATAAAAAAGAAAATATTAGCTTGGATAAGTGTGTTCATAAATAATTTATTTAAATGCAGGAAGAATCGGTGGAATTCCGTCGACTGATCCTGTATATGGCAAATAGGCTGTTAATAAAAGTGCGATACCGATAAGTATAAAAGCAAATACTAATGTAGTCACAACTTTTTTTCGATGTTCGTTCATACCAAAATTATACTACAAACGATTTAATCTTAGAAACGATTTCATCCACTCCTGTGTTTGTAGTATCAATGATGTGATCAAAGTGAGCATCATCAGTGTAGAGTTCAATTCCGTAGAGATTCTTGTATCGCTCCAATGCTTTTTCTTCTCTAAAGTCTGTATCGCTGATTGCTTGTTCAAGCGTAATACCATCTCGTTGTGCCACTCGTCGAAGTCGCTCATCTCGATCACAGGTAAGCTTTATTTTTATTGAATCTGTATTAAAAAACCAAGCGAGACGACTTTCAATAACATAATGAGGTGTATTTTTGCCGTACTCAGTAAGTTCGTTATCAAGAATTTTGTCGTAACTGCTATCTTTTTCTGTCATAGCAACAAACTCAATGAGCGACATATTGAGCTCTGCTGCTTTTTTTCTAAAGATGTTTCCTGAAGAAACAAAAGGAATATTGAGCTCTTTTGCAAGAGCTTTTCCTGTAGATGAAGTACCTGTACCAGCAAGACCGAAAATAGTTATTTTAGCCATGTCTCACTCTACACGAGATTAAAGATTCGCGCAAAAAGAGATCCTTTGTGGTCGAGAACTTTACCGTGCGCGTTGGTGTGGTTTACCCCACTTTTTGTCAGGAGAATTATGAACAGAATTGAAGCAACGAAATAGAGACCAAGTGATGAGGCTGGATGAATGATATCTGATGATGGCAAAAAGTATCCTAAAAGCACAAGACTCAATTGCCCAGGAAGATCAATATCGTGCAACCGTCGTGCAGCTAGCGAGAGCACCATAATAGTAATCGGTGCTAAAAGAAGAGGAATAAATATAATCCATCGAGGGTCAGTTGTATCCTGACCTATTTCAAGAATACTTTGATAAACATCTGGCCAAAGATGCTGCATGATTGTTGCTGCAATTGCTGAGAGCACCACAGCTAACCCAAAGAAAAAGAGAAACCCAATAATGAAATCACGTCGTTTGATTCTTCCAGAAAAAAGGTGTGCTTCTACAGAGTGAATAAATGTAGGAGCAGCGATTTGTTTCTTTTTGTTGAGTGGCGGCAAAAAATTGTTTGAAGCAACAATGTCTTGGTGAGTATCTTTAAATACTTTTTTTACGGTAACAATACCCTCTTTGATTTGTTTTTCAGAAAAGCCAGCTGAAATAAGTGAGTCTTTAATATCCTTGAGCGGCATTCCAGCTTCAAGTTTTCTTTTGATAAAATGTATAAGACCTTTATCTTCCATGTGCATAGTATATCACAAGGACAGCACGCGTTTTATTGTACAAAGTGAATTACTACAATTTCATTTTTTGTTCCGATTCGATATGGAGGTCCCCATCCAAATGCACCGCTCGATGTGTAGATCTTCATCTGTTTTTTATTTGTATCAGCCACTCGAGGATAGTTGTTCAAACCAAAATCATATCCTTTATACATTTTTTTTGTAATGAGAGAAAATGGCCAAAGTTGTCCTTGGTGTGTGTGTCCTGAAAGTTGCAGATCAACACCTACGTCGTATGCAATTTTCATATCAACTGGTACATGTTTAACCAAAACTACTGGATGATCTTTTGGAATATGCATATTTTCCATTAAAGCTTTCTGCTTGTTGGCATCATCTGAAGAAAGATAATCAATCCCAGCAAACGTCACACCGTCGATAGTCTCCCATTCATTCATCAAAACTTTAATACCAGCATTTTTGATAGCGGGAATGTATGGCTGGTGTGGCTGATAACTTTCGTGATTGCCCGAGACAAAATAAATACCATGTGTGCTTTGAATACTTTTAAAGGGTTCAGTGATGCTATAAAAGTCGACAGCTGGACCATCGAAGAAATCTCCACCGATAAGCACGATATCTGGTCGTATCTCATTTATTATTGAAGCAACTTTTTTTGCATAGTGAACATTAAATATATTTCCGAAATGTGAGTCTGAAAAAAAATACTACTTTTTTATCATTCCATGATGCTGGTAAGTTTTGAATCGGTACATGTATGTGCCGAACTACTGGTGTATTGATGTTAATGAGACCATAGGCAGCAATGAGAGCAGCTATACAATACCCGACCGTCGAGGCGACAGTAAGAGAAAACGGTATATGTAGTAACGGTGCTATAAACGAAAGAATCGCAACAGCACAAGTAGTAATAAAAAAGAGAAGAAACAGTCCCACCCAGACTGCAGATATAACATAAAAGATTCTACCGGCTACAGAGTAATGTCTAGTAGTAAGATACGAACTAATAAAAAAACTAAACGACAGTACGATAAGAGTAACAAATGCTACGTGAGAACCTATTGAAGGAGAGATAGCATATGCCTGTGTCAGCATCTTGTAGAATACAACATGAGAAAAGGTAACGCCCACCTGTGTAATGAGCAGGAATAGGATTAATAAAATCATACCTACATATTACACAATTTAAGAATTTAGAATAGGGATATCGAGAAGTCCTTCAAGTGGTACTTCTTCTGCGCTTATTGCAGTATCTACACGATATTCACCTATAGATGTTCGACGCAAATCTTTAAGTACCGCTATGTTTCCCAGCCGCTTCCCAAGCTCTTCGGCCAAAGACCTTATATATGTACCACTTTTTACATGAAACTCGACTTCGAGTACGGGATGCTTTTCGTCTGATCTATCTACTGTGGTTAGATGTGCAGAAATAATATGCATAATCTTTTTTGGTACTTCTACTTCAATACCCTTTCGTGCATATGCGTACAATGACTTACCATCTTTTTTTATAGCTGAATACAGTGGCACAGAAAGTTCAATATCACCATGCATATTTTGTAGTACTTTTTCTACCTCTTCTGTAGTGACATGTTGAGCTGACTGTTCTTCTGTGACAGGTGCTTCCAAATCTCCTGATGCAGTATGCTTTCCAAGAATAATATGCGCAGTATAAATTTTTGGTAGTCCTAGGAGTGTGGCAAGCTGCTTTGTATCTTTGCCAGTGGCAATAATCATAAGACCAGAAGCCCGTGGATCAAGTGTGCCACTATGCCCCATTTTTGGTGGTTGGAGTTTTATTTTCCCTTCTTTTTTGCGTAGTACACCTTGCTCACGGCATCGTCGCTGCAAGACGCGAATGACATCGAATGAAGAAATTCCTTTTGGTTTATCTATGAGGACAATAGACATGGCCACAATATAACACAAAACACCTCCCGAAGGAGGTGTTTTAATTTCGGACAAGTAAGACTACCTACCCTTACATCATTGGCTGAGATGGCTGTAAAATTTGAGCAGAAACATTCTTTGAAAGACCTGCTAGCAAAAGTGCGAGACCAAGAACCAAGTGGAGATAGTTATCTGCTGTATTGATTGCAAGAAGACCAAGAATTGATCCAGAAGCACTCATAAAACCGAGAACTGTCACCAAAAGGTACACAATACCAAACACTACAAGTGCAGATTTTGACTTAGATGGAGCGGCAACAGAAACGAGAACGAGAACGATACCACTCAAAAGGTGTACAAGGTCATGAGCTGTATCAGTAACGAAGAATCCTGTTGGACCAACAATACCCAATCCGCCCACAAAACCAAGAATGCCCACTACTACAAATACGAGTCCGAAGAGAAGTGCAAAATTTTTTGCCATAGTTGAACTATTAATCGAATAATCTGACTCCACTATTATACCACCTTAAGTCATACTAAATGCCTATTTCTACTATCTTGTGGATACACAAAGAGCATTGCCCCAAAGTCCTTTTTTAGCACTTTTTGCAGTTACTTGAGCATCTTTAAATTGCTGCTGATAGAGGTATGGTTTGTCATACGTATACTCATACGCATATCCTTCTTCTATGAGGAGTTGGTTGAACAACCTTCCGTCTTCTAAATATACATATCGTAACAAGCGTCCATACTTGTCTCTATTAGACTGAGTGGTATCAGCAACCAACCGTACTGAGGTATGCATCAATATACTTTTTGTAAAAGCAGATGCTTCTTTACCAAAACATTCAACAGGTCTTCGTGGATCGACAGTCTCTGGTGTATTCACTCCAATCATTCTTATAGTTTCAGTTGTAGTTCCCACTTGCACTGAAAACGTATCTCCATCTGCAACACGAGCAACAACAAAAAAATCTGATCCGAGAGCAGTTGCTACTTGGGCTGGTTGTGACGGATGTGTAGTAGCACTCGTAAGACCCGACTGTGAATCAATACGCTGTAAGAAAAAAGAAATAATAAGAATCAGAGCAACAGTAATCAGCTTTCTCATCTGCTTATTCATATAAATAGTATACACAATAACAACACTATCCGCCCAAGTTATGAGGCGGATAGTGAATACTTACCTTGAAACGGATTAATCTACTGCCCTAGTGCAGACTTAAGGACTGTTCGTGCTGTATCAAATGCAATTTTAAAATCAGCATCTGCTTTTGCGAATGCAGCCTTTTTTATTTTTTCGAGCGCTTCAATTTGAGTTTTTACAGCACTCAAATCTTTTACATTAGAGTTAAATGAATTTTTTATTTCTGCGAGTCCTGATTTAAACTCAAGTCGTACGTCCTTTGAATCAGCTCCTTGTGCACATCGCGCTTTCACTTTGTCTACAAGAGCGACTGTCGACGATGCCAGTCTCTGCTTTATCTGCAAAGATGTTGTGCCATTTTGTGCGATGAGCGCGTCCACACCAGTTCTATAATTTTTGATAGCAGTATCTGTTGCGACTCGTCGAGCGTTGATAGCTGTCTGAACAGATGTTTTGAATGTGGCTACTGCTTGCTTTTGAGCATCTGTTGTTGCTTTTGCTTCAAGACCAGAGAAATGTGAAGTCCGTTTAACATCTTCTTTTTGTCGAGACTGTGCACGTGTCGTATCAATCTGAGATCGTTTATCAGAAAGTTTTTTAATTATTGAAGTAGAAGATGCTTGCTTGTGAAGTTCTTTGTCTGAAAATTTTGTAAGAAGAGATGTTCGTAATGAGGTTGTCTGCTGACAAAATTCATTTGATATATTTTTTTGAGACTTGTCTCTCGTGTCTGCAAACGCCATGCCCGGCTGAGCCAATGTAATAACAAGGGCACCTCCGATAACTGTCGAAATTACTCGTTTTCGTTTAGAAGTCATTTTCATTTATTGAATATTCATTAATGGTCTGACTGTAGGCAGAGGCAATATACTCATCTTCTGATGTAGCCTCACTAAGTGTTGAATCACTGAATTCTTCTGAAGACGCAACAGCAACCGAGAGGTCATCGACATCTTTCATAGCAGCAACCACTGCTGGTGAAAGTCGAGATGTGTATCCGTAAAGTGTAGCCCCGAGAACAAGGGCGGCTACGGCAACAGGGACTGTTGCTTTCCATGCCCGCTTTGGAAGCGTCATATATGGTGTGCTTATTGGATGCTCTGCCGGAAATGGAATACGAGAAAGCATATCAGAAAGGCTTTTTGGGGAAGGTTGTGTCTCTTCTCCATCAAGCGACACAAAATAAGCTTGGAGCTCGATTTCGAACTCTGCATCGTTATGTTGTGGTTGGTTGATAGGGTTACTCATATTATTTCTTGTCCGACATTAATAGTAAACGCAATGACCGTAGTCCTCGTGACTGTAACTGACGAACAGCGTCAGCTGACTTACCCGTCACTTCAATAATTTCTTCCGTGGACAGCTCTTGGAGGAAACGTAATGTAATGATTTCTCTTTGCTCTGAGGAGATTTTGGTAAGAGCTTCAGTCAGTAATTGCTTATTTTCTCTGAGAATAGAAAAGTCGATAGGGCTCACCTGCTCTGTCTCAAAATCATCCATAGAGAAATCTTCAGGCAAATGGTCTTCTTTCTTTTTTCGTTGATAATCTATAACTATATTTCGGGCAATAGTATAGAAGTAGATCATTGGCGAACCAGATGCTGTTTTCATCTTATCTAGAGATGTAAAAGCCTTAACAAAAACATTAGCTGTAAGATCTTCAGCAATTTGTTTAGATGCAATAATAGGTCCTAACTTAAAATAGATGTAACGAAAAAGAGGCGTATAGCACAGCTTGTAGAGCTGGCCAAAGGCCTCTGTATTTCCGCTTTTTGCGTCAGCTACTAACTGACGTAATTGTTCAACTGAAAGTTCTGCCATACGTTCATTGTAACAGATACCCCCAGATTGCAAGCTGCCGACAAACTACTTAAACATACCAAAAACTACGTTCACGAGAGCCATGACGATAGCAAAGATAATAGCTGTACCAAAACCAACAACGGAGAAATCTGGTACGACTCGAGCCACAAGCAAGATAAGTAACCCGTTGATTACAAATGTGAAAAGCCCAAGTGTAATGATGTTGATCGGAAGTGTGAGGATAACGAGAATCGGTTTGATAAAGATATTTACGATAGCAAGTACGATAGCTGCGAGAATAGCACCCATAGCACCAACACGAGTGCCTGGAACAAGAAGTGATGTGACATAGAGTGCTGCTGCTGAAATCAAAAGTTGAATGATTGGAAACATATATTTTATTTAGTTGATTAGTTAAATGGTAGCAAAACAAAAGCCCTCTTGCGAGAGCCTTTGTTTGTAGGAACTATTGACCAAGTAATGGTTAGATTCGATTCACACCCATAGCTCGGAACAAAAGACTGATTGTCATATGAGCCTGAGAATGAGGACCGAAGTATCCAGTAGACATAACACGTGAATTTGCCTGATAGTTTTGAACTGCATTTTTAGTCGCTAGGTCAAAGACACCAGGTGTGTATTGGTTTGCACCAAGGAAATCTGCTGCATTGAGATAGTTTTGTAATGCGACTACTCCTGCTCCTGTCATGCCCATAGACATGTCAGTTCGAGCATTCAAGTAAGGCCACATGCCATTCATAATGACTGTTCGTTGCTGAGCAGTTGTTGTTGTTGTCACCTGTGCATCTGCCACAGTTGCGAAACCTATAGCAAGCACGAGAGCCACGGCAACAACTACGGAAGATAATGTAAGCTTTTTCATGGGATTGTAGTTATGTTTATATCTGATTGTGTAAAGCGTAAGCCGCTTATACATGTGTTATGACGCCACAATCTGGAAATATTACAGATATATGTGTGACTAAAAACATATGTCTTTGTTGAGCCATATATATGTCACTTACCACTATTTCATTATATTTTTAGAAGGAGATTTTGCGAATATTCTCTATTTCGCCATATTTTCTACAATATGCAAATAATGCTCTTTTGAGACAGGTTGAACTGATAATCTACTTCCCTTTTGTCGCACTACCATGTCTTCGAGTGCTGATTCTTTTTTTATTGCTTCAAGTGAAATTGGCTCTTTGAACTTTTTTACAAATGACATATCCACGAGCATCCATGTGGGCTGTTTTTTTTTTGATTTAGGATCATAGTGCTCGTCTTTTTTATCGAACGCTGTGAGATCAGGATGTGGTGTTGAACTCACTTTTGCAATCCCGTAAATTCCAGTAGGTTCTGACATTGAATGATAGAAGAGAACAAGGTCACCAATGTGCATATCATCTCTCATAAAGTTTCGTGCCTGATAGTTTCTGATACCTGTCCAAGGAGTTGATACATCTCGTTTGAGGTCATCAATTGAATAACAGTTCCCTTCTGATTTAATAAGCCAGTATCGTTTTTCTTTCATGCAACTAGTATACACAATAAAACCGCCTCAGTTGAGGCGGTTTATTGAGCTTGTTTGGCAAACCTTTGTTTTGCATCTACAGTCGGAATCAGAATTATTCTGCGATGTAGGTGAATGTTACAGGTGCAGTACCTGTGATGTGGAAGCTTGGGTTACTAGTATTAGAAGTTGTGTTGTTTGCTGAAGATGAAAATCCTCCTCCGTTGCCGCGATTTGAATTAGACCCATATCCGTTGTTGTATCCATTACCTGAACTAAACCCATTGCCATTTGAACTGCATCCATAGTAACTGTACTGACAGTTATTTGATGCATCTGAGTAGTAACCATTGTTTCCTGAACCTGTTGAGTAGTATCGAGGACCTGAGTTATTAGCTACAGAGTAGTTTGATGGATAATAGTTTCGAGCAGTCGCATTTGGAGTCTCGAAATATACATACCAAGGAATTGGGTACTGATAATAACTGAAAGCATCACCGTATCCATAAGACGCTGCTGATGCTTTTTCTGTTGGAGCGAAGAAGGTAAATACCGCCAAAATCGCTATAATATAAGCCGTTTTTTTCATACTAATTAATTTAAATCTGCTAACAATACTTCTGACAACACTGTCCTGGTGTTCACTCTAAGGATTTTTGGTGGATAGTCAACTGTCCTACTCATTCTAAGAAGGTACAAATTTTGTAGTTTTTTTATAAAAAATTTATTAAAATTTAATGTATACAGAAATATACTCATCATAGTCTGAAGAGTCGATCAGATATAACGAATACAAAATAATATGAGTAATATCATTAAAAAAGTTTTATTGAATGAACAAGGTCGAAACCTTAATCAGGTTAAAGCTAATGCTTTAGAATCTGTTGCATTTGATCCATGGGCTACAAAATAGTTACCAAGACTTAACTAAAATGAATACCGCATCAAAAAAAGTATTTAAACTTGTGAGCTGTGGTATTCATTTTTTGTTTGAACGTTTTGTTCAGCCCATTTCAACAAATGAAGACTCCAGACGAAAAGAATTTATACTTAATGTTATTCTAATCGGGTCAATTGGTCTTCTGACCTGGTCAAATATATTTATAATATTAGAAATATTTAGTAGAGGCATACATCGGACAGGAGTATCCCTCTTAGTATTTAATATATTTACAATATTATTTTGTAGTCTTTATTGGCTATCAAGAAAAGGATACTCAAATATTTCATCATATAGCATCGTATTCTTGTATTTCATAGGAAACACATACGCCTCTGCCCGATGGGGACCGAATCTTCCGGCAGCACTTCTCGGGTTTGCCTTAGTAATAGTTATTTCCAGCATACTCATAAGTACAAGGTTTTCATTTGTAATGGGAGGATTAATATTTGCGACAATTACTACTCTCGGTTACCTTGAACAAGCAAACAAAATTCTGCCTGACACACACTGGAAAAAAGAAGTCTTTGTCCTTGGCGACGCTGTCGAGTATTCCCTACTTCTTTTTGTTATCCTCATTATTTCGTGGCTCTCTAATAGAGAAATCGAGAAGTCGCTTCACAGGGCCAGATCGTCAGAAGCTGATCTTATAAAAGAGAGAGACCTTCTTGAAATAAAAGTAGATGAACGAACCCAAGCACTTCGCAAAGCTCAATTAGAAAAGATGTCAGAACTCTATCGATTTGTGGAATTTGGACGACTTTCATCAGGTGTATTTCACGACCTTATTAACCCCCTCAATGCCCTATCTCTCAATGTAGGTCTCCTTAAATCGGTACAGGAAGCTCATACGCCCGAAATGCAGGCATATATTCAGAAAGCACTGACAGCTAGTGCAAAAATGGAAACGTATATTGCTACAGTAAGAAAACAAATACAAATGAATAACTCACCAAGTACATTTTGTCTTAATGAAGAAATTCAAGCGGCAATTACAGTGCTCGAATACAAGGCAAAAAAGAACAATGTACAGATGTTGTTTATTGAAGTAGATAACATAAATATGTACGGCAGTTCAATTAAATTTCATCAAATTGCTACAAACCTTATCTCAAACGCCATTGATGCATACGATGGTTTTGAGTCAACAAATTCACGAATTGTACTTATCGAACTTGCTACATCTACAAAACAGATAGTGTTCACTGTAAAAGATTTTGGTATCGGCATATCTATAGAGATTCAAAAAGAAATATTTGAGCCATTCTTCACAACAAAGCATTCGTCGAAAGGGTCGGGTCTTGGACTATCTACAACAAAACATATTATAGAACGCGACTTTAAAGGCACGATTTCTGTATCATCTCAAGAACCACTCGGTACAATTTTTGAGGTACTTATTCCCCTTTCACTAGATACCTCTCAAGATGAACAGAACACTTCAAAAGTGTAGGCAAGCAATTACGTCGAGCATAGAGAAGCTCAAGAAACATCAGCAACCAGATGGAAGCTTTTTGAATTACTCAAGCCCCGACCAATATGACTTCTCACATTCATCAGTAAAATCATATAGTACTGTTTTTTCAAATGCACTTATCCTTTCTTGCCTCTCATCACTTAGTGAGAGGCAAACTAAAAATAAGTCTCAACCGATATGCAATAAGTTAGCCTCTTATATTCTTACGGAAAAAAGTCCACGCTGGACTTGGAATTACTGGTCTCGGAAGTCATCAGAATATAAAGACAAACCCTATCCTGAAGACCTTGATGACACGATGTGCTCACTGAGTGCTCTCTTACTACATGACAGCTCAATTATAGACGGCACTGTACTTTCTTACTGTGTTCAGGCTCTCACACATACAGAATCACAACCAGGTGGCCCGTATAGAACTTGGATTGTGGAATCTACGGCTTCAACTATATGGAAAGACATAGACATAGTAGTTAATGCGAATATTTCACATTTTCTTTCGCTTCAGGAAATACATCTTGAACAAGTGACTAAGTATATTGATCAGCAGATACATGCAAAAAAATGGACTTCAAAATACTATCCAGATGAGCTCACTTCCCTTTTTTTTATATCAAGAAACTATAAAGGAAACTATTCTCAAACAATCATTAGACATCTTCAAAGCACGTATTCTTCAAATATAAATAAGCTTTCCGCACTACAACTATCTTTCAAAATACTTATTCAACTCTCATTAGGTCTGTATTCACATAAAATTAAAAAAGATATACAGCAGCTTTTATCGCTTCACACCTCAGGTCGTTGGACTGCCAGTGCTTACTGCATTGATCCGAGTATTCAATCAAAAACATACTACGCCGGATCTGACTCAGTGACGCTAGCATTCTGTTGTTTTGCCTTAGACACCTATATAAAGCAATATGAAAAAGAAGAACACTTGATAATGCAAAACAAAATATCAGTACAAGAAAATCTAGTTGAAGACAAGATTAAAAAAATTGCTGCTAGGTATTTAAAACACATACCACAACATAAAGATACTATGAGTGCAGTATCTGCATCAGTTCCTCATAGTGAAATATGTCTTCTTGCCTATAGATTTTATTCATCTCTCACTCAAAACACAGTAAAGAGAGGCCTTCTTACCAATCAATTTATATATGAACTCGGTGTTGCCAACCTCTTGGGCTGGACTGCGTACTGTGTGTACGATGATATTTTTGACGACAGCAAGAATACACATTTACTTCCTCTCCTAGCAAGTTGTCTTCATTCTGTTTCCTATATTTATTCTGAATTTAATCCTGTATTTCTTAAATATATGACTGAGCTTGAATTCGCAAATGACTTTGAGCATGAACACTTTCATGTCGGCATTCGCAAAGGAGCTTTTAGTGTAAAAGACATACTAGTAAAAAGTAGGAATATTTCACAAGATATACAACATACCCTGGAAATACTATATAAAAAGTCTTTTGGACATGCGTTTGGACCGCTAGCAGTACTCTACAAACTTGGCTTTAAAACTTCATCAAAAGAATATAAAGCACTCGAGAACTACTTCAGACATTACTTGATTGCTCGCCAACTCAACGACGATGCTCACGATTGGTATGAAGATCTTACATGTGGTCACCTTACCATCGTCAACTCCTTTGTTATAGATAGTGCTTTTGCTTCGACTAAAAAACCTCATACATCCAGAGGATCAGCCACTCAATTTTTTATAAAGAATAAATCAAAGCTTGATTCAATCTTTTGGAGCAAAGTAATAAACAGTGTTGCAAAAATCATTATCGATAACTGCGAGCAGGCAAAAAAATATCTATATAAGCTAGAGGAATATGGAGTTTTAGAAAAATCACAAAAATCAAAGCTATCTTCGTATCCTTCTTGCTCGTACCTTTATCCACTCATACAATCACAGCAGAATGCTGCACAAAAAGCTATCGATGAAAGCACAAAGATGAAACAATTCTTAAAAAACTATTAACTAGCCTTATGCTCGGGCTTCTGTTGCAAACTTTCGATAAAAGAAATACTTCGTAATCTCAACAGCGATATAGTACACAATAAGTATTCCGATGATGGCTGCAATAGCAGGAGTAGAAATAGTCGCGAAGCCAAATACTTTACCTAGTGAAGTGAGGGCCACAATCCAAGCGATAATAACAGCTGTCCATGACGAGATAACTACCCATTTGTGAGCCCGACTGCCCATTAGGTTTTTACTAAAGATACTAAATCGAGATCGAATCAAGAAGATAACCAACGTCTGCGAAGCAAATGACTCGATAAACCATCCAGTCTGGAATCCACTACCTGACAACGAGAACACCTTGTACAACACAAAGAAGGCAAGAAAGTCGAAGATTGAACTCATAGCTCCAAACACAAACATAAACTTTTTTATGAACGAAATATTCCACGGATGCGGCTTATTCAAAACATCTTCGTCTACGTTATCAAAGGTCAATGCAAACTGTGAACTCTCATAGAGCAAGTTATTGAGAAGAATCTGTGTTGGAAGCATAGGCAAAAATGGGAGTACGAGCGAAGCTCCTGTCATTGAAAACATGTTTCCAAAGTTTGAGCTCACCGCCATTGTGATGTACTTCACTGTATTGGCAAGTGTTCGTCTACCTTCTACAACTCCATCAACAAGCTGTTGCAGACTCTTTGAAAGCAAAATAATATCAGCAGCTTCTTTTGCTACATCAACAGCATTGTTCACAGAAATTCCGACATCAGCAGTACGTAGTGCTGGAGCGTCATTGATACCGTCTCCCATATATCCTACGACATTCCCTTTTCGCTGAAGAGCAGCAATCAGTTTGTTTTTTTGTAATGGAGTTACTCGAACAAACAATGTATTCTTTTCAGCAACTTCTGACAATTCTTCATCTGAAAGTGAATCAACTTCTGATGCCTCCACAGTCCCCTTACTCACGAGTCCTACCTGCGATGCAATTTGTTCTGCTATGAGCCGATGATCCCCTGTAATAACTTTAATCTCAATATTTCTCTTTTCGAGATCCAGTAACACTTCTTTTACGTCTTGCTTTGGAGGATCAATAAAGGTGATAAAACCACCAAACTGCATCTTTTGCTCATCTTGTTTTGAAAATGTATTTTGCTCAGCTTCTAATGTCTTCATTGCAACCCCAAGTACTCTATATCCTTGTTGTGACAGTGATTCAAACAACGCTAACGCTTTTATCTTTTCTTCAGGAGTCACAACTGTAATATCCAAAATAGATTCTGGAGATCCTTTAGAAATAAGCATTCGTTTTCCTTGCCCTTCAAACGCAATTGAATCTCGTCGTCTCTCAAAATCGAAAGGAATTTCATCTATTTTTTTGTAGAGCGAAATATCGAATTGTTTAAATTGAACAATAGCTTCATCAAGTGGACTTCGTGAACCTGTGTGAAATGAACTATCTATATAGGCCAATTGGAGTAATTCATCAGAGTCATTGCCTTGTATATCTACACACCGCACAACTGTAATTTTGTCTTCTGTGAGTGTACCCGTCTTGTCTGTACACAAAATATTCATTCCTCCAAAGTTCTCTATAGCTGAAAGTTTTTTCACAATGACACCTTTGTGTGACATTCGAATTGAAGCCTTAGATACATTCAACGCAATGATCATCGGTAGCAACTCAGGTGTAATACCTACGGCAAGAGCTAAAGCAAAAATAAGAGATTCAAAAATATCTTGTCCTTTGATTGCATATACAACAAACACAAATACCGTCATAAAAATAACCACACGCGTGATCAAATAACTAAACTGTGCGATGCCTCGTTCAAATTCACCTGGTGTTTCTTGTTTCTGAAGAAGTGCAACAATGTTCGCAAACTTTGTGTTGTAGCCTGTATGCTGCACTTCAATTTTTACTCGACCTGATACTACCCCACTTCCAAGATACACTTCTGCACCTATAAGTTTTTCAACAGGAGCAGATTCACCGGTAAGAGACGATTCATTTGTATAAAAATCATGGCCTTCGACAACGATACCGTCGGCTGGCACAACGCTACCTGCCTGTAAAATTGCGATATCACCAGGTACTATATCTGACACAGGAATTTCTTGTTCAACTCCGTCTCGAATCACCAACGCCTTTGCCATAATCTGATTGGCCAACGCATCAGCAGCTTTCTGAGATTTATATGAAATAACAAAATCAATACATGAGCTGGCCAAAATAATAACAAGAATAAGAACCCCACTAATCGTTGAACCTGAGATAAAAGAAATTATCGCAGCAACAATAAGCATGATAATGAGAGGACTTTTAAACTCCTCGAGAAATGTACTGAAGGCAGATTGCTTTTCTCGCTCAATAAATACGTTTTTTCCGTACTGGATAATTCTATCTTGTGCTTCCTTTGTGCTGAGTCCAATATATGGCATATCCCCCTATTTTATCATGTATCAAAAGAGTTCTCCGAATTTCTTAAAGATAGTCTGAATATAGCTTGAGACATTTGTCCCCACATAGAGTACAGACTCTTTGAGGCTCTTCAGAATAAATGTCGATACTGTTGGCTGTTCATATGAAGACTCTGGCTCTGCTTGTTTTGGAGTAACAGGCTTACGTGTTTGAGTCGGTACGGTTGTAGTTGAACGTGTAGACGAAGCAGTTGGTGTTTTTACTAACCCTTGAGATCCTGATCCAGCACCACCAGCACCACCAGAACCTCCAGTGCCTGCATTGCCGGCATTGCTCGGTGCTGAATTTCCACCAACGTTTGAATTAGTAGGGTTAAATACATCAGGACTATAGTTTGAAGTTGGTTCTGTTGAATCTGAAATTGGTTCTTGAATTGTCTTTGGAGTCGGCTTAGAAGTCACTTTAGCAACTGGTTTTACAATTGGCTTCGGTTTTGGTTTAGGTTTTGACTCTACTACTACAGGCGGAGTCACAACTTGTGGAGGAGCTACTTGCTGTACAGACTGAACTGCAATAGATGAGGCAGATGATCCACCACTTGAATATGAAACTGAGCCAGGAACCACAGCTGGTGCTGAAGCAGTCGTTGTAAATTGAGCATCAGATGATGTCGATATATTTCCAAAGAAATCTTTTGAAATGACACGGTAATGATATGTAGTCTGTGGAGACAAATTCGAAATTCTTATACTGTGCGACATAGTATATGCACTATTTAGAGTTGAAGAAGACGTATACAAAGATGTGAGGCCATACTCTACTAAGCTATCTGCACCTTCGTTTGTATCCCAAGAAATCAAAGAACTCGTATCACTCAAACTACTTATAGTTACATTAGAAATACTTGGAGCACTCGACTCTGATGAATTTACAAGTGTGTAGTTTGTTGTTGTAGCGGCAAATGCACCGAACACTACTGTTTTATACACAAAGTTTCCACCATATGAAATAGTATATGTAAGTTCTGGAGAAATATCTGTGTTGAGATTGAGTGTTACTGTACTTGATGAAACACTAGAACTTACAATAGAAAGTGGCGTACTTCCTTGCTGAATTGTAACTCCCGTAAGACTTTGGATTGCAACAGGCGCATCAAATGTAAGCGAAACAGCTGACTGTGAGACTGAGGCGTTCGTAAGAGTTGGTTTTTCTTTATTTACAACAGCATAATCACTTACACCAAGGGAATTATTTCCTATTAAGTCATATACGACACTACCAACAAAAGAAAGAGTAATAGTGTCACTCGCACCTGGAGTATTTGGAGCATCAAATACACTAGAACTTACATTTGTTGTGAAATTTGAAGTTGTAAACCAAAGCACGCCATTTTTCTTTACCACAATAGTTCCCGCAACATGTATCTCTTCACTAAAATCTAATTTTATTTGACCATTACTTATCTGTGCAGCTTGAAGTGTCGGTGGAACTGTATCTGTTGATACGTTTGTAACTGCAAAGTCTGTTAGTGGTGTGAAGTATGAACTATCTTCACTTTCCAAATGAGCGAATTCTCCTCTATCACTCATAGTGAAGGTATCTTCATTATTTATACTATTTGAAAGTATAAGCTGCATAAGACCACTTCCAGCAGTACCAGATACACTGATAGATCCTGGATCAAAGTTGACCCCATTTTTTTTAAATGTCAGAGAACTCAAGTCTACAACGGTAACATCATCTGAACTTGAGTAATGAAGTTGAAGGACATTTCCATTTATTGTTGCACTTGTAATTTGTACAGTTGGAATAGAGTTTATACTTCCTGCTAGTCCATCTTGCCCTCTGGTACCATCACTTCCTGAAGAGCCACTACTACCTCCGCTACCAGTACAAGAATACCCAACAGCACCAGGAGAACCTGATGAACCAGTAAGACCAGGCTGACCATCCTGACCATTACCTTGATCACCAGTTCCACCATTACCACCACTTCCTCCTGGCCCTCCCGCCCCGCCATTTCCAGGCGATCCACACTGGCCTCCAGCTCCACCGTTGCTTCCTGTTCCACCACTTCCTTGGTTACCTCCAGCAATATAAGACACATCTAATTGACCAATATTACTATTATAAACATAAATAGTACCGCCATTTCCCGCAGCTCCTCCATTGCCTCCTGTTCCACCATTTCCACCATTTCCTCCTACCATTGTAGAATTTCCAGCTTGTCCACCAGGACCTCCAGGGCCACCATCTCCTCCATTGCCTCCATCAGCACCGAATCCATCTGTTGTTGCGTTTCCACCATTTCCTCCATTTCCTCCAGCACCGCCAATACCTCCAGCACCACCATTCCCACCGTTTCCACCTCGTCCACCATTTCCACCATTTCCACCGTTTCCTCCATTGCCCCCGTGACCTCCAGCACCGGCATTAGCAAACACAGTAGATGTTACTGTACTATTTATAACTCGTATAACACCTCCACTTCCTCCATTTCCACCACTTGTACCGTTTTCACCAGCCTGACCATCAGTACCACCGCTCAGTGCATCAGTTCCTACACCTCCATAAAGACCACTACCACCACCTGTTCCACTTCCGCCATATGTTGGGAAAAAACTATCATCAGAACCATTTGATCCGGGCATACCATCAGGACCAGCTTCACCGTCTATACCATTTTGTCCATCTACACCGTCGGTACCTGGCGCACCATTTAATCCGTCTACTCCATCCATACCAAGATGTCCTAGTGCAGTAACAGTTCCATTTACTGTCGTTGCCAAAAGTTTAATAGTTCCTCCTGATCCACCTGCGCCATCTTGTGCACTTGGCGCTCCACCATTTGCAGAAACATTTCCTTCTATTGTTGAGTTATGAATAAATAAATTTCCACCGTTTCCTCCTGAAGAAGAACCATTCATGACTGGAGAACCATCAGCTGACACTGAACCATGAACTGTGATGTTTTTTACTTCAAGACTGTAACTTGATGTGAGTGGATTTGTTGCGACATTAATATTGCCAAATAGTGCGTATCCAGCTCCATCAATAACGATATTATCTGCGTTTACAATAAGACAATTGCCACTCCCTGAGATATTTGAGGTAAGTGTATATGTTTCATTTGGAGTTGAAAGAGTGGTACAAGAAGAGATCGTTGTTGAAGCAACACCGATATAGGGTAATAAGTAGAGAAAACTGAGTATAAGAACTAACACAAAAGCCGCTACTTTGTATAAAAGTTTTGTATACTGATGCGTTAATAATTGATTCATCCTGCTTTATATTATATTACTTTTTAAGCCGATTTCTACCTACTTCTTCACTCAAATAGCCTATACATGCTAGGATACGCATATATGAAAACAACATCGTCACAAGAAGGCGCAAACATAAACGCAGATATTCTGTGGGATGTTGTTGTAGTTGGTGGTGGGCCGGCTGGTATGATGGCTGCAGGACGTGCGGCGGCCTCTGGTGCTCAAGTACTCCTCCTCGAAAAAAACCCTATTCTTGGTAAAAAGCTCCTCATTACAGGCGGAGGAAGATGTAATATCACAAATGCAGAATTTGATACACGAAAACTCCTCTCGCGATTTAAAGGAAGTGACAAATTTTTGTTTTCAGCATTTTCAGAATGGGCAGTGCAAGAAACGCTCGATTTCTTTCACTCACGACAGCTTCTGACAAAAGAAGAAGCTGAGCAACGTGTATTTCCTATTACAGAAAAAGCATCTTCAGTTCAACAAACTCTCATCGAATATATAAAGACTGGCGGTGTAGAAGTGCGCTTCAATGCTGAAGTAAAAGGATTCGTACCTGAAGACTCATTACATTCTGATCAAAAAAAGATAAACTCAGTCGAACTCAAAGACGGCACTCGTATTTTGGGTAAAAAATTCATACTGGCTACGGGCGGAACATCTCGACCTGAGACGGGTTCAACCGGTGATGGATTCAAGTGGCTCAAAAAAATTGGTCATTCTGTGATAGATCCTACTCCATCTCTTGTGCCAGTGGCAGTCAAAGACTCATGGGCAAAAGGGTTACAAGGAGTAACTCTCCCAGAAGTTAAGATTACTCTTCTCCAAAACAACGTGAAGCAAGAATCAAAAAAAGGTAAAATTCTTTTTACACATTTCGGTATTAGCGGACCAACAATTTTAAATCTCAGTAAAGATATTGGTGAGCTTCTCAAATATGGCGAGACGGTTATTTCACTTGACCTTCTTCCCTCTCTCGATTACGGAAAGCTCAACACACGACTTCAAGAAGTATTCAAAACCAATAACGGTAAGAAATTAAAAAATTGTCTCGATGAGCTAATTCTTTCTTCTCTTGTAGATACAGTGATTGAAAAGTCTGATATTTCTCTTGATACATTTTGTCACAGTGTCACTCGTGATGAACGACTCCGTCTTGTCACAACACTCAAGCACCTCAATATGACAGCGTCTCATCTTTTAGGAACAGACAAAGCAATTATTGCGAGCGGTGGTGTTGTACTCGAAGAAATTGATTTTAAAACAATGCAGTCTCGTCTCTATCCCAACTTATACATTATCGGTGATGTGCTCAATATAGACAGACCTTCTGGAGGATTCAGTCTACAACTGTGCTGGACTACCGGCCAAGTGGCAGGAAAAAGTGCTGGCCAGTCGTAATGAGTGTCGTACATATACTTCATCTAGAAAGTATTGATATTTTCTGATTTTAAATGTATAGTTTTGCCAGCTCTGTACTTTAACAACAAGGAACAGAACTCTCCCTCAAAAAACAAACACAACACAACTCCATATAGTCATCATTACTTATGTCTACTCATCAAACTCCTGAAATTGTGCTTAGCAATAGGCATCGTTTTTCGTTTATGGTCGCCTCCGGCGCCCTGGCCTTCGATGGCCGTGGCTGGCCGTGGGAGCGCTTCCTCGTCAACCTGGGTCTTATCGACACCAGACTCTTCACCATCGTGGCCAAAAGCATCACGAAAGATCCACGCCCAGGCAATCTGAGCTGGTGGCATCCGTGGACCTGCGTTTGGCCTATCGCGAAAGGCTGGGTCAACAAAGTTGGCCTTACCAACCCCGGCATGGACTGGTGGTATCGCGCTGTCGGCAGCAAAGTCGACCGCCGTTCCATCAATCTGATGGGTTCTGCCTTTGGCAACAAAGCAGAACTTCTGGCTATGATACCGATGTTCAACAAATGCGATTTGGTAGGAGTTGAAATCAACTTCTCCTGCCCCAACGCAAAACCGGGTGCCCAAAGCATCCCGGACATCGTAGATGCTGTCGAAGCAGTCTGCAATGTTTCTGAGCATCCGATTATCTTCAAAGCATCGGTCAACATGCCCTACCTGGAACTCCTCGCGGAGTTTCAGCATCGGGGCTTGCCAGTCGAGGCTGTATCACTCAACAGTGTCCCTTGGGAAATGGCATTCCCTGAACATCGCAGTCCCCTTCATCGCCTCGAACAACGAGTCGGTGGTGGCGGAGGCGGCGTCTCAGGAAAAGCTGCCCAAGCAAAAAACTGGGAAGCAGTCTCAGCGATTGTTCACCAACCCGGAAACAAAATTCCAGTCATTGGTCCCAGCGTCTGGAATTACTTTGACATCCCAGAGCTATTTGACATGGGCGCAAAAGCAGTAAGCTTTGGGTCAATCCATATCGGACGCCCCACAGTTCCAACTAATTACGTCAAGGTATGGAATTCCAGATTTGACGAAAACAACACTCATCAAGAAATCATCGAATACTAAACGACAAACAACTCAACTACACACAGAAACTCCAATCATGAATCCAACTAGCGACACTCGCCGTTTCGAAAAATTCGTCTTGACCCATGGTCACGGACGGGACATTTTTCCCCGAGCAACGGGAAAAGATACTACCATCAATCGCATGTTCACTGCAGTAAGCCTCACCGCAAGCTGCGCACAACATGAAGTATGGATGGGCAACACTGAGGAAGATCCGAAAGGTGGCATCCTAAGCGTTCAAGACTTCATGCGATATCATGAAGCAGTCACAAGCATTACGGCCGCGCAAAACATATCGGCCGCACAGATGCGTCACAGCATCGCCATGAAGCTCACACCCAAGACCGACAAAGCAATACTGTCCGCAGCGAAGCAAGCCGGTGCCTGGGTCGTAAAGGTATGGCCCGACGGGGTCACCTTCAGCGAAACTGGTGGGTTCACTGACTTCAACGTCATGTATCCCGCCATTCAGGCTGCAGCCGAAGCGGGCTTCGTCATCGCACTCCACTGCGAACAACCAGGTGGCAACATCGACACCTACGCTCGTGAAGAAACGTTTCTCGAAAAAGCTCTGCGACCGCTCGTCGCTGATTTTCCGGGGGCACGGTTCAATATCGAGCACGTTTCGACAAGGCGCATGCTCGAGTTTGTTGGTGAACAACCGGCAAATATCACGGCGGGTATCACACTCCACCATGCAATCAGCACGCGCAACGATGTGCTCGAATGGCGGCCACAAAAGAGTGGTCGGACAGGACTCAACCCGTGGAACCACTGCCGTCCACCATTGCAGACATTTGACGACCGCGACGCTATCCAACGCGTTGTCTTGAACGCCGATCAAACGGCAAACAGGAAGTTTCACTTCGGTCCAGATTCGGCTCTTCATTTGGGGCCGACAAAACTCTGCTCGTGCGGATGTCCAGGTGTGTTTTCTATACCAACGCTAGCGGCGCTCGTCGTTGAGCTGTTTGAGCAAAACGGAAAGCTGGATCACCCAGCGTTTCGTGCGTTCACGGTAGAAAACGGTGCGGCTTACGCTGGCATCACCGACCTCGATCCGAACAACACGTTCGAGCTCGTGCGCGAACCATGGGAAGTGCCTCTGCTCATCGGCGGGGCCGAACCGTTCTACGCAGGTAGGACGATTTCGTGGAAACCGGTTGACCCAATCCTCGCAAAAGAAGGAGAACTTCAAAGGCTCCACGACAATTACCTTATGGGCGTTCTCGGCGAGGTCTAAGTTCACACGACCTGTTCCTTGTCACAAATTCAACGGCCCGGACTCTGCAAGAGTCCGGGCCGTTTTACTATCTTATTTTGCTATTTCTAGTATTGAGTTCAGTTTACGACCAACACAATATCAATAATTATACAAACAATACAGCTCCCGCAACAACAAACATAAGAAGTGTGACCGCCCATCCAATAAAGGTTGTGAGCGGTTTGTTCACGTGCTGTTTCATGACTTTTTTGTTGCTGCTCACCAGTACAATAAAAACAAGAACTAGTGGTGCTACCAGACAGTTGAGCACCGCTGAATAAATGAGTGCTTTGATCGGATCAATAGATGTAAAGTTCATGATCAACCCTACAACCATAGAAGCGATGATGACCAAGTAAAACGCTGATGCTTCTCGGAACTTTCGATACAACCCATATCGCCAGTTAAAACTTTCAGAAATTGCATACGATGTAGAACCAGCGAGAATTGGTACGGCGAGGAGTCCCGTACCAATGATGCCCATAGCAAAAAGAAGATATGCGCCATCGCCTGCCAAAGGTCGAAGAGCATTTGCCGCGTCTGCAGCTGTACCAATATTTGTAATACCATGTTCAAATAGAGTCGCACCGCATACCACCATAATAAAGAACATCACGAGATTTGAAATGAACATTCCTGTCCATACATCAATCCGCATTGTTTTGATTTCTCCTTTTGTAATTGGTTCTACATCTTCTACTTCGCCAGTAAACGTTATTCGTTCACTCTTTTTTAAGATCTTTTCTTCAACTTCTTGTGATGTTTGCCAAAAGAATAAATACGGTGAAATAGTTGTACCGAGTATCGCGGCAATGATGAGTATGGTCTCTTTATTGAACTGAATTGTTGGGAGGAATGTCTGTGTAAAAATAGCCGTCCAATTGAGGTCGATCGTAAACGCAGTGATAATGTACGCAAATAAAATGAGAGCAAGCCATTTGAGGTAACTCGCGTATGTTTTGTATGATGTAAAAATTTGAAGCAAGAGACTGAGCACTGTAAAACCTATAACAAGAAGTGGAAAAGATACTGATGGAAATACAAGTTGTGTTGCTTTGGCCATTGCCCCAAGGTTGGCACCGATATTGAATGTATTTGCAATGAAAAGTAACAGAGTCACAACATACAAAAACTTTTTTGAATAGAGATTTCGAATATTGGCAGCAAGGCCTTCTCCACTTACAAGACCGATTCGTGCACACATTTCTTGCACTACAGCCATAAGAGGATATGTGGCAATTGCCATCCATGTATATCCATATCCGTATTGTGCACCAGCCTGAGAATATGTAGCGATACCTGAAGGATCGTCATCAGCTGCACCCGTGGTAAGCCCTGGACCTAATTTTTTCCAATAATCTTCTGCCGCCTTTATAGACTTTCGGTCCATAATGAGCCGACTCAAATATTTTGAGAAGTGAATTGTACGACCAACGTTTTTGGCAGGAATACTAACAACCTTTTCTATAAGATGTTTCATACAAGTAGTACCTCTATTGTAGTCTTATTTCTACTTTGAGAAAAGGTATGTTTTGTACAGCCCGTAGTACAAGTATTGATATTCTAAGATATTGTGGTATTCTTTTGGCAAAAGATCTTTTCACCATTCATATGTTTCAACACGAAGCAGGTTCGAGGTCTTTTCTCCTGTCACATCAATCTACATACATAATTCCATGAATCATACTCCGCAACACCAACTAACACTCACCTTCGTAAGACATGGCGAGGCAGCCGACTGTTCTACAATTGAAGAAGATAAAGGCCGACAGCTTACAGCGCTCGGAGGCAAGCAAGCCTCGGCTGTAGCACAAGCCCTGGCAAAAAATCCTATTTTCGGCATATTCACAAGTCCAGCACAACGCTGTATCGAGTGTGCTTTGCATTTGAGTCAACTGGTAAGTGTGACTCCGGTGGTTGTCGAAGACCTCTACCGCACCCAACTTTCAGACCAAGAAACGGCTTTCGATAACATGATTCGAGACATGGGACGCGTCACTGCGGCCGAATACTTTCATCATCCGAATCACCATCTGGCACTGCAAGTCATCTGGGCTATGCGTAAGAGCATCTATGAGGCAATTGAAGCCGTCTTATTGGATGCAAAACCTGCGTCTGATACACCAATTCACTTCGTTGTATTCTGCCATGATACTTTGATTCAAATGATCTGTGCAGAAATGGTAACTAGCGTCACATCTCGTCGTCTCTGCAACACACTCTCCCTAAGGAATTGCGACGGAATCACTCTCTCGGGTTACGATGGGCACACTCGGCAGTTTGCAAATGCTGAATACTTCTCCGTCCCGGTGTGAGTGGTGAACCTGCAAAGTAGCGAAACAAAATGAAGCACTTAAAAGGCGCGGTCCCCCTGGGACCGCGCCTTTCATCGTCTTTGTGTAAATAAGATTTGATAGTACTTACTTCAATCCAAGCGATCCTTTGTGCTGTGAACTCCATGCATAGAGAGCCACAGAAGCTGAGGCAGCAGCGTTGAGCGATTCACATTCTTTTGCCATTGGAATAGAAAGTGGAATATCACAATGTTCGAGTGTTTTTTCTCGAATACCAGTGGCTTCGTTTCCTAAGATAAATACAGTTGGCGCATCGAATGTTTCTGTAGATAAAGATTTTTCTGCACTTCCATCGAGTCCATAAATCCAGAATCCTTTATCCTTGAGATCTTTGATTGCTACCTGCACATTCCCTACTGTAACGAGAGGCACACGAAATGCCATACCAGCAGAAACTTTTACGACTGTACCAGAAATCTGAGCTTGGTTGTGTTCAGGAATAAGTACACCTTTGACACCAAAAGCAGCTGCTGATCGGATAACAGCACCTACGTTCTGAGGATCTTGAATCTCTCCAAGGAGAACGAGACATGTATCAGGAGTTACCTGAAGTTTTGATAAAAATTCTTTAAAAGGTTTTATGAGTACATCAGCTGCAACAATACCAATCACACCTTGATGTACAATTTTTGAGTCATTATAAACAACCACTTCTTTTGGAAGCTTACCAGGAGCAAAATATGAAATAGGTACAGATGATTTTCGAACAAGTGCGAGGAGGTCGTTGTCTACAGGACCGTCTTCTACAAACACTTTTTTGAGCGTTTTAGGAGCATTCTTGAGAGCTTCTGTTACAGCATGCTTACCGTACACGTAGATGTCATTTTGGTTGGATTGAGTCATAGATAAAAAGAGTATACAGTAAATTTGGCAAAATACAAATTTTATGCTCTAATGAGGCCATGAAACGGAAAGACCGCTACCAACCTCACCTCGTAAAGAAGCAAAAAGAAGGCTTCTGGGATAATGAATACAAAGATGCCGATAACTTGGCTATTTCTTCAAATCCGAGTGAAGACCTTATGAAATTCACAAGATACGTGGAAAGAGACCACGGACGGCTATTTTTCAATCCCCTCTCTTCTGTAGCCGATCTTGGCTGTGGAAATGGACGAAATCTCATCTATCTTTCACAGACCTACGGCATGCGTGGGTTTGGTTGTGATATCTCGGCAGAAGCCATTGCACAAGCCAAGAAGCGAAGTACTGACCTTCCTCTCTCCTACGCAGTTCAATCTATCGCCGACCCTGTACCCCTTCCTGACGAATCCCAAGTACTCGTCCTCGACATGATGACCTCACACTTCCTCAACGAAACACAACGAATCGAATTCAAAAACGAAATTGCTCGAATCCTCAAACCAGGTGGGTGGCTCTTTTTCAAAACATTCCTTCTTGATGAGGACAAACATGCCAAGCGACTTCTCACAGACTTTCCAGCAGCTGAAGCCGGCTCATACATTCACCCAAAGATTGGCGTAGCCGAACACGTATTTACTGAAGAAGAAATTGTAGACATTCTTTCTGACAAATTTCTCATCCACAAAATTCATAAATCTCACGGACACCTTCGTACCAACGGTGCAGCAAAACGACGAAGTATTAGTGTCTACGCTCAAAAAATTTCATAAACAAAAAAAACACTCGTTACTGAGTGTTTTTTTGTTTTATTTTTTACTCACAAGTTTATTGAGGAATGTTCGAGTAGCTGTTGCAAACTCTCCTGTTCCGTTCTTGAGACGATTTGGTACAAGAATGTCCGTTCGATACTTTTCTTGGAACGCTTTGACTGCTGCTTTTGTGGCCGCACCGTACAATGTTGTTTCTTTGCCTGTTGAGCCAGCGCCAGTTCGTGCAATGATGAAGCCGTTTGAATTCAAGAACTTCTGAAGCTGAAGTACATCGGCTCCTGAACTACCTACCTTTAAGTTCCGAGCAAACACATACTTTGTACTACCCACAGTCGATGTAGTTGTAGATGTAACAGTACCGCCTACTGTTGTTGTCTGAGATATAACCATAGGTCGACCTCCAGATGATGAACCTGAGAGTGGAGCTATTGTTGTTGATTTTGGTGCAGATACTGACCCAGATGAGTCACCAAAGATACCGTATGTTGAGAAATGACTTGTAGAACATGTGATTCTGTTCGCGTCTGTATCTACTACACAATCTGACAATGCATCCCATGATGATCCACTCCATCGGTAGATAACGAGTGACGCTTCATTGAAGCCTCGCACATCGTTATCTGAATAAGAGAATGTAAGGGTGATTGGTTGAGCGAAGGTTGTGATATTTGTACTGAGGTTTGAATATGCTTGAAGGTCGTATGTAAGATTTGGTACGACAGTCTTTCCACTAGCTGAACCAATACTCGCTACAACTTCACTTGAATCAATTTGCTTGATCTGAAATGTTGCACTTGAAGATGCAAAGTTTGTAGGAATTGTAAGTTCAAGTGTTCGAGTGTTTGTTGTAAGACTTGTTGATCCTCCTGTTGAAGTTGAAACCGTCTGAACAGTTGTAGACGATACGTCAGCATTACCCACACAACCATCTGTTGTGAATGTAGAATTTGATCCATTTACTCTATTGCCCTGAGTATCAACTGATATAACTCGGTAGTTGTAGAAGGTACATGATCGAAGTGATAACAAAGCAATTGAGTGATTTGTTGTTGTTGCAAGATCAAGAGTTGATGACGCGAGATACGTCGTAGAAATACCATACTCTACTTGTGATGTCGAAGGTTTGTCTGTTGTCCAAGTGATTGTTGCCGATGTAGATCCTGGTGTTCCAGCACTTACCGCAGATACAACTGGTGAACTATTATTGATTGTAATTGATACAGATCCTGATGTAGCGTAATTGTTTGAGCTATCTCGAGCTACAGCAATAAGTGCATGCGAAGCGTTTGAATACAATGCTGTGTTGAAGTTGAGAGTAAATGGTGAAGATGTATCTTCTGCGGCAATCGCAACTCCATCAATATAGAATCGTACTCCTGCTACGGCGACATCATCGGATGCAGTAGCAGAGATTGTCGATGTCCCGTATACAAGCTCACCTTCTGCTGGCGCGGTGAGAAGTACAGATGGCGCCGTGATATCTGGTGCTGTTGTTGTGATGAATGTTTGATCTGTACCGTTTGTTCTATTTCCCTGTCCATCTACTGACACTACTCGGTAGTGATATGTTGTAGAAGCTGAAAGACCTGTCAAAGCCCGTGAATGCGATGTTGTCGCTGTAAGATTTACTGTTGACGAAGCGGTATATGTTGATGTCAAACCATATTCAACCATCGAAGTTGCGGCTTCGTTTGTTGTCCACGAGATTGTTGCTGTGGCATAGCCAGGTGTACCAGCACTAACAGATGAGATGACTGGACCTGTGTTGTCTACAGTTACTGATACAGAAGAAGATGTCGCGATATTGCCTGCTGCGTCTCGTGCTACTGCAATGAGCGTATGTGAGCCAGACGATACTGAAGTAGAGTCAAATGTGACTGCATATGGCGATGTAGTATCTTCTGAACCAATGAGCGTCGAATCAACATAGAACTTAACACCAACGACACCAATGTTATCTGATGCTGTTGCTGATACAGCGACAGATGCACCTGAAACTGTTGATGCGTTTGTCGGTGCTGTGAGGCTTACAGTCGGTACCGTAATATCTGGTGTCGCAGTTGTTGTGAATGTCTGGTCTATACCATTTGTTGTGTTACCGAGACTATATACTGACACTACTCGGTAGTGATATGTTGTAGAAGCTGTAAGGCCACTGAGAGCACGTGAATGCGATGTCGTAGCTGTACCGTTGAGCGATGATGAAGCGGTGTATGTTGCAGTGAGACCGTATTCTACGAGTGATGTAGCTGGTTCATTTGTACTCCACGTGATTGTTGCGGTTGAAGTTCCAAGTGAACCCGCATTTACTGAAGAAATAATAGGTCCTGCATTATCGACTGTAATTGTGAATGATGATGAAGTCGCGATATTTCCCGCAGTATCTCGTGCTACTGCAACGAGTGTATGTGAGCCTTCAGAATACGACGTTGTATCTAATGTAACTGCATACGGTGATCCTGTATCTTCTACTCCAATGAGAGTTGAGTCGATATAGAATTTCACACCAACAACTCCCACGTTGTCTGATGCTGTCGCTGATGTTGTTGTACTACCAGCTATTGTCGATCCATTTGTAGGACCTGTGAGTGTCACTGATGGTGGTGTCACATCTGCAGGTGTGGCTGTAGTAAATGTCTGATCTGTGCCATTTGTCCTATTTCCCTGCCCGTCTACTGAAACGACTCGGTAATGATAAAGCGTCGAAGATAAAAGACTTGTCAAAGCTCGTGAGTGTGATGTCGTAGCGGTGAGATTTACTGTTGATGAAGATGTGTATGTTGAAGTCAGACCATATTCAACCATAGATGTCGCAGATTCATTTGTTGTCCATGTAATAGTTGCAGTTGAAGTTCCAGGTGTTCCTGAACTGATTGATGAAAGTACTGGACCTGTGTTATCAATCGTTACAGATGAAGCACTTGATGTTGCTTGGTTGCCTGCTGCATCTCGTGCCACTGCCACTATTGAATACACGCCATCTGCATAGAGTGATGTATCGAACGTAACTCCATACGGGAATGTTGTATCTTCAACACCAATTGTTGATGTACCTATTTTAAATGTCACTCCAGCTACCCCAACGTTGTCTGATGATGAAGCTGCGGTAGATGTACTTCCAGAAAGAGTGATGCTGTTTGAAGGTGCGGTGAGAGATACAACTGGAGCGGTACTATCCACTGCTGCATTTGTAGTAAATGTCTGATCTGATGAAGTTGCTCGGTTACCACTACTATCAACTGAAATTACTCGGTAATGATAGAGCGTCGCGGCACTGAGACCTGAGATAGCTTGAGAGTGGGTTGTTACATATGAAGAATCAAGTGTTGTTGAAGCTGTATATGTAGATGTAAGGCCGTACTCAATCTGAGTTGTAGCACCTTCGTTTGTTGTCCATCCGATAGTTGCACCAGTAGAACTCTGACTAGATGTTGCAATACTTGAAATAACAGGAGCAGTTACATCAGGTGTCGAAGACTGCTCTACCAATTTGAGTGCACTGAGGTATGGTTTTGATGCAGGGTTTGCACCAAACGCAATACTGGTAACTTTCAATGTAAGTGTTGTTGTTGCAGGATCAATATCAGTCCATTTTGAAACGTATCCGTTTGTATAGTTGGCACCACACTGATATACAGTTGAGTCATTTGTTGTGATTGTCGTTGTTGCAACGGTTCCTGATGAACTTTGGTTTGTGAATGACGTTGCACCTCCAAGTTCATATTTACAATATCGAACACTGTACTTTCCTCGCATTCCAAGACCCACAACTGTATACAATTTGTTTGTATCAAGTCCTGTAAATGTTGCTGTAAATGTCGAACCGTCGGTATTGTTTCCCCAAATACCTCCAAGGTTTACTTTCGTACCAAATTCTGTGAATGCATCAGTTAGTGTTCCTCCATAAATAGGTGTAGTTCGAATACCTGCTGTACCGTCCTGAGCTGAAGTACCGTCTTCCGCACCAGTCTGTTCTGCAGAACCCGCTCCAGTGAGTGTAAGTGTAATACCCGTAGCTGTTCCATCAGCAAATTTGATAGTTGATGTCGAAGGACCTTCTGTCATACCAAAGTTCATGACATTAGTTGTTGTTGATCTATAAAGAGCATTCGCGCTATCGGCGACGTCAATATATGACTCCCACACACTTGCACCACCTCCAGCCGTTGTTGTGAATACGAGGTCAGATGATGTTGCAAGGTTTGTCGAAGGGTCTTTTGTCAGAACTCTAAAATGATATGTAGTAGCTGCAGAAAGACCTGTAATACTGACAGAGTGTGTTGTTGTTGCTGTTGAATCAAGTGTAGTACTAGCCGTGTAACTACTTGTAGGACCATATTCTACCTGTGAGTCAGATGCTTCATTTGTTGTCCATGTGATAGTTGCAGCCGTAGCAGATGTACTTGATGCAATACTTGAAATAGTCGGCGGTGTCACGTCTACTACAGCCGTTGTAAATGTTTTGTCAGTAGAAGTAGCATAGTTGCCTGATGTATCCCACACGTTGATTCGGAAGTGATGGAGCGTACTTGATGTAAGTCCTGTAAGCGTTGCTGAGTGAGTTGTTGTCGCTACACCATTTGAAACTTGAGTGTCATAAAATATTGTCGTGTCATATTCTAGAGTACTTGTAGCAGCTTCGTCTGTAGTCCATGTAATAGTGGCAGTAGTACCTGTTGTACTTGACGCAATGTTTGAAATAACGGGAGGTGTTACATCAGGACTACTTGAAGTAGCAGCTGTCGTATATGTAATGACAAGTGTTGGTCGAAGAGAAGCTGTAGCATTTTCACTTTGGCTCAGTCCTAGACCGTCAGTAGATGCAGAACTCGCCGGAGTGATATAGAAACCATAATTTGGGAATGTCCCATTTACCCAGCCTTGAACAGCAGCTATACCAGAAGCATTGAGTGTTGTTGAAGCAAAGCCAAGTGACGCATGTGGCCCCATAGTTCCAAGAGCCGTGTTTACGAAGTCTGTTGAAGAACTCAAAGAACCTGCTAGTCCCCACGCATTCCCCGTTGAATAAATATTCCATGTTGCTTCAGTTTCAACCCAGGGTCGAAGAGATCTGAATACTGTAAACGGGTTTGCTGATGTGTTGTTTACGTTGTATGCCAAGATAGCACTTGTGATAGTAGCGTTTGATGGAATAGAAGAAACATCCCATTTAATAAAAGAGTTTGAATACGGACCAAGGAAGTCCATAGCTAGTGTAGTACTCGCAGACCAGTTTGTTGTAGAAGCAGTTTGATCAATATATGTATCAGCTGTTCCACTATATCCGTTCAGACCATCTCGCAAAGCTACTGTTGTTGTTCCAGAACTTGTAGAAACGGCAGTTGTAGTGAATGTATAGTCTGATGTCGTTGTGAGGTTAGCAGAAGCATCTTTTGTTTTAATTCTGAAGTGATACAACGTTGAACTCGCTAGCCCAGTAATGTTCACGGTATGACTTGTTGTCATGTTGGTATCAAGTGTAGTTGTAGTACCGTATGATGTTGTAAGTCCATAATCAATTTGTGAATCTGAGCTTTCGTTTGTTGTCCACGTAATGGTCGCTGTTGTAGCTCCAGTAGAAGATGCTACAGCTGAGACTACTGGTGAAACAGTATCTACTGCTCCGCTCATAGAAAGTCGAACAGCAACACCCAAGTCGTTAGATCCAACTACAGTGCCTGAGTTTATATTCCAAATTACAAGTGTGTTTGCTCCATTTACCAAAGAACCTTTATATGCAGATACATCATATGAAGTAAATGTCGGCGTTGTTACAGTTCCGGCCCAATCATTTGTAGTAACGGTCTGAAGTTTATCAAAATACTGTGAGCTGTTACCTGTAGTCGGCGCTGAAATAGATGTACTCGCATTGTTAAAGATAAGTGTACCGTTGAGCCATACCATAACACCGTCGTCATCGTCGAGATCAAGTGTCATTGTGCCGTACTGTGATGTAGATGTCGCAGGGAATGTAACACGTTCCATAATACTGTAGACCTGGGGTGTAGTTGTAGAAAGTCCTCCGTATGGATCAATTAGCGTGTTCATCCATCCAGGTGCGGTACCTCCAGTTTTATAACCAGCCGCAAGTTCCCCACTTGTCCATCCTGCTGTCGAAGCATTGAACGCAGTTTCCCACCATTTACCGGAGTTGTTTGCAGACCAGTCAGGGTTTGATCCTACAGCAGCACTGTAGTCTACATAGTATTTCATATCTCGAAGACCGTCTGTTGTAGTACCTGTTCCAGAACCATCCCATGTGTTTACCAAAATCTGTCGTGAAAGATCCGTAATAGCGTAGTCAGTTGTAATTGTTCCTGTCCAATCAGCTCCGGCTCCAGCTTGCTCTCCTTTAACAAGTCGCATTGTATAGTCCCACCAGTTGTTTGAGTTGGCGTGATAGTACCCAATTGTTGGAAAGTCGTCGTCAAGACCACCACCTGCTTTTGTACCGAATGCACCAGTATCCATTTCCCACATACCTCCGGCAGTTACAGATGTACGACTGTTGTCGTATTCATATTTTGTTTCTTCCATCTTTGCTCGGTGTGTATGTCCTACGATACTAGATTGAGCACCGTAAGAAATCATCAAGTTGATGTACTTGTCTCGGTTTGCATCTACGGCATCAAGTGAGTCACCAACGTGTCGTCCCTGAGGATATGCTGGTTCGTGACCTGCAACAATTCTGTGTTGTTCAGTTGCTGTTTTAAGTTCACTCTTGAGCCAAGGGAAAACTGTTTCGTGAATATACCCTCCACCACTTCCTAATGTAAGATCCGAATCAGTTGAAGTACCTGTGTACTGGTTGATGTTGATCATTCGGATAGTATTCCCTACAGAAAACGCGTAGTTTGTTGTAGAAGCAAATGCATTCGATGTGATTTGAGTAAGTCGAGAAATTGGAGATGAATATGTACTATATCGTGGAAAAAATTGTCGAAGATACAACACGTCCGTTCCACTTTCTGCTTCGTGGTTACCTGCTACAAGAAAAAGCGGTGATGTAGATGCCGTAGAACTAGCAAACGCATCAACTACGTTTGATACAGGATCACTATATCCAAGGTCTCCTTGAAGTGATACTACATCCAATGTCCAACCTGAAACCTTCTCGAGAAGAAGGTGGTTGAAGTCAGTCACCATTGCAGTGTTTCCAGCGGCACTGTCTTCACCGTCTGACATCAAACCAATTGTATATCCCGCCGCCTGCACAATCCCAATACTTGAAGAAAATGTTACAACTGAGACTAGTAGAAATAGAAAAAGGAATTTCAGGATTTTTGTAAACATAGTGAACTAATGATATCAAAAATACCCCCTTTCCGAAACCCCAGTTTTATCAACATAATTGCCCAAAAAGACAATATTATCTATGATAGTGCAATATGAAAAAATTAAGCATTTTCCTCTTTATTTTTGCAATCGTCGTACTCGTAAGTCTGAATGCTAAAAATCTTTTTTTAACTACTACTTTTTCACCTTCCCTATCTTCTTACAATACATCGTCTACAACGACATCAGTGGCATTAAGCACGGCATCTCTAGAAGTATCATCATCTTCAGCCACAACGACAGCTTGGATTCCCGCTCAAAAAACAACATTTTCATTCATGGGATATGGCAAAAATGATGATGGCCAGCTTGCAGGTACATTATTCTCAAAAAATGTAAAACAAGAGTTCAATGTAAAAGTTCCAGGAAAGATAGTGAAAACATATGCCGGAAGAAGTCATACCGTTGCCCTCACAGCAGCTGGTCGTGTAGTAAGTTGGGGTGGCAATGACTTTGGACAGCTTGGCTACACAACAAAAACAAAGGATTCAGCGGTACCTCAAGAAATCCCCGGCCTCGAACACATAACATCTCTTGCTACCACAAACAATCATACGCTTGCGATTGATTCGGATGGAAATGTGTATGCATGGGGTAGCAACTTCACTGGGCAACTCGGTGACGGCACAAACAATGACAGAACTACTCCACAAAAAGTTTCAGGCCTCCCAAAGATAAAAGCGATCTCTGCATCACACAAATTTTCTCTCGCACTCGATACTGATGGAAATGTGTGGGCATGGGGAGCAACATGCAAGGAAGCAAATAAAAAAGCCGCTCTTGCACTCCTTTCTTATCTCGGTTCACAACTTTCTGAACTACAAGGTGGCTACTACGACTATTCAAGTACTGGCGGCACAGGATACGATATCAACCAAGACTGTATAAATGAAGATGCAGTAAACATTCAT
The DNA here is from genome assembly GCA_039795775.1 of Candidatus Parcubacteria bacterium. Taxonomy (GTDB): domain Bacteria; phylum Patescibacteriota; class Minisyncoccia; order Phycocordibacterales; family CAIZLB01; genus JBDKLC01. Next base: position 487,870 of record JBDKLC010000005.1, read on the forward strand.
TCTCTTGTTCCAAAAAAGCTTGCCATTTCAAATGTAAAAACTATTTCAAGTGGATATGGTCACGCCCTTTTCCTCAAAACAGATGGTACTGTCATTGGTATGGGCTGCAACACACACGGACAGCTAGCGCGTGAACCTGGGACACTTAAAGGTCAGCTCGTAAAAATACAAGGGTTACCACCTGTCGTAGCCGCTGTAGCGGGTGCACGGCATTCTCTTTTCCTCGACAAAGACGGCACTATCTACGGAGTCGGGGCCAATCAATATGGCCAAATAGCTGCAGGTACGCAAAAAAACAAAATGACACCAACAAAGATTGAGAATATCCCCCCTCTCAAAAAAATAGTTGCTGGATTCGACTACTCTATTGGTATCGACAAAACAGGTGGCACGTGGGCATGGGGAATGAATGTAGAAGAATTTATTAAGAGTCACGAACCACTTCGAATGGATTATCCTGTAAAACTGTTCGACACTGAGCCTGTCTCTATAGGTACTGGTGGTTCTCATATTATATTCCAGCACTAAACCCTAACGTTACCTTTCATGTTTTCAAGATTTTTCAAACGACCTCAATTTCTCACAAGAAATATTCTCCTACTATCACTTGTTAGTTTCTTCACTGATATTGCAAGTGAAATGCTTTACCCTGTTACTCCCTTGTACCTCAAAGAAATTGGATACAGTATGCTTGCAATTGGTCTTATCGAAGGTGTAGCAGAGTGTACAGCAGGTCTTTCAAAACTCTTTGCGGGGAGTCTTTCTGATCAAACAAAGAAACGAAATATTTTCATCCAACTTGGATACAGTATTTCGGCTATAGTAAAACCTGCAATCGGATTTGTACAAGGATTTTGGTCAATCTTTTTTCTTAGATTTTCTGACCGTATAGGTAAAGGAATTCGAACCGCTCCTCGAGATGCTATTCTCACCGACGAGTCTACTCCAGAAACACGTGGACGAGTATTTGGATTCCATAGAAGTATAGATACCTTCGGAGCAATGATAGGACCTATGTTGAGTTTTGTTATTCTTTTTTACTTTTCAAGTTATTCGATGCTTTTCTATCTCGCTTTTATTCCCGGCATCATAGCAATTGCTTGCAGCTTATATCTCAGTAAAGAAAAAATTCAAACGGAAAACCCGACACAATCTGTCTCAAATTCAAAACCTCGACTCTCTCTTACGTTAGTTAAAGAATTCCTCAAAAAAAGCTCAATTTCATATAAAAAATTGCTCGGTGGCTTTTTCTTTTTTGCTCTTATAAATAGTTCAAACGTATTCCTTCTTTTGCGAGCAAAAGAGCTCGGCATGTCAGATCTTCACATTCTTGCTGCGTACATCATGTACAACCTCATATATGCCCTCTCATCGTATCCTTTTGGGGTTTGGGTGGATACGCATGGGTATAAAAAACTCTACCTCGCAAGTATCTTTGTATTTGCACTAGTATACGGTCTCTTTGGTACGCCTATCGCAGCAAGCTGGATAATTATTGCTCTCTTTGCGGTGTACGGTATTTTCTCAGCTGTAGAAGATGGTGTTGTAAAAGCTTGGCTTTCTTTACATATAGAAAAAGAACATCGAGCCACAGGACTTGGTCTTTACATGTTCCTTACATCTTTTGCTTTTCTTATTGCATCGACAACCACAGGTTTTTTATGGCAAACACTTGGATCAGCAAAAACATTTAGTATTCTTTCTCTATCTGCTTTGTTTGTTTTACTATACTTTTTCTTCATAACAATCGAAGAAAAAACTCAGAAATAACCTATCTTTTACATTACCCGTTCAGAAATTTCGCTTGACGCTGTTTCTACTTTCTTTGGTTTAATCCTTGAGAGAAAAGGATGTTCTATATATCTATATGTTATAGATGCAACAACAACAGTGAGAAGTCCGCTGAGGAGAATAAGATACCAAAAAAACATTGGGCTTAAAAGATGAATTGGCGTAAAGAAATTGGCAGTATGGAGAACGCAGTAGAGGACTATGCCGTGCATTAAATAAATACTATAACTAATTGTACTGAGGAACTTTGCAACTGATGTTCTCAAAAGTCCAAACATGTCATTTCCATATACGAAACAAAGAAAGATACACATTGCTATACCGTACTGAAGTACTGAGTATGGTTTGTACTGTGTAAAATAAATAAGTAGAAACCCTATAATTGGGATAAATGATGCAGCTGGTTTTTTGAGCCATTTCATAACAGGATAATGATGTACGATGTGCGCTGCAGCAATACCAAACAAGAAAATAATCCAATATCCTCTATCTGGTGCAATCAAGATGTATAAGTAGATTGGAACCATCATAATCTTCATTACATTATTCTTCAACACAAGTGCAGCCAGTGGCAGCACGAGATAAAAAATCCATTCAAAGTGAAGTGTCCAGTGAATACCCGCGTTGATAGGAATAATACTGTAACCATTGAATGAAACTGCAGTCTTTAGACCAAGCGTAAGCCATGAGATCAGGTCATACACAATGCCTCTAAATGAAACGATATTGAACTGTGTAATCACAAGTGCGAAGAGTGAAACAACGCCTGCAGAGAAAAGATACATTGGAGCGAGACGCAGCAGTCGACTTCGGTAGAGTTGTCCAACATCCACTTCCCCTTTTTTGGCTATAGCCTTAGACCAATACAAGAAGCTCGTAATGATAAAGAAAAGAATAACCGATTCTCCGCCGAGGTGACGATAAAATCGAACATCTGTTATTTCCCAAAACCCGTTTCTAAAATAAAAATAATGTGTGACGGCATGCTGAAAGAATACTCCAAATGCCAAGAACCCTCGAAGGCCATCAAGCATTTCATGACGACCATGTTCTTGAGTAGAAATAAGTTTTTTGTAAAAAGGAACTCTATATACAAACAAAAGAGAGAACAACACCACCGCAGCCATAATTATAAAAGTTGGAAAAGCGCTCGTGTAAGTTAGTATCATAAGTGGAGAAAGATCTGAAGGATCGTCACAAGTTCATGATAGCACAAACAAAAACCACCCCATTGGGTGGTTTTTGTAAAGGTTGTCTGCTTTACAGTTGTTTGACTAGATTTAGCCAACGAACGTCAAAGCCTTTCCTTTCTTGTTTCCTCGACCTGTTCGGCCGATTCGGTGCACATAGTCATCAAATGTAGCTGGAAGCTCATAGTTGATTACGTGACTTACATCAGGAATATCAAGACCTCGAGCAGCAACGTCGGTTGCTACGAGAATCTGAACCTGATCATTTTTGAAACTCTGAAGAGCTCGCTGTCGCTGTCCTTGGTTTTTATCACCGTGGATAGATTCAGCTTTGAATCCTTTTTGAATAAGAGACTGAGAAAGCTTTTCAACTCCGTGTTTTGTTTTTCCGAAGATGATTACTTTACTAAAGTCTTCTTTTGCCAAAAGGTCGTGAAGCATTTCAAGCTTGTCAGCTCCTCGCTGAACTCGAACAACGTCTTGATCAACGTTTGCAGATGTATCTCGAGTTTTTACAGAGATTCGTACAGGTTGATTAAGGAAGTCGTTGATAAGAGCTTCAATTTCTCGTGACAATGTCGCTGAGAAGAAAAGAGTCTGTCGGTCTTTGCCCATAAGATCCATCATATATCGCATATCTGCGACGAATCCCATATCAAGCATTCGGTCAGCTTCATCAAGTACTACAGTTTTGAAGTACGAGAGGTCAAGCTTGTTTCGCTGAATAAGGTCTTTGATTCGTCCCGGAGTACCGATTACGAACTGGTTCTGATATCGAAGAGCATTCATCTGCTTTCCGATTGGTGCTCCTCCTACGAGACATACAGAGTAAATTTTCATTGCTGCTGTAAACTTTCGGAGTTCATCCTGAATCTGAATAGCGAGTTCTCGTGTTGGAACAACGATAAGAACTTCTTGTTTTGGATCCTTTAGAACCTTGTGAATAAGTGGGAGCAAGAATGCAGCTGTTTTACCAGTACCTGTACTTGCAATACCTACTACGTCAGATCCGTTGAGGACATGAGGAATAGCCTTGTCTTGAATAGGTGTTGGAACATCGTATCCAATATCAGTGATATTTTTCTTGAGAGCTTCATCAATATGAAAATCCTTGAACTTGTGTTCAGGAACATATTTTACAACTTCTTCAGTAACTGAAGCTTTGTTAATAAATTTTGAGACATCGAGTCGTGGACCGTTATCTCGGAATCGACTTCGTGAGCCGCCGCCGAATCGTGAAGATGATCCGTAACCAGATCGTCGACTTCCTGCAAAACGACTAGAACCTCCAGATCGTGGAGCGTAGCCGCCTGAAGTGCCGCCGAATTTACTTGCGCCCCGAGGGCCGCCAAATGAGGGTTTTCGACTAGAAAAAGAAGACCCAGGTTTAGGTGTATTGTTATACATATTTTATTTGTACTTTCTAAGAGTACGTGGCACGGCCAAAAGACCATACCTCTCGTCTTTTAATGATATAGATGTAAGTTGACGAGGGGTCTCTAAAGTTTCAAATAAAGCTTATGTACGGCCTTATATTCTTTCTAGGGTGAGATGTGAAATCTCGAAAAAACAAAACTATGGAGATTGCTTACCTCTATATAGTATATAATCTAAGCCATTTTGTCAATGGAGCAGGTTGAAGGTATTTAAGAGAAGATGATTACAAGAATAGCCCATGCGATGGCTACTGCTGTAAAGAACATAGCTTTTTGAAGAGCTGCATATTTTTTCTTTGCTATGAGAGCGATATTATAGGCATTCTTGTATGTCTCATTGATCACTCCTTCAGTTGTCAGTTTACTTCCCCACTCTATGAATTCTTGTTTTGACAGTGCTGCAATATCAGCAAAGTAGGTCATATCTTCTTTCTTTGGCTTTGTAAGTCTCGGATACACAACGGTAATAGAAAACTTAATAGCAATCAAAATAAGAAGAGCTGAGATACCAAACAAGGCAATCCATACTGGATCAATAATTCCTTTTGCAGCCTTGATAACAGAGAGTCGTGCGAGGAGCGCAGATGTTGCAATACCAATAATACCAATTGTACCGAATGCCTTGGTATCAGCTTGTTTGATTTGATCTGTAATGCTTGTAGCAATATATTTTGGAAAGTCTGTTGCTACTTTAGGATCAAGTGTTTTTTTCTCAATTGGAGAAGATGTGATTTCAGGATTCATGAGTAAACGGTTATTTTTATTGGCACTTAAGTGCAACACGACACTGAGACTTTGCTTCAGCAGGAAGCTTGTCACACGAAGAACATGAACTTGCTGCCCCCTTTACGCTTCCTTGTGCATTTACTGTCGCAGTAGCAGACATTGCTGCACCTCCCATCATTTTTGAAAAATCAGTAAATTTAATTGTAGTTGGGAGTACAAACTTTGTCGCATCTGGAGACCAATCAGCACATGTATAATCGAACGGTTCGTTACTATTTACAAAACTCTGATTTTTACTTTCAGCATCTAATACATTTGCAACAGATATCTTGATTCCCAATCCTTGTGCGATTTGATCAGAACTCCAAACGTACACATCACTATTTACTCTAATCATGTGCGCATCAATTTCTTTTTGTGCTTTACCTTGTACTATTGGTGTTGTTACAAAATCTCCTCGCATATTTGTACCATTGATATATACAGTACCTGATGTCTTTCCTTCTGCACCTGTTTTAGAAAACGTACATTGTGTGTTTTTTCCGAGAGCAAAAAGACCTTTGAGTGTCATTTTTCCAGATGAATTTGAAGCCGCAGGTGATGTGGTTGTGCTTGATACTCCACTTGGTGGTAACACATACGCAGTAGGCGTTACTCCTTCTACAGATCGTTTCTTTGACCACTTATACACTCCACCACCGATAACTACCGCTACGGCGAGTACAGCAATGAGTGCGATAAGTCCGAATCCTTTTTGGGATTGTAGTGAATTTTTTTTCATATTTTTTTAAAAGTTTTTTTAAATATATTAGCCCTTCTTGTGGTGAATAATGATTTTATTTTTATCTGGATCTAGCACAACAGCCATCTTACATGTAGGAAAATCCATTGGTTCCATTTTGAATTCAACCTTGTGTGCTCTGATTTTTTCAATCACTTCATCAAACGTATCTGTTTCGAGACCTACTGAGGCACCGTCTTCTGATGGCTTCCAATCTGGAGAACAACCGATACTAAGAGTTGCAGTGCCAATACCATATTCAACCCAGGCTGCTCCTTCACTACTCCCATCAAATGGAGGTGTAGGTGTGAGTCCGAGTACTCCTTCATAGAAAGCCCTTGCTTTTGGCATGTCCGTAACAGCATAGACGGTAAAAGCGATATCTTTAAACATAAAAATGGTATTAAACTTGTATGAAGCCATTGTACCAAGTGGAGTATTGCCTGTATATGCTACGAAGCAAGTTTACCTTTTGGTGCATAGCCCAAAATAGCTCGTGCAAGCTGAATATGGAGATATGAGATATTACTCCCTACTTTGTTTTTGATTGGAGAAAGGCGGATTTCAGCTTCATCGTCTTCGAGTGATTCTGCGAGTTCTTCTATGGCTGCTTTTATTTTTGCAAAATGAGGTTTTGAAATCTCCTTTTTCAAATATGAAATATCAAACGAAGGGTCATCTGCAATGAGTTTTTCTATATGTGACACGATTGTTTCCTGACTGAGGCCACGCATGAGAGCAATATCACCGAGACTAAGTTCTTGGTCGATGAGGAGTGCCGTCTCTTGGTAGGTAGTGAGTTTTTCTTCTCTCTTTTTAGGTTTTGCGTAGTCGAGGAATTCTTTTTGCTGTGCCTCGAGTGTTTCTGGAGACATTTTTTCGAATAAACTTCGTGCTTCAGCTGAACGAGCTCGGAGCATATCATCAAATTCCAAAACTTCTTCATTCACCTCAAGGGCATTATTGTTGATACCAAGAATAGTGAGACCTTCGAGTGATCGAACTCGTGAAAGAGCAACATATCCCATGCCTGGTTCAAAAGACTTTGAAAGGTCTACTTCTACAGCATCGAGACTCATACCCTGACTTTTGTGCACAGTGATGGCCCAGGCAAGTCGAAGTGGATACTGGAGTATTTCAGCTTTTGTTTTTCCTTCTTCTTCGATTTTCCATGATGCGCGCTCAATAGTAATGATTTCACCAGAAGCCACACGAATACGCGGGTCTTGGTTGGGTTTACATGACACCACTACACCTAGTGTGCCGTTTACGTATCCCACTTCAAAATTATTTTTTACACACATAACACGAGCACCTACTTTAAGACGAAGCTGCTCCGGTGCAAGACATGACTTTTTGAGAGAAAGAGCGAGATTCTCTTTACCCTTTGTCTGCATAGTGTGGTCTGCAACTTCTGAACTCTTGAGTTTTTCGAGTTCTGTAAAGTTGAGAGCATCTACATCTATGTTGTGTGTAAATAATTTTGTTGGTTCTACTTCTTTATACGTACGAACATTTTCTCGACTCTTCAAATGATTCTGAGCTTCTTTTGAAACTTCCCCCGATCGAATCTCATTGAGAATAGTGTTCATTACTAAATCTTTTTGTCGGAACTGTTCTTCGAGATAACAAATAGTGAAGTCTGCTTCTCGCCATGATTCTGATTTATAAATAAATTCCCCTTTTGGTTCACCAAAACGACTGACAGGTGGAAGCTGGAAAAAGTCTCCACACAATACAACTTGTACTCCACCAAACGGATCGTTATTTCCTTTCATCGCTTTCATCACTTTGTTGATGAGGTCAAATCGAAAATGATGAAGCATAGACACTTCATCAATGATGAGCACTTTTACTTTATCGAAACGGCTTGAGAGATATGACTTTTCAGCCATTGCTTCGAGGTCGTATTCTGTGAGGAAATTATTGATACCAATACCTGCCCATGAGTGAATGGTAACACCGCCCATATGAGTAGCTGCGATACCTGTAGATGCAGTTATCCCAACATCTATATTGTGAGCTTTGAGAAACTCTATGTATGTATTAATAAGATGTGTTTTACCACTTCCCGCTGGACCGGTAACAAACACATTTCTACCTGATTTTAAAATTTCTAAAGCTTCTTTTTGAGTCATAACAAAAGTATATGACCTATTATATATCCGTCATTGCACAGAGCTCTACTAACAGCGAAGCAATAAATGTGGGCTAATGCTTAAGCACCCATTTCACCAAGCAGTGTAGGCAAATCTTTGTATCGTTCCACTACGGATTGACCATGGCACATCCAAAACACATGAGGTTTGAACTCTTCAATAAATTCGTAATCATGACTTACCAAGAGAATTGTACTTTTTGATTTTTTGCAGGCATCAAGGAGAATTTCCCAAGTCACTTCATCGAGGTGGTTGGTAGGTTCGTCGAGTACGATGAGGTCAGGCTTTTGACCAAAAACAATCGCAAATCGAAGTCGCATTCGTTCTCCTCCAGAAAGACTCTTGATAGGAGTTTCCATCATATCTTGATCAAATCTCATACTGCCGAGTGCTGCACGAGCTTCAACATCTACGCAGTTCAATTTTTCCATTACGATATCTACAGGAAGTGCATTCGGCGCAAATTCTACATGCTGGTCAAAGTACGCCCGGGTAATATCTGTCCCCCAATGCATTGTGCCTTCATTGAGGTTGTATTCACCCATGAGACATTTGAGGAATGTTGATTTTCCCGAGCCGTTTCTTCCTAGAAGTACAATATGTTTTCCTGATCGCATTTCGAGAGATACATCTCGGAACATATCACCTTTCTTTCCTTCATATCTAAAAAATCCCTTACTCATTCGGCAGAGTAATTTTCCTTGATGAAGTCCTTCAGACGACATATGAATTTTTATTTTTGTTTTCTTGTCTTCAGGTCGTGAGTTTTCTGAGTGGTCGTCTTTGAGTTTTTCGAGCTCAGCTTTTTTTCGTTTATATAAAGAAATTTCTTTTCCTCGAAAAGCTTTTTGGGCGAGAATACTGATTGAACTTTCGAGTTGTTTTATTCGCTTGCTCTCCGCATCGTAGGCTCGCTGCATTCCCCCGATTCGCTCCATTTTCTTTTCAATATATTCATCGTACCCTCCTTCAGAAATATGCAGACGCCCTTGCGCCATTTCTGCGACTTTTGTCGCAAGGGCGTCAATAATAAGTCGGTCGTGAGAAATAAAAATAATACTTCCCTTGTATTCTTGGAGCATCTTAATAAGCACCACTCGACTGACAATGTCGATATGGTTTTCAGGTTCATCAAGAAGAAGCACATCTGGATTTGTTGCGAGTACAGACCCAAGTGCAATAATCTTTTGCTGACCTCCTGACAATGAACCACAGAGATGATCCATGATCTTTTCTACTCCAAAACCCATCTCCTTTGTGATATTCCACACTCGCTTTGTGAGAGTTACGCCAGCGATCTTTTCTACATATTCACCAATAGTCTTTTCTTTATATGTTGGATCAAATTCCTGAGGCACATACGCAATACGCATATGGGTTGTCTTCTCAATAACACCTGATTCTTGCTGGAGTTGGCCGGCTATAATCTTGAGAAGTGTAGACTTCCCTGAGCCGTTTTCACCCAGAATACAGAGCCGTTCTTGCTCGGCACATCGAACAGACACACCGGTGAGCAAAGGCTCTTCTCCGTGTGAATAGACTATATTCTTTAGACTAATAATCTTTTGCATTCAGTAGTTATACTACTCAACGTGAGGTGTAGCAATAGTAAGGAGCTCGCCGTTTATATAAATCTCTACGTTTGTGATAGATGGAATCTTGAGCGCTGTCTCGCCTACCTGGAGCCCAATTCGGTGATCATCGCAAATACCGTCGAGTTTTGGTGTTCCTAAAAGGTACACTTTTGCTGTGTTTCCTTCTATAACAGCACTATCAAATGCGAGTTGTTTTTGTGATGTGATAAAGTTTCCACCTTTTGAATCAGCTGCTGGCCATGATTCTTTTCGTGCAAAAAGAGCTTTCATTGCAGCATCAATAGCTGATGAAGTAGCTGCAACTTTCACTTCTTTGAAACCGATGAGATCGCATCCTCGCATGAGCTTGTGATCACCTTCTTTGTCTGGTGGTACAAGGAGAGCGTAAGTAACTTTTGTGATAAGTGAAGATGAAGCTTCCACAGCTGTAGAAGTAGAAAGTATAGACGCAGGAAGAGATGTTGTATCCGGAACGAGAGTTGCGTTGGCAGCGTTTGCACTAGCAGAAACGGACGCTACTTCAGTACGTGAATTGTCTGGTGATGAAGCACCTGTAGCTGATGCGACAACTGCAGAAACTGGATTCAAACTAGAAAGAGTTCGTGCACCAAGTACAAAATATATAAGAATAGTGAGTGTAATAACGATTATAGTAATAACGGCAAGCTTGGACGAACTGATTTTGTTGTTATTCATGTCCGAACATTATATCAAAATTCACGTGATATTTGAACTATATAATTCAAAATAAAATTACTATATAGACCTGTCAACAAGTTATTAGATATACGTTACTCTATAAACAAAAAACACTCGTATCTAACGAGTGTTTTTTGCGAGAGAGCTAAATTCGAGCTTTCTTCTTTCCTCCAGCTCGATTCTTCTTTACTGGTCGAGCGGCTTTGATAGCAAGTCGCTTTGCTGTTTTCTTTGATCGAGATTTTGGATTCTTTGTATTTGTACTTTTTCTTTTTGCCATGGGTATATTGTATATCATTTATACAAAAACGTACATTCCTTTTTCTATGCGTGCACTTCTGATGCTGCTTGTCGCACTTCTTTTGTGACCTGGTATCCATCAGAGTCTACGGTGTACACAAGTACAGAACCGAAGAGCATTTGAAGATCTTTTATTTTTTCGTCAGGAATTTTTTCAATATATTTCATCAGGGCTCTGATAGCATTGCCATGTGATGCAACGATTACATTCTCCCCCCTCATCAGATGAGGTAAAATGGTTTCTTTGAAAAATGGTACAACTCTTTCGTATACCATTTTAAGAGTTTCACCTTGTGGTACTGGATAATCCCATTCACGGCGAAGTCGCTCCCAGTTTTCATTTCCTAGAATCTTTTCCATTTCCCACTTGTTTTTTCCTGTGTACTCTCCGTAATCTCGTTCATTAAGTGCTTTGTTGTGTTCTGTGGGAACGTGATACTGTCCCATTGCCTCGAGCATTGACGACAATGTCTCAATAGATCGAACTTGCATAGAAGCAAATGCGTGATCTATCTGAATATCTTTTATGAGATTTCCCATTTCTTCAGATTTTTTAAATCCATATTCTGTAAGGTGTCGATCTCTCATACCTGTCCATAAGCCGAGTTTATTCCAATCTGATTCGTGATGTCTGACGATAATTAATTTTGCCATGTTGGGATACTTAGGAATTAGAAGCGATTGATGATTTGTTGTTTGCAGCAATTAACATAAACACTGCAATATAAATAATGTGTTCATCTATAAGTGGATTATTCGCGGGTGGAAACATCGAAAGATATATAAGAGCCATCATTGCAATACCTGCATAGGTTCCCCATTTCACGAATTTGTTTGTAAGCATCGTTACTCCAACAAAAAGTAATCCTGACATAAAAAGAATAGCTACGATTGAACTACCTGCCATTGATTGAAAGACAAACGCCAATGGCCCATGCGTAGCATGGGCCAAAAAGCCGTCAGTTGGCGAACCACCGTGAATCCAAGCTTGTGAAGATGTTGTAGCAAAACCGAAGCCAAACACTTTATCTACAAAAGCCCAAAGAAACATAGCCCCCATAAGAACTCGTAATAGTGCAATCATTTTCTGTAGTTGATTCATATACTCTTAGTATATCAAATGTCAGGAAAGCTAAAACAGGGCTACTGATTCACAATAAGTGTTCGTCTGATTTTATTGAATTCAGCAAGTAGTGCAGCCTTATCAAACTGTTTTACAGTCGTTGTATCATAATTTTCAATTGCACCGTAGTGAATGAAATATCTAACTGCTGTACATGGATTAGAACCAGGAAGAGCATATACGTATTCTTCGTACCGATTGCCTACCGCTGCTTCACTTGTAGAAGCAACAGAGTACGTAACCTGTCCATCAATAATTACTTGAGATTTCTTCACAACACCCTGATCGAGGAAAAGATCTGCAGAACATGCTGCTGTATTAGAGAGTTGTTCAACACTTATGAAACTATCTCGAGAAAGATTTGTTCCGGTTGCGTAATTTGTCGGAATTGTAAATTTCACACCTGGAATCTTTTTGTTCGGACCCATTGTTTCATTTATATATGATTCAACTGCTACAAAACTATCTACTGAAGTTGTCGCACCAAGCTTAGCCAATCGTGGAAATCGCAGTGAGAAATTATATGTTGTACTCTTGTACTCAGCAGACATCGTTGTAGAAGGATCATTGGGATCAATCTCAACACAATTTTTGTATTCTTTTTCTTGACCCTGCTCGAGAATCATTACGCCTTTTCCTTTACTCCAAAATACAAAAGACTCATCAGCATTTGCATATCGTACACCACTTGCTGAGATAGTTTGTGCAATCGTAAATGATCGTCCGTCATCGAGAGCTATTTTGACACTACCTGTTGGTACAGGTTTTTGGCCAGTTTTTACTGCTACAGTAGATGAGGCATCGTAATACGAAGCCGTGAGAGCCATATCTTTGTCACATGAATACTCTGCAGAATATACGAGGACGGGCGTTACCACTACAGTAGGTGTAGCTCGAAACAACTTTATATATAAAGCACCGAAAATTGCAGCAAGTGCAATAAGAACGACAAACGTGAATAATTTCTTCATAGTATTTTTATAAAATTTTTATTAGTTCTTTACCTTAGGTGGTAACGGAAAGAAGGCACTTGTTGTTCTGCGATATTCATCAAATACTGGATTTTCTGCCATACTTTTTTCGAGCATTGGCACACCTGAGACTTTGAGAATGAGGAATGTGATAGTGAGAGGACCGACAATTGTCCAAACCCCGAATGGTACAGAGAGTGCAATAATCCAAATACCCCACCACTGTGTCACTTCACCAAAATAGTTTGGATGACGAGTGTATTTCCATAAGCCAGTATTAAGGATTTTGCCTTTGTTATCAGGATTCTTGAGAAAATTTCGAAGCTGTCTATCACCTACTCCTTCAAAGTAAAAACCAACAAGCCATACTCCTATACCTAAGACGTCCCAGACTGTCCAAATGTTACCGCGGAAGAGTGTCACAAGAACAACTGGACTCACAATGAGAAACAATAAAATACCTTGAAGAATAAAAACTTGGAAGTATGATCGGACAACAAACCATTTGCCCCACGACTCGCGCCACACAGCATACCGCTTATCTTCAGGTTTATGTATATTTCTTTTGAAAATATGAAACGCCAGACGAAGTCCCCAAATAGTAACAAGCGCTGTAACAACAAAACCTCTATCAAACCACACACCTCCCATTCCAAAAATAGAAATTGCGACGAGAATAAAACCAAGTCCCCAAGCAATATCAGCGACATCGTTTCTTTTCAAAAACAATGCAACAAAAAACCAAAATGTCATATATCCAAACAAGAGATAAGCTACAAACGAAAATGTTTCAATGAGTATGTGTGGCATAGTGAGAAATTTATTGTTCTTATACTTACTAATGGTATCATATAATGTACATTTGCCATGAAGAAAATTCTCCTCAACCTGAGCATCGAATTTGGACCGATTGTAGCCTTCCTTGTTGCGTCTGAACTTACATCATTTTTAAAGGCTACTCTTATTTTTGTCCTTCTTACTGGTCTTGCTCTTATCGCTGGATATATAGAGCGACGAGAACTTGCCTGGTTTCCACTCATTGTGGGCATCAGTATTATTGGATTCGGTATGCTGACCATCATATTTAAAAATCCTTTCTTTATTATTTTTAAAGATACAATTTATAACGGACTTTTTGCAGTCGTTCTCGGTACCGGATTACTCTACAAAAAGCCCTTACTCAAGCCACTTTTCAAAGGGCTTTTCTCAATGTCTGAAAAAGGTTGGCTCATTCTGACATTTAGATGGATGGTAATGTTTATTCTTCTCACTATCTCCAACGAAATAGCTCGAATGCATCTTACTCCAGACGACTGGGTGGTGTACAAAGGAATTTCTACTCTTGCCACTATGGCCTTTTCTTTGTATCAATTCAAACTTTCTCGACAAGAACGTCTACCTGATTCAACTCAATGGGGTATGCGGATTATTGAACAAAAATAAGATACAATAATAAGTATATGAAAAAAATTGCAATTATCGTTGGGGTTCTTGTAGTACTTGGTCTAGGATATATGTATTATTCTTCAACATCATATGACTACAGATACAGTGGAAGTGGTCTCGCATCATCTACAGCAGCAACATCTACACTCTATACCCTTACTGACGTAGCAGCTCATGCTTCAGCTACAAACTGCTGGACAGTAGTAGACGGCAAAGTATATGACGTTACAAGTTTTATTCCTCAGCACCCAGGCGGAGCTGCTAAAGCAGCAAAGATGTGTGGTAAAGATGGTTCTTCTCTCTTTATGAAGCAACACGGTGGTCAAGAAGATCCAATGGAAGCTCTCTCTCACTTTGTGATCGGTCAGCTCAAAAAATAGTTCTAACTTTCTCGCTTGTTATGGAGCAACATGTCTACAGCATGATCAAACGATCCTGCTGGTGTGATTGTGGCACCATTTACGAAGAATATTTCGTCAGCATTTTGAATAGTATTGAGTCGGTGAGCAATAATTACTTTTGTAGTAGTTGTTGGTAGCTTATTCAACACGTCTTGAAGCACAGCTTCTGTCACTGTGTCGATGTTGGCTGTGGCTTCGTCGAGAATGAGAAGATCAGGTTTTCGGAGTACTGCTCGGATGAAGGCAATGATCTGCTTCTGTCCAAGACTCATACCTTCTCCACTTCCCTTAATTTCCATATCAAGACCTCCTTCAAATCGTGTCAGTAAGTCAGCGAATTCAGTAATTTCAGTTGTATGTTCGTTTCCATACAAAAGGTTATCTTTCAGAGTACCTGGAAACAAGAATGGTTCTTGAAGAATAAAACCAATCTTCTGAGTTCTCTCTTCTGGACTATATGATCGTATATCTTTTCCTTCGAGATAAATTTTACCTTCTGTTGGGTCAAATAATCGCGCCATGAGAGATGCTGTTGTTGTCTTTCCTCCTCCAGTTGGACCTACAAGTGCGTAGGTTTTACCCTTTTCAAGACTGAAATTAATATCTTTGAGTACAAGCTTACCAGGTGCATCACCAACTGCTGGATATGAGAATGCAATGTTTTCGAATGCGAGAATCGCAGAGCCACTCTTTGTAGACGTATCTTCAACCCGAAGAAGATCAGACTGAAGCTGAAGAATATCACTCACTCGATCCCACGCAGCGAGCGAAATCTGGAATGAACTCCAGAGCGATGCCATCTGTCGAAGTGGGTTATAAAATTGTTCTGAATAAGACAAGAAACTAATAAGCACACCGAGGGTAAGATTGCCTGTCGCTATCATATAAATACCAAGACATAGTACGATAAGCTGCGCTGCGTTTGCTGCAAAGTCATATACAGGTGATGTAATTGAGTTTGCATAACTTGCTCGAATATTTGCATCAAAAGCATTTTGACTTGCTTCAGTAAACTTTTCTCGGAAATAATCTCGTCTATTGAACGCGACAATCACTTTGAAGTTACTCAAACTTTCAGAAATCTCAGCACTCATATTTCCAACCGAGTTGAGACTCTTTTTATTTCGCTCTTTCTGCCAACCACTAATGATGCTTGTGAAAATAAGCAGTCCGAGAGCAGGTACGAGAGCTGCAGCACCGAGTTTAATATTTATAACAAGCACGGCTACGGCGATACCCGTGAGACTAAACACACTCCCGATAAATCGAGAAAGTGTTTCCGAGAAGAAGTTCGCGAGCTTTGCTGTGTCGTTGTTGATTCGTGAGATAAGATCTCCTGTCTTGTTCTGATTGAAGAATGACAGTGGAAGCTCCTGGAGTTTTGCAAAAATCTGTCCTCGAAGATTAAATAAAATCTGTTGTCCTACAGAACCCATGATTCGAATCTGCGTGTAAAACATGAAGTACGCAGTTGCATAAATAGCTATAAGAATGCCGGCAAACACTAAAGTCCCCTGAAAATCTTTTGTAGCAACGTAATGGTCAACGGTGTATCCAATGAGAAATGGTGCTGCAAGTGCACAAATAGCGTTGATTATGATTGCTGTCAGAGCAATAGAAAGCTTTCTCTTTTGATCTTTGAGAAGTACCAACAACTTTCGAAGTCCTGTTAAGAGACTTGTTTTCTTATGGAGAATTGAGTCGAGATTATAGTTCATATGTTGTAGTACTTTTTTGTGATTCATAAATCTGAACATACTCAGGCGACGTTTTGAGAAGCTCTGTATGTGTGCCCTGTGCAATTACTTCACCTTCCATAAGAAGAATGATTTGATCGTATTTTTCTACTGAAGAAATCTTCTGACTCACTGAAATGAGTGTTACATCAGGATAGTTCTGTGCAATATTTTCAATAATCTTTGCTTCAGTCTGGCCATCTACTCGTGCTGTAAAGTCATCGAGAAGAAGAACTTTAGGATTCTGAGCTAGAGCTCGTGCAAGCATTACTCGCTGTTTTTGTCCTCCAGAAAGTGTTGTACCTCGTTCTGAAACGAGTGTCTCGAGACCTTCTGGTAGTGTACTCACAAAGTCATGAAGCTCTGATGTATCAATCGCTTTTTGTAGTGACTCATCTGTAGCTTTTTTACTAAATGAAATGTTTTCTCTCAGGTTGAGGTTAAACATAACTGAATCTTGAAATACGAAACCAAGCTCACCATAGAATGCATCTTTGTCGTATTTTGTAATATTTATACCGTCGTAGAGCACTTCCCCTTTGTCAGGCTGAGTGAGACCAATGAGCAAATACATAAGCTGTGTCTTTCCAGCAGCTGTTGGACCAATGATAGCCACTCGCTTTCCTTTTTTGATAGAGAGAGAAACATCCTTAAGAATAAGCTTGTCATCGATAGTAAGAGAAACGTTCTTTGCTTCTACATTTCCCTCGATTGGTGTTTTTATGCCATCTATCTGAGGCTCATCTTTTGCTTCGATAACACCTATAACACGAGCGTACGAAGCAGATGCCTGACCAATGATAGACGACATAAATCCAATAATAAATACGGGGAACAACAATACAGAAATATACGCATTGAATGCAGCAAATTCACCGAGTGTCATGCTGCCACCAATTACAAAGTATCCACCAAGGGCGAGGATAGCTACTGTTGCTGCATTGGCTACCAAAAAAATATTTGGAATAAGGCGAGAGAACAACTTTGTGATATTGAGACCAATATCTCTTGCTTGTGCGTTTATACCAACAAACTTTCCTTCTTCTACTTTTCGAGAGTTGAGTACTCGAATAAGTGCTGCTCCAAAAATACTTCCACTGATAGTAGTGTTGAGATTATCGATAACACCCTGACTTCGTCCAAACAGTGGACCAATCTTTGAAAATGAAAAGAAGAAAATGTATCCGATGATAGGAAGAATACAAAGTACAGCAAGACCAAGCTTCCAGTTGATACCAAGGAGAAGAATACTTGCCCCAACGATAGCAAAAAGAGAAACGGCTATCTGTACGCTAGCCTGTGCGATGAACTGCTTGATCGCATCAATGTCTGACGTAAGGTTTGTGAGGAGCTTTCCTGGAGTTTCTTTTGCTACATATCCATAACTTTGCACTGAAATCTTTCGAGAAATCTTTTGTCTTAAATCTCGAGCAACTCGTTCTCCAACGTAGTTTTGCATAAGCGCCTCTACATACATAAAAACCAAGATGAGAATCCCAATCGTAAAGAATTTGATTGAGAGATTCTGAAGATCGAGAGCGTTATTTGTATATGAGTCAATTCCCTGCTTTATAAGCTGCGGAAGAATAAGATTCATTGAACTTACGATAATAGAAAATACCAAGGATCCTAACACGAGGAATTTATAGTCTTTTATAAGACTGAATACAGAAGGGCCTTTTTGCATATCCTACTATACTATAGGAAATGATGGGTGCCGGCTAGATGCAGGGTCTACTTTCACTTTCACCAAAACAAACAAACCGATGACGATAAACACCGTCACAGCGAGCGTAGCAAATCGATATCTATCAGCTCCGAGTGAAACTCCGTTTGTAACAACGAGCCCCCACACAATTGGTCCTACAAACGAAGAAGCTCGCTCAACAAGACCAAAGTAAGCAAAGGCTAGGTTGTGACCTTTCTCTGGTGCAAGATACGACATCACCGATCGAGAAACAGCCCAGTTTGATCCAAACCACAATCCCATAATTGTCGTGAGAATAATAAAAAGAGTAAAGCTTGTAATGAATCCAATACATGGAAGAATAAAAATCCATCCAAAAATAATCCATACTAATGTTCGCTTGTGTCCGAATTTATCTGCCACTACTCCAGAAATAAGACCACCGAGGGCTGATGTAAAAATGATACCAAGTAGAATATATGTCTTAATTGTGTCAGATACTCCCCACACCTGTTGCATAAAAATAGGAAAGTTATTTGAAGCTGTAAGGATTGCATCATTAAATAAAAAGTATGCGATCATAAACAGTCCTACTCCTGGTACAAGAAATAATTTCTTTGTGTCACGCCACACATGTTGTATATCTGTACGAAAATGAAATGATCCCTGATCCTTCTTCGGTTCTTTAAACCATATAAGCATCGGTAGCGCGAGGAGAATAAAAGCGATGACAGCAGGCAGAAGTGTTTCTGCTCGAGCCACTCCTCCAAACCAACTCCATATGCCTTTTGAAAATGGAAGCACGAGAAGTAGCCCGGCAAATTGTCCAAGGTAGTTGGCTGCAATACCGATACCAGATACTTTTCCTCTTTTTTCTACTGACGCTATGTCATTGATAAGAGGCGTGTAAAAAGTAAACGTCAACAGATACGAGTAAAGGCCAAGTGTGAAAGATATAAGTGCAAACATATCTTTGCCCGTATGCAAACATATCTTTGCCCGTAATAGCAGCATACGCACAAGCTCCATACAAAAGAGCTGTCGCAACAGTACTGTACCGAAGCCCAGAGATCCGTCTAACATATTTGTCGAGAACAAAACCTGTAAAAGGAACTGTGAAAAGCAAAAGGAGTGCAGAGATAGTGAACGTTAAGTTGAAGTACACATCAGAAAGTCCCCTATCGACTACAATCCATTGTGCGAAATAGAGAAAAAATACAATCGAGACAAGTGAATTAGCAAAATCGTAGAGTGTCCAGAGGATAACGTTTTGCTTTGTTTTCATGTGCGTTGCTATTTACTAACGGCCTACACTAATGTCTCTGTTAAGAGAGGCTCGAGTCAAAGGACCAAACACACCTACAGCCGCTTGGATGCCTACACTCTGTTGGTACTTTGTTAGAGCTGTTTTTGTTGCTTCGTCAAAGCTGCCGGTAATATTCTCTTTAGCAAGAAACCCTTTTTTTACAAAATAAGACTGAAGTACAAGTACATCAGAACCAGCAGAGCCGAGAGCTAAATCTCTTGTAAATACAAAGTTAGCAGGAATTTCTATTGGTGCACTTATTGTAGGAGCCGTCTGTGTAACTGAGGCAGTTGGAGTAGACCCTGAAACCGCCACGACAGTTGTAGAGCAAGAAGCTCGCTGCACTGCTTTTCGCGTAAGTTCACCAACAAATCCTGTTGGTTGAATAGAGCTCGCTAACTGAAATCTTTTCACTGCTGCTACTGTCATCTGGCCGAAAAATCCTGTCGGTTCTTGATCAAAATATCCTTTAGACTGCAAAAAGTCCTGAAGAAGTGATACTGACTGTCGAGTTGAAGCATCTGTATCTCGATATCGTAGACTTTGAGTGAGTTCAACGCATGAAGATGTAGTTCTATCATCGATATCTGCTGGAAATGCTGTTACCTGTGCTGGTGCTGTCGGTGTACTTACTGGTGTTATTACAGGTACAGGATTACAGTTGATTGCAAATGTTTTACTATCACCAGTTGCTACAGTTCGAACTGAGACAGGAGAAATTCGTTTTTCAGCATACACCTGAATGAAAAAGTTATTTGCGATTGCTTCCTTTGTAGTTTTAATACCACTAATTTGTGCAGCATTATACAAACCATCGATTCGAGAACATATCGCAGTAACGTTTTTTGATGTGAGAGTCTTTGATGTATTCATGCCTTCCATGGTGTCGGCTGAGAGTGATCCTGGAAGCATTCTATTTCCCCATCCTAAAAAGTATTGATCAAAATCTCCTTTTGGCTGTGTCCAATTTACTTGGAATGAAGTCCCATTTGAAAATGACATACCTTCTGGAATTGAAACCGTGAGAGTCTCAGGAACATACTGAGGAAGTGTCGTAGGTGGAACAGTTGGAGTTGGTGGTACCGCAGGTGGAACAACAACAGGCGTAGTGTTTTGTGTCACCTGCGGATGTACCACTGTAAAATAATCATCTGACTGGTCACTCGCAGATCCTACACCTGTCTGAT
The DNA here is from genome assembly GCA_039795775.1 of Candidatus Parcubacteria bacterium. Taxonomy (GTDB): domain Bacteria; phylum Patescibacteriota; class Minisyncoccia; order Phycocordibacterales; family CAIZLB01; genus JBDKLC01. The sequence goes on from JBDKLC010000005.1 coordinate 508,404, forward strand.
ATCCAATAATTGAAATTTTTAATTTCTCAGTTGTGGTACTCATGTGGTAGGCATACACCTTCCAATCATAGTAACCAACATTAGGAATATTATTTGCTGAATTGTTTGTAAACCAGTTGAGACTTCCTGGACCATATGAGTAGCCCATAGTCACTTTATCTACGTTAGTAGCATCCCATGTGATGCGGTAAGTATCTCCTTCTTTAAGTGTTTCTCCACCATTTGGCGAAGTAAGAGTAATAGTCGGAGCAGCTTCAACTCGCTGAAGTCCGAACAAAAAGATACTGCAAAGCACACATAAGATTATTTTTTTCATTAAATAATAGTAAGACAGATATGGCCTAAAATCAACCTCTCAAACAGCAAAACAGTTGTTTTTTTACACAAAATAAGTACAATCTTGTCCAGCCCCCGCACATCAACATCAAACCAAGAAAGGAGACTTTATGGAGCAACCGCTCAATACCGTGTATCTCCTTGTTGGACAACGAGGAGCCGGTAAAACACACTATGGCACACGCCTATGTGAAGCCTACCCACATCTCATTGCCCTTAGCCGGGATGAGATCATGATACGAAAGTATGGATCAGTTCATTCTTCGGCGTATTCAGGGCACCCTTTTTACGCTATGAATCTTTTGACGAGGCTCATCAGACGGCATCTCATGGCAAAAAAAGGAGTAAGCATACTACTCGACGCATGGACATCGAGAGGAGATGACCGCAAGCGTCTCATCAACAGTCTGCGCGCCTGTGGTGCAGACAGAGTTATAGCGCTTTACTTCATCACTCCCCTAGAGTTTGTGAACAAGTGGTTCTGGCTCAAACCTGGAATCGCTCGTCTATCGGAGATGAAAACAAGAAAAGACGAAGGCCTCGTATTTTTTAGTAATCATGCACCAACTCTTGATTACGAAATATTCCATACATTCGCAGTAAATATTGATACCAATGGCTTCGATAGCGTCATCAGAATAAACCCGGCATTAGAGGGGCCGGTGATCCAACTTCCCTAAACATGAGTTCCTCTATCTCACGTAATCGGCGGTCGAAACTTCGTTTCGACCGCCG
>JBDKLC010000006.1:0-101808 GCA_039795775.1 Candidatus Parcubacteria bacterium
AACTTCGTTTCGACCGCCGACTTTTGTATCTCTATTTATTTTATTTCCACCATCACTTCGTTTCGGGTCATCCACGGAGGTGTCCACGGTGCGTTGTATCCTGCATACTGCACATCTCCAACTACAATTGCTGAATCTTTTTTCAAAGCGTCGAGAAGTTCCTGTTTTTTAGCCAACACACGTGCGTCGGACCTGAACCAAGAAAAACGCATCACAGCCATTTTCTTTTCAGGAATGGTGACAATTTGTACCCGCGAGTCTGTTGGGGTTGGAAGCGTATCAAGCGTATACGATGCCGGCATAGCAAATGAAATAGTGTGCGATTCTCCTTCTACTGATGCAACAACTGGTGCTGTCATTGCAATGGATTCAGATGTTGGATTAGAAGAAGGTGCAGATTTCTTTTCTACAACTGGAGCTGTCATTGCGATACTTTCTTTTTTTGTGTTACCTCCAAAGATATATCCTGCAATGATGCTGAATCCTGTATTCAATGCTTCGCCGTATGTTCCCTTCACGGTTGTTTGAGCAACTATATGAGACGGATACAGACGAACTTCATAACTAGATTTTGACTCAATAACAGAATACTTAGTGTTTTCTACACGTGATGAAAAATATCCCCATAGTGACCAGAGAATAATAATCCCGATAACGACATATATAGTATTCATAATTGTTTTTTGTTGCATATGTTAAACCTTCTTAATTGAAGATATGGCGCTACTTTTCATACTTACCATCAAAGATAGCCGTGAGTACATCACAAGTTTGTTCACCACCGCTCACCTGTACATTATTTTTTGAGAATGACAGTGTAAGCATACAAGTTGTATCTGCAGCGTGTGTATATACTCCTCGATTGTTTTGTACAAGCACTGTTCCATCAAGTCTACCAGTATTTGCCTCTACTGTTTCTGCATCTGCAGAGTTACCTGGACCTGGATATATTGTCTGACCTCTCACATATACATGCGTGTCGTCTACTCGTTTAATATGCAATTCTCCTACCCCAAACTCAGCATTATAATCTCCAGCGATTTCTGCTGTGGAGAGAACTATATCTGTGAGTGAACTCACCGTACTACTACTTATATTCAAAGGAGAATTGTCTGGCACCACCACATACTTTTTTATATAAAAAATTCCTCCGGCTATAAGAGCGATACCAAGAATAGCGGCTACTATCTTTTGTATGTTTATATGTGTATTCATTGTTTTTGCGTGATTGTATTATACCAACATTGCATCAATTCTCTGTTTTATTTGATCTTTGATGATGCGTGTAGCGTCAATATCTTTACCTTTTGGGTCTGCAACACTCCATCGTTCTATGTTTGGTGAATGTACAAGATAGTCAGGGACTTCTTCATTCTCTTCGAGAATCACTATCACCTTGTCAGCATCATTCACCATTTGTTCAGTGAGCTGATGACGAATTGCTTGTGATACATCTATTCCTTCTTCATTCATGACACTGAGCACTTCATTCACGGCGGGCATCAGCTCACCAAGAGGTTGCTCAGGCCCGCTTATCTTTGTGCCAGCAGAAGACACATGATGGGCTGTCCCGAACTTTTTTATAAAAAGAGCCTCAGCAATTTGGCTTCGTCCGACATTTCCTTTGCATACAAATACGATGTTCATAGTGCTCTAAGTATATAATAGGTATAACTAGACACCTATATAAGTGTTCTCTGTTTTGATATCTGAATGTTTGGTATGAATTGACAGGCTGTATTTAGCGTGTAGTATTTTTAGCGGACTGCCTCAAGCAATGTTTACTTGGGGCATCTGCCTCTTTTACATAGCTTGTGGTGTTCCACATAACCAAAAAAACACACACATACATTCCATACATCATGAAACTTCCATCAGAAGTCTATTCACACACACTCGGACGAGGTGTTGCTCTGACACCGCAAAAATTCCAAGATCACCTCTTGGCAGACCAAGCACTGGGCTATTGCGGAGCGGTCATCCTCACAGACGTCATCGACACCACCTTCACACCGGCGGATTTTGTTCGGGTATTGAAGGATACCGGGATGAAAGCCATCGTCTGCGGATTCCTCGGATCCAGCGGTCCAAATCCACTCGTCAGAAGCGAGATGCAAGCGGCCTATACCCATCTCGAGCGTGCAGCCAAGTTTGCTGCAGCATTTGCTGAAGTCGGCTGCGGTCCCGCAAAACTCATTGGTCCCATGCACACCAAGCACCGCACGCAAATTGCGACGTGGGATCAAAGTGCGTTTGAGGAATGGCTCAAGGTAATATCTGGACTCCATAAAACATATGGCCACCGGATTCTCTTCGAGCCGCTCAACCCGACAGAGGATGGGTTCCAAGACCCTTTCACTACCATACCCGATGCGATTCTGAATGACCGCGATGCGTTTGGTATTCACTTGGACCTAGCGCATTTCCATAGCAGGAAACTCAACCATGTCAGAATGAGCCGGCTTGCAGAATTGGGGATGATCGGCCATATCGAAATAACCAACGTTGGACGGTGGCCACTCGACGTAGATGAAGGAATCGACTATGAAGAGTTTTTCCGCGTTATGACGCGCATGACTGAAAACAAGCCAATAACCCTGGGTGTCGAGCCTTTTTGCGGCGAAGTCATCGAAACCTTCGACCTGCGCACGCTCTGCAATACAAAAGTAGAAGGCCCAGAAGCACTTGAACGTGATGCGGGTTTTCTCAGGCGAAACGAAATCATGATTCAACAGTAGGTCACCTCAACCGTGACATCAATGGCGCCAGCAGATCCTCTGCTGGCGCCGTTTCTTTATTTATACAAACGATACACAAAATTTTATACTTTAAACGAAATTCCTTTCGCCTTAAGTGCAGCACGAAGTTTTGGAAGCGCTGATGGACCTATACCATGAAGTGTCAGGAGTTTCGATTCAGTCCATTTTGATAGGTCTTTGAGTGTTTTTATATTTGCACTAGCGAGAGCTCGAGTAGCTGGCGCTGATATCTTTGGAAAAAGAGCACCTGCTTTATCGAGATTTTGTTGTACACGAAATTTGGTGATCTTGGTGATGAGTGCAAATGGAATTGGTGTAGTAAGTGGAAATTGAATAGTACCTCTTGAAGTTGGATACTTTGCTGTTTCTTTTTTAAAGTGTGATACACCTGCAGAAGCTGGGTAAAAACCTATATGGTGATCGTATCCTGCAAAGTGAACGAGGTTACCATACAGTTTGAATGTTGGAATACCGTAGGCGATTGCCTCTTCAGCCTGTGGAGCAGCTTTTGCAATTGTAGCTCGCACTTTTTTGAGGAGTACTCGCGTCTTTGGTGGGAATGAATCAATGTATGCGGTGATTGATGCTTCTTTTTTCATATTTACAAAATAGTACTTTCTGTATTAAACCCAGCATCAACCGCCAACTTAATAAACTCTTCTCTTGTTTCTGGAGTCTTCACATAATGCATTGGCAGTATTTTTCCAATCTTTTTAAATTGCTTACTAAACGCGAGTGCTTCTTGAGGACCGAATGTATAGAATGTCCCTACGGGTATAAGAGCAATGTCGACTTCAAGGTCAGAGACATCGATGCCAGATGGATAAAACATATCACCAGCAAAATATATAGTCTGACCATCTACTTTGATAACACAACCAAAGTTCTCTCTTGGCCGAAGCTTTATGTTTGGGCCATGATCTACATCAAACAACTGCACAGTGATATCTTCAATATTCACGGTATCTCCCACTTTCACTTGTACAATTTCTGAAGAGATCTGCTCTTCTCCAATCGCTTCAATACATTCTTCATTCAAATACAACTTTTTTGGATTAAGCTTTTGAATATGTGGGATGGAGAAATGATCACCGTGAATATGAGATACCAGCATCGCATCAACAGAAACACCGTCGAGCTTTTCACTAGGTGTATAACTTCCAACATCAACAGCAAGCTTATACCCTGCGTTTGTTTCGATAATGAAAGCTGATTGTTCGAGTTGTGTGATTTTCATATTTAAATACTATCATTTGTTATGGGTAGTGCGCTAGCCTCACTATTGATTTATTCAATATTTTGTGGTATTGTCTGTTCCGAACCCCTAGACCTTTTTAATCCACATATGTATACCTATCCTCTACTTCAGAGAGTCTTTGAACTCTACGAGGAGGTAGAGCTCGGTAACGTGCTCCTCCTCTCCTGTCAGCATCTCCTGGAACCGCAACTCCAGATGTATCGTCACCTTCTTTCTCTTGGGCTCAAACCCGAGAACTGCGTGATTGTCGGTAAGAACTACTCGACGAACACGGAAGTGATGCAAGAACTTGTCGCTGCGGGCTGCGTCGTTGCTCCCTTCAGTGATACGTTTGAAGCACTACAATCATTCGACGACTGGTTTAATCAAAAGCTTATGTCATTTGTGCGAGAAGAAATTCTCAAACGACCGATGAAAAGCTACAGCAAAATCATTATTCTCGACGACGGCGGCTTTATGCACCTTGTCGTGAACGAACTTTGCCCGAACTTCACCAATATCGTTGGTATCGAACAGACGTCATCTGGACATCATCGCATCACCAAAGCAGGTGTTCACTTTCCTGTCATTTCGGTCGCACGATCCTATCACAAGCTGCATTATGAGTCGCCGTATATCGCCCGCAATGGCGAACAGCGACTGCTCGATCGCATTCAAAGACAGGGATTGAAAAACCCTCGTGTCTTAGTCTTTGGTCTTGGCGCCATCGGTCGGCAGATTGCTGGTCGATTGCTCTTAGTTGAGCAGTTTGAAGGATACGTCACTGATCCCAACATAGAGCGTATTCGTTCTGGAGTTGGTGACGTTGCAAACAGAGGTGTCTTCGACCTCCTAGAGAAAGATCATTATCTTCCTCATGGCGAACTACTTCAACGGATCGGGGACTTCAATCTTCTGATTGGTTGCACCGGTTCATCTGTCCTTCACTCAAGCGACATAGATGCGCTTCATCCAGAAGCAATGCTGATTAGCATGTCATCGTCTGACAGAGAGTTTCCTTCACAAGCATTTCGGTGCCAAGGCGGAACTGTCCATCAAGACTATATCAATGTCGGTCGAACTCTGATTAACGCTGGCTTTCCCATCACCTTCGATGGAAAAGGACATGCCATGCCACCAGAGCAGATCGAACTCACTATTTCGCTTCTCATGATTCGACTCCTTCAAGAGGTTTCGGATGCTCGTCTTCATTTGCCTTCTGTCGTGAGTCAAATTCACGCACTCTGGCAACCGGATACGGATTCACACATGTGGAGCATTAACACTTAACAGCCCCGATTGAAACGGCTTTCAAATAGTTTCAGTCCGCGTAGCAATGCTACGCGGATTTTTGTTTATGAAATAAGAGGCAACCAGTCTTCTTGTCTTGAACAAGTAGCATTAAAAGATTCAATTGCTTGCATGCGTATTTCTTTATCTTGAACTTGATTGAGAGTAACTCCCGCTTGTTCAAATCTATGCCGAGATAGTTGCGACGCATGCGGATCAGACGCGGCATATACGACATGCTTAACACCAGCTAGAATGAGATTGGTTGTACAGTCCCCCATCTTTTCCCCTTTGCCTCCTGGAGTCCGAGATCCACACGGTTCTACTGTTGTATACACGATATCGTCTTTTTGAATACTGTCACCAACTTTTTGAAGGAGTGCATATTCAGCATGAACACTATCATTAGTACTTACAGCTTCCCCAAGAATATAGCTGTCTCTCACAAGACATGCTGCTACTACTCCGTTTTTGTCGTCGGAGGTTTCGATGAGAGAAAATAACCGTGTGAATATTTCTTGTTCAGTCATAAAAGCCTTTATACTTAGAATAACTTTCCTCCAATCATAGGCTCCCCCTTATCTGGTGTGATTAAAATAACTTTACCATCTGCGTCGGGAACGCCGAGCGTGAGTACTTCCGATTCGAAAGGACCAACTCGTCGTGGAGGAAAATTGACTACACCAAGCACGAGTTTGCCCACGAGCTCTTCTTTTGTATACAGAGCTACTATTTGAACTGAAGAATTCTTAATTCCAATCTCCGGACCAAAATCAATCTTCAATTTGTATGCCGGTTTCTTTGCTTCAGGAAAATCGTTTACTTCAATAACCTTTCCTGTTCTTATGTCTAATTTCAAAAAGTCTTCAATGGTTGCCATATGTGTGTTAATTAATTATATATTCTTTCTACAAACAAAAATAAAGCTCGCCGGGACTTTTTCAGCTTTCTGAAAAGAGTAGTATTTTGAAGGGTCATCATGGCCACGGCTCATATTCTTTGGGGCTGGCTCATGATAAGCAATGATATCAAATCCAGCATTTCGGAGAAGTTGAAACCACGTTGATGTCTTTCTGTATGTTATATGAACAGTCGTTCCCTCTTTTTTCCAATCTTTTCGCACAAGTGGAGTTTCATCATGATACGCATGTGCGACAACATATTTTCCTTCTTCATAACTAACATCTGTAAACAGACTGTGGTCCCAACTCCAAATGAATAACCCACCTTTATGTAGATATGAAGCGATATGTCTCAGTGTTGTTTCTGGGTCAGAAGTCCATCCAAGTGCATACACCGAGAACACAAGATCAACTGTTGGAATAGTTAATTTATCTTCCATTCTTCCTTTTATGAGATGCACTCTACCCTCTTCAATCTCTTTTTTATTAAAGCGCTCAGCTTCTTTGAGCTGAACTGAAGAAATATCTACACCGTATACAGCACGTGCGCCGTTGTCTGTAAGGTATTTAATAGACCGTCCACTTCCGCAACCCACTTCGAGAAAGGTTTTACCCTTTATTTCAGGGATAAGATTGAGGTCATCTCCGATACCAAATGGTCCCCACACCGGCAGAGCGCTTGCTTCAGTAAAGTGATCGGCTACCGCATCCCATGTTTTTTCGTTTTCTGAGGTGATATTTTGCATAGGTAAATTATAGTACCGCATTAAATCATATCTGCGATATCTAATTCCATCATTTTTATAATCTCTTCAAAAAGGAGTGGAAACTCTGTATATCCTGCAGCAGTATTCAAATGTCTCCCTTGTGCAATTGTGATTAATTCAGCTCCAAGATAATCTCGCATTTCTTCAGCTTGAGCATAGGGTACGTGCTGATCATTATCAGAGCTTATTGCAACAAGTTTTTTTACAGATTTTTTTATCTTTTCTTTATCAAGAGGAATTTGTGTAAATTCATCTAATTCTGAAAAATGTATTGGACTAATAAAACCAGCAACAAGTACAGCACCCCCTACTTTTATATCATCAGGAAGTGTTTCAATATAATGAAGGATAGTACTACACCCCAAACTATGACCTACGAAATAAGTATCTTCATTAGGATCTTTTACTATAGATTGCATATAAGAAACCCACTCTGCCTTCTGTGGTGTATCTGTATGCGGCATAGCTGGAACAACTACATCAATAGTATGTTTTTCGAGCTGCATTTTGAGCCATGGGAACCAGTTGCTGTCTGGATGACCTCCATACCCATGAACGATATAGACTTTTTTCATGAGTAGATTATATCAAATCTGAGAACCCTCTCGCTTTATTCTGCCTTTTGTTTTTCTATAGCCTTATCCACTTCATCCAAATCACTCTCAATTGCCTCTTTAATTTCTTTTTCTTCCTTTGATAGAGTACGAGTATGTCGAGTACGTTGTAATATCTCGAGATGCTTTTCAAGTCGTTTTTTCAATGAGATAAGTACTTTTGTTGTATCTCCTTTCACCAACGCATTACGTGTTATAAATTTGTTTCGAAGCTTCGTATAGTGACGTCCGAGTTTGAATGCACCCAGTATCAATATTATAAGTCCACATACCGTTATGATCGCAAAGTAGATGGCAGGGATACTGAATGACCCAACAGTAATGAGTAGTGGTTGTTCAGATGAAGTAGTTGGCTGTACTGGTTCTGGCAAGCGATTCACCATAGGTGATACATTGAAAGTTCCGAGAGCATCGACACTATTACCAGCACGATCGAACGCGAGCAATTTTACGGTATTGTCACCAACAGTATTTACTTCAATACTGTACTTCCCGTTTACAAATTCTGAAGAAGGAACCTGCTTCATCAATACATCATTGACGAATATTTCATAGTGATCCAATCCAGAAGTTTCGTCTACGATATCAGAGTCAATATTCAACACTCTCTTTTGTTCATCATAAGAAAATGTGACGTCATTCTTTTGTGGAACAATACTATCTATTCGAGCAATGTATGTACTTGTTGGACCCCACACCCCATCTTTACGTGCTCGAACTTTGAAATACCATGTTCCATCTTTCAAATCCTGAACTGATTTTTGATTTATAGCTGGACTATACGCTACTCGAGGTGACCCAGACGTATTATTATCAATACCCGTTTGTACTGCGTCTACTCCTGTCGGTACTTTCCATCTAAACAAAGGATTGTTATCTTTGTACCATAATTCCTGAGAAGGATGCGTTGGTGATGTAATTTGCAAAGATGCAGTTGAAAGAGCTGATGATGGAGCAGGAGTTGGTGCTGGAGTTGGAGTTGGAATAACAGGAACTGCAGGCTCCTCCTTCTTATCAATAGCTATTGTTTTACCTCTTTTACTTGTAAGAACGTCAGTACCTAGGCCGTCATTTGCTCGAATAGCTGCATCTGAAAAAATAAGATCAGCTTTACCTGGAGCCTTAGCTTTTACAACAATAGATAACGCTGTGCCGTTTGAACCTGTGAATCCAGGAGTTGGAACGCCCCCATTGAAGGTAATAACGCCTGTTAAATTTGAATATGATGGTTCTTCTACCCACAAAGAAAATACCGAACTACCTTTGCTTACAGAAACTACTTCTAACAAATCTTTTGGGAAGATGATTTTTGCTTCTGCGTTGTTTATTGCAACACCTTCTGAATTTATCACCACAGACAAAGTCATAATGCTTCCAGGTGACAATGTAGCAGCATTTGAATTGATCTGCATTGTCGCAGCATCAGCACTACTGTATCCAAAACAGAATATAAGAACAGCGAGTAGAGTTATGAGATGTGCTATTTTATTTTTTATCATTTTTTTTAAGTCCATACTTCAAAATAAGTGCGAGAAGAACAACGACTAATGAAATAATTATAGCATAATTATTTTTACTAGAATTAACTGGAACTGTATTTATTTGCTTTTGTTGATTTTGTTTATCTTTGTCGATAGTAATATCGAGAGATTTTGAAGAAACAACTTCTTTTGTCCCTTTTCCATCGTTGAGATATGCGCTGCCATTTATATATGAAAGAGTAAGAGGGCCAGAAACCGTTGGAGAAAGACGAAGTCTAAAAAGGAGTCCTTCTTTGTCAAAACCTCCGGGCACTCCTCCCGCAAAACTAATAGATCTTTTTTCTGCATCGTACTGTGGAGGAGTTGGCCACATTGGCAAAACTGATTGGCCATTTTCTATCTGAACTGACACATTGTCTGATGCTGCTCCGGAAAGTTGTATTTCACCATCAACAACGTTCAGTCTCTTTGATTGTGGGTCAATACGAATTTCAACAATTGTCGCTGGATCATTTGCATTTACGTTTTGAACCTCATGAAAGGTTAACTCAGCAGCAATTATACTCTGTGGAATGCAGATAAAGCACAGTACTAAGATACCGCTAATAAAATAATTTGAACGTACGTTGGACATTGTTATTGTTTTTTAAATGCAATTGGAGTCTTCCCCCACTGGTAAAGCAAAATCGAGAAGTCTACTGAATCAACCTTTCCATCACGGTTTATATCAACACCCTGATTTTTGAATGGTGCAGAAGTTTTCCAGAATGCGAGCATTATAGAGAAATCAACTGAGTTTACCTTACAATCACCATTCAAGTCAGCTCCAGTAATCGCACATTTCATACCGGTTGGAATTGGTATTGATACTGGTGCTGGAGATGATCCGCCTCCTCCCCCGCCACCACTTCCTCCTGTGCCACCTGTTGGTGGAGTAACTGGAGTAGTTGTAACAGCGGTGAATGATTGATTCGCTGAAGAAGAATCTGAACCGAAGAGTACCTTGAAGTGGAAGTAGTAATTACCCGCAACAGGCACAGTTGAATTGAGTGTTGTATCGAAGTTTGCACCTGGCTGAATTAATTTTGCTGCTGTTGAACTAAAGATATCATCACCACCTCCACATTCATTTGATGAAGAATCAGTCACGCACCATGTATATTGATATTCATACGCAATAGAACCTTCGTTTGTTATTCGTACGTTTGTTGAAATTGTCGGAACAACAAGACTAGAGAAGCTCTGAATCAAAACTTGTGCAGGTGCACCTGGTGTGGCACTTACTATAGATGAAGCTGTACTTGTTCCAATAACATTCTTTGCACTAATTCTAAAGTCATATGAATTATCATTTGAGAGACTTGTGACTGTTGTTGCAGGAGTTGTTCCTACACCATCATTAAATACAGCCCATGTGCCTCCCGATGATAATTTGTATTCAATAACATAATCTGTAAGTGCTGAGCCTCCATTTGATATTGGTGCAGTCCACGAAAGATCTATACTGCTGTCTTGTACTGTTGCAGCAAGGTTTGTTGGTGCGCCTGGAATAGTCGCTGGTGTGACGCCACCACTTGAACCTGAAGACACACTTGTTCCAAGTGCATTTGTTGCTGTCACTGTGAATGTATATGTTACGCCATTTGTAAGACCATTCATGACAATTGAGTTTGTCGAACTTGTTGCTGTAAAGCCACCTGTGTTTGATGTCACTGTGTAGTACTGAATCGCTGATCCATTTGAAGCTGGTACTGACCATGTCACACCGGCACTTTGATCACCAATTGTTGCGGCTACGTTTGTCGGCGCATCAGGTACAGTGGCTGGTGTTACTGAGTTTGAAACCACAGACGCTGTACTTGTACCAAGTGCGTTTGTTGCTGTCACTGTAAATGTATATGCCTGGCCATTTGTAAGACCAGTCACAGTTATTGGTGAACTTCCTCCTGATGCAGTGAAGCCACCAGTGTTTGAAGTCACGGTATATGAAGTGATCGCAGAACCTCCGTTTGAAACTGGTGGTGTAAATGTAATTGTTGCTTGGCCGTTTCCGCTCACGGCTGTGACACTTGTTGGCGCATCAGGCGCTGTAGCTGGTGTCACTGAGTTTGATGCCACAGAGGCTGTACTTGTTCCAAGTGCATTTGTTGCTGTTACTGTAAAGGTGTATGTTGTTCCATTACTAAGTCCACTTACAATCGCACTTGAAGTTGTTGTTGTAGCGATAAATCCACCAGTATTTGATGAAATAGTGTAAAGAGTGATCGCAGAACCTCCATTTGAAACTGGTGCTGTAAATGAAATTGTTGCTTGACCATTTCCTGAGACAGCTGTTACCGATGTTGGAGCATCAGGCACGGTGGCTGGTGTTACTGAGTTTGATGCCACTGAGGCACTACTTGTTCCCACAGCGTTTGTTGCAGTAACAGAGAAAATATATGCTGTACCATTTGAAAGTCCTGTAATTGTGATTGGAGAGTTACCACCAGACACACTAAAGTTTCCAATATTTGAATTCACTGTGTAGTACAAAATAGTTGATCCACCATTTGATACTGGTGGTGTAAATGTAATTGTTGCTTGGCCGTTTCCTGAGACAGCACTTACAGATGTTGGAGCATCAGGCACTGTCGCTGGTGTCACAGAATTTGAAGTTCCAGATACTGTACTTGTTCCCACAGCGTTTGAAGCTGTCACAGTAAATGTATATGTTGTGCCATTACTAAGTCCTGTAATAGTGATTGGTGAATTTCCACCTGTTGCAGTGAAGCCACCAGTGTTTGATGTCACTGTGTAATACGTAATTGCAGAACCTCCGTTTGAAACTGGAGCTGTAAATGAAATTGTTGCTTGGCCATTACCACTCACGGCTGTGACACTTGTTGGTGCATCAGGAACAGTGGCTGGTGTTACAGAATTTGAAGTTGCAGATGGTGTACTTGTTCCCACACTGTTTGTCGCTGTAACAGTGAATGTATATGTTGTTCCGTTTGTAAGACCTGTGATTGTGATTGGTGAACTTCCGCCTGTCGCTGTAAATCCTCCGACATTTGATGTCACAGTATATGAGGTAATCGCTGAACCTCCATTTGATACTGGTGCATTGAACGTGATAGTTGCCTCCCCATTTCCACGCACAGCTGTAACACTTGTTGGTGCGTCAGGAACTGTGGCTGGTGTTACTGAGTTTGAAGCCGTTGAACTCGCACTTGTTCCCACCGCATTATTTGCTGTGACAGTAAATGTGTATGTTGTTCCATTTGAAAGTCCTGTCACAACAATCGGTGATGAACCTCCTGTTGCGGTAAAGCCTCCAATATTTGATGTCACCGTGTATGAAGTGATCGCTGCGCCTCCATTTGAAACAGGAGCAGTGAATGAAATTGTTGCTTCGCCGTTGCCTCGTACTGCACTTACACCTGTTGGTGCACCTGCAACAGTTGCTGGTGTTACTGAGTTTGAAGTTGCAGATTGAGTACTTGTTCCGTATGCATTACTTGCTGTGACAGTGAATGTGTATGTTGTTCCGTTTGTAAGTCCAGTGATTGTGATTGGTGACGAACCGCCTGTTGCTGTAAAGCCACCTGTGTTTGAAGTCACTGTGTAATATGTAATGGCTGAACCACCATTTGAAACAGGAGCAGTGAATGAAATTGTCGCTTCACCATTTCCTGAGACAGCACTTACGCCAGTTGGTGCACCTGGAGTAGTTACAGGCATAACAGAATTTGATGCAATTGATGGAGAACTTGTTCCGACTGCATTTGTTGCTGTCACAGTAAAGTTATATGTTGTGCCGTTTGTTAGACCTGTTACAACCACTGGTGATGCTCCGCTATGCACTACAAATCCTCCTGTGTTTGAAGATACTGTGTAATAAAGTACGGATGAGTATCCATCACTTGCTCCTGGTGTGAATGTTACTGTAGCTTCTCCATTCCCAGCTGTTGCAACACCAATAGTAGGTGCATCTGGAACAGTGGCTGGTGAAATTGAATTACTTGCAACTGATGCTGAGCTTGTACCCACAGCATTCGTTGCTGTCACTGTGAATGTATATGCCTGACCGTTTGTAAGACCAGTCACGATGAGTGGTGATGAAGTACCGGATGTTGTAAGTCCACCTGTATTTGAAGTAACTGTGTAGTACAAGATACTTGATCCGCCATTTGAAACAGGAGCAGTGAATGAAATTGTTGCTTGGCCATTTCCTCGAACAGCAGTGATGCTTGTTGGTGCATCAGGAACTGTCGCAGGAGTTACAGAATTTGAAGCTGTTGATGCAGTACTTGTTCCAACACCATTTGTTGCTGTCACTGTAAATGTGTATGCCTGACCATTTGTAAGACCTGTGATTGTACGTGGTGAACCATTACCTGAAGCTGTAAATCCTCCAGTGTTTGAACTTACTGTGTAATACGTAATCGCTGAACCTCCGTTTGAAACCGGTGGTGTAAATGTGATTGTGGCCTGACCATTTCCTGAAACAGCTGTGGCCCCAGTTGGAGCATCAGGAACAGTAGCTGGTGTCACAGAATTTGAAACTGAAGATGCAGTGCTTGTTCCTGCACTATTTGTCGCTGTTACAGTAAATGTATATACCTGACCGTTAGTGAGACCTGTCACAACAATCGGAGATGAACCTCCTGTTGCTGTAAAGCCTCCAGTGTTTGATGTCACTGTGTAATATGAAATTGATGCTCCTCCATTATCAACTGGTGGTGTAAATGTAATTGTCGCCTGGCCATTTCCTGCTACAGCGGTTACTCCTGTTGGTGCATTTGGCACTGTCGCTGGTGTTACAGAATTTGTTGTGGCAGATGCAGTACTTGTTCCAGCCGCATTAGTTGCTTTCACTGTAAATGTATATGTCTGACCGTTTGTGAGACCTGTCACAACAATCGGTGATGATCCGCCTGTTGCTGTAAATCCTCCAGTGTTTGATGTCACTGTGTAGTACAAGATACTTGATCCACCGTTTGATACTGGTGGTGTAAATGTGATTGTGGCCTGACCATTTCCACCAGTTGCTGTTCCAATTGTTGGTGCATCAGGGATAGTCGCTGGAGTGACAGCATTACTTGTTGCAGAAGAAATACTTGTTCCGTTTGCATTTGTTGCTGTGACTGTGAATGTATATGTTGTGCCGTTTGTTAATCCTGTGATTGTAATTGGTGATCCTCCACTTGTTGCAGTAAAGCCACCAGGACTTGATGTAACTGTGTAAGATAAAATTTGTCCCCCTCCAGTGTTTGCTGGTGGAGTGAATGTGATTGTTGCTTGGCCATTTCCTGCTACAGCAACAATATTTGTTGGAGCATCTGGTGCAACTTGATAATTAAAATATGGATATGTGACTGCCTCATCAATGTTCCAAATTGGAAGAGTTGTGAAATCCCAATTCGTAAATGTCGCCTGAGCTTCCATCTGTGTCGTTGTCTTTCCAGAAGTGTTTGTAGGAGTTGTCGCATTTCCTGCTCCATCTGTTTTTCCAGAAGTTGTAGTATCCCAATAACTTGATGCCCATGTTCCACTTACTGGGTTACCTACAATTCCTCCTGCATATTGAAGTAACCCAGATGAACCTGTTGCACCTGTACTTCCATTACTTCCTCCTGTTCCACCAGTTCCTGCACTACCTCCGGCACCTCCGACTGCTCCAGAAGTTTTTGTTGCTGTCGGAACACCAGCTGAGTATGCATTAGTAACAAGAGAAGTTGCATGACTTCCCAAAAGCCCTCCGACAAATGCACTAGCACCTGCACCTCCGATTGTTCCGTTTCCTCCGTTACCATTTGCTCCAGCAATTCCTCCTCCAGCTGCTCCGCCGTTTCCACCAGCGCCACCGGCCCCTCCAAATCCAGCAGACCCTGCTGTTGCAGTAACGTTACCAAGAGCATATGCGTTTGTAATTGTTCCAGTGTTATCTCCAACAAGTCCTCCTCCTGTCACAGCACCACCAGCGCCTCCAGTACCTCCAGATAAACCTGGTTGACCAGCACCACCGTTACCTGAACCACCAGATCCGCCCACACCTCCACTGCCTCCTTTTCCTCCAGTTCCTCCAGCAGCACCATTTCCTCCTGTCATTGTTACTGTTGTTGATGCATAGCTGTTACTAAAAGATCCAGTAGAAATGTTAGAACCAATAAGTCCTCCGGCAATACTTGCTCCACCAGTTCCTCCACCTGATCCTCCAGCGGCAGCTCCTCCGGCTCCTCCGGCAAGAGTTCCACCATTTCCTCCAGTTCCAGATGTACCTCGTACCCCTGCCGCTCCTCCGTTGCCTCCAACTGTTGTAACGGTGCCAGCTGTCCAAGAATTTGATACAACTCCAGCCGTAAAGTTATAACCGATAAGACCTCCAGCATGTAATGCACCACCGTTTCCTGCATCTGCAGTTACACCTTGGTTACCACCTGCACCTCCAGCACCTGTTGCTCCACCAGTTCCTCCGTTACCTCCATTTCCTCCGTTTCCGCCCGCGCCTCCAGTAGCACCAGTAACTGAAACAGCACCAACTGAGTAAACCGTTGAAATTGTACCGAGGTTATACCCTGTAAATCCACCACCGTATTTAACACCGCCAGCAGCACCAGTAGCACTTGCACCGGCATTAGCTCCAGCGCCTCCATTTCCTGCAAAAACACCGTTACCACCATTTCCTCCGTTACCAGCGATTCCACCGTTTCCTCCTGCTCCGCCAGAAAGTGTCAAACTTCCTGTTGAGTATGAATCTTTAACAATTCTTGTTGTTTCGTTTCTACCAATAAATCCTCCACCATACCCAATACCACCAGCACCTCCAGATGTTGCAGCTCCACCAAGACCACCGTTTGCTCCAGCGCCTCCTGATCCGACAGCACCGTTTGCACCGTTACCTCCTGTGCCTCCAGTACCTCCAGTTCCGGCAGTTCCAACTACATTTGAAGTTGAATACGAGTTGAGCTGAACTGTTCCGTCATTTCTACCAATAAGTCCTCCAACATATAAAGTACCAGCAGCTCCTGCAGCACCAGCTGAACCACCCGCACCTCCAGTCGAAGCGATTCCTGCGGCCCCTCCATTTCCACCTGTTCCTCCTTGTCCACCGTTACCACTTGTTCCTGTTACAGTTGTACCAACAGCATAACTTGTAGTAATCGTGTTTAAAGCGTTCACGTTGTACCCAATAAGACCACCAGCATAACTATCACCGCCAGCTCCGGCTGCACCACCAGTAGCTCCTGGCCCACCAATACCAGCACTCAAAGATGCATCAGCACCATTTCCACCTGTTCCTCCTTGTCCACCATTTCTTGCAAGTGATGTAACACTTCCTGTTGCATACGAATTCAAAATAACTCCGGTTGCAGCATTAATTCCAACAAGTCCTCCGGCATACGATGCTCCTCCGGCTCCAGTTGTTCCAACGGTTCCTCCCGCAGCACCTGTTGTTACTGTTCCACTCGTACTTGCTCCTCCGGCTCCACCAGTTCCTGCAGTACCAACATTTCCACTTGTTGATGTGACATTTCCTGTTGCATAAGAAACACTTTCAATAATTCCTCCACCAGCAAGAGCGGCTGTTCCATTTGTTCCAATAAGTCCACCGGCATATGCAGCACCTCCAGCTCCAGATGCACCTCCGGCTCCACCAACACCTCCAATAGCTGCTGTTCCACCAGCGCCACCAATCACACCATTAGCACCATTTCCACTAGCACCTCCCACAGCATTTACTGCACGTGTTGAATAACTTGTTGTAATTTGTAAGTTGTTACTTGCTGTTGCATTGGCTTGTCCAACAAGTCCTCCAGCATATGCTGCTCCTCCAGCAGCACTCGCACCAGATGCACCTGTTGCTCCTCCCGCAGCGGCGACTGCTCCTCCTGCCGTTGATGTTCCTGCGCTTCCGCCATTTCCTGATGCACCACCAGTTGCAGTAACACTTCCTGTTGTTGAGTAATTATTCACATAATGAATAAATCCAGTTGTAACGCTTGTTAGTCCGACGAGTCCGCCAGCGTCAGCTTCACCTCCAATACCTGACGCTCCTCCAGCCCCGCCAGCACCACCGATTGTTCCTCCTGTTCCACCGTTTCCACCTAAGTTTCCAGTTGCACCAACACCACCTCGAGCACTCACTAAACCTGTTGAATACGAACCCGTAATATCACTTTGTGCAGGCGTTGTCGTGATTCGGTGAATACCAATAAGTCCACCGGCATATGCAGCACCTCCAGCAGGTGGAGTAAGTACAGCTCCACCTCCCGCTCCTCCAGCAGCACCAGATGCTGACGCTCCACCATTTCCACCAGTTCCTTGAGTTCCTCCATTACCTCCAGTTGAACTTGCGAATCCTGTTGCATAAACAGATATGTAATCAATTGAACCAGTTGTTAAGTTGCTGAATCCAACAAGTCCACCGGCATCAGCCTCACCACCCACTCCGGCAACACCACCCAAACCTCCAGTTGCACCTGCGTGTGTAGAACTTCCCGTAGAACCATTTCCTCCAACACCTCCAGCACCACCGTTTCCACCAGTTCCACTTGTAACAGAAATATTTCCAGTAGCATAAGAATTGTTAATCTGCATCACTTGCGTTGTTCCTGTGATACGACCAACCAAGCCGCCACCATATGTAGCAGCACCCGCGCCTCCAACCCCTCCAACCCCAGCAACAGCAGCGGTTCCACTTGACTGACCTGAACCTGATGTACCTCCTGTTCCTCCCGCGCCTCCATTTCCTCCGTTACCACCTGTTACAGAAATATGTACGGTTGAATATGAACCTCCTTGAATTGATCCTATTGTTGAAAGATAATCACCGACAAGCCCACCGAACGCACGGATACCTCCAGCACCTCCTGCGCCGCCAACAGCACCCACACCTCCGTTGTTTGCTCCAACACCGGCTCCACCGTTTCCTCCAGTACCTCCGTTGCCTCCGTTTTGTTCAGTTCCTGAAATAGTTAACGTGTCAGCATATGAAGATGTGATAACTCCAGAACTAAATCCAATAAGTCCTCCAGCAAAAGCTCCAGATGATGCGCCTCCGACACCCGCAGTACCAAGACCTCCAGCTCCACCAACGCCGCCAGCTGCAAGTCCTGAACCTCCGTTTCCTGCATTTCCACCATTTCCTGCTGATCCACCTGTAACTGTGATATTACCTTTTCCTGAGCCAGCATCGAAACTAGCGTAGGAAGAAATAACATCAGCTGTTGAATATCCAGCGAGACCTCCAGCATAAATAATTCCAGACGCACCTCCTGCGCCAGGTACACTTCCTGCAGCTCCAGTGTTTGCACCTGCAGAAATACCAGCAGATCCATTTACACCAGAACCACCTGTCACTATCAATGAAGTTTTTGAAAATGACGCAGCTTCAATAACACCGGTTGTATATCCAACAAGTCCTCCTGCATATACTGCACCTCCGGCGCCTCCAGCTGCTCCCGCACCTCCAACACCATAAACTGCACTACCAGTTCCAATTCCACCTGTTCCTCCAAGAGCCGCAGCTCCACCATTTCCACCTGTTGCAGTTACCGTTCCTGTTTGTGCGTAACTTGTAGTAATAGTTCCCAAAATATTTTGACCAACAAGACCTCCGGCTTGCACTGATGCAGCAAGTGTAATAGCAGCTGCACCTCCAGCTCCTCCTGCACCTCCCGCACCTCCAATATGGTTTGTACCTAATGATCCATCACCACCTGCTCCACCAACGCCTCCAGCTCCTCCGTTACCACCGACAGCAGTCACGCTGGTTGTGGCGTACGAATTTGTAATACTTGCAGAAACAGCTGTAACACCATTTCTACCAACGAGTCCTCCAACAGAAACTGCACCACCAACACCTCCAGCTGCACCTGTACCTCCAGCTGCAGCAGTACCGTTTGTAATAGATCCCGAAGCACCTCCGGCTCCACCGGCACCACCATTTCCTCCATTTCCACTTGTTGCAGTAACAGAACCACCAACATGATATGAGTTCAAAATTGCAGATGTGTTGTCACCAACCAATCCTCCGGTGAAGTTAACACCTCCAGCTGCGCCAATAGTTCCAGAGGTTCCAGCTGTACCAGCTACAGAAGAACCCCCAGCTCCTCCTGCACCTCCGGCACCTGAGTTTCCTCCGTTACCTGATGTTCCTTGTATAGTTCCTGATGAAAATGAATTAACAATATCACCTGAAGTTACTAAGCCAACCAACCCTCCAGTATATGACGCACCTCCAAGACCAGCTCCACCTCCAGCTCCTCCGGCACCTCCAACTTGTCCAGCTCCACCAGTTGCACCTGCTCCACCATTTCCGGCATTTCCTCCGTTACCTGCAACAACCGTAACATTTCCAGATGCTGTAGATGATGCAATTGCAACAAGTGTGTTTGTAAAACCAACAAGTCCTCCACCATATGCAAATCCTCCAGCACCTCCAATACCACCGTTACCACCAGCTCCTCCGACAACAGCACTTATTGCAGCAGCACCCGCGCCTCCAACTTGTCCTGTTCCACCGTTACCACCATTAACTGTGATATTCCCTGTAGCATATGAATTTACAATATTTTGTGCAGCACCAGAGTTGTAACCTTCAAGTCCTCCTGCATAAACAGCAAGACCGACAGCACCACCTCCACCTCCAGCTCCTCCAGTACTTCCAGCTGCACCGTTTACACCTGCAACTCCTGCGCCTCCGGCTCCTCCATTTCCTGATGTTACTGTGACGTTGTTTGTTGAATAGACTGTATCGATAAGTACAGATACAAGTGAACTAAATCCAATTGCGCCGCCAGCATACACTGGACCAACAACACCGCCAGTTCCTCCTGCACCTCCTACTCCATTTCTTCCACTTCCAGACCCACCAACTCCTCCCGCACCTCCGGTTGCTCCGACACCACCATTTCCTCCAACTGTAACAGTGATAGTGCCCCCAGTTGCACTAGATTTTTGAATATTACCGTTTCCTTGCCCAACAAGTCCTCCAATATATACTGCGCCTCCAGAAGATCCGGCGCCTCCCGCACCTCCAATTCCTCCCGCGTGACCTCCTGTGCCGAGAGATCCGTTGCCTCCAACTCCACCAACTCCACCATTTCCTCCATTTCTTCCAACAGCAGTTAGACTTCCAATAACTACTGAATCAACAATTACTCCTGAGTTATCACCCGCAAGTCCTCCTATATATGCAGCGCCACCGATACCACCAGCACCTCCGGCTCCGCCAGTTGCACCAGCACCAGCAGCAATATTTCCTGATGCTCCCGCATTTCCTCCAGTACCTCCAGTTCCAGGAACTCCACCCAACGCAGTAATAGATGTAATTGTATAAGTCACATCATGAATTACTCCGGCATTAAATCCGAGTATTCCACCACTTGCAGCAAGTCCACCGTTTCCTCCAGCACCAGCTGCACCTCCAACACCTCCAATTGCGCCAGCTGTACTTCCGCCATTTCCTCCGTTACCTCCTGTAGCTCCGTTTCCACCAGCTCCTCCAAGAGAAGCTACTGTTCCTGTTGTATTTGGAATTGAGATTGTTGTACCGAGTACAGTGTCGTTACCAATAACGCCTCCCGCATACGCTGCGCCTCCTGTAAAACCTGATCCACCTCCAACACCCGCAACTCCAACGACACCAGCGCCACTTGCTCCGCCATTTCCTCCGACACCACCGTTTCCTCCGGCGCCTCCATTTGCATACACACTTCCACTTGCATATGAATCAGATGCAACTGATCCCGAGTTAAAACCAACGAGACCTCCTGCAGCTGCGACACCTCCAGAAACTCCGGCACTCCCTGCTACACCTGTACCTCCACTGAACGCACCAGTCGAAGAACCTCCTGAACTACCTGCAAGACCATTTGCACCAGCACCTCCAGTCGATGTTGCGTTACCACTCGCGTATGACGCTCCTTGAATAATTCCGTTTGTAGAGTTGAATCCAATCAAACCACCTGCATATGCGACACCACCCACGTTTGTTCCTGCTGCACCAGCTGCACCTCCTGCTCCTCCAGCAGAAAAGCTACTTGCTCCACCGTTTCCTCCAGAACCGTTTGAACTTCCAGCGCCACCAGTTGCAATAGCATTTCCTGTTGCGTAAGAATTATTTATTACACCTGTATTGATTCCCACAGCGCCTCCGGCATAACTCGCTGCACCAACAACACCAATACCACCAGTACCTCCAACTGCGCCTGTTCCTGCCGCACCACCATTTCCTCCAACACCTGAAGTTCCAGAAGTAGAACTCGCAAGTATAAATGAGTGAGAATTATTTATTGTTCCCGCAGAGTTAAAAGCAATTATTCCTCCGGCGTATCCAATGGCGCCAGCTCCACCTGCTCCACCAGTTCCACCGATTGCACCAAGCGCTCCTGTTCCAGCAGTTCCTCCAGCGCCTCCATTTACTCCGGCTCCTCCGTTACCTCCAATAACAGTTGCAGCTCCAGATTCAATATATGTATTTATAATAATTGCTGTGTTTAATCCTGCGATACCTCCGGCATATCCAACTGCACCCGCACCACCAGCACCTCCAGCGGCTCCTGCAGCACCAGTACTTGAAGATCCTCCTGTAGCATTACTTCCACCAAGCCCTGCTGCTCCTCCATTTGCTCCAGCAGAAGCTGTAGCAGAAATAATTCCACTTGCGTAAGAATTTTGAATTGTGTTTGTGTTGTTACCGACAATTCCTGCAGCATATGCAATTGCTCCTGCACCTCCGGCTCCACCGGCACCACCCACGGCTCCTGCACCAACAAATGTTCCTACTGATGCTCCACCGTTTCCACCAATTCCTCCAACCTGAGCAATTCCGGCAACTGAAGTTATATTTCCAGTTGAATATGAAGAAGCTTGAATAACACCAGCACTCTGTCCAACAACACCACCTGCTGTTGAAACGGCGCCAGCACCGCCCGCACCGGCTGTTGCACCAACACCTCCCGCAAAGTTTGTTCCACCAACACCACCATTTCCTCCGTTACCAGCAGTACCTCCATTACCAGCATCCACAATAATATTGCCTGTATTGTAACTTGCAGAAACAGTTCCCAACACGATGTTACCTGCAACACCTCCACCAAAAGCAGCACCGCCAGTTCCTCCAGCAGCTCCTGCTCCACCTGCACCTCCAGTGTTTGAAGTTCCAGCACCACCATTTCCTCCGTTACCACCAGCTCCACCGTTTCCTCCATAAGCTGTGATAGTACCTGATGAATATGAATTTGAAATTTCACCGTTGTTCAAAAAACCAACAACACCTCCAACATATGAAATACCTCCAGTTGATCCAACACTTCCAGCAACTCCTGCAACACCCGTAGTAAATGAATACCCATCACCACCACTTGCACCTGCACCTCCGGCACCAGATGTACCTGTTACGTCTCCTGTTGAATATGAATTTAAAATAGATGTTCCTGTATTGTGTCCAACCACACCACCGGCATAAACGATTCCTCCTCCGACAGCAGCTCCTGCTGCACCTCGTGTACCTCCAGTCCAAGCACCTCCAGCACCTCCCACTCCCGCAGCACCGCCCGCTCCTGCTGTTCCAGTGATTGCACCTGTTGTATGAGAACTATTAATTATAGAAAGAGTGCTGTTACCTGCAATTCCACCAATATATAAAATACCTGCAGCCCCTCCGGTACCTCCAGCAAGTCCAGCGAGTCCTGTCTGTGCAGCGACTCCAGTTCCACCTGTTCCACCAGCACCGGCTTGGCCAGTCACAGCATTTGTAGACGAAGTATTTTGAATTACTCCCGTATTACTTCCAACAAGGCCTCCAGCATATGTAGCAACTACAGCAGCAGATCCTCCAGTTCCAGATGCACCTCCGGCACCAGATGTACCAGCTGAACCTTTTGCTCCTCCTGCTCCACCTATTCCACCAGTTCCTCCAGCACCACCAGTCACAGTAACAAGTCCAGTAGTTGAACTTGCAGAAGTAATTATTCCAGAATTTAATCCAACAAGTCCACCCGCATATGCTGCTCCTCCAGCTCCACCGTTTCCTGCGGCACCTCCAGCACCTCCAGTTCCAGAAGTTGTTAATGCAGCACTACCTCCTGCACCTCCGGCTGTTCCGTTTTTTCCAGCAGAACCTGTAGCAGTAACAGCACCCGTTGCATAAACAGTAGATGATGCACCAGTAATAACTCCTGAAATACCATTTTGTCCAACCAATCCTCCGGCGTATGCAATTGCTCCAGCTCCACCAGCACCTCCGGCTGCAGTTCCACTTGATGCTGCAACAGCTACTGAAGCTGCTGCTGATGCACCACTTGCGCTACCGGCTGAACCATTACCCGGTGTTCCACCAAATGCTTGCACAATACCTGTTGCATAACTTCCGTTCAGGATTGTGCCAGAGTTGTTTCCAGCAAGACCTCCGGCATACGCTGTTCCAGCTGCTCCACCAGCAGCTCCTAATGCACCAAGCCCACCAATGTTTGCACCTCCGACACCAGTTCCAGCGTTACCTCCGTTACCAGCTGTTCCTGCATTTCCTCCCGCTCCACCTCTTGCTGTTACATTTCCAGTACTAAAAGAAGTTGAAACTGTTCCCGCTTGAATCCATCCGACAATTCCACCGACATATGCAATGTTACCCGCACCGGCGCCTCCGGCTGCACCTCCGGCTCCACCGATACCAGTTCCAACTCCTGCAACAGAACCGTTTCCTCCATTTCCTGCGTTACCACTTGCACCTCCAGCTCCACCTGTTCCAACAACTGTTGCAGAACTTGTTGCAGTTGTAATACTTCCTTGTTGAGAATATCCGACAACACCTCCAACATATGCAAGACCTCCGGTTGCAGCAGCGTTGTTTGCCGCCGCTGCACCAGTTCCTCCTGTAGTTGCACCGGTTGTTGTGTTACCTCCGTTTCCACTATTTCCTCCGGCACCTCCTGATCCTCCTACACCGTTAATAGTTCCGGCAACACTTACATTTGTAATTGTTCCTGTGTTGTATCCAACCAAACCTCCCAAATACAAAGTTGCTCCAGCAGTACCGGCTCCACCAGCTGTACCACTTGTCGGTGTTGCACCATCTGATCCGTTTGTACCGGTTGTACCAACTGTGCCTGCAGTACTTGTGGCAGAAATAGAAACACCAGAGAGAGTTACATCTTTAATAAGGTTTGTAGAATATCCAAAAAGACCGACATAACTCGACGTTGTTGTACTGATATACAAATTATTAATCGCAAAGTTGTTACCATCAAAAATACCTGCAAATGGAGTTGCGACGTTACCGATTGGATCAAACCCAACACCAGAACTCCAACCACTTGTAGTAGCGGCATCAATATTGTTATTGAGTTTAAATGAGCTCGACAAGTTTGTCTTCATTCCCTGCAAACCATACACATCAAAAACAATAAATGGATCTGAACTGATTCCAATTCCTGTATATCGTCGGAATGTTCCAGCTGTGATAGAAAAACTTCCTGATACTGACAATGTGTTTGTTCCAGGATCAGTGGCAGTAAAAGTCGCCGCAGAAACTTGTGCATAGTTTCCAGATTGTCCTCCGGAATTTGTAATTGTAAGGTTAGCGTTTTGGAGAATAGTGCCTGTAAAACCATTAATAGTGAGAGAGCCTATAGTTCTCGCACTATCTATAGTAGCTGTCACAGCCGCGCCTCCTGATGTAGCATCGAAGAAAACGTTTGTTGTGGCATCAGGCAAGTTACCAGCTCCTGGCGCACCACCCGATGTTGCTGCCCAGTGGTTTGCAGCATCAGACCAGTTTCCAGAGCCACCAACCCAATACGCATTTGCTGGTGGGTCAGTAATAAAATCGATATCTACATTTCCAATAACTTTTAAATCAAATACGTCTGTCGATGTAGCAAGTCCAGAAAGATTGATTCGATACTTACCGTCCTGGTTAATAGTTGCAAATGTTCCGACGAGTGTTCCATCGAGTGTATACACTTCTATAGTTGCTGGTAGATTTGCATCCGTTGGTCGTGCATACAATGTTATGTCTCTTGTACTATCAAGTGGTTGTTCAAAAGTAACACGTACATACTGACCATCTAAAATACTTACATAATTTCCATCGCGCACTCCCACACCTGAGAAAATATCTTCAATACTATTTTTATCTGCATCAAGTCGCAATGCATTCGAAATTAAAATAATCTGGAAAGTTTGTGTTGAAAGGTGTGGAACAATCCATGCGAGGTGATCAATATATCCATCACCATCTTCATCAGTTGCGACAAACTGAATGTCTTCATTTCCATTGTTCTGCCATTTAATTTTTATCTGACTTTCTTGACCCACTTTAAAAATTTCTGGTATTTCTGTTTTTACAGGAACATCAGTCAAGTGTGCAATTAAGTCTTGTTCTGGTGTCGACGCAACAACCACAACTTTTCCGGCTGCATTATTTTCTTCTGTGATGATTACTGATGATGTTGCAAAACTTGTTGTAGTGGTTGCACTTGTTGAAGTTGTTGAAGTTGACTCAAATGAACCGCCTGCAGTTACCCCATTAGAAATAGGTGCAGATGAAGTAGACATTAAAAGTGCACTTTCTGTACTTGTTGAAATATCTTCTGCTGGAGTTGATGTAGAACTTGAAGAACTGTTTTCAGTAGGTGTCGATGTTGCTGTAGATGTAGAGATATCTCCAGTGTTTTCAGTTGTTGTAACTGGAGTGTCTGACACATCTGAAGTGTCAGAAGTGTCTTCTGCTGGAGTTGTCGGTTCAGGTACAGAAACAGTGTCAGTCGCTGGTGAAGAAACTTCAGGCACAGTTGCTTCTACGACAGGAGTTGGATCTTCTTCAGCAAATGCGGTAGAGAAAAAACCGCAAAATATAATTGCTGAGATTAAAAAAACAAATAACTTTTTGCGACGTGTCTGTGCGTGCATTTATATCCCTAATTATAACAGTAAAATGCTTGTTATATATGGATAAAACAGCACAAATTTTATATATTTTGTGGATAAATCAGGATAATTTCTTGTTATTCCTTAAAAATGTCAGAGAATCCAAAAAAATGTGTGTAAAGTGTGAATAAAAAATTAAAATTACACTCTTAGGCAAGAAGGCGACCTTCAAAATACTTGTTTTCAATTTTACTTATTGCAGTACTAAAGTCTGTGGAAGATATAATTTCAAATGCTTTCTCTTCAAAAGGTTTAAAACTTACAGGGAGAATATTTATGAGTTTTTCGGAGATTAATTCTTCTTTTAAAATAGGACTTTTTATATGACCCAGTCTGAGTAAATACCACGTTGCGACAAACAATGAGCAAGGATATTTCTTTGCTCGTACATAGTCTGAAACTTGCTCTTTTAATTTGTCGTCTTTAATCAAAGAAAGAGTTTCATCGCATGAAGGAATAAGTTGTGATTCTCTTAAGATTAGATCTGCTTCAAAACCTTGTTCTTTAAGCCAACCAGTGAAAGTTGCATAATCAAAAGAAGGATCAGGAAAAGAATAATCATCAACCATTACCACTAAAGAAATTTTTTTTTGGTGTTCTTCTGTAACGCTATTTAATATTTCAAGAGAAAACTTTTGTTCGTCGCCAATATGATTGTTGGTATAGATATGTGCGTACTCGATTGAGATGTCTTTGTTCATTGTTAAAATCTTAACATACAATATTAATTGACTCGGTCTAGTTTATTTTTATTCTTTAATAAACTCAAATTGAAATAAAGGGATATCACCATGAACAAAACTAGCACAAAGCCTAGTGATGGTTCTGGAGTCCAAGCTGTGCATATACTCAAAATAATAAGGACAATATTTAGTATAGAGATGAAACCAAAGTAAGATTTAAAATCTTTAATCCTTAGCATTTTTAAGTTATAAGAAGGTGTGTAACTCCGGTATCTAAAGAAAGTATGCAATGTAAACAAGAACAAGAGTACTATGAGCATAATTGATGCTGACATAAGTGGAATTGCTATTGAATCTGCCCAGTGTGCAAAAGCACCTCTCATTTGATCAACAATAATACTAGCAACGTACCAAAAGGTATATGTGCACGAGGCAATGACTCCCCAAAAAAACAGAATCATTTTTGAAGAGGGTGACTTTATCTCCTTTTTATGAACAACCATAATTAGCAATACAGATATCAGCAACAAAACTAATGAAAACTCTTGCATGGCATACTTCTCAGTTAAATAAGAATCTCTTAAATCCCAATATTTTCTAGAACCATCTTCTGATGAAAGTTGTAAATACTTCTCCTCAAATTCAGACTCGTTTGTATACGGCTTTAAAGTTAACGAGTAAAGAAAAGCAAAAGTACTCAATAACACCAGTGCAATTAATATTGTTTTTAAATATTTTTTCATGATTCTTAATTTTAGTATACCTACTGGATTATAGTTAAGTCCTATACATCGTGCTGGCTCGAAACCGTGGACTTTGCCGGAACCTATATGTCACTACATCATCTCTTCAGTTTTTATTTTATTAATCAGAGGTACACGAGATAATTTTACTGAAAACTTATCTGATAGTTCAATATCATGCGTAGTATGATGAGGTCTCTTAGTTTCAATTACATTCTCCCCTTTTTCTGTAAGTGAATTTACGAGCTCTTCATAAGAAACCCCATTACCCAAAATTTCCACATGATCAAATGAATTAATCTGACTGTTGTCAGGTTTTTGATCCGACAGTTCAAGAAACCAAAGAGTCCCACATGTTGTTTCAATTCCTTTCTTAAGTTTAATTACTGCTATTCGTCTATTAGAAATTATTGATTGATATATAAAATAACTTTCAGATTCTAGTAACTTTCTTATTGATTCAAAAGTTTCTGAGCTGCCACACTTATAGCAAAAGTGATCAACTAGTACCGTTGACTCTAAAGAGTTTTTTTCAATAAAGGTATTGAATGTGGTAATAAGACTTGAAGATTGATTATAAAAATCTTGAATCGTTTTTATTTCTTGCATAGTAGTAAGTATATCAGACCTTCATATAGGATATGGGGGGTATATTAGAACCATTTTATATTGTCTCTAGATATTCCCTTACTTTTTCAAGTTAGAAATAATTGCCCCAACAAGGGATACGAGTACACCAACCATAAATACAACACCTGCAAATATAGTTTGTGGAGTATTAAGATCCTGATTTAAAATTGGACCGTTAATAAAAACAACTAAAAATCCAATCCCGCATAAAATCATGCCTAAAAATACTACTGTTTTTGATGTCCATTTACCTTTTTCAAAACTTTGAAAAAATAAACCTAAACCTAGTATTCCCATTCCTAAAGAAAACAACACTCCCGTAAGCATAATAAGCGGAGTCAGAGTATGTTTGTCACCTTTAGTTATTATAAAGTTTATAAAACCTAAGAGAAAGGATAATAAAATTAGTCTAACACCGTATATAGGTACATTTTTCATATTTAGTTTTAAACAGTATATCAAACCTAAAACCTATTTGGGGAGACTAGGGCTCGGTCACAGGTCTCGCAGACATGCTGCTCGCCTGCGACCCAGCCTCCTTGCCGCGCTTCGCCGATGTTATTAAGTCCAAAGTATACATCGTGCCGGCTCACTGCGCGACTTCGTCCGGCTTTCTCGCCGTCAGTCTTTCAGAGCAAAAATAAAAACCGCTAGGTTAGCGGTTTTTATTTTGCTGGCTGGGAGACTAGGGCTCGAACCTAGATTAATGGATCCAGAGACCATTGTCCTACCATTAGACGATCTCCCAATGTTATTTTGTTGTCTGTACGGTCGTCGGATGCGGTTGTACAAGGGCTTGCTGGCTTAGTATTGAGGCCGTTCTTCCCTTTTCCACCGACGGATACAGTGAGAACAGAATACCGTTTTTTTGTCGAAAAATCAACTTATGCATTCATCGTACTTACTGCTTCATTAAAAACTGAAAAAGGCGGCGCTCCGGAGGAGCGCCGCCTTTTCCCTTTGTAAAAAATGTAACTTTTACTTCTTACACCTTGAGATATTTCTTCACGGCGAGATAACTTGATACCGCACCAAGGAAAAGTCCGGCACCTGTCACGATAAGGAAGAGCTGACCAAAGTTACCGCCATAGTATTCGAAGAGGTTGAGACCTGTTCCCATTTTGAGTGTGAGCGGACCAATCCAATACGTGAACGGATAGAGCAAGATAAGCGTCACGAGCGCAGACACAAATCCATACATGAGACCTACTGTTACGAATGGACCTCGAATAAATGCTTCACTGGCACCCACGAGTCGCATCACAGCAATTTCTTCTCGGAAGATATAAATAGCCAGTCGGATCGTGTTGAATGTAATAAGCACAGATACAAGAACGAAGAATCCAATTACAATCGCACCGAGTCGTCGAGACGCATCAATGATTCGTGAAAGAGCATCAATGGCCTGCTTGTTTTGTGTGTAGTTGATTCGATCAATTACTTTTACGTTGTTTGCTGCATCAGAATCAATTCGTGTCTGAAGATAATTTACGATTTGTTCGTACTGAGAAGGATCTTTTGCTCGCACGTTGAGGTTGGCACCAAGAGGGTTTTCACTGAGCTCGTCGAGTGCAGAAAGTGTGAGTGAGTCACTTACATGTCGTTCTCGAAACTGCTTGAGGGCATCTTCTCGAGATGTATATCCGATAAGTGCTACCTGTGGCAATGTCTGAAGTGTTCGCTGCAATTCTCGCACATCGTCTTCCGTCGCTGATTTTACAAAGTACACGTTGATATCTACTTTATCTTTGATACCTTCGAGTGTTGATCCAAGAAGCGCACCGATAAACATAACCGAAGCAATTACTGAAAGAGTCACAGTCATCACAAGTACAGACGCAAGCGATACATATCCGTTTCGCCAGAAACTGACAAACCCAGCTCGCACTACTCGTTTTATTTTAGTCCAGAACATAATGGTCGTTTAATTATTTGAAATAGCTATAAATGATACTTTCCTTCTGCACTGTCTTCGATGATTCGACCATTTTTCATTGAAATAACTCGCTTACCCAAGTTCTCAATCACGCCAACGTTGTGAGTAGTGAGGAGAATTGTTGTTCCGAGATCATTGATCTTTTTCAAGATCTGAATGATTTCGTAGGTGTTGGCTGGATCAAGGTTGCCTGTTGGTTCATCGGCAATGATGAAATCAGGCTGGTTGACGATGGCTCGTGCGATAGCAACACGCTGCTTCTCACCTCCAGAAAGCTGGTGTGGGAAGTTGTGCATTTTTCGGCCGAGGTCTACGAGCTCGAGGACATGTGGCACATCAGAGGCGATTTCTTCGTCTGATCGTCCAGCTGCTTCCATAGCGAAAGCAACGTTTTCGTAGGCAGTCTTATCTGGCAAAAGTCGGAAGTCCTGAAATACTGTACCGATTCGTCGTCGGTACTGATTCATTTCTTTTCGTCGGAGCGAATGGATATCTGTATCTTCGAAGAATACGATTCCTTCTGTTGGCTCTTCTTCAGCCAAGATCATTTTGAGTAAGGTTGTTTTGCCGGCACCAGAGTGACCAACAATAGAGACGAATTCCCGTGGCTTGATGTTCATTGAGATGTTATCAAGAGCGAGTGAATTGTCTTTGTATAATTTTGTAACTTTATCAAATAAGAGCATGAATACAGTATATAAAGATACGCCAAAAGGCACAACCACAAAAAAGCCTCTTAGTAGAGGCTTTTTACAGATATATTGAGGGTCGTAACCACTACTACGGGGTTACATAACATCGGTGGGCGATAAGTTCTGATCGTGCTTGTTCAGGAGAATAGTTCTGTGAACGAATATTTGTACATACCCATCTATCGTGCTGTATAAAAAAATCCAAAACAGAGCGTCCAGATGGTGTTATCAACATCCATACACCGATTGCGATGCAAAGAAGAACAATGCCTACAATCACTTTATTTTTGTTATTGTTTGATTTCATATACGGTTTAAAGATTTTTTTCAGCTTCGATAAATTCGTCTATGTCCCCGTTCAACACTTTATCTATATTTCCTGTCTCCATGTCTGTTCGATGATCTTTGACCATCTTGTATGGGTGCATGACATACGAACGAATTTGATTTCCCCATTCGATGTCGGTTGTTTTACTAATATACATTCCCTTCTCTTTTGCAGCTCGTTCTTGTTCACGGAGTGTATAAATTTTTGCTTTCAAAATTGCGAGAGCTTTTTCTTTGTTCTGAGCTTGTGATCGTTCGGCTGTGGCGTGCACTGACAGTTTTGTTGGCTTATGCACAATGCGGACGGCTGTCTCACGTTTGTTCACGTTCTGGCCTCCTGGACCTCCGGCTCGCGCAAATGAAATTTCGAGTTCGTCTTCTGGGATCTCAAGATCATCCTGTTTTTCAAACTTAGGTACAACTTCTACCATCGAGAATGATGTGTGACGAAGCTGCTTTGAGTTGAATGGAGAAAGTCGTACAAGTCGATGTACACCGGATTCATGTTTGAGTGTTCCATACACGTTTTTACCTGACACTTCAAACATAATATTTCGAAAACCACCATGATCATTTTGATGTTCATGAATGATAGCAGCTCCCCACCCTCGTTTTGCAATGTACTTTGAATACATTTCAAAAAGGATCCGTGAGAAGTCTTCTGAATCATCACCTCCCGCTCCAGAGAAAATAGTGATGATAGCTCCTCCTGCATCGTAAGGACCGCCGCCATCCTTGCGTGCTTTAAGCTCCTGAAGTTCTTTGATGGCTGCCTGAGCTGCATCTTTATTATTCCAAAAATCAGCCTCAAGCATCCGCGCTTCAATTTCCTCGATGCGCTGTTCTATTTCGTTTTTCTTGCCTTCTTTAGGTTCTTGAGTGTCTGTCATAAATAAAATCGAGAGATTATAGTCTTATCTTAGCTTACGTGGGTCCATTTTTCCAACAAGGTCCTCTATGGCTTTTTCGAGGTCAGTTTCCGATCCGCTATTTTCAATAGTATAGTCAGCTGCATCGATCACCTCACTTGCAACGTTTTTATCTTTTCTTTCACTTTCATTTTCTCGCTTCAAAAACTCTTCTTTTGTAAGATTTTCAATAAATCCCCGTTTTTGTGTCCATCGAGTAAACCGCACTTGATCAATAGTCTTAATATAAATAAGTACAAAGTTCGCATGCTCTCTAAAATATTCAATGTCAGCAAATCGCTGGATGTCTTCCACAATCGCTGATCGTTCTTCTTCTGCAAGAATTTCTTCTCTTTTTGTCTGACCAAGAGAATATCTAAACAGCTTTAACTTTTCTGACAAAAGTTTTGCAGCTGTTGTTTTTCCAGACGCAGAAAGACCACACACTCCAATGATGTTTTTCACCCGACCTAGTGCATGTGCTTTTGAATAAAACATAAATAATTTTTTTCCGTGCGAATATGAATTTGAATGTGAAAATGTGAATCTGGTGATAATATGACCCAAGTTTGTACCTAGTTAAAAGTATGAATAATTCCTACTTTTTACTGGGTAGCTGTGCATATTATTTTTTACATATTAATTTACTGGCTCGTCACAAACTAGTTGCTCTAGTTACTCACCTTCGCAATCCCAATATTTTTAAGAAAAACTTCGAACTTTTTGAGCATTTCTTCATGATATGTTTTTGCTTCGTTTGCGAGACTTGAAATCTTATCGTGAAGTGTTCCCTCTCCAATACCTTCTACAAGTGCCCAGTGCACAATCGCTGCCCCCTCAAAAAAGCCAGACCATTCAGACAACTCAGCTGCGTTATCCCATTGGTCTTTAACATACATGTCTCGCATAGCTCGAAGCTTGTCAGCTGTCGCAGCTGCTTTAGCTTCAGTAACAGAAGCAACACCATACTCTTCTGCCATTACCATAATTGATCGTTCGTGCTGGTTATTTCGTTCTGACCACAGCGCCATCTCTTCTTCTGACAAAATCATACCGAAACCAGCTCGTCCCTTCTGGAGAGTCTCATTACTGACCTGCGCAAACGCCAATACTTCCCCTAACTTTTTTGCTGAAAATTCGTTTAACATATGTTGAAGATTAATGTACCCGCATCATACCGTATAGACAGAGCCAACAGCAAGGGCGTATGGACCAGCACTTACGGCTAACTTAAGACGATACTCTTCATTATTTGAAGTATAACCGGCTTAAGGAGCTCGAAGTTTTCTATGTCGTTGTTATATTCAATATGGTATACCTGCTTCTTATACACGAATTCAGACACTTCTGACTTTTGAGTGATATATGTTAGACCGTTATCATAAGTCACCAACTTTTTTGTCACATACACATTGGCAGTATTTCCAACAACGGGTCCTCTGTACTGTAAAATCACCTCTGTATCAGCGTCCTTTTTTTGCTTAAATTGTTCATCTAAGATTGATAAATTACCTCCTGATGAATCATTAAATATATGTATAAAAAGCGACGGAGTAAGATGCCTTTTTTCCTTTACTACAGGTGCAGCAATCAAAATAGCTTTAGAGTAAGCACTTTGAATATACGTACTAAGTTCCCAACCTGGAGGGTATACGAAACTAATCGGATGTACAGAATCTTTATACGATTTTGGGTCTGATATTGTAACCTCAGTTGGTGTTTCATCTATTGTCTTAATTTCATTTGGTTTTGAAGAATAACTCAACTGATCAGTTATCACTCTCGATAGAATTGCAACAGTTATAAATATCCAATAGGCGTTTAATCCTATAAATCTTCCTGCTCCTTGATATACAAGACCAACTCCATAGTTACTTGCAGCAATTTTTGAAACATCGTCTTTTACTTTTTGAAGATCAGCTTCTTTGATAAATCGAGATTGCTTTGGGATAAATTCAGATACAACGTTTATAGTTCTGAACGAAGCTTTTTTTGTATTTTCAAATCGGAAATACTCGTTGTCTATCTTTGTATTTTTCAGCGTTTCTTTTTCGTTTCGTGCAATAAACAAATCTGATGTGATTTTGAGTGTTCGTCGAGCAGGAAATGCAAAGAAACTATCACATGGTGCGTCTTTAAAACTAAACTGTTTTATAGGATCAACATTTATTTGATAGTAAAACTTAAATACTTTATATTTCGAAATAGTTTGGTATGGGCTTACAATCGATGTCTTGTATTCAACAACAAGTTCATTCTTTTTCTTATCATCAGATACAATAATGTACGATGTATCTTTGAATAGTTGTTTTAAGTCTTTATCTTCTGTATATGACAATAAAGAAAATACTCTATTATTTTCATATTGAAGTAATTCTTCCTTACTATTTCTTTTAAACTCGAGGCGTATTGCATCAGCAGACTCTCTACGATATGTAGAGACTGTATGTATTGTCCCCTCTGTCTTTTTTAGAACAATATCTGTATGTTGTTCTACATTTAACCCTGTTTCTTTTCTTTTATCCTTATACTTCAAATCAGAGTCTTTTTCTATAACAAGATAGTACGAGAAAAATGGTTCTGATCGATATTCGAGCTGGCCATACTTTTCTGATTGTGTTGGATCAACAAAATAATATGATTCATTGTGTTTAATTCGCACAATAGCGTGATTGAATACAAATGGAGATGGCAAACACAGAGACAAAAAGTAATCAGACTGATAATTTACCCAGACAATATCAGCATGTACACCTATAGACTTGAGCAAATCTACAAGGGCTTGAGACGTAGCTTTGCAGTCTCCTGATTTATCTTGGATAGTTTTAGATGTCCGTTGAGGAATATGACGATGCATGACATACGCATCGTATAAATAGACAACATCATTTTGTACAAACTCAATACATTTTTGAATTTTGTCATCTATAGATTCCTGAGGATTGCTCAAGTTGAGCATCGCGTACTCCTTTGTATCTACAAAATCATCATTTACCCCATCTTTCTCGTGTAATTCATATACATCTCGAGCAATATCTTTCCATGTCGTTGTCGTTGAGATACTAATCCATGGCACATACTCATCTTTTTTGTATTCTACTTGAGTAGACTGAAGACTATACTCAAACGTGTTTCCTTTTTTTAGAAAAGTATGCGGCTCAGCAATGACAACTCCCTTTTCATCTCGAAAAAAGTTCTTTGCCACAGTGAGTTCCTCTTCTCGTTCGTTTGTACACGAGAAATAAAACTGCTTAAAATATCCAGCACCAGCTGGGAGGAACCTATTATGATTGAAATACTTTTTATCTATATAATGGTCGTCAGTAAAATCGGTTGTAAGAGTAGACTCAACAACAATACTATCGTGTAGGCGAATATCATTTACAGTACAGTGAACTTTCTTTGAGTTATGAATAGACCCAAATCGTGAATCTTTTTCATCATCAAAGACACGCACAACACAATCTTCTGATTTATCGATAATTTCACCGTTTCGAACAACGAGAAGTTTGTGTATTTTTAAAGATTGGTTATCTAACAATACAAATTCTTGTATAGATTCTTGCTGTAAAATCTCTGGACTCGTAAGTCCTCGTATAGATACTGTATACGACTCGTTATTTTTATTTGTTGTCTTGATACATTCTTTATACATGTAGTACAAAGACTTACCTGCAAATTTAAGTTCCTTCGTTGCTTCTGTATCAACAACCAAATTTAAAATATCTTCATTCGATAATGCAAAGATACGAGACGATGCTTCAGAAAAAATATTGTGTTTCATTATGTTGTGTCTTTTTTATACAAGAGCCAATGACCAGGATTGAACTGGCGACCTCGCCCTTACCAAGGACGTGCTCTACCAACTGAGCTACATTGGCGTCTTGGCATCATACCGTATATCCCAAATTGGCAGCAAGGGCTTTGAGTTGCTCTGCCGGATCAGTCACCGCGTGCAAGAAGTGCTGCACTTCATCGTATCGATCCATTGCCGCTACAACATTGGCGTCAAACTTGTTATACATGTCAGAAAGAGTTTGTTTAATTTGATCTGCTTTTGGACTCGAATTAATAATTTCATTCGAAGCTATAATCTCTGCAAAGTTAATTTTTTGCCACAAAAAGAATTGCACTTGGGAACGAATCCATGAAGACATATCTGCAACAATCTCTACTTTTCGAGAATCTGGTATCTGATCTATACCTTTTGCCAACTCATATCGTGTAAGGTCTCGAGTTTCTTGATATTCAGCATTTCCTTTTTGTAACACGTCTGTTTCATCTACAACTCCACTATAAGCAAGGTCACCAAGTGCCACAGAAAGCGCAGGGAGAGAACTTTTTGGTGTGAGATGTTTCTGATAAAAACGGAAAGCTTTATTTCCTTCTTCGAGATACGGTTTCAAATCATCAATTCCAATTTCTCTATCTGAAGCTATTACTTTTATATCAGAAGGAACTGCTTTAGGTTCTACGGCTGGATATGTAGCACCTATAGCTTCGACTATGCCATCTTTGACGTGCTGATTGTATACCTCACCGTTAGGATCAATCCGCGAAACGATTTCAATTGTTTCGTTGGCGCTTGCTCGTTCGTTCCCTACTGGTTCAGGACCAATACCTGTCGGTTGTCCTTCAGAGAATTGTCGTGGCCATAATTGCTGTGGCACTTCTCCCGGAGCAAATCCTCGAAATCGCATTCTATTTCCGTATGCAGGATTTTTAATAAGACCAGTTGAGCTAGGCAAATCGAGATATCTGTTTGCGATTGATATGTAGTTGATCACAACATCGTGACCTCGCGCTGTTGTATGTCGAATGACATCATCATCTTCTGTTACAAGTAGTGGATCAACCTCCTTGATAGCATCAAGCGTACGTTTTGACCTCTCATCTACTTCATATGAATGTGTAGGATTATGAAATTCTTCTGTAGAAAACCGTTCATGTAGCCGTCGATCAAGTTCTATATCTACTGCACCAATAATCTCTCCACGTCGTCCCTCTTGGTTTTCTAGCGTAAGGCCATTTGGCGTTGATTCAGTTTGTGCGGATTCATGAGAGACCATATATGTGTATAGCTATGAAATAACATACATTATACCCTTGGGCACTTTATTGCACCAACTCGTGATCGTCTTTGAAAAGTCTATCCAATACACCGTGGATGATGTTTGAACTTGCTGGCAAAATGTTGAAAATGATAGCAATTGTAAAGAGGACGATAGAAATCGATGTATTCCAGTAACTAAGCAAAATAGAGAGACATGCTGCAAATACAGGGAAAATGATTCGAATATACCCACTTCGACGGTCGGCATGAGTGATAGGAGCTTTTTCGATGTGGTTGTTTTTTTCAATATGAATTCTCATGGCAAGAAGTGTAAGGCCGATTACAATGATGTTGATACCGTACACAAAGATAGCTACATGTGTCGAACTATAGTGACCGAGAAGATCTGCAGAAAATGGTACAAGTGTAATGAACAAAAAGAAAAGCGCGTTGTAGTTTGCAAGACCTACACTAAGCGTCTTTGCATACACTGATGTAAGAAAATGGTGAGCTCGCCAATATGTAAAAAGAAGAGCAAACGTCAAAATAAAAATAAGAAGTGATGGTGCTACGTGAGAAAGTGCCTGCAACAACGAAATGTCATTCACTTCACCTAAAAGTACAGGGATTTTTAATTCAAATGCGAGCAAAGTCATAATGATGGCAAAGATTCCATCTGCCAATCCATCGAGGCGTTGTTGTTTCATGAAATTATTTTATCACAATTATACTATTTCGTGAGGCTTCTGCTGAAGTTTTCTGAGCGCTCGTCTTTTTTTATAGAGTTTAAAGTTATTTACAATAGTAGCAATACCAACTACAGCAAACGGAATAAGGACGGTGATATATCGGTTGATATCGATGCGGCTAAGTTCAGCCCTATATATAATTACAATAAATACAACTGACGCCACACCGAGAATTTTCAAATATCTATTTCCAAAGAAAAGTCCAAGGATTCCGATTATAGTAAGTGCAGACCAAACGATGATCCCAGATGCAGGATCGACAAGTGAAGAAAAGACAAAGTTCTGATTAGCAACAATACTGCTTATGCCGCCTTGGAAAAGAGCAACATCGAACGGGTTACCAAATCGCCAGAAGTTATATCCAAGAAGAACAATACCTGGAACTGCAACACCAAGAAGAAGTGCCGGGAGTTTTCTTCGACTCGGCGTGCAGAGTAGTCCAATACTAACTACCGCCAGAAGAATCACGCATTCAAGACGTGTAAGAACAAGAAATCCCATACCCAAACCTGCGAAGAATGCCGATGTAGATGGAATCTCCATATATGAGCGTGTATACCAATACACGAAAACAGCAGATA
Source organism: Candidatus Parcubacteria bacterium (assembly GCA_039795775.1). Lineage (GTDB taxonomy): Bacteria > Patescibacteriota > Minisyncoccia > Phycocordibacterales > CAIZLB01 > JBDKLC01. Next base: position 38,267 of record JBDKLC010000006.1, read on the forward strand.
AGCCTACAGCAGTAAGTGTTGCATATATAGGTGTCTGTATCACTGCCATAAGGAGTGCTGGTGATGTAAGTACCATAAGTGTCACAATGACTTGTGCATTCACTTCTTGATATATATGTTTCAGTGTCCCAAGCATTGTTTTGAGACCAACGAATAAGAAAAGATAACTCGTAAAGAGAAGTGCGAAGATAATGACCCAATCATACTTCCCTCTATAGTCACCTATATAGAAATTTTTGAAGAAAATATCATGTACAAAATGCTGACGAAGTGGAAAACCAATCTGCATTTGTTGCTCGTTTGAAACATCAAGAGTTGCAGCACCATCAAATGGCATATCAATATCTAGAGTCACTATTCTCGGTTCTATAAATGTTGAGACAAGATAGTATGTTGGTAGTGCAAGTAGTGGATATCCAGGTGACCGTTCGTTTTCTAACGACAGGTTTGGAACAATACTCACTTCATCTGGATCAACGATATTTTTTAGAGTTGAATAATAATCTACAGAATCGTTAGTAATATTTGCTGTTGCAAAAAAGCCAATAGCTCCGAGCAGAGCCACACAGAGAAGTATATATACCCATGTCCATCGTTTTGTAGGTGGAGGTACAGCAGTAGGATTCATACCCTTAGTATATCAAATATGTTTCTTTAAGATGCTGAATTGCTTTGTATGCTTCATCAATTCTACTTTTCGAAATAGCTCCTGCTTTCACTTGATCAAATACAATCTTACGTGCATCAAAAAACTCTCGAGGATTATACATTCCAATATTATTTGAAATCACCAATATATCTACACCTGCATTTATCGCTCTTGTAAGAGCTTCTTTTTTTCCATAAAGCTTTGTGATAGCTCCCATATCCATATCATCTGATACTACCACTTGTGTCGTACATCCAGCGTCTTTCTTTAGTACATCAATATGCTTTTTTGAAAGTGTTGTTGGGTATTGTGCATCTACATTTTTGTTAAAGAGATGTCCCACCATTACCATTGGTACACCCGCACTGCATGCTGATTTGAAGGGCTCCAACTCGTATGCCTTGTACGAAGAAGATATATCAACAAAACCTAAGTGTGTGTCAGCTTGTGAACTTCCATGCCCAGGAAAATGCTTCACTGCACTTATGATTCCCTGTTTTTGTAAACCACGATAGAAAGCTAGGCCTTTTGATACAACAACTTGTTCATCACTCGAAAACGATCTGTCTACTTTTCCAATCACTGGATTCGAAGGGTTAACGTTTACATCCAATACTGGTGCAAAGTTCATATTAAAACCGAGCTTCTTGAGAGTACTGGCAAGATCAGATGCTGTTTGTTCTACCTTAGCATCTGACATTGTACCGAGTGCCTTTGCAGATGGAGTCTTTGTATACCCAGGTATAGACTTTAGTCGGCTCACAAGACCTCCTTCTTCATCAATAGCAACTATGAGTTTATGTTTAGCTTTTGCTTGTGCATCGCTAATAAGCGTTTGTACTTGTGTAAAATCCTGAATATTTCTTACATATTTTTTTGAGGGTGTATCGTAATCAAACAAAATAATTCCTCCAAGATTTGTTTCAGCCAACGCACGTTTCAGCTCAGGCGAATTTGAGTACTCGACTCCTCTAAATCCAATAATGAAAAGCTGATCAATTTTTGATAAAAGTTCTGCATCATCTTTTGCTCCTGATGAAATAGGTACGGATGTAGTTGCCGTAGATGAAGAAGCCATACTTCCTGTTGAAGGTATATATGCTATAGAGTCGATGATAGATCGGTCTTTGTCACGATATACAGCATATGCAGTTGCTATACCAACAAGCAACCCAACTATAAAAAGAGTTACCGCACCTTGTTTTTTTATAAATAAAATGAGACTCACAAAAATACTGTTATTGAGTAAAACTCGATACCATATATTTAAACAGCTTTTCTACTCGATCAGTTTTTGAAATTTCATCTTTAAAGAACACCATAGCAGTGAAATCTTTTCCGAGATCTGCAGTCATACGAGCAGTTATACCATTACAGAGATTTTTGATAGCAACACTCTTCCCCATCACATCTACACTTTCATCGTTGCCACAATTTTTCCATTCAGGACCATTTACGATCGGAGATTTTGAAACGATGATGGAGTACGTATTATCAACAGACTGAAAAATCGCTTTAGCATTTTGATCAGCTAGAACACGAATATCGCTTGGAAACTGAATTGAGTATATAGTGCCTTTAATGTCATGCTCTTTCCACTTTGGAGCATTTTCAGTTATATCGACATCCTGAGGTCCCGTGTGTGTGACAGATTTGTAAAGAAATACTGATCCCGCAGAAATGATAATGATTGCAATCGCCAAAATAATAGTGAGTTTTGTATCCATGCGATTAGTATATCAATTTCACTTAAATTTTGATAACCAGTCCATCTTTTAACTCAAAGATAAATGTTTTTGATACTCCTGTTTCTTCATCATGCATCACTACAGCGATAGCATCGTTGGGTGCGGTGATAGAATCTACAATAATACCTGACCCAAGCTCTCTACTACCAAAGATCTCTACTTTATTATTCTCTTTTGTAAATACAAAAAGATGAGTTGTTGTACCGGTTGTTGCACATACACTCTTGAGAATTGCGAGTGCATACACTTTTTTATTTATCTTTGCATTGAGCAAATACCCAGAACCTGGAGTAGTTGTATCTATCGTATTTTGACATGGCTCAGGCGCATCTTGGCGAGCAGCGAGTGCTATCGGGCCAACCATAATGTCTTTTAGGACAAACAGTGACGAGGTAGCTTGTGTCGTAGTTGCTACTACTGTGGTTGTTACAACTGCAGGAGTTGTAGTTGCTTTGAGTTGTTCGACTGTCTCTGTCAGTACTGCTGTCTCTGGATTTCTATTTTGCACAACAATAGACGCAATCGCTGTACCGATAATAAGAGTAAGCACCACCGCAAGTACGATTCCAATAAACCCTTGTTGTGTTTTCATATACCCAAATTATAGCAAACTGTACTAACTACTACACTGCTCGTACGTAGCAACTATGTGCGTATCTGTAATATCGAATGTGTAATAGAGGTCAGACTTATGAGCACCTTCTTTGTATTCTCTTTCATAACCAGCAAGCTGCCGTGTAAAGCCATCAATAAGCTGTGCACTCCCTTTAAACACACCGTCTTCACAAGTAAAGTTTTTTGTATTGTTATCCAATATCAATGTTCGAATACGTGGACTTTGATTTACAAATCTCATTTCATTGCCACCTGGAGTCCACTTTGGATTATTAGTGAGAACATCAAGATCGATAGACCACGATGCATCCCCTACTTTTTTAATTGTTGTAACAATTGCTGGTGTTTGTACAAATATCTGTTGTTCAGACAGTTCTCCCTGAACAGGTGTTGCCTTTTCTTGTCGTTGAGTTTGTGGACCTTGGGCTATGAGCCAGATAACAAGTACCGTAAGTACCATCGCAATGATCGTTTTGTAATTGATGAATTTCATAGATATATCTAAGATAGCAAACTATTCTCTATACTTCACATACAGCATCTTCAGACAAATCAAATCCATCAACTCTCCATGAACTATCTTTACCTTCATGATCGCTTTCTTTTGAAAGTTGAATAAGAATAGGTGCTTCTTCACCGTCTGGTGTAACAAATGATCCACACACGACAGCATCATTGTTTTTAATCTGAACTGAATTAAATGATGTACTTGTCGCTCCTGCAAATCTACCATTTGCATATTCCACGAAATCTTCCTCTGTCCCATGGTCTTTAAACATATCTGATGACTCAACAAACGCTTCATGAATATTTCCAGTCGAAACATCTGTCATAAATTTTTCTGCAACCACAGATGGACTTCCTGCCCCCTTCGTTGCTTGGAAAAGTGAAACTCCGGCTGTGGCAACAAACGTCACCATGAGCAATAACCAGATTCCAACGAAGATAAGAGCAATTTTATCTAACAATCGCTGTCGTTTTTCGAACTGTGCAAAATCTTTCCATTCCCCTGTCTCCCATGACATTTTTCTTCCTCTGAAAACTCCTTTGAAGTAGAAATAAATATTAACAAACGGAATACACATTAATATACCTGGAACAATAAGATGGGTAGCAAAAAAGTAGATAGGCTGAAAAAAGATTGCGGCCCACGAAAACCGTTTTACAAAAGCTGCCTGTTCAGGAGTAAGAGCTGGTGTTGGTGATGAAGTAGGCACCTGTGTTGCAGCTGGTGAGGGAGCAGGTGTTGGTGCTACAGGAGTTGGTTGAGGTTCTACAGCCGGTGTTTGTTGTGCGTTTGGTTCCATAAATATGTATATTGAAATTAATGCATATATTGTACTACAAATTTATATCCAGTATATATCTTGATCTAGATACCTGAGTGCGGAGTCTGTGGAGGTGGAGGTACTGTCGGATGAGAAACGATACCAAAGTATATTTTTTTTCTAAAAATAACGGTCAGGGTAATGTTTATAACTAGAGCAGCAATAAGAAATAGATCTTCAGTTGAGTCAGGCATATCTGTTACCGCTACGACTTCAATCAAACCTATTATCAAACCTGCAACAAAACACCATATAAAATAATACAAAATAAACACAGCTATATTTATCAGGCTTACTACTATTCTCTTTAATGCTGGTGGTGGGGTTATTTTTTCCATATACTTAAATAATACTATAGTTATTCAATCTTTACATTATTTGTTGATGGTTCAGACCTTTACGATAGTCTAACTGAATTAGACCTCTTCTTTAAAAGAATCAATAATCGATGTCGTAATCTCTTGCTTTCGAAGGTAACTACCTGGCAAAGAAACATTAAATTCAATACTAGTTCCCTGCTTAGGTAATCTAAACGTTAGCGTGTCTTCATCTTCAGAAAGATAATATCTTATACCGTTAGTATTACTTTTTTGTTTTTCCCAATAATCAGCTGGTACTTTTATTGATATCTCTTTCCAATCAACATACGCACTTAAAGGCCCATCAAAATATGAGCGAGGTTCTCTATAGCTTATTGAGCTTGAACTTACTCGTATTTCTTTTCTTTTACCCAAACTAGGATAATTGAAGCTAAAACTTGGTTTTACATTTTTATACTGAAAGAAACTTGGATTCTCGCGTTGTATAAATGCAGGAAAAACTCCACCGTTATACATATACACACCTACAATTAGAATGAGCACACTACCTAGTGCAAGTACAACTCTCCATACACCATTTGATGATTTCATATCTGTAAATAGTACCATGACTCTTTACTCAACTTTATATATAAAAGAAAAAACAGGCTATTGCCTGTTTTTTCAAATGCGCGGTGAATGGGACTTGGTCACAGGTCTCGCCGACATGCGGCTCGCCTGCGACCCCGCCTCCTTCGTAGCAATTCGCTTCGCTCATATAGCTACTTCAGTCCGGCTTTCAAGTCCCTGTATCAACTCGTAGAAAATTAAAAGACCGAGCAGAAGCTCGATCTTTTAATTTTGGCGCGGTGAATGGGACTTGAACCCACGACCTCTCCCGTGACAGGGGAGCGCTCTAACCAGCTGAGCTACCACCGCATGCGTTTATATCTCTATATACCAGACAATACCCAAAAGGTATAGACTGTTTCGATATTATACATAAAATTCGGTATTTTCAAAGTATTCAAAGTAATAAAATGAAAAGCGCCGGCCCACGTCGAAGACGTGTGGCCGGCGCCTGATATTCACAGCAATATGCTCAGACTCCCCTGAGGAAGCCTCTGTTGGTTTTCGGTAAGCGGACTACCCTTCCTTCTTCGGCGTTTTGCCGACGAACCGGATTGGCGGGCAAACCACCGTGGGTTTTTCCGAGTAGTAGTTCGGGCGGACCCAGTATCCAAACGAGTTAATCCAGATCATCTGATCAGGGCGGAAGGTCAGAGAAACCAACGGTGGATTATTCTTGTCGTAGGTGCCAAATCGCCCCGTAAACTTGAAAGTCGTCGTTCCCTTGTCGAACTGCAGTGTGAGGCCTTTGAAGAGCACCTTAACGCGCCCCTCCGAAAGCTTAAACTGTGGCTTCACAGGTTTCGTGCCTTGGACGATGACGTTGTTGTCATCGACGATTCGCACATCAACCAGACCGGCGAAGACTTTGGGGTCTTCGGTGTTCGAGACAAGCTCGAACTCCGGGTCGGTAACGGAGATTGCAGTCCCAGTTACCTCGACAGACAGAGCGCCAAGCACAACAGGTTTGTTCGACGACACGATGGTCGGCGAAATATTTTGTTGTGCACTGACCACCACTCGCCCATATTGATAGCTATTGGGACCAACGCGGTGTTCGTTGCCATACATGACCGCGTCATACATCCAGCTGATCTCTGTGTTTTCATCGACGTCCAGATAGGACACCCACGACCGGAAATTCGTGCCAGTATACTGCCACGAGTTGAAGCTGACATGAGCATACACGACGTATGTCTTCTGAGCCGTAGCCGAAAAGACGAGATCGTTTTCGATCGGGATTCGCGCATACTGCGTCACTGGTTCCACAGATGGAACCGGGACTTCAATGTATGCCAGGCCAACGCCGACAGGAACCGTAGTTGTTTGTTGATAGGGCAAGTTGAGATGCCCTACGACGCGGCTGCGGATGTTGTGGTAGGATTTAACACCTCCCGCTTTATCCGTAACATACGTCACGGTATCCTCCTCCGAGACGACCATGAGCTGGTCGACGACGTTCGGCATGGATTCCAAGCCGATGTTGATGGCGTTGACTGACGAGGGTCCGCTTCCCTTTTCAAAGAGAATGCGGAGCACTTCGTGATAGGTGCCACCATATACGGTGGAACTTTCCGCTTGCGTGCCATTGACGACACGAAGCGTGCTGTTGGCGACGGCCGCGAACGGCGAAGCCAAGGTTACGAGGGCTGCGATGATCAGCGCAATGAAAGCGCTGAGGTTGACTTTGGGTTTTTTCTGCATGATAAAAAACCGGCTTGGAGCCGGCGGTTGTTAGTTAACTTTGGGTTATACGTTTTGAAACGCCCAAGATTATCCACGACAGCTCCGAGCAATTGCTATGAAGTTGTAAAGGACAATAAAAAACCGCCATTCGGCGACTTACTTGAGCTGTATATATAATAGCACAAATGTGTATAAATGTAAATAGTACTATTTAAAGCATTGTTATAGACGTATTTTGACTAATCCACACCACACCTTGACAACAGTTGACATGTGTCCTAATATATCTGGAGTAGGTTGTTGAACCTACATCGATTGAAAATTAAAGTTAGTAAACCCGGTCACACGGTTCCGCGGCGAAGTATACGACCCTCCCTTCCAAGGTCATTCTTCGCTCCTCAAACAAGTTTGGAAATCTATTTTGTAAATTTGTAGAGTGATAGCTCGCGAATAATTGATAGTCTTTAGCTGCTATGCCATTTTGCATACACTTACGTTATTTTACGCGTACATTCAGCTGAAGAGTATCGGTTCTCTCTCAGTACAGATACCGAAAGGTTCTGTTCTTAATCGAGGTATATAGCACATCACAATTACATAGGCATGAAAAAAACCACAGTCATCAACTTGAGTCTCGTCTCAGTCGTCGCGCTTGCTTTGGCGGGATGCGATAGCAAACCCCAAGCACAAAACGATGATCTTGAGAAAGATCCAAATAAAGAAGCTCAACCCACACCTACCCCTACTCCTGCACCTTCCACTGCCGGTAACGGCTGGTGGTTCTGGAATAGCGGATCACACTCCGGCGTTTCCTCAGGAAGCGGAGTAACATCAGGTAGCGGAAACAGCGCCCCTTCGAGTGTCGGAAAATCTTCCGGCTCTTCCATCAGCCGCGGAGGCTTCGGTGGGTCTGCCCATGGTGGCAGCGTTGGTGCGTAATGCACAACACACAATCAACAACCAAAGAAAGGAATACACGAATTGAAACGCATTGCAACGGAACCTCGCCAAGAGTGGCGACAAAAAGTAGAAGAAGCAGGTCTCATTTTTCACACGACGCCGGAAGGTGTCTACTGGAATGAGGCAGCTCACTACTCGTTCAGTATGGGTGAGGTCCTAATGCTCGAACAAGTAACCAACGACCTTCACGCCATGTGCCTTCAAGCGGCACAACACGTGATCGACAAAAACCTCTTTGCCCAACTGGGCATTCCTCCGAATGCGGCGGAACTCATCAAAGAAACATGGGAAGAGGAACCGCCTGCCATTTATGGGCGATTCGATCTCGCATACGACGGCATTCATCCGCCGAAAATGCTGGAATACAACGCTGACACACCGACAAGCCTTTTAGAGGCAGCGGTGGTGCAGTGGTTCTGGCTTCAAGAGCTTGATCCTGGAAGTTTGGCACAATTCAACTCAATTCATGAGCGACTCGTCGCAAAATGGAAAGAACTAAAAAGCTACATCAAGGGTTCAACACTCTATTTTGGCCACGCGGGAACGCACGAGGATATTATGACCATTGCCTACATCGCTAACACGGCGATGGAAGCTGGTATTCATACGCAAGAAATTGCGATGAAAGATATTGGCTGGGAACGCCAACGTCATCACTTTGTCGACCTCAGTGGTCGGCAGATTGGAAGTATCTTCAAGCTCTACCCGTGGGAGTGGCTTGTCCATGAAGAATTCGCACCGCAGCTCTCTGAGTCGCGCAAGAAAACACAATGGATTGAGCCTGCATGGAAAATGTTGCTGTCCAACAAAGGGATTCTCCCGATCCTCTGGCAACTTTTTCCCAACCATCCGAATCTGCTTCCCTGCTACTTCGGCGACCCTCATGGAATGAAAGACTACGTGCGCAAACCTCTTCTCTCACGAGAAGGTGCAAACGTGGAAATTTACTCTAGCGGGACCATCGTCGAATCGCAGGGTGGTGACTATGGCGAAGAAGGATATGTGTGCCAAGCGCGCGCAGTTCTTCCTAACTTCAATGGAAATTATCCAGTTATTGGAAGCTGGGTCATTGACGGCGAAGCGGCTGGCATGGGAATTCGTGAAGCAGACACCCTGATCACTGGAAACCTGAGCCGTTTCGTGCCTCACCGTATCGACTAGTCGAAAGGCTGTCGTATTCCGAAGAATCGGAAAAAACAATTGGCCGCTCCAGCAATGGAGCGGCCTCTTTTTTATTGTTTTTATATTGGTGTCAGGGGTGGGGATCGAACCCACGACCCCAGGCTTATGAGTCCTGTGCTCTACCGACTGAGCTACCCTGACATGTGTGCATACTATAATATATAAGCCGTCTTTTCACAATATTTGGCCACTTGTTCTTTCGTATCCTGTGTATACATAAAAACACTCTACTGAAAGTCAGCAGAGTGTTTTTATGTAGTTGCCTACGTAAATCTTGTTGCGGGGCCCGGATTTGCACCGGGGTCTAGAGGTTATGAGCCTCTCGAGATGCTACTTCTCTACCCCGCTATCTTTCTTTTCACTTGTTCCATTCCATCGTGAATTGATTATTCCCGCAAGCTTCATATGAAGCTGCTACGGGAATAGGAATGTGTACACCAGTATATAAGCTTATTGGAAAAAATCAAGTCCCCTTCAAGTATCTCATCTACTAAAGAATTTGAAGAACGGAGTTTTTGAAAAGATGTAAACCTGCTCCAAACTTAATTTATTTCACTGTGACACAAAATGCCATTTACACGACAGTGGTGTGGCACACACGTACCATACAAGTCACATTTTATGACACCATGAATTTTTTGTGTTTTCTCTATCTTATATTCTCACCATTACTTACAGTTAAAAAAGTAGTTAAATAAAGAAAAACTCATCAAACACCTTTTTGTACAATCGAATTGTTTCTTCAGCCTGCGAACGACTCAACTCAAATGAAGCACCTTCGTGAGCAATAATATTTCGCACTTTGTGCGCTCTCCATGCATTATCGAGTGACAAAAATGTATCGGGATTTGCTTGCTTCAACTTTTCTGCAATAGTTGGTCCTTGAAGCCCCATCTGGTCGAGCATGTCGTAGAGCATTATGTCAGCTTCGAGAATTGCCAACCGCCAGTCAGAACTACTTGTAGACTTCATGTTGTCTTCGATATGAACCCATCGAGGGTGTACAGGAAGAGCAACTTGGGCAATCGCAGGATTTGCTCCTTCAAATTTTGGCACACCAGCATCACTATTTTTGAACGTCTTGTGAGGAACTGCCGCCGCTTTTACATCCATTTTCTTTTTGTATGCGTCAACAGTTTCTTGAAGTCGAAACTTTGTATAAAAAATAATCATTCCAAGAACGAGACACGCGAACACTGAAATATATGTCACTGTCGAAAAGAGATGTGACAAAAACGAAGAAACAGAATCCCACGCATTTTTCCATGTAGCACTACTACCAAAATGTATACCAAAGAATCCTAGGACAGTTGGAAATGCTATAAAAATAATTGCAATACCAACAAGAGCAATGAAGAACAGCTCCCCCTCTACACCTGGAGAACCGGCAGGTTTTGGTGCTGGTTTTCCACCAGCTTTCTTTTTGTCATCGGCCATATAGTGCTAAGTATATCAAAAATCTAGTGAGTACCGAACTGTTCGTAAGAAAATTTGGACGTATCCTTGAACCTATCGAAGGGTTTCAAATTGTTTTCCAATCGCAAACAATATATCTTCTCGTGTATGTGGAGCCATAAACTGGATACCGAGTGGTAGATTCTTCCCTTCTACTTCTGTAAATCCAGATGGGATTGAAATTGCTGGCAAACCAACAAGGTTGGCTGTCACGGTGAATACGTCTTCGAGGTACATTTGGATAGGATCGTCTGTCTTCTCTCCTACTTTGAATGCTGGTGATGGAGCAGTCGGTGTGAGAATAACATCGACACTCGCAAATGCTTTTTTGAAGTCCGCTCGAATAAGATCTCGCACGATGTTGGCTTTGTTGTAGAACGCATCTGCGTATCCGGCTGAAAGCACGTATGTACCAAGCATGATACGTCGTCGCACTTCTTTTCCAAGAAGATTTCCTCGGGTAGAGAGATAGTCACCGAGCAAGTCAGCACCTGCCACTTTTGAGCCGTATTTGATACCGTCAAATCGGGCCATGTTTGAAGAAACTTCCGCTGGCATGATGACGTAGTATACGGCAAGAGAATATTTGATATGAGGAAGCGATACCTCTGTCACTTCTACTCCTGCTTTTTTGAGCTTTTCTACCGACTCATTGAAATTTTGTACAACCGCAGGATGAAGACCTCCAACGTTTGTGAGTTCTGGAACAATACCCACTCTGATTTTTGCTGGTGTTTCTTTTGGAGAAAGTTCGGCATTAGTGAGCGATGTTGAGTCGAATCGGTCATTGCCTTTAATAATATTGAAAAGAGTTTCTGTTTCTTCTACGGTCTTTGCTGTTGGAGATACAACGTCGAGAGAAGAACCCATGGCCATGAGACCATGTCGTGATACTGCTCCGTATGTTGGCTTGAGACCTACTACTCCACAAAATGAGCCAGGCTGTCTGATTGAACCGCCTGTATCTGAACCAATTGATACAAGTGCTCCATTCATAGCGACTGATGCAGTAGAACCTCCAGATGTTCCTCCAGCAACTCGAGATGTATCGTGTGGATTTCTTGTTGGACCGTACGCAGAGTTTTCTGTAGATCCGCCCATGGCAAATTCATCCATGTTTACTCGTCCAATAAATACAGCTCCAGCATTCTTGAGTTTCTCGATAACAGTTGCATCGTATGGAGCTACATAGTGTTCGAGAATTTTTGAAGCAGCACCGGCGATTCGTCCTTTGATTGTAATGTTGTCTTTGATAGACATTGGAATACCGAGAAGTGGACTCTTATCTCCTGCTGCTCGCTTCTTGTCAGCTTCTGCTGCCTGATCGAGCGCATCAGCAAACACTTCGAGGTATGCGTTTACGTCTTTGTTTTTCTTTTCGATTTCTGCGAGATACATCTTTGTGAGGTCGACAGATGTAAGAGCCCCAGAGTTCATGAGGTCAAGTGCTTTTGAAATAGTGAGTGTTGTGAGGTCGATCATATAAAAGAATGAGAAGATTCGTTAATAATTAGTTGAGGATTTTTTTAACTTTTATATATCCGTCCTGTGATTCAGGAGCAAGCTTCACAAGAGCATCTCGATCTGTATCGAGTGGTGCTGCGACATCATCTCGCAACATATTTCGGTGAGGATACTGGTCTGGAGTCTTATCTTTTGTAGTATCTACATCAGCTGTGACATCTTTGATCTGCTCTACATATGCCAAAATAGAGTCGATTTCTTTAGTATATCGCTCTGCTTCTTCATCACTCAACTGCATTCGAGAAAGTGACGCTAATTTCTTTATATCTGCCTGTGTAATATTGCCTGAAGATGACATATATATGTATGACTACGTTTTATAGGCGTATCATAGCACTATTTATAGATTTTTCTAAATGTAAGGCCTGAGTGAGATTTTTGCGATTCTCCACAGGTTTTTAGGGTCTTCTTTTTTCTCTTTAGAGCATAGTGTCACAAAATGTCATAAAAACGACATACCAATGACACTCCGGTGTTAGTTTTATGACATTTTGTGACACTATGCGAATTTATTCAAATTGCTTAACTCAATTTGCTTGATACAAATGTATATTTTAACGTTTATCTTTATTCAAGATTTACGAAACACGTATAAGCTCAATGAATTCGTCCTCTGAAAGAACCTTCACTCCGAGCTCCTGTGCTTTATCGAGTTTAGAACCAGCCTCTTCCCCTGCCACGACATAACTTGTCTTTGAAGATACCGACCCAGATACATCACCACCGAGCGATTTTATCTTTTCTTTTGCTTCATCACGACTCATTGTTTCGAGAGTGCCTGTCAGTACAAATGTTTTACCTAGGAGTGATGTAGCTCCTTTTGGAATTGCAGCTGTTTCGAATTTGAGTACATGAACGTGTTCGAGCAAACGATCGACAATTTCTCGGTGTTCTTTTGTTTTAAACCAATCTACGATTGAGTTGGCAAGAATATCTCCCACACCTTCTATCTGAAGCAACTGATCTTGTGTCGCTTTCATAAGCTGAGGCAATGTTTTGAAATGCTTCGCTAAGTCCTCAGCAGTTTCTTCTCCGACATGAGGAATAGATAAAGAAAAGATAAATCGTGGAAGCGTCACCTTTCGTGCTTTTTCAATAGATTCAATAACATTGTCAGCAGACTTTTCTGCAAAACGCGGAAGTGCTAAGAGGTCGCCTTTTGTCAGAGTAAAAATGTCTTCATATGATGAGACAAGTGCGTGCTCCATAAAAAGATCTATTTGTCGCGGACCAACTCCATCCATATCAAAACAATGCTTCGATACAAAGTGATAAAGTCTTCTTTTTTGCTGAGCATCTGAATCCTTGACCACACATCGCCACGCTGACTGCCCAGGAATTCTTTCAATGAGTCCATCACCCCCACACTCAGGGACATGTGTTGGAAACTTAAATACTTTTTCTTTTCCTGTTCGGAGTTCGGTAAGAACCTGTACAATATCTGGGATAACATCACCAGCCTTTTGTAAAATAACAGTATCACCTACCCGTACATCGAGACGTCGAATTTCATCTTCGTTGTGAAGTGTTGCTCGAGATACTGTACTACCAGCTACAAGAACGGGACGAAGATGTGCTACCGGTGTGAGTACACCCGTTCGTCCGATCTGCAATCGAATATCTTCAACAACCGTTGTAACCTGCTCTGCTGGAAATTTGAAGGCAATACCGAACCGTGGAGCTTTTCCTGTATAACCGAGAGCCTTTTGATACTCAACTTCGTTTACTTTTACTACAACACCATCGATCCAGTAGTCTTGTTTTTTTGAGGCCGTTTGCCATTTTTTCCAAAATTCAATCACTTCATCAATGCTTGTACAAACTTTTGCATGATTGTTTACTTTGAGTCCGAGTGAACGCAAAAGTTCAAGTTCATCATATTGTGTTGTGGGAGTTTCTTTTGCAGATGCTGTATATGAAGCGATGTCGTATATAAATGTATCAAGCTTTCGTTCTGCTACTACACGTGGATCAAGCTGACGAATAGATCCCGCTGCAACATTTCGAGGATTAGCATACAAAGGGAGACCTTCTTTCTCTTGTCTTTTGTTAAGTTTTTCAAAATTAGTCTTTCCCATCCACACTTCCCCTTCCACAATAATGTCTACTGGCTCACGAAGTGTAAGAGGCACTGACTCAATTGTTCGTACATTGAATGTCACATTTTCTCCTACCTTTCCATTGCCTCGCGTAGCGGCTCGTACAAGCTGTCCTTTTTCATATTCAAACACAACCTTTAATCCATCAATCTTGAGCTCACACACATATGTCGGAGCTGCAACATCTTTTGTATCACCGAGCTCTTGTTTGAGCTGTCGCTTTACTCGACCATCGAAATCACGAATATCTTGTTCTGTGAAAGCATCATTAAAAGACCATTGAGGTACTTTGTGCTCAACTTTTTCAAATTCTTTGAGAGGCTCGCCGGCGATACGATTTGTAGGAGAATTGCTATCTCGCAATTCTGGGTGTGCTTGCTCTATCTCAGCAAGCTCTCGCTTCAATGAGTCTAACGCCGCCTCAGAGATGTCTTGTTTATCGAGGACGTGGTAGTTGTATCGGTGATGTTCAATAGCTTCACGGAGTTTTACTACTCGTGCTTTTAGGTCTATTTCAGGCTTCTTTGTGGGCATAATTAGTAGTTAAGTCTCAAACCTCGCTCTACAGTTCGTGGCTGCGATATATCGCAGGCTCCGAGACTGTCTCCTATCAATGATGAATTATAGCCTCTAGATTCAACGATTGTAAATGGACCATTTTTTGAGACTGTCACCTTGGCACAAGCTCGATATTTTGAATCGAGTGGACTGTTTAGGTTGACATAAAATGTAGTTGTCGAAGTAAGGTTGTCGAGTCCAGGTAAAAAAGCAACATTACTGATTGCTCCTTGTCCATCATACCCAGTACCACACTTTACGGTGTCTTCGATGATAGTAGCATTTGAAGATGTAGCAAAGACACTATCAATAACAGAAAGACCTGCGCCATTTTTTCTATCCCAATACATTGCACATTCTGCTCCACTATCTGCTGCGAAGAAAGCTACCTGCGATTCTCGTCCTGATGATGAAAGCGAGAGCTGCTTGAGAACGATGTTACCGATAGAAAAACCAACAGCGAGTAACACACTCGTAACAATGAGTGAAACGAAGAGTGTAAACCCTTTAGTTGTTTGTTTGTTCTGTTTCATATTATTTTTCGGCTTTCCAGTTAGTAAGAGTTTCTCTAATCTTGAAAACGTTTTCAGTACCTCCAGATCTCCATTTCATTTCAACAGTAATGACTACTTCTGTATCTTGAGTCTCAATTCCTTGACGTTGTACTTTATTCAAATAAATTGTTCGTGAGAAAGGAGCGAGTGTCCCTGTGTATGTGGATCCACCAAAAAGTCCTGTACTTGTATCAAAGTTGAGTGGACCACACCCTGTCGATGCACACTGGAGAAATCCATATCCTGAACCTGAACCCGTTCGTACCATCGAGCATTTATTAATTTCAGAGTTGCTGTCGTTTATACATGGAATCTGTGCTGTAGTAACAACATCTGTAGTTGTAGCTATGCCATTCAACCACATATCAGGGTTTGATGGATATCTAAGAGCGTTTTGGTCTCGGGAATTTCGAATATACTCAATAGCTTCTTGAGCGAGATAGAAAGCGGTCATTTGATCACGTGAGAAGTATGAAGATCGAAGTGACTGAGCTACGATTGAAAGTGGACCGGTAATAGCGATAACAAGAATAGAAATAGCTACTAATGTCTCAATGATAGTGAACCCTTTATTTTGCTGTATGTTCTTGTGCTTCATATTAAATATTAAGAACTCGCTGTGAAATAAATGTTTGTAAATTGAATGTCGACACGGTTGTAGGATTCACCTTTGCTGTACCTCTAATAAGCAAAAACACCCCAGGCTGTTCAGCATTTGGATCACCCTGTGATGTATTTGGACTCTTTATATAAAATCTCATATCTGTAATGTTGATTTCTGGTGAAGTAACTTTACTATCAGCTCCGCAAGATCCCGCAGCAGTACAACTCTTTTTGAGAATATATCCTGGCGCATTTCCAGAAGGTGCAACGAATTCGTAGTGAACACTTCGTTCTGCTCCAGAAATAGTAGAAATGAGGTTGATGTAGTTGAGGGCTGTCGATGGACTACAATTGGATGGGATTGATTTTACCAAGTCTGTAATTGGGAATTCACTGTAGGCACATCGGTACTCATACCCTGTCTTGATATCTCGCACCATACTTTCAATAGCAAAACTCAAGTTGTTTGACACAGAGTTGATAGCTTGCGATTTTTTGTTTCCATCAATAACACTCATGATAACTCCAAGACTAATTGTCATTACAACAGCAAATAAACCAACTGAAACAAGCATTTCAATCAATGTAAATCCTTTTTGTGCTGTAGCTTTTTTAAAAGAGGTTTTCATAGGATTAACAATTAAATACATTTACCACCTTCCTTCCCTTCTACACGAATCTGACCAGTCTGTTCTACTACGACAACTCGACAGTTATCACCAGTAGGAGTTTTTATCACAATATATGCGGGACCAGAAAGATTAGTATCGATTCCTTCGTTGATGAGTACAGCGCTTCCACTAATATTTCCTCTGAGGAAAACAGCCTCTGGATTTGGTCGTTTAAAAATAATATTGATAAGAGTACTGTTACCAACACATTCTCCAGGAATAGCACCAATACACTGAGCAACGATAGAGTTTCCTCGCTGGTTCTGAATTGTATAGACAGAAGATACTTCTGAAGGACCACTCACTCGCTGGTTGTTATCCTTGTCATTGAAGAGAGTCACTTGTCCTGGAGTTCGAGGGTCGAATGAAATACCGTATCCCCCTTCAAATCCCTGCGCCGCATCTGCTGCTCGTACACCAATACCATATGACTGAGTCTCCCGAACGAGAAGTGCAATTTCATACGCGAGATTGGTGAGCAGAATATTGTTGTTGAGTTTGTTCTGATTGAAAAGTGCAATGGAAAGGATGAGACTGAAAATACCAATTACCACAATAAGCTCGATAAGTGAAAAGCCTTTTTGAAGAGATGCAGCGGCTTTTTTTATGTTTGATGTAAGTGGAGAGAGCTTCATGATATGAGGTACATATTCATTAGAATAATGAAAGATGTGCAACTATATTATAGCTGAAAAAGTATACGATGAGGAGGCCTATTATGAGAAATGGAGCGAACGGAATTTCACTTTTCATATTGAGAACAGACAGTCGAAATTTGAGACCAAGGAAATTGTGAGTGCGTGCACCTTTCAACAACTCTGCAAGAAGCAAAATAGCAATAGACACTACTGCTCCTACCCAAAATGCGAGCATGATTGCAGATGCTCCTGCTGTGAGTCCCAAGAACCACCCCATACCAAGTGCGAGCTTTGCATCTCCAAGGCCCATCCACTTTCCTCTTGAAAGAAGCCAGACGAGATAAAAAGGAAACGCCAGAAGTGGCCCAGCTCCGATAGTAGAAAGTGCAGGCACAACAAAACCAAGACCACCGTGTGCTGACGCACCAAAGAACATATGTACAAATGCAATGAGTGCAAACGTATACGCAAACACATTTGGAATTATTTTGTGGCGCATGTCGTACACGAGAATAATAACGAGGACAGACATCTGAATGAGCGCATACACGAGCTCATACGCAAAGAGTGACGAAGCTCGTACCGCCATATCTGCATACTGTTGGAATACACCAAAAAACAAGAGTCCAGTCAAAAGCTCAATTATCGGATACTGCCAAGAGATTTTACTTTTACATGTTCTACACTTCCCTCCTGTACTCAAAAAAGAAAAAAGTGGAATAAGATCATACCACTTGAGAGTCCGTCTACACGAAAAACATTGTGATCGTCCAAGAACAGTTCTTCCTGTGTTAAATCTATAAATAACTACGTTAAGAAAACTACCAATAATAAGACCTAGTAATGCAAAATAAATAGAAAAAAAGATGTGCATGAAGTCATTATACAATAAAAGAAAAAACCGAGCATGCTCGGTTTTTTCCCAACAAAATCTTTAAGAGAGATTATTTACAAGCTGTAGCACCTGTAAGTGTTGTTGTTGTTGTCGCAATAGCGTTACCACTACTGTCTACACAATAACTACCACTTCCTGATGGCAAAGCTGCTGCTACTACCCAACTTGTAGCTGGAGCACCAGTAGAGATACAACTAACTGTTGTAGCACCGGCCTTGTATGTAGCGTTGATGAGGTTTGCAACACCGTTTGTTCCTCCGAATACTGTTGTCGCTGTTGATGTAGCGCCAGAACAAGCACCCGCAGTCTGAGCTGTTGTACCGTAGTTGTTACTACCTGAATAGTAAAGTTCTGCCTGTGCTCGCATACTTGAAAGCTGAGACTGTACGGCAGCGTCTTGACCCTTAGATCGAGCTGTTGTAAGTGAAGCCAAAACCACTGAAGAAAGGATACCGATGATGGCAATTACCACGAGAAGTTCGATGAGGGTAAAACCTTTATTAGTTGATCGCATTTTTAAATATATTTATAACTTGATTAATCCGTTTCGATCCATGAGATCAAAGCGTGCACTAATTATACTAAACTTAGCCCTTCCTGCCCCCTGACGTGTGGATAACACCTAGAGAGAAGATGATACGTTGTAGATAGGAATGAGTACTGAAGCCAAGAGAAAGCCTACGCCAAGACCGAGCATAACGATCATGAGTGGTTCGATAAGGTCTACCAATGTGTCTACTGCAGTAACCACTTCTCGCTGGTAGAACTTAGCGAGAGTCTTAAGAATACTACCGAGTTCTCCGGATTCTTCACCAATCTTCATCATTTGCACCATAATACCTGGAACTTCTGCATGTCGAGCGACAGCATCAGAAAGTGCGGAACCCCCTTTCACCTGTTCGAGTACATCTGCCAAGATTTCTTCGAAGACATGGTTGTCTACTACTGAGCCCGTGAGTTCAAGAGCTTTTACAACTGGAATACCTGATGAAAGCATTGTGTCGAGGTTGTCAGCAATTCGTGACAAATATAATTTTCGATACAAGTTACCAATGTATGGTACTGAAATTTTAAATTGAGAAAATGCAATTTTGCCGGCTGTTGTTTGACTAAATCGGAAAAGAACGCCAAGCCCAACAACGAGCAATACAAGGAAGAACAAACCGTAGTCTACTAAAAAGTTACTAAGTGCAATTACGATTTTTGTATATGTTGGAATTTCTTGCCCAGAACTAAGAATAATAGAACTGATCTTTGGGATTACAACTGTAAGCATCAATGCCATTACAGCGAAGAATGTTGAGATTACAAAGGCTGGATAGATAAGAGCGTTTTTTACTTTTGATGAAACTTCATAGTTTCGATCCATGTAATCGGCAAGATACTGGAATGTTTCGTCGAGCTTACCTGATTCTTCTCCGGCTCGAACCATGTTCACATAGAATGTAGTGAACACTTTTGAGTGTTTTGCGAGTGCCGCAGAAATAGTCCCTCCTCCCTGCAAGTCATCTGACACCTGTGCCAACACTTTTCGAAGTGCCTTATTTTCAGTTTCAGAAGCTAGGAGTCGGAAAATTCGAAGTGCCGATACTTGCGCTGTAAAGAGTGTCGACATCTGTCGCGACAAGATCACAACGTCTTTGTTTGAGACATGATCAAAGAATGAAATGTCTTTTGTAAGAAGACCGCCTTGATCGTCTGCAGATTTGATAGTAGTGATTACAAGACCTCGTCTCTGGAGTGAGCTAATAGCCACATCGACGTTGATTGCATCGACTGAGCCTTCACTTTCTACTCCATTTTCATTTAGTGCCTTGTATTTGAATAACATGTAATTCTTTGTTGTGTACGTTTATTCTAACCCACTATCACCTATTACAAAAGTCTTTCCAAAATCTTTGGGTTGAGTGAATGCTGGTATGCGTTTTCAATCGTGATTTCTCCCTTTCGAACGAGTTCTGCGAGTGATCGGTTCATATCAATCATACCTTCCTGAAGACCTGTTTCGATTACAGTGTTGATTTCGTGAGTTCGCTTTTCTCGAATGAGGTTTGCTACCGCACTATTTGCGATAAGAAGTTCGTATGCAGGAATCATACCGCCTGAAATTCGAGGGATGAGTCGCTGTGAGAAGATACCAGTAAGAGAACTGGCAAGCTGAATTCGAATCTGATCTTGCTGGTTTGCTGGGAAGGAGTCGATGATTCGGTCGATAGTCTGGGCAGCGTTGTTTGTGTGGAGTGTTGAGAATACCAAGTGACCTGTTTCAGCAGCTGTTACAGCCGCTGACATTGTTTCGTGTCCTCGCATTTCCCCTACCAAAAGTACGTTTACGTCTTGTCGGAATACAGCAAGAAGACCTGCTGAAAAATCTTCTGTGTCGAGTCGTACTTCTCGCTGGTCGATGATTGCTTTCTTTTGTTCGTATACGTATTCGATAGGATCTTCAATTGTAATGATGTGCTCAGCTCGTTCCCGGTTGATGAGTTCAATCATGGCAGCAAGAGTTGTTGTCTTACCCATTCCCACTGGACCTACTACGAGGAAAAAGCCTTGCGACTTTCGTGCGAATGTCTCAAGAATTGGTGGAAGGTTGAGTTCTTCCATAGTTTTGATTTGCTTTGGGATAAGTCGGAGAACCGCACTTGGAAGACCTTGCTGATAAAATGCGTTACCTCGGAATCGAGCCTCAGATTTGTGTTCGTATGAAAA
Source organism: Candidatus Parcubacteria bacterium (assembly GCA_039795775.1). Classification (GTDB taxonomy): domain Bacteria; phylum Patescibacteriota; class Minisyncoccia; order Phycocordibacterales; family CAIZLB01; genus JBDKLC01. The sequence continues at coordinate 59,073 of JBDKLC010000006.1, forward strand.
GTCTACTTCTTTCTTGTCTTTGAATCGTGCTGAATTTTTTTCACCAAGAAGAATTTCGAGATACTGATGAAGTGTCTCTGTGTCGAGAATATCTCGTTTTACGAGTGGAATAAGTGAACCTGATACACGGATATATGGATGTCGCCCTTCAGATAAGTGAAGATCTGATCCACCTTCTCGAATAACAATACTAAGTAATTCTTCTAGTTGTGATTTGTAATCCATACGTTTTTTATTAGATCCTATTTCTTATTTTTAAGCATTCGAAGAACTTCTGAAACTACTTCTGACGGGATAGTTGTTGCTTTTACAATATATCCATCAATTCCGAGTCGTTTTGCTTTATCAATATCTGATGACTGACCCTGATTACTCAATATGAGTACTCGCGCCTCTTTTGCTAAATTTTCTTGTCTCATCTTTTCGAGTACCTCTAGACCATCCATTACGGGCATAACAATGTCGAGTACGATAGCGTCTGGTACAAATCCCCCTTCGAGTTTTGTTATGGCTTCGGCTCCATCGGAAGCTGTAGTTACAGCAAAATTCTCTTTTTGAAATTTGAGAGAGTACATGTTGAGAAGAAACTTATCATCGTCAACAATTAAAATTTTGTAAGGAATATCGCCGTTCATAATATGTGTAAATTATATCACAAGCTACACTTTATTCACTTCTTCGTATGGGATTTCTTTTCGAAGCGCTCTTATAATTGCATCTTCTTTCATTGTAATCATTCCCTTCTTTCGAAGATGCTCACTGATAGCGATTTCTGTTGCACCTGAGAGAATAATTTTTTCGAGTTCTTTGTCCATTTTGAACATTTCAAATACAGCCTGTCGTCCCTTTGTGCCCTTAGGACTTTCAGGAGTTGGGTTGATTCGATATACCTCGTCTGATGTAGGAATTTCTGATTTAAATTCTTCTGGCAAATCTGCAAACTGCTTATCTATCATTATCTTGATACTGCCATCGATCTTTTCAGCTTTTACGGCAGGTGTATATGCTTTACCTACAAGTCGCTGAGCCATACCGAGAATGAGTGTAGGAGCAATAAGATACGGGTCGATGCCCATGTCGATAAGTCGTGGAACAATACCTACAGAACTGTTGGTGTGGATTGTTGAAAATACCAAGTGACCTGTAAGAGCGGCTTGGATAGCCAACTGCGCAGTTTCTTTATCTCGAATTTCCCCCACCATGATTACGTCAGGGTCCTGTCGGAGAGTTGTTCGAAGACCGGTAGCAAATGTATATCCAATTTCTGGATGTACCTGTGACTGACTCATACCTTCGATGTTGTATTCCACCGGGTCTTCAAGAGAAAGTACGTTCTGTTCTTCTCGATCAACTTCGTTGATCATTGAATACAATGTTGTTGTCTTTCCAGAACCTGTAGGACCTGAAATAAGAATGAGGCCATATGGTCGGTCGATGGCTTCGAGCACCATTTTGAGTGACCGTGGAGACATACCGAGCTCGGCGAGCTTCTGTACACCTTTTTGCTGATCAAGAATTCGCATTACCACTTTTTCTCCGTAGTATGTTGGGAATGTAGAAACTCGGAAGTCGATTTTTCGTCCTTCAATTCGTGCAGAAAATCGTCCGTCTTGAGGCTTTCGTTTTTCGTCGAGCTTCATGTTACAGAGAATTTTTATTCGAGCCACTACAGCATCATGTACTTTTGCTGGGAGTATAAGACTTGTATTAAGAACTCCATCCACTCGGAATCGTACTCGCACTCGCTCTCGCATTGCTTCGATGTGCACGTCAGATGCTTCTCCTTCGATAGCATATCGGAGAATAGTTGCTACGATTTTTGTAACTGGAGCATCTTCTATAATATTTGCAGTCCCCTGTTTTTGTGTTGTGAGTTCTTCGTCTCGAGTAAGTTCTACATCGTCAGCAGAAAATTCACTTTCAAGGTCTGTGAGCGCTTTACTTACTTCTCCCGTAAGACCCTTATACATATTAATGATTCGTTCGAAATCATCTTCTGTAATTAAAAATACTTTAAAAGGAAGATTTATTTTAGCTGAAATAAAGTTCAACGCATCTCGCGCTTCAATGTTGTCTGGATCTACGAGGCCTACTTCGAGAACTCCATCTACCACTCCTAAAGGAGCAAACTTATAGTGAGTCGCCGATTCTTCTGGAATATATTTAAGAATTTCAAAAGGAATATCTTTGTCCCCTACTGACTTTGTAGGAATATGAAGATATTCGCCTTTTGCTTTTATGATGACTTGTGCTGCAATTCCACGATCTCGTAATACCTCTTCAACAGTTTTCCCAGAGGTCTGAGCTTCCTGAGAAATAAATTCCACATCATCTTTTGTAATTATGTCTTGTTGAGCAAGAATATTGAGAAAACTCATGTAGTATTTATATTATCTTGGTCTAGTTGTTCGACTTGTTGATGCTGTAGTTGTTCCTTGAGCGCTAATAGTAAATCCGTTTGTAGAAGAACCACTTGCTGATACTTCTGTATCATTCTGACCTAGTGGAGCAAATGGGTTTGGTCGACCTGCTGGTTGTGGAATAAGTTCTCGACTGAAGTCTACAAGACTAAGGTATGCCGGGTCAGAAAAGATATCTACATTGAATCGAATATTTTGAATGGCCAAAAGTTGATTAACGAATTCTCGTCCAGGACCTTCACTCGCAGATGTATTACCTCCTGTACTTGCTGTCTGTGATGTTCGAACAAGTGCATTCGAACTTGTTGCGCTCGATGCTGGCATAAATTTTGTGTATGCAAGAAAAGCAATAACAACAAGTATCACGATGAGAATCAAGTATTTAAATTTTGAAAGTGTTGCCATCATGTTATTTGAGCCAATAAGTTTGTAATGTCACACCAAAATCGTACTTTCCATCTCGTGTTGATGCAAAAGAAAGTGATGTTACATCTACCAATCGGAGACTACTTTCCAAATCTCGAAGGAACGCAAGGAAGTTGTCGTATCCTGTGTTGATTGTAAAAGCCAATGAAATAGAGCCGAACTTATTGCCGTCTGGACCAAGGCCGTCTCCTCTGTTTGTAGACCCTTCGTTGATTCGAGTGTTTTTAATATTTACACCATATTTTGCTGCGATGTTGTTGATATCGATAATGAGACCGACATTTTCAACGCCATCAGGAAGAAGCTTCTTTACCTTCTGGATATCAATTTCTGAAATCTGGTTTCGTTCCTGTGTGAGAGTTTCTCGCACCGCTCGAAGCTGGGCAGCTTTTTTGTTGGCTTCTTGAATTTTCTTTTGCTCGTTATCTTTGAGCTTTGTAGCCTGATACTGCGGATTAGTAAATCCAATGAATAATCCGACTGATGCCAATATGAAGATGATAGGTAAAAAGAGTCTCATATTATTGTGTTGGTTGAATAGTTCCTGGGATAGCTGCTCCTCTATCCTTTATTGATTTGTAATATGACACGAGAGTTGGATCAACTGATGCTGAAAAACTGAATGTGACGTTACCACTCTGGTCGAGATTCAAATCACCAAAAATAGGACTTCGGAATACGTTTCGAAGAGAAGGATCAGTAAAGGCTCGTGACTGGAGAGCAACTGTTTCATAACTTGTAGCCTGTCCTTTCATAGACATAGTTACTTTTCCTCCTCCAGCATTTACGAAGCTAAAGTCATTGAATCGAACATTTTTGAGGGTTGTTCCAGAAAGCACTGTAAATACATTTGAAACAGCAACGTGCTGTTTGAGAAGTACATCTACAGAAGAGATTCTATCGTTGAGACGTGTGAGTTCTTGGATAGTTGTAGGATCAAAAGCATTTTCATTTCGTTCAAGCTGCTTCTTCCCTTCTGAAATAGATGTATCAACATACTGACCATAAAGAAATACTCCTCCACCTGCTGCCAAGCTAGCAATCAATACGATAAATGAAATTACAAACAACAAACCTGAGCCCGAAGAATGTCGGACTGAGTCAGTAACTGGTTGTTTTGGTATGAACGATGTTTGGAACTTTGTTTCCATGAATTTTGTACAACACTAGTATATCACTTTCTTATCACAGCATTCAACACAATTATGCTAGGTTTTCCACTCTTTTGGAATTATCCGAGTTCTTGGAGCTTTCGGAGTGCAACTCCAATAGCAACAGCGAACTCCAAGCCTGTAGCAAGAAGCACGTCTTCGAGGAATGCTGGTGTTTCTACTTTTGCAAACGGATTTCCGATCTCAACTTCTGTTTGGAAGTTTGCTCGAGCAAGTTCCACTACCCCTTTCATGGCCACTCCACCTCCGGTGAGAATTACTTTACTGATAGTTTTATTAAATTTCTTTTGATAGTTGAGGAATACACTGTTTGCTTCTGAGAAAATAAAATCAAGTGTGAGAGAAATAATTTCGTATACGTCTTTTTCATTTGCAACTTTACCTGTACCAAGTTCTCGCTTGATTTGTTCTGCTCGCTCGAATGGAATATTCAAGCCTTTTGAAATACTGATCGTGATATCCTGTGAACCTTTGTTGATAACGTGTGAATACTTTACTACACCTCGCTCGAGTACATAGAGTTTTGTAGAAGATGCACCAAGGTCAAATACCATCACCGGTGTAGTTTCACCAGAAAGGAGCGCACGTGTAGCACTAAACATTTCAATTTCAAAGAATGTTGTTTTGAGTTCGGCTAACTTCACAATAGATGTGTAATTACTAAGAATCTCGTTATGAATAGAAACCACAAGTACTTGGAGTTTTTGTTTTGCCAAAATGTCTGCCTGTTTCTTTTCGTCTTCATTTTCGACGAAGTCCAGTGCGGAGTCAGATTCATTTGGTACTACCCACCAGTCCAGTGTTACTTCACTAATTGGTACTGGAATATACTTTCGGGCTTCAAGAGGGATCATTTCCTGGAGCTGTTTGTCAGACACCTTAGGCATATCGATGAGCGATACGAGACTTGATCGGAATGGAATAGACATTCCACTTGATGTAGATGTTACGTTTGATTCTTTGAGAACATCTTTGATAGCTTCTGCAATTTTTTCAGGAGGCAAGTTTGTGACTTGGCCAACGACAAAATTTCCATAGGGACCAAGGGCAAGTTCACCATATGTTTCGAGGACAGCTCGCCCCTTCTTCTTGCGCAGCTGAACAACCTTGATTGATGATGCCCCTATGTCTATTCCTATTACGCTTTCATCCATTTTCTTGAAAATATTTTGAAAAAAATTTGCCATGACATCTCTAGAATGCAGTTCATCATTAGTATATACCACCAATGACATAATGAGAATACGATTTTTCCAACATATCCTACATATCAAAGAGTACATTGAGACTCTCTTGTTTGGTGTACCACGCCATTCAAAAACAAAAATACCTATATATAAGGTATGCCCACGAGAGCGTTTGCGACACCACAGTGATACATATATATGTACGTCCTCACCAAAAACCCTACCTACTACGGTACAGAGCATACTTCCCTATCAACACGAAGAGGTGAAACAAACATTGTGGGCCTTCAAATATACTAACGATATAACAGCCACATTGTATCTTGCTGAAATGATGTGCGATGAACTTATAGACTATTTTTCCTCACGAATACTTCATTCGTTTAATTTTCCTATCGCCTATATTTTTACTATTCCTTCATCTTCTTTTCATAATGGAGAACGCAATTGGGACCAGATGTGTAAGCTCATGCAGATGATGAAGCGATTTCCTGAATGCAAAAACTTTTTTGCTCAGTATGAAAAAGCTTTTGCACCTTTGCCTATTTCACATTCGTCTGTCGCTGCACAGCACACTCTCAACCGTTCTCTGCGTATAGCTTCTGCTTCACAGAGATTTAGCCTCTCTGACATATCAACGCTGGGTCAACATGCACACATCATCATTCTTGATGACGTCACCACAACAGGCTCAACTCTCGCATATGCAAAACATCTCTGTACAGAAGTGAGCAGAGATGTGAGCCATATTCATTGTTTTGCTATCGCACACTAAACACTATCGCACCAAAACAAAAATTTATTTCAAAAGCATTAACAACATTGTTGGATTGTGACGGAAGAAGAGAACCGTACCAGCAAGTACACCAAACATAAGGAGAAAACCGAGAATACCTGTGCCGAGGTATACCCATTTGTCTTTTTTTGTCGCAGTAATCGTCACTCCCTTCTTTGCAATCTGATACTTACTGAAGAGAACAGAAAGATATACTGCTGTAAACATCGGGAAGAAAATCTGATATGCCAAGTTCAAAAGACCAGAAAGACCGACTGAGACTTTTTCAGTGAGACGAAGAATAAAGCTCAATACAATACTAACGACAAAAAGAATACTCATATATCCAAGTGTTTTCCACCAGTTACCTCGAACATATTCTCTACTCTTGAGCAATGCTGCCATACCTCTCTCTCCTTCTACAAGGAATGTAAATATCCAGAACACAAAGAAGATACTAAATATAACTGCCGGAATAACAAAGAAAACAAATGAACCACATATAATGATACCTAACAAAAGGGAGAGCCAAATGAATGGAAAGAATCTGCTTTTGTTTTCGAGAAATGCTTGTTTGATTGGAATTTGAACCGGAGAAATTGCCTGTGTGTAGAGAGCGAGCATACTCCATACAGTGACAGCTATGATAGCAAGGCCAGCAATTCCAAGTGGAATAAATACACCAAAAGGAAATTTTAAATCTGACATTGTGTGCACAGAAAGTGTGCTAAAGAGACTTGGAAACAAGATAAAAAGAATGACGAGAAGAAGGCCAATGACTAGTACAGATATAACTGGAATAGCCGCAAGCAATGTAAAAGACCAGAATCGTGCTTTGATTCGAGCCCACGTTTCATTCATCACTTCATCGATAGTTGGCAAAGAGGCAGCGTCGACTACAGGAGTCGGAGCTGGTGTCTCTGTTGGTGTCTTTTCTACAGTGTCTACAATAATTGGTGCTTCTTGTTCGCTCATATATATAGTATTAGGGTTACGAAAATAGTATCGCATGTTCCAAAAAAATATGCTATGGTATTGGCACAATTGCGCTATTAAAGCCCTAGGCAGAGGCGCATTGTAGAGAGAGGTAATCTGGAGAGGTGTCAGAGTGGTCTAATGTGCATCTTTGCTAAAGATGTGGGGGCTTTAAAACCTCCCGGGGGTTCGAATCCCCCCCTCTCCGCCATGTCTGTGCAAGGTTCGTTCACGAACCTGAACAGACATATAGGATTGTGGGGATTCGAAAGCCGGAACGAATTGCCAATGTCGCAACAGCGACTGGCACAAGTGAGGCGGGGTCGCACAAAATTTCTGTAAGAAATTTATGTGTGACCGAATCCTTTGTTACAATAAAATATACGGAGGAATGGATGAGTGGTTTAAATCAACGGTTTACTAAACCGTCGAGCCTTAATTGGCTCCGTGAGTTCGAATCTCACTTCCTCCGCCAAATAAGAAATCCTCAAAGGGGTCATACACCCTAACAATTATGAGTTTTTATAAAAAATACATCCTGCCCAAATATCTTAACTGGGTAATGAAGAACAAAAATTTAGAAAAGCATCGAAGGGATGTTGTTTCTGAGTTATCTGGTACGGGACTTGAAATAGGTTTTGGGTCTGGGCTTAACCTTCCTTATTATAAAAATGTAACAAAATTATACGCTCTTGATCCTTCTAAAGAGCTCTTTGAATTAGCTCATAAAAATATTGAGACAAACTCATTCCCAATAGAGCACCTCCCGAATACAGCAGAGCATATTCCCCTTCCTGATAATAGTCTTGATTTTGTTGTTTCAACCTGGACTCTTTGTAGTATTCCTAAACCAGAAGCTGCATTAAAAGAAGTCTTTAGAGTTTTAAAGAACACGGGGAAATTTTCTTTTATTGAGCATGGCAAATCACCAAAAACATCTATTTCTAAAATACAAAATCTACTCACACCACTTTCAAAGCGTGTTGCTGGTGGATGCCACATGAACAGAGATATTGAAAAGATCATCTTTGATGCCGACTTCACCATGCAGAAAATCAATAAATTTTCTAAAAAGACAAAACCTCTCGGATTCATGTACAAAGGTGCCGCTATTGCAAAAAAGTAGCTCGAGCTGCATTATTCTTTATACTCAACTCACATCATTAACTTTATGAATACATACTTAAAAACATTCATCCTGTCAGCCTTACTCGTAACCTTTGTAGCTCATCCGGCTTTAGCAAAAACCACATATCAGACTGTGCCTACAGGAGCTACAGCGAAATGCAAAGACGGTACATATAGTTTCAGCAAAAACCATAAAGGTACATGCTCACACCACAAAGGAGTTTTGAAGTGGTATAAATAATAAATTTTTCTAACTATAATTAGAAAAGAATTTATTTTATCAATGAAAATCTTCGTCAAAGCAAAGACCGGTCAAAAAGAAAATAAAATCATTCCTCCAGCATTGCGACTTATCCCTGAAGATGAGGAGTGGTACACTATTTCCGTAAAAGAACGGCCCATAAAAGGCATGGCAAATGACGCTATGATAAAACTTATCGCAGAACATTTTGATGTATCTCGATCTCAAGTCGAACTTATTTCCGGAGCAATTTCAAAGAGAAAAGTATTCGAAATTAAAAAATAAACCAATATCAATGAACAACATCAAAACAATCTATATCCCCCTACTCGGAATTCTGTCGAGCGTCGTTGCTTTTAACTTAGCAAACTCAGCTAAGACGTTTGGTGTTTTGTACAACTCTTTTTTTCCATGTACACAAAATCCTATGAACTCATTTCCATGTTTTGGATGGGTAGATATATCTGTAATGGCATGCGCTGCACTTCTATGTGTCGTTTGTCTAATTACAGTTGTATTGAGATACCGAAAAGTACGCACATCACATGAATGATTACGTAACACAAATTCAGAACATAGAGTCTTCGAGACGGAGAGCACTAACGAGTAGATACCCTGTCCTTCTCCCTTTCGTACTTGAATCTAAAAGAATGATTCGTTCTGTCTTGGATTCATATAATCCCAAACTTAGAACATATCGCTCAGCCAGTGCTCGTTGGTTCAACCTCACAGAGCATTCATCGCCACTTTATAGAAAATACAACAAGAAAGAACTTGATGAAGGAAAGATTGAAAATATAAAACTGGCTATCAAAAGCTTGGACGGAATTATTATTCCACCTGGAAAAGTGTTTTCATTTTGGAAACATGTTGGCAGAACATCTTCAAAAAGAGGTTTTAAAAAAGGCCTCGTACTTTCAGCCGGACAATTGAAAGAAGATGTGGGAGGTGGATTGTGCCAATTATCTAACCTTATTGCGTATATGTTTGCGGGTACTGAGTGTGTTTTTGTTGAACGAAAACACCATTCGAAAGACGTATTCCCTGATTATAATCGAGTCATTCCTTTTGCATCTGGAGCAACCATCTTTTTTAATTTGATAGATCTAAAAGTTAAAAACTCCTATACCTTCCCTATTAAAATCAACCTTCGTACCACAGACACACAGCTACGCGGAAGTCTGAGTGCACCAACACGTCTTGATTACTTTATAAAACTAGAAGAAAAAGAAAGCTATTTCATAAAATCGGCTCAGACAAGTAATGTATATAGATGTAATAAGTTATATCGTGTTTTTTATGAGAAAAAAACGAAACATAAAATAAAAGAAGAGCCATTATGGCTAAATGTTGCTCAGGTAATGTATGCCGAAGACACAATAAAGCATTTGATAGTATCCATAGACACACTATAATAAGTACTACATATGGACCACCAGACCATCGCCACATACAACGCTCTCGCCAAAGAATACGATGAAGAAACAATCGACTTTTGGGATTTGTTTCCAAAAACATTTATAAATAAATTTATTGAACTCTCTGGTACATCTATCCTAGACATCGGTAGTGGTCCAGGCAGAGACGGACTTCTTCTCCAAGCTGCTGGCAAAGATGTCACTTGTATAGACGCATCTGAAGAAATGATAAAGCTTTCATCAAGTCGAGGATTGAAATCTATTCAAGCAGATTTTAATAGTCTTCCGATAGAAGATAGCAGCGTTGACGCAGTGTGGTGCTACACTACCCTGTTGCATACTTCAAAAAAGGCCATCGATACACCACTTTCCGAAATCGCTCGAGTACTCCAACCATCTGGCATTTTTGCTGTTGGTCTCATCGAAGGAACGACTGAAGAATATAAAAAGAGTTCAGGCGTTCAACTCCTTCGACTATTCAGCTTCTATCAAAAAGAAGAATTTATTCAGATTGCACAGCAACACGGGTTCGAACTCGTCTACTTTGAAGAGTTCATGCCTCGATCAAAAAATTATCTTAACTTTATTTTTAAAAAAATATGAAAAAAATAATTCAGCTTTTGTAATTGTATGTGTATTCGGGGCAATATATCTCGGCATGAGTTTCTATCAGTCTCTCAATACAAAACCACAAACTCAATTCTTTTACGGACCGTACAGTTGTGGCGACACATCGTTTACGATAGCTCAAACTTTTTTTATTAACCGACTGGCAGGTGCTTCTGCTCTCGATGACATTACCGTACGGTATGGAGACATCGTCTTCAAACAAGCGTATACATTCAAAAATGTTCTAGAGACAAAAACAAAAAAGACTCTCATCTCAAGTGGTGGTTTCCTGTATGAAAAAGACGACTGGGATCACGGAGGCAACGACTATTTATCTAAGACCCAAGAATTCAGTACGCTTCCCTCACAAGAAGAACTTATATCAAGAAATATACAACCAACAGAAAAGGGTCAAGTTATCTTGGCAACAATGAGCGCCGCATCATCACGTGATCTAAAAAACTTTGTAGACTGTTTTGAAAAAAACAAAAAACAAGTGTATGACGATGCGACAAATCCATCTCTCGGCACACCACCCTACTATCTATGGTACGACAATGTCTATCTGATAAAAATTTAAACGCAGCCAGAGAAAAAGGCGTCCGACATGCTGTCGGACGCCTTTTGTAGAGGAGGCAAGCTCTCCTTTTTCCTTACTGTGGGCGCAAGCGCCGAACACGGAAGCGAGCCTCTGCCGCGCGATACTCAGCGATCCGCGTAGTTGCGAGAGCCTGAAGCCATTGCTTATCACCCTCGGAGAGCGTCCCGGTGCGGATTTTGTTGGCGAGCCATTCAAAATCTTTTGCATCGGTAACGACAATGCGACCGCCTTTTGATCCGGAAGTGACGAGCGTCGGCCCTCCAACATCCACAGCGTTGTTCATGTCTGCATCGGAAGATGCTGAATCAGCCATGACCTGCTGGAGCGGATAGAAGGTCACGACGACCAAGTCAATCCACGGCCAGCCAAGATGATCAAGTTCTGCGAAATGCTTTTGCTCAGCAAGCAATCCGCCGTGGAGCTGTGGTGTAAGTGTAGCGACGCGATGTTCCAATGCGGGTTTCAACCCGGTGAGGTCAGCAGTATCAATGACCGTCTCTTTGGTAGTGTCCGCAAGGAATGTTTTGGTCCCGCCGGAGGCGATGAGTTCGTATCCCCCTTCGAGGAGTGCCTTGGCTAAGACCGTGGCAGGTTCTGTCTTGTCACTGTTCCACAGGCTAAACAGTGCTCTTTTTTGTTGTGGAGCGTCTGTGCTCATTGTTTGTTGGAGTGCCTTTCTAACACTTGTGATCAATGTACTCCGCCACCGTCTGGCAAGAAATACTCCAGATCGGGTTGTTTGTTTATGTGAGTGACGGTAACTGGCCTAAGTTAATCACAGCAAGTAAACCCTGACAATACTCTGACAAATTCTTAGGTTATACTTAATGTATATGAAAAAACATATTCTTATCGTATTGGCTCTTGTGTTTGCATTCCCTTTTACAGCACACGCACAGAACCTACCTTCAGTTGCATCATTTACTCAAACACCGAGCGCAGAATTCGGTGGCTCAATTAAAATTCAATGGACTACTTCTAATGCCGACTATGTACTTTTTACATTAGTCGGTCCTGACTTTGGATCAATCTCTGGAGTTCAAATTACAGATGCACGTACGGGTGAAGACTTTCCTCTAGTAACTCAAGAACTTAAAACTAATCAAACTATATACGTGAAGATGAAAAACATGACTACACTTCCGAAAGAAGTCTGGGCAGTTTTGGATCCTTCACTTACAAATCCTCCACTGACAAGCGACTCTGCATGGGTTATGCAAGCACGAAAAGTTATCAAGATAGCAGTTGCCCCATCAAAGAGTAGTCCAACAATTCAAACTCTTTCTCCTTCATCTGCAACAGTGGGAACTACGGTAGTGATTAAGGGATCAAATTTTTCTCAAAAAGATAACTGGGTAAGCTTTGAAACAACAAAGGGCTCAATCTATGGAATTCAACAATGGAATCTACCTTCATCAAATGGATCAACTCTTCAATTTGTTATACCTGCAGACCTCACTACAATGTCAGAAGGTCCGACACAAGGAAATATCCTAGTTACACCAGGCACATATCAAGTTGCCGTATCTAATGATTATGGGAAGTCAGTTCCAAAAATGATTGAAATAGTAAATAAACCAACACCTAAAGCTCAAGTGTCAGTTCAAACATCTCCTTCGATTAATGCTCCAGCTCCTTCCCCAAAAATAGTTACCACACCAACTACAAAAAAAACTCCGAATATCACAGCCTCGTCGGTTCCAGCTAAACCATCCCCATCAATTAACAACACAGAAAATCAGCAACCAGAAAAAGAAACTTTTATGCGAAAAATATTTAAGTCTATTTACCACTGGTTCAACTAAGCATTCATCATCTCCCCTAATTTTCTGACTGTATTTACATTTCGCACAGTACTATATCTGCATGTTATAATTTTTTCATGATTATTAACAGATCGCACTATACCTGGGTTCTCATCTCTGCTGCGATTATTATTAATATTTTGTTTTTTTCGATGATAGTAAATAACCTGACAAAATATATTAATAAAGTGGGTCAGCAAAACACAACCCTTTATAATGGCTTCTAACCAATTAACATGAATACTTCTATAAAATCTAAAGTCGTTTTCGGCATCGGCAGTACCCTCTTGGTACTTATTGTCGCTCTCGGTATATGGGCGACAATGTATGTAGGAAAAAAGACAGAGCTCGACGAGACAAATGGGCTCCTTGTTCGAGCAAAAACAATTGCAGCAACAATTAATCCAGAAAGCATCAAGAGCCTCAGTGCCACACTCGACGATCTCAATAAGCCAGCATACCAAGATCTTAAATCAGTAATGACAAAACTACATGCTGTAAACAAAGATACTCGATTCGTTTATGTTATGGGTCTTGCAGATGACAAGCAATTCTTTTATGTCGACTCAGAAGATCCAAATTCAAAAGACTATTCGTATCCTGGACAACCATACAATGATGCTGATGCTGGTGATATCGCAAATCACAAAGATGGCAAAGCATATACAAAAGGACCGTACGTTGACCAGTGGGGTCGATGGTTTTCAGCATATGCTCCCATCTGGGACAAAGATGGTCATGTCGTTGGTCTTGTAGGTATGGACATTGCTGCCGAAAATCTTCTCCTACGAATTTCTATCGTGAAGCAAGCTATCATGATCATTTCTTCTCTCCTCTTCTTGTCAGTACTTCTTCTTGTTATTTTTGCGCAAGCAACAAAACGAAAAGATGTAACTCAGGCACAGTCATAACATCACCTATGGCATCTTCTCAAGAATTCGTAGATTATGTTATAGATCAAATCGGTTTCGAAGAAATTTCCTTTAGAAAAATGTTTGGTGAGTATGCACTCTACTTCAATAGTAAGGTAATTGCCTTTATTTGCGACGATACACTCTTTGCTAAAATACTTCCTGAAAACGCTGATATTGGGAAAGATCTCCACAGGGCACCCGCCTATCCTGGGTCAAAAGATTACTACAGTATCGACGAGTCTCACCTAGAAGACAGGGCTTGGTTGAGACATTTCATCAAAATTACCGAATCAGCGCTACCTCTCCCAAAAAAGAAGAAAAAGGTCTAAAAGGTAAAAATTACCCCAAAAGCCCTAGAATCTGGTATTATAGTGACTAATACTGTTAATCAATAATTTTAAAGTATATGCCAAAAGCAAAAGTAAATTCTGCATTTATGAAACCTATGACTATCAGCGCTGAATTGGCAGCGGTAGTTGGAAAAGGCCCAATGCCACGATCAGAAGTGGTAAAGGCTCTCTGGGTGTACATCAAGAAAAACAACCTCCAGGATCCAAAGAACAAACGAAACATTGTTGCTGATGCAAACCTCAAGGCTGTATTCGGAGGCAAAGGTACAGTAAGTATGTTCGAAATGACAAAGCTCGTTTCAAAACACCTTTCATAATTCAGTCTCTAAGATTGTTGATACTCTCTTAAACAAAAACACCTCACAATATGTGAGGTGTTTTTGTTTTTAGATCGAAAGTGCGATTTAAAAATTAGAGGTTCGAGGTTCAAGTAGTTCTTTGTACACTTCTGTAACTTGAGTTTTGTATTCATCGAGCGAACCACCGTTGTCTATCTTCACGTTTGCGACTGCTCCAATATCTGCGATCTTTAATTCAGTCGCCACTTTTTCTTCTTCAACGAATTGTTCGTAGGTAGTTGTATCCTCCCCTACTTTTTCGTGACGAGTTTTTGTTCGTGTGTATCGAGTCTTCACATCAGCAGTCACGTACACCAAAAAGTTTTGATTGAAACTTCTGAGTACTGCAACATCTGTATCCCATCGAATACCGTCGAATACAACAATGTCCGCGTCGATCTGTTCGATGCGTAATTGCACAGCATGAGACAAACTGCCAATGCCATATCGCTGATCCATGATAATAGCGAGATCTTGGAGATTTCGACGGTTCTGTGGAATATCCCAAAGAGCTAGTGTCTCCTTAAGAACGTCTACTGAACCGACTCGAACAATCTTTTTGTCAGGAGCAATATCCCGCAAAAGATCGATAAATGTCCCCTTTCCACTGCCTTTTTGTCCTACAAGTCCAATTATGAGTGCCATAGGGCCTTATAGTAAGCTTTTATATAAAGAGCGCAAGTAGCACTCATTGGTATGGTTTATCTATTTCATGCTAGTATTTTTGCAATATGACGGTGAAGATTCCACCAAAAAAAGCTAAAGACTTTTCAAAAAAGTTATATGCATATTACTCCGCAAACAAACGTTCTTTTGCTTGGCGAGAAACTACTGATCCGTACAAGATTTTAGTCTCAGAATTGATGCTCCAGCAAACGCAAACCAGTCGAGTCGTTTTGAAATATGAATCTTTTCTCAAAAAATTCCCAACACCTAAGGCATTGGCTACAGCTAGTCTGACTGATGTCCTGCGTGAGTGGCAAGGTCTTGGATACAACAGGCGTGCATTGTATTTAAAGAAAACTGCAGAGACAGTAGTCTCAGAGTACAAAGGAAAATTCCCAACCGACTACAATCAGCTCCTCTCACTACCAGGTATTGGCCAATCTACAGCGGGCGCGCTCATGGCGTTTGCGTTTAATACAGCAGTGCCATTTATCGAGACAAACATTCGTACAGTTTTCATTCACTTTTTTTTCAACGAAATTTCAGCTGTCACTGATAAGATGCTTGTTGAGGCTATTGAGCAGACCATAGACAAAACCTGCCCGCGAGACTGGTATTACGCCCTCTACGACTATGGCACTATGCTTAAGGCCCAAAACAAGCAAATGCGGACCCTTCACCAGAAGAGTGCTCACTATAAGAAGCAATCAAAATTTGAGGGCTCAAATCGCCAAATTCGCTCATATATAGTAAAAGCATTCCTTGCTGCTCCAAAGGGCACCCTTACCCTCGCTTCACTAGCTAAAAATATCGACCAAAAGGCTGATGTAATTGCTAAAAACCTTATAACAATGACAAAAGAAGGTATTCTCACCAAGAAGGGTCAAACCTGGAGTTTGGCTTAAGATATGCTATAGTGGGTATCTAACCGCAAACCTATGTTAAGACAATCGCTTGTTGGATTTGTGTTGAAGCTCGGACTTGCCTCTTCTCTCCTCTATTTGGCTCTTTTTTCATTTTTCCGTCCTCTTGAAGCTATTTCGTACTACCCGTCATTCTTGGCTACAAGTCTCGATGACCGAGGGGTAGTCTATTTCATTGGTATCATCTGTATCCTGCTTATTGGATGGGTATTTTCTAATAAGCAAAAGTTTGCTTCAAGTATTGTTGTTACATTCTTTACAGTGATTATCGGTATCATTAACATCACAAATATTTCATTTCTTTTCCGAATCGCACCTACACTTGCAATCGGTATGGCGCTTGTTTTCAGATATTATCCTCGAGTTCGAGTTATCTCAAAAGTACCGGTTCCTGGTACCAACAAAAACATCAACATGCAGTACATACTTCGAACAGACGAACTAGACATCGCTGACGACGAAACTGATACAGCAAACCCAGTTGATAATTCTCTAGAACAAAGCGATACTAAGTAAATGAGTCTGTCACCCTTTCTCTCTCAACCCGTAAAAAGCTTCTTCCGTCTTTCAGACGTTCAGAATCAAGCCCTCAAGAAGTTAGGCATTTCTACAATCAACGATATTCTCTATCACTTCCCCGTTCGATACGGAGAATCAAACCCTGGAAAACTTATTCGTGACATTGTTGGTGGCGAGCAGGTTACTATTTATGGAAAAGTGACTGGCCTTAAAATGGGAAAGTCGTTTAAAAGTCATGCACCGAAAGCAGAAGGATATATCGAAGACGATTCGGGACGAGTGAAAGTTATTTGGCTTCATCAACCATATATTGCCCGACTCATCCAAAATGAAAGCCTCGTAAAAGTTTCTGGAAAAGTTTCAGATAGAAACGGAGTGCTCGGATTTATGAATCCCGAGATTGAATCTATTGGAGCCCTTCCGATCAACATTGGCGAATCACTTTTTGGCGAAAGCGTACAACATGGCAGTATGCCTATTTATAGTGAAAGCAAAGGCATCACATCTCGATGGTTTTTTCATGCATTACAAAAAGTATTTAAACATCCAGACTTCGAATCTGTCGTCGACCCTATTCCAGAAGAGATTCTTGCGAGATACAACCTTCCTTCTTTACGAACTTCTCTCATATGGATTCATGCACCACAAAAAGAAAGTGATGCCCAAGTCGCACGAAAAAGATTTGCGTTCGAAGAAGTATTTTTTATCCAACTTGCAAACGAACAGCGTCGACATGAAAACTCAATTCATAAAGGCTTCATTATTGATAAACCAATTGCAGATGTAGATGTATTTACTAAACGCTTTCCTTTTCCTCTTACGGACGGTCAGCAAAAATCAATCAATGATATTCTTGCCGACTTCAAAAAAGGCCAACCCATGTCGCGACTCCTCGAAGGAGATGTAGGTTCTGGTAAAACAGCTGTGGCAGCGGTTACGGCATATACAGCTGTGACTACTCGTCCAAAGAATCAAGGGTACGGCACGCTTCAAGTTGCGTACATGGCACCGACTGAAATTCTAGCGAAACAGCATTTCGAATCTTTTATAAAATACTTCTCTCACCTCCCTATTTCAATTGGACTTATTACTGGTACAGGATGCCGGAAGTTTCCATCAAAGCTCAAACCTGGCGGATGGACAGACATTTCGAGATCTCAGTTTTTGAAGTGGGTCGCTAACGGAGAAATAGCCGTAGTGATTGGTACTCATGCACTTATTCAAAAAGCCGTGAAGTTCAAGCATCTTTCGTACGTAATCATCGACGAACAGCATCGATTTGGTACAGCTCAAAGACAAAAGCTCGCTCGTAAGCAAGACATTATCCCTCACCTTCTCTCAATGACAGCGACACCTATTCCTCGAACGCTGGCCCTCACGATGTATGGAGACCTCGACCTCTCGCTTCTCGACCAAATGCCCATGGGACGAAAGCCCGTTATCACAGAAATTGTCGCACCAGCTAAACGAGATGCCGTGTACGAGAAAATTCACAAAGAACTCAAAGAAGGAAGACAGGTCTATATCATTTGTCCACGTATCGACGAACCAGATCCAGAAAAAGAAAAAGCTATCAATGCGAAATCTGTAAAAGAAGAAGCAAAGCGTCTTAAAAAAGATATTTTCAAAGACTACAAAATCGATATCATGCACAGTAAGATGAAACCTGCAGAGAAAGATGATGTCATGGAAAAATTCTCAAATCATAACGTAGATATTCTTGTTTCTACATCCGTTGTAGAAGTAGGTGTAAACGTACCAAATGCAACAGTCATTATTATTGAAGGTGGCGAACGATTTGGATTATCACAACTCCATCAGCTTCGAGGCCGTGTCATCCGAGGAAATCATCAAGCGTATTGTTATGTATTTACAGAAAGTCAGAGTGATAAAACGATTGATCGACTCAAAGCACTCGCCACAGCTAAAAATGGCTTCGAACTTTCTGAAATTGACCTTCAGCTTCGTGGTGCTGGCGAACTCTATGGCGGCAAACAATGGGGTATTTCTGATGTTGCTATGGAAGCAATCAAAAATATTAAAATGGTAGAAGCAGCGCGAAAAGAATCTCGAGCGATGATTGAATCAGATCCAACACTCTCTCAGTATCCCCTCATCAAACAGACGTTAGAAGGTCGCGAAGAAATTCATTTTGAGTAGTATACTCGAGCGCTCGAACTCTACCGTACAATTAGTACTCACCAAAGTGTGCATGATCGTTCCACACTATAACTTTCCAACCTTTAGAATCAAATTCGAGAAGTGAGATACCTGTATTTTTTGTATTTACATGTTTAAAAAATCTATAGCAGGTCACAGGTGTGATAGCGTCACCTAGTACCGCGTACGCCATAAGCACTTTGAGAAACATCCCATGTGTTACAACTACAATACTTTGTTCAGAAAGTGATTCTAGATAAGAAAACGTCTGGCGTGCTCTTTCGATAAGCTCATTGTACCCTTCACCATCTTTGTATGTTTCCCCTCTCAAAAAGTGTTCTTCATACTGTGCATGAGATGCAATGTAGTCTGTTTCGCCCTTAGTCATGTTCAATGTTTCTGACGGACGAACTCGCTCAATAAGAAAATCTTTAGTTTCAAATGTCTTCCCTGTCACTTGTGAGATTTCTTGCGCAGTATCAATCGCACGCGGATACGTACTTGAAATTAGTTTTTCAAATTTTATATTGGCAAAACGTTTTGCAGTAATGCGAGCTTGTTCACGCCCATATTCTGTAAGCATAGTGTCTGGCTTGGAAGGGACATTTCCTACATTCGTTTCACTTTCAGCATGCCGTACAAAATAGACTCTTTTTTTCATATTTGGTGCACCTAGCAGGGATCGAACCTGCGACCAGCCGTGTATAAGACGACCGCTCTACCAACTGAGCTATAGGTGCGTTTGCAAACGTACTCACATAGTACCGAATTGAAGGCCTTGGAGCAAGAATACAAAAACCACCATATATGTGGTGGTTTTTGCTTTCCCTATCTATCTTATCTATGTCCCTTTCCGTAACTGTACCGATAGGTTATTTGATTTGGAAGATTGGACTTGTTGCTGATACTGAAGTGTTGTCTGCATCGTATACTCGGATAGAGTAATTTGTTGATGTAGCAAGCTGAGCGTCAGGCTTATACTGTACGCCACTATCACTAGCAGTAAATACTGTTTTTGTACCGATCTTGATCAAGCCAGAAAGACCAGCTGCACTTGTGAGACCATTTGTAGATGTCTGTGGAACGACAGCTCCATCTCGAAGAAGTTGAAGGTAAAATCGTGTACTCAATGTTGGTACCCACTGAACTGCACCAGATGTGCTACCTCGTGTAAGTACAGTTGGTGACACTGTCACGTTAGAGATAGATCGACTTGTTGTAACAGTGAATGCACTTGAAGTTGCAGCGACGGTTGAAGCAGCTGCGTCTTCAATGACAATCTTTGTGTTTGCACCAACAGTGAATGACGCAGGAATTACATATGAGTATGTAGTTCCCTGTCCGTTTGTACCGTTAGTAACAACAGCTGAATGAAGATCAGCTGAAGCACCATCACGAACAATTCGTACTTTTACTCGTGGAATAGAACCTGTGTTTGTCCATGAGATAGTAACTGGGTTTTGAAGAGCCACTGACGCTGCCGGCTGTGCAGTAATTGTGAATGACTGGCCTGTCACAGTGAATGCGGCAGTAGTTGTAGCTACAGATGTATTCTGTGTGTCTGTAAGTCGGAATGCGTATGCACCTGGAATATCAGATGCTGCGAGTGTAACTGAAAGACCAGCTTCACCCTGACTTGCTGGAACACTTGAATCAATAGTTCGCTTCACAACACCATTCTGAAGAAGTTCAACTCGTACATTGTTTACGAGAACTGATGACCAGTTAACTCGAATTGTTCCCTTCTGTGCAACAGATGCCGCACTGAGGTTTGTAGAAACGAATTGTCGACTTGTTGTAATACTGAATGCTGAAGTTGTTGCTACCGCAGTAGTGTCAGCTGAGTTTGTTACAACAAACTTATAGTCTGTACCAGCGGCGTATCCAACTGGAATAGCAAATTCAAACTTGTTGTCATTTGCTTGGTTGGCAAATTGTCGAACGATTGTATTGCCCTTGTAGAGGTCAATATTCACTCGAGGTACATATCCCTGAGTTGACCAGTTGAATGCAACTTTTTGTCCCAATGTAACATTGAGAGGCTGAGTTGTAATAGCAATCACCTGATTTACAACAGAGAATGTTGTACTTGTTCCTGACACACCTGAGTTCTGATAATCACTTACTTTGAAGTAGTAATCGTTTCCAAGTGCTGTGTTTCGTGGAATTGTGTATTTCACTGTCACACTTCGTGGATCTGTTCCAGTGTTTACAGCGACATTATTTTTTACCAATGTCTGTGTAGGATTTGTAAGTCCTTTCATGAGGTACACATCAAGGTATTTTGTACCACCTCGAACTTGAAGTGAAAGAGTCTGTTCACCTCCCTGCGCGATTGAAGCACCTGAAAGTGTTACATCACTCACACCTCGATCAGCTGTGATTGAGAATGTAGATGATGTCGCCGCTGCTGCTGGATTACCCTTTGGCTGAATAACAAACTTGTATCCAGTTCCTACAGGCTGTGTAAATGGAACTTTGTATTCAAAGTATCCAGTATTCTGATAGTCAGGGAATTTTTTTACAAGAGTTGAATCTCTGTACAAGAATGCCTCGATTCGTGGAACGTTACCTACTGTTCTCCACCATACTGATGTTGTCGCACCGAGCGTTGTATTCACTGGCTGGGCAACAAAAGTAATTGTCTGACTTACTGAAGATGTCGCTGAGATTGTGAAAAATCCTCGTGATGTACTCATTACTGTTGGAGCAGATGTTGCTTTGAGTCGCACCTGATATTTTCCGCCAGCAATAACTCCTGGGATCACCACTGACTCCTGTCCATCGTTCACCATTGCTGTTTTGAGAGAAATTGGTTGTGATGGGTTTGTCTGACTGATGAGTTCTGCATCAATAGTACTTCCTGAGAGGTTGATACCCTGCCAAGTAAGATTCAATGTCGAACTACTTACAAACTTTTGATTTGCTTTCGGACTAAGAAGTCGAAGTGTTGGAGATGTCTTGTTTAATATTTTTACATACGCTGCTGACTGAGCCTTAAGTGCATTAATTTGCTGAGTAAGGCCATAATTTTGGGCCTTATAGCTTTCACTCAAATTTGCCCAAAATTCAGCTTCGTCATCGTCTTTATCATCCGCGTGCGCGAGCACCGGTACAAGGTTGAAGACGAGTACTGCCGAACATAACAAAATTGCTAATTTTTTCATACTGTAATAGTCAAACGAATAATTAAATAATGGTTGTGTAACCTGCCTATTATTTTAGCATTTCTGTTAAAAAACCCATAAAAATACTGTGTATACTGTGTTAGAGATGAAATAGAGAACGTGTTTTAGTGATCACTGAGGCTATTTCCTGCCCCCAAAACTTCAATCTTATGTCAGCAAGCCGTATCATGGCTCCTATAACAACCCGAACATGTGCGCCCGTTTGATGCCCATACTGCCTTGAGTAATGATTGACTGGTATTTCAATTACCTTCAATTTATGTTTTTTTGCATAATAAAATAGCTCGCAATTGATAGTTGCTCCATTTGAATACAGCGTATGAAGAACTATCTCTCGTGGAAATAGCTTGAACGCACAATTGACGTCTTTTACTCTGATACCAAACCCAATATTGAGTGACAGTCTATATATCCAAGCATTGAGACTTCTCAATACACCGTCTTTTCGATTACTCCGATACCCCGTAAACATCACTTTTTTATTTGCATCTGCATGCTTCAAAAATAAATGTATGTCTTCAATTGAAAATTGTTTGTCACTATCCATATAAAAAATCCATTCATACTGAGTCTGAGCAAACCCACTTTTGAGAGCCGCTCCATATCCCCTATTCGTATCATGTGAAATAACGTGCATACGAGAATGTCGATGTTGTAGTTGATTGAGAATATTAAAAGTTTGATCTTTACTACCATCATCTACAACAATGATTTCATAAGCATCTATCTTTGGATGGCATTCACAAAAACGAATAACATCTTGCACCGTAGACTTGATATTCTTCTCTTCGTTGTATGCCGGTATAACAATTGATAAACGCATATCTTAAAAAACTAGTTCCTTGATGGAAAAAATGACTGTTATGAGAGCACACCACATAGCACTAACTACCAGCATATATGGATAGAGATGTTTGTATTTTTCACCGAGATGAGCGAGTGCATAATATATTGGAAACACCAACATCATATATCTCCCCATGCCAAGAATCTTATCGCTTGAAAGTGTAAGTAGCACAACACCCAATCCAAAATACCATATATGCCGCGGTGTATGTTTCCACGCATATACGAGGAGAAAGATAACAAGCGTACAGATCAAGCCATCTTGGTATCTCATAGGTACAGCCCATGTAGATGTAAATACATCTTTATAAAACAGGAACATACCTTCCCAAACAGGAACAAGATGCTGATTCCAAAACACCGATTGTGCTTTCATGAACGCAAATGCCGTACCGTACTGTAGATACTGAAAAAAGAGAAAACAGTAGAATGGGATTCCAGCCAAAAATCCATAGAAGGCAATTTTATACAGAGGATACTTATCTTTGTACAAAGAATAGAGATATACAATTCCCAAGATTGCTCCGGTAGGCCGCGTGATACAAGCCAAAGCGACAGGAACTATCGCCCAACGAAATTGCTTTTTTTGAATACAAAGAAACGTCGTAAGTACAAGAAATGCAAATAAGCTTTCAGTATATGAAGAGCTCAGAAATACACTTGCTGGATAAAAAGAAAACATACTCACAGCTATCAGGCCGGCTTGTCTCCCTTTTGTGTTGGCTATGAGCCTGTACAGCAGTATCACAGAGAGAATTCCGAATAGTGCTGACACCATAATTCCAGCTGTCGATGCTTGTACGCCAGTAGACGCAGATACACCTGACATCAAAGCAGGTAGAAGAGGAAAATATGCGATATACGCAGATTGTCCTCGATACGTGCCGTCGAACTGATAGCCTTGTTCAGCAATCGATATGTAATTTTTTGCATCCCACTGAGATATGTTTGCACCACGACCCATGCCGTACATAGACACCAAGGCGATAATCAAAAATATACACAGCCTACTTAAAATGAATATACCTACAGGTGCTGCATATTCTTTTAGATAGTCTTTTGCAAGCATACCTAACTAATAATACTTTTCTTTTTAAGTGGAATACCGTGCGCGGTTATAATATTTTCATATTCTGCTTGTTCGAGAGTTTCAACATCAATCAAAGCTTTTGCAATTGCATCAAGAGCCGGTCTGTTTTCTTTTATCAACGCAAACGCTCGGTCATATGCTTCGTTCATAATCTTTGATACTTCCTGATCAATAAGAGTACTTACTGTTTCAGAATAGGCCTTGTCTTCTACTCCCTGTCCAAAGAGTGGTCGTCCACCAGATGATTCGAGAGCTATAGGACCAATCTTGTCTGACATACCAAACTTCGTAACCATAGATCGAGCAAGTGCAGTTGCAACCTGCAAGTCGTTTGAAGAGCCCGTAGTGAGATCACCAAAGATATTTTTTTCTACTACATATCCTCCGAGAGATACAACGATATCATCGAGGAATTCATTCTTTGACTGAAGCTTTCGTTCTTCGATTGGAAGTTTGAGAGTATAACCAGCAGCTCGTCCTCGAGAAATGATAGTCACTTTGTGAACTGGGTCAGCATACTGGAGTACTGATGCAAGGATAGCATGACCACCTTCGTGATACGCTGTCACTTCTTTTTCTTTTGGAGAAAGAAGATGACTTCGTCGTTCAGGCCCGAGCATTACTTTTTCGATAGATCGAATAAGATCGAACTGCGCAATTTTAGTTCTGTTTTCTCGAGCTGCGAGAATTGCACCTTCATTCATAAGTGAATACAAGTCTGCACCAGAGAATCCTGGAGTTCGTTCTGCAAGAAGTGCCAGATTTACATCTTCAGCAAGCGGCTTTCCTTTTGCATGAACGTGAAGGATAGCTTCTCGATCACTTCGATCTGGAAGGTCGATAGTCACTCGACGATCGAATCGTCCTGGTCG
Organism: Candidatus Parcubacteria bacterium; assembly: GCA_039795775.1. Classification (GTDB taxonomy): domain Bacteria; phylum Patescibacteriota; class Minisyncoccia; order Phycocordibacterales; family CAIZLB01; genus JBDKLC01. The sequence goes on from JBDKLC010000006.1 coordinate 83,696, forward strand.
GAGAAGCGCAGGGTCAAGAACATCTGGTCGGTTTGTTGCTGCCATCACTACTACTTTTTCTGTTGGATCGAATCCATCCATTTCTACGAGAATCTGGTTGAGTGTTTGTTCTCGTTCATCGTTTCCACCGCCCATACCTGTACCTCGTACTCGTCCTACAGCATCAATTTCGTCGATAAAAATAATTGCTGGAGATGCAGCCTTGGCGAGTTTAAATAAATCTCGTACTCGTGATGCACCAACTCCTACGAACATTTCTACGAATTCTGATCCTGAGATAGAAAAGAAAGAAACTCCAGCTTCACCGGCTACGGCTCGTGCTAAAAGTGTCTTACCTGTTCCTGGAGCCCCCATAAGAAGTACACCTTTTGGAATTCGAGCTCCGATGTCGAGGAACTTCTTTGGATTTTTAAGGAAGTCTACAATTTCGGAAAGTTCCTGCTTTGCTTCTTTTGCGCCAGCTACGTCCTTGAATGTGATTTGTTCTTTTTTGTCTTCAGGAGATGTAAGTCGCGCTCGTGACTGACCAAATGTAAAGGCTTGTACACCAGCCCCTTTTGCTTGTCGTGTAAGGAACCAAATGACAAAACCGAACAAGATGAGAGGAAGGAGGAATGGAAGAAATGTTTGTATCCAATATATGAATCCTCGTGGATCTTTGTTTTCAATTTTTACACCTGAAAGCTTTTCTCCTGTCACACCAAGGTTGTCGAGTGTTTCAGAAAGAGAACTCTGTGCCTCTTTTTTTGCAAATTTCTTTGTATTGTCTGCGTAGAGAATAGTGAGGTCATCCCCTGTCACTTCGACAGTAGTCACCTTGCTCGCAGAAATATCTGTTGCAAGCTCAGACACACTAATAGTCTCGGTCTTTTTTGTATCAGCTGCTGTATATGTATAGAGCAAAATAAGCGCTACAAAAATAAATATTGTACCGATGACGTTGTTAAACAGAATATTCTTTGGACCAGGAACCTTTGCAGGCTTTTTTCCTCCATTTTTCCCACTTGGACTTCCCCCGTTTTTATCTTTAAGTTGGTTGGACATAGACATGAGTATACATTACATAAAAGCGCATATACAAGCCTTTTATTACAGGGACCCACAGGGTTCAAAAGTCGTTGACAGTTATAACAATTCAGAGTTTAATATGGCTCGACCCCACAGTTCTTGAGGCTATACATATAGCCTCTATAAACACCACCAACAACCTGAAAGGAACCAATACCATATGGTAGCAACATACCCCGTCCACGGGTCGCAGACACTAGTGCTTGCACCCGTGTTACGACCAACAATCCTCGCACGAGGAGAACGTGTGCGAATCCGCGTCAAGGCTGGATTCTCGAGTAAAAAAGTGCCATCGCTTGTGCGATCAGCCTTGGAAAACGTCACAGTCTGGACCATTTTCACTAAGGAGCAACTTAAGGGAAATGGCTTCAGTGAGCTGCCCGATAACGCTCGCATCGCTTACATAGCTGATATTCACGAAGCACTCGTGGAAAGCCAGCAGCAAGAAGCCGCGGTAGCCGCACGCAACTTGGGCGATGACTGCGAATTCGTTGTCTTTGCACCCGGCGAGTATGAACTTGTCGGATGAAGGAAAACCTGGACTATCAAGTCTCCCCGCCGCGATGCATATCAATGCACCGCGGCGTCCCTTTTATACCATTCCTCCCATGAAGATATAGTTAAGAAATTATCAATAAGCATATATAATAGAGTCACTTAAACATCATGACTACGTATGTCCAAAACAGAAAAGTGCATTTCAATTATGAAATTGAAAAAAGCCTCGAAGCCGGTATCGAGCTTTTTGGACATGAAGTAAAGTCTGTCAAAACAGGTCACGGAGCGATCGAAGGCGCGTTTATAGTAGTGCGCGGAGGTGAAGCATTTCTGACTGGGGCCACTATTCCCCCATTTCAACCCAACAATACCCCGAAAGAATATGACCCGGCTCGAAACAGAAAGCTCCTTTTGCACAAAAATCAGATTCAAGAATTGGCAGATATTGAATCTGGCAAAGGATTGACAATAGTGCCTATTTCCATGTACAACAATAAGGGCAAGATCAAGATAGAAATTGGTATTGCACGTGGAAAGAAGAAATTTGATAAACGAGAGTCTATCAAAAAACGAGATTCAGACCGCGACATTCGGCGAACATTGAAAAATCAATAGACACGTATGGAAGAATGAATTCGGTACACATGGGGATGCTAGGCTTCGACATGTGATATTTCTTCTGTGTGCGCAATCGAGTATCCAAAAACCTCGTAAAACTTCTTGGAAACTTCAAGTGCAAACGCACGACAAGCTATCGCTAGCCCTTACGCTGGCGCTCTAGCCTTCGCAACAGCTCGAGCTTAACGGCTCCTCGCCTCGCGATATCGCTCTCCCTCCTGCCCGACATGGGAGACGCGGTAGTATATAGTCGGGATAGGATCTTTACTTGTTTTAGTAAATATCCGAATCCATAAAAACTCGAAGTAGTGATGTTCTGTCTGTCTTCTAGTCACAACTTTTAAATGGCACCGGTCCGGCCGCGCCAAAAGACCCTCTACATTGCGTAGACTCACAGCTTGAAACTCACTTGAACGGCGGTTCGATTCCGCCCATCTCCACAAATAAATATAAAACGCTCAGCATTTGCTGAGCGTTTTATATTTATTTGCTAAAGATATGACAGCGCGGAATCGAAAGCCGGACTGATGCTGCTTTATGAGCGAAGCGAATTGCAGCGAAGGAGGCGGGGTCGCGCAAAATTTCTGTAAGAAATTTATGCGTGACCGATTCCTTTATTTTTTTATAGGATTACAAGTAAAGTTTCCTGGTGTAGTAGATGCAATTACATATTCATCTGGGCAAGAATAAAACTGCCCTTTATACAAAGTATAGTTTGAACTTTCAACAAAATTTGTCGTAACCCAATTGTAGTCATTCAAATTTGTACGATAATCATTGCAATAAAGTACATCTCTTGAAATTAAAAACTTAGAATCTTTACATTCTACTGTTGGATGTCCATCAGCCCAGTACTTTACAATATACGGCAAAAACTGATCAGACTTAAAGCTTTTTGCACTAGGATAAGTGGCTACATTTGGAACTGAAGCCGTATATGAACTTACATTCGTTATTACTTTTTCATATGTAGAATTTGAAAGACTTGTATAGTCATATGTCGGGGTGTTATATGAATATGAAGGAACAGTCACTACAGTTTTTTTACTTTCATAAAGCGCTTTACCTTGGTAATAAGCAGGATCTGTTATATATGTGGGTGTATCCCAGTCTGTACCTCTAGTTCCATAAGTAGAATTATAAATACCCTGACTTGGTTTATAACTATAATTATCTGATTTTAAACCATTTGGATTACTTCTAACGTAGGGTGCTACATAAGTGCCATTCTTTTTGTAATGCCCTTTTACACTTACATAAGCATCAACTTTTTCTGAAAATAATCCGAAACTAGAGAAGACTATAGCTAATGTCAAAAACACCGACATTAATATTTTTTTCATAAGGTAATTATATATTGATTTTTTAAAACTCACTAAAGAATTTCAGGTATCTCCTCCTTATAGAAGGTCTCATTGTACATATCGAGCTTGAGCTTATCTTTCTCAGCATCGTACGAATACACCGTCACTCCGCAATTTTTGGGGTTGTTTTCTTTATCTTTCAAAAAGAGTTCCATCTCTTCCCATGTCATGTCATCAAGAATAAATCGCAAACACTGAATCACTCTTCCGTGTGTCACAAACACTACAGTTTTTCCTCTATACATTTCAAATACTTTTTCTACAAAAGGTCGTAGCCGCTTTTCAATCACATCGATAAGACTCTCCCCTCCTACTGGCCGTGCGAAGAGTCCTCCAACAACGTCCCAATAATCTTGAAGATACGGGAAATATTCTTTTGTCTGTTGCTCAAGCAATATGTGAGTATATCCAGCTTCTCGTTCTCGAATGGCAAGGTTCTCTTTTATCTGGATAGGCGCGTCACCATATGCTTTGAGGACACCTTCAGTCGTTTGTTTTGTTCGTTGATAGCCTGAGTGATACACGATGTCTGGAATACCGATGAGATTCTTTAGAGGTTCTGCAGTCGCAGCTGCTTGTTGAACACCGTATTCGGTAATAGAAATTTGTTGATCCGGAACTTTAGCAATAGATTCAAAGAGCGTAGGATCAGTAGCATACAACGCACCGTTTAATGTTTTATTTCTTTCAGACTCTGCATGACGAATAAATACAACTTTTGATGGATATGATTTCATTATATTTATAGTACTACTTACTCTAAATAATGCTAATACTTTTTCGTGTCAGAGGACCAAAGAAGCCTGTTGGTGGAAGGTGCATAGATGCCTGAAACTTCTTGAGAGCTTGAGCTGTACGTGATCCAAAATAGAGTGACTCCTTACCTGGCGAACCAGCTCCTTCTACTGCAACTATAAATCCCCGGCTATTGAGATACCGCTGGAGATATTGCACAGAGACTCCTCTACTTCCTATAGTCATGTTTTTTGTAAAGATAAATGGAGATGTGGTACTCACAACTGTAGATGTCGCAACCTGTGGTTTGATAGGAAGAAGAGCAAACGTACCGCCAGAGCTTCCCCCACTTGGACTTGCTGATCCAGATGTATTGCTTGCTGCACTTACGATAGATGTACCGAACAAGGCAAATACAGAGAAGTGATTTGTTGAACAAGTCACAATATCTGACACAGCATTCACAACACAGTTTGTAAGAACAGACCACGTCGAACCATTGTGTGAATAAATTTTAAGAGAAGACTCAATAATGTTTACAATTTCTGCATGAGTATATGAGATCGAAATTTCGATTGGATTATCAAATGTAGATACAGTACTTGTAGCACTCGTCAAAGCTTTAATATCAAAACCATCTCCAACAGAAGCCACTCCAGATGGTTTTCCGATTGCTCCGTACAATACAGCGGAGTTGAGTTCTTTAATACTAAATTGAGCAGATGTAGAAGATGTAAACAAAGCTGGAACGTTAAGTTCAAGAGTTCTTCCTACACCGGCATCAAAGGATACTGTTCCACCTGTAGCAGAAATAATACTGATAGTAGTTGTAGATGATTCCACAGGAGCCTCACCAGGACAACCAGCGGTCGCAAATGTTGCATCACTTGAAGAACTTGTGTTAAGCGCTGCGTCTCGAGATACTACTTGGTAATGATACGTCGTACATGGTACAAGCGATGTAATGTTTATAGAGTGATTTGTTACTCGAGGAGCTGTATCAAATTCAGATGTAGTAATTCCGTACGCAGATGTAAGGCCAAATGAAACTCTTGTAGATGCAGCTTCATTTGTAGACCACGTGATTGTTACACTACTTGTACTAACAGACGATACGACGTTTGTAATGGTTGGTGCAACACTATCACTGACACCTATTGTATAAGCAAACTTCTGTCGTGCTGTTCGTACAGTTGATGTTGAGACTACATAGAAACTACCAGTTCCAGTAGCAACAGCAGTACCTGTAATTTGTCCTGTACTTGTACTGATGGTAAGGCCACTTGGTAGACTACTGGCTGAATAAGAAACAGGAGTATGTGCAAACAACGTGTTGTAGTTATTTGTGTGGTCATTTATTTTTGGATCAAATGATACAGGAACACTTGTTGATGCACTCAAGGCAAATATACCCGCATTATTATTCTCAAGAACTCCCGTTCCAGTAATGCTTACACTACCTCGAGAGGTGAACGTACCACGGTTTGTTGTTGTACCACTCGATGTAATAAGCGTACCTGATGTATTTACATTGAGAGTTCCTAACGCATTTACATTAAGAGTTCCTCCACCAACAGTGACTGTCGCACCCCCGTTGATATCTAGTGTACCTCCATTAATTTGCAGTTGATCAAAATCTACCATCACCTCTCCACCGCTGTTTAACTGCATCACACCTTGCACAACAACAGATCCCCCACTCATAGTGAGTCGCCCTCCAATATTCATCTGACTTCCACCATCAATGGTGAGTGTACCTGCCTGAACGGTGAGATTTCCAGTATTTAGATTTAAATTCGCTCCCTGAACAGAAATACTACCTCCATCTAAAGTCAGGTCGTTATTTATACTTAGATTACCCCCATCTACGAGCAACGTGAAGTCGATGGTTGTATTTGAGTCTGAGACTGCGTCCCCAGATAGGTGTCCCGTATCTGCTGATGTAGGTATCTGACCTGATGTACCTGAACAATCTGATGTGTCCCACCAATCTGTAGGATTTGAGATATCTCCGCTACAAATATAATATTCCGCGGCTTCCGCTTTAGAAAATGGCACAACAAACAACAAAACTGCACATATAAACAATGCTATTTTTAATGCCACTGACACTTTAGACTGTTGAATTATTGATGCTTTCATTACTTATATAATTATATACTATTTCAACCGAGAGGTTGCGAACACAAAAAAAGACTGACACGCGCTACGGCTCGTGACAGAACGCTCTTTGTACAACCACAAGTGTACCAGGAGCGTTTTTTTTTATAAAAATCTACTTTCCACTCTCAGACGATTCGATAAGATCAGATGTTGCAAATTCAAAAACTGGCTCTTCGGTATGTGTACTAGATCTCGCTGCTAAATATTCATCCTTTCCATCAAATACAACATACTTATCTTTTTCTGGTCCTCTAAAAATGACGTTAAGATCTTTTCGTTCATCTCCGGCAACGAGAACACCACTATAACAATAGCCAATTCGAGGAAATACATCTATGTCTTGCTCTCTCGCGTCATATACATATTGGTATCCACCATATGCCCCATGCGATTTATATTCAGTTTTAGTCCATCCGTTGTTCGTGTATATACTTGCTGCGTCACCTTGTACCATATTGACCAATGTGCCTTTTGCTTTTTCGACGTCTAAAAAGTTTTTTACTTTTTGAAGTATTGATGAACCAACTCCCCTACCTCGAGCAGCTGGATCAACAAAAAGGCCGCCCACGTCGTAACTTTTTGGACCGCGAAGAGTCAACGATATTCTACCCAAGACTGACTCATCCTCTTTATATTCAAAGCGGATATCTTCTCCTTCCCGAATCTCGTGAATATTTGGAAATTCATTAGTATTGGCAACAGCTTCAAATCTTTTCATTGAGCTCATTTTACCAAATACCTCTAGGGTGTCTATCTGTAGCCTTCTGGGCTAAGCATATACGTACTTGTTAGTACTCCGTGAGACGAACGTGAAAGTTTCATTTATAATTACCTCATGCAACTCAATTACACAGCAATCATTATTGCCACACTTTTACAATTTATTGTTGGTGCCGTGTGGTACACATTTATCTTCGGAAAGCTTTGGGCCAAAATTCATGGGTTTGATAAATGCTCAGCTGAAGAGCAGAAAGAAATGATGAAGCATATAATGCCACTCTATGGTATTCAGCTTATCGTTACATTGGTGACAACATTCGTCTTTGCCCTTCTCGTAGCAGGCTTCCCTGCGCAGTGGAACATCTATGGCCTTGCTGGATTCTTCTGGATCGGATTTGTGATGCCTACTCAGGCAAGTGCGGTTATGTTCGGTGGTGCACAAGCTCCTTGGGTAATGAAAAAGTTTCTCATTATGGCCGGTGGTAGTCTCGCATGTTTGATGGCAGCAGCAGCAGTGCTTGGAAATATGTAATGCAGCGCCGCAGATTTTAGGCGGAGATTGGTGGAGAATAGATTATTAATATCTATCCAAGTGCTACTAAGTAAAAAGTAGGAAATATTCGGAAAAATAAAACACCATCATTCGATGGTGTTTTGTTCTAATAAATTTTAATAAATATGACTTGCCCATTTTTAAGCCCTCACGTACTATATCCGGCGAACCCCCAGCACACACAACCAACACGCAAAAACCACACAACACGGAGAACCATTACCTATGACAGAACCTCAACCAGGCCTAACAATCCAAGCTGGAAAAGGAGGCGTGGGTAAAACCACGATCTCCACAGCTCTTGCTTTGGCCTTATCACAACACGGAAAATTCTCGACCGCGATCATTGATTTTGATGGCGGACACAGCGTCGGTCGGACAATCAATCCGACGCTCACCATCCCAATCAACACACTTCATAGCTTTATGCCCAACTTGCATGTCGGAGTGGTGGAGAACACACCATTCAAGAGCATTGCCGATACAAAAACCGGCGGCGGCAGCATGGATACCTACCTTGCTCAATTCCCTGGTCACTACGGGCTCATCCCCTTCTGTGACATGGTGACGGAATTCTTTGGCGTTCCCACAGACGTGGCGGCGCTGCAAAAATTCCTCACGTTGGTCAAGTTGATCAAGGAGGCTCGTGAAAAAGGCATCAAACACATCATCGTTGATGTCGAACCCACCGCAGGTCTCGAACGATTGCTCACGAATGCCAAGGCAATCGTCAGGAGCCTCCGTAATCTGCAAACTCAGGGTGTGGTGAAGCTCATGATTATCGGCACAACATGGCCGGACATCGCTCACTACCTCAAAGGTGCCTACATCAAGAACGTGGCCACCTTCTGCGAAGAAATCGAGGCCACGGTCAAAGCACTGGTCGAAGCACGATACAACCTTGTTTGTATTGCTGAGCCAAGTCCGGCTCTGCAGACATTCGAAGTGAGTCGCATCATCCAAGGATTTGGAGGAAAGGTAGAACGCTGCATCGTGAACAACATGCGTGGCGAACCACAGGAAGCTGCGGCGCTTCAAGCTCTTGCCGGGCACGATCTGCCAATTCTTCAACTGAATCGAGTGAATGGCCTCTACCAGTTTGGCGACGGGCATACTGCCAAATTGATCGAACTCGGTCGTCAGATCGCCAACGATCTCTAAGCTGGTCAGTGGTCAAACCACATCGGGCCCCCACAAAAAAAGGCTTCCACGCCTTTTGTGTGGGGGCCTTTTTCGTTCTTGTTACTTCTTTTTAAATGTCACTAATCGTAACGAAGACTTTGCGCGTTCAGCAACCTGCAATTTTATAAGTACGAAAATAATATCTCGAATCATGAATGCCCGTTGATACATTCCCCAGAGCACTCCTCTCTTTTTTTCTTTAACTACATGATGAAGTCCAGGCATTACTTCCGACGAGGTAAGTAATCCATTTCTTGATACAAAATAATTGAGGGCAAGTTCGATTTGAAAGTAATTTTTAAATTTTTGTGGAACTGTTTTCCAAATTTCTTTTCTCATAACTCGAATACCACTGAGAAGTGGTAACATCCGCACGAGCCACGCAGGTATATAGTTTCCTCGATCAACAATGAGTGCATACATATCAGCCTTATAGTTCATCACCTGCCAGAGAGCCGTACTCATCATTTCATGTGTAATACCAAACACATCACCATCAATAAAAAATAGAATGTCTGTCTTCGCTTCATTTACCCCGTTGTCCATAGCTGTGGCCTTTCCTCTATTGCGTGCATGACGGATCACTCGAGCTCCTGCTTCTTGTGCCAGTCGTGCAGTATCATCGCCTGAACCGTCATCGACAACAATCACCTCTTCAACATCTGGATGTGATCTAACAATTTCTACAAGCGAAGAGATTGTATTACGTTCGTTGTACGCAGGAATAATTACTGTAACAGTTTTTTTTGAACTAAGTGTTTGATACATAGATGAATGATGACAACGATAACGACAAACAAGAGAAGTACAATCTTAAACTCTCCGGCCATTCTTACTCCCACCACCTGCTGTACAGCAATTGCTATTCCATATAATAACAATATATACGCAGTCGACCCAATAGCGTTCACAACTATGTATTTTCCGAAATGTACTTTTTTTGCTCCACAAATAATCTGCACCAAGATACGTGTCCCGTATACAAATTTGGACCAAAAGAGAATCCATAGGTGATATCTATCAAATGCTTCCATCAAGTGATTGAAAACGTCAGTATGATTCTCTATACGCTTCCAATGTTGAATTTTGTGAAATGGAACACGTGCTGCTATTTCGTACCAAATAAGATCTGATATAAGCGTGGCAACAAGACTAAGTACAATAACAAGTACAGGATTGATGATACCTTCGAGAGAAAAATAGATAGCTGGTAGCAATACAGTGTCCCCAAGAAAAAACATACCCCAGAATATGAACAGATAGCTATACTGAAATATAAGCACATCGATACTCATTCCCTATGTATAGCATAGTTCGTACCATTTGTACGAACAAAAAGCCGACACTAGGAGTGTCGGCTTTTTGCCTACAGTGTGAGAGAAACTCTATTGAGATTATTGTCCAGCTGGTCGATTGTCTTTACTGTATCGATATCCTGTGTAGATCAAGATAAGAAGAGCAAGAATTCCAAGAATCCATCCAATAGTTTTCATAACACCGGCATTTCCTACCGCAGCTCCTTGATCGTCATTGCCTGATGTTGTTGTTGAAGCTGTCATGAAGCCTGTTGAAGATGTAGATGTTGTGCCTGAACCGATAGTTGTGAGTGATGTACCTTTTGATGAGCCTGTATTTTCAGTTCCTGTATTGCCTCCAAGAATGAATTCACCATTACTATCGTTTGTACCTCCTCGTGGTGAAGTTGTAGTACCTGTTGAAGTTGCGGCTGTAGAAGTACCGAGAACTCCTGAACTACCAAATGAACTTCCACTACCATTATTTCCTGATGCACCTGACTGTGGAGCCACACTACTTCCACCATTATTTACTGGAGGTGTAGTTGTCGCTGGTGTATTTGTCGCAAGAACGAATGAGATAAAGTAATCAGATGTGTAATCGCCATCTTCTGCAACTACGTGAACTGTAGATGAAGCAACTACGTAGATAGATGTAGTTGTTGTACCTGATTCAGAAACAGTTACAGTCGTTGTCGCGAATGGACTGATTGGCTGAACGATTGTTGAAGTCGCTCGTGAGTCAGTTGTAGTTGCAGCTACTGTTGGTGTAGTTGTCGCATCCTTTGGAAGGATTACTACGAACATGTTTGGAGTTGTAGAACCTGAAACAAACACTGGACTGAATGTGAATCCACCAGCAGAAAGAGCTGAAAGACTTGCATCAGTACCGATTGGTCGAACTCGTACGAGTCGAGTAACTTCTGTTGCAACGTTACCTGATGAGTCAGTTGCGTTGTAATGAACAGTATATTCACCTGCTACTGCAACGTTTACTGAACCTGTAGTAACAACTGGAACGTCTTTATCAAGATTGTCTGTTATTGTTGCACCTTCTTCTACATAAGGTGAATTGATTGTCAGGTCAATAACTGATGAACCGTTCAATGTGATAACTGGTGCACTTGTATCCACAACAGTCACTGTTCGTGTCTTTGTAGTTGTTCCCATTTCGTTACCAGCTGTGTATGTAACAGCATATGTACCTGTAGCTGTTGTCATCACATTACTTGAAGTGAGCACTGTCACAGAGTGACCTGGAGCATCTTCGGCTGTTGCTCCTGCATCTGTATATACAGTTCCCGCCTGTACAGTTACTGGGTTGTCACCAACAAGTGTAATAACTGGAGTTGTACTTGAAACAACATGTACATCTCGAGTTGCAACTGTTTCGTGATGAACAGCGTCTTGCACTGTGTATGTAATTGTATATGTACCAATTGAAGCTGTGTTTACAGTTCCTGTTGTTACAATTGAAGATGTGAGGTCACCATCTACTGCATCAGAAGAAGTTGCGCCTGCGTCTGTATATGTAGAATCGATGAATACCTGTGTGTTCACATCACCGTTTACGTGAATAACAGGTGCTGTTGTGTCTTGGAATGTAATAGTTGTTGTACCTGTGAATGTAAGAGGGTCGGCAGACACTGTCGCAACACCAACGGTGTTTGACTTCAATGTTCGAGTGAATTTTCCATCTACTGTGTTACCAGAACCAGTGAATGTACCCATAGTTGAAGCAACTGTTACAGCAGTACCATCAGTAACGGGGTTACCGAATGTATCTTTTACTGTAAATTCAATATTTGCTCCACTTGTACTACTTGCTGCTTCTACAAGGTTTGGAGTTGCAACCATAGAAATCTGAGTAGCTGGACCACTTACAACCTTCAATGTACCTCCGTGAGTACTGAGTGATCGTCCCTGAAGAGCTGCGCCACCAACTGCAATGTTCCCTACTGCGTAAGGTGTTGTTGTTGAAGTTGGGAGAACTTTGATTCCTGAGAATGTAACCTTACTTCGGCAAGAACCTTCAGAAGCTTCTAACACTCGTACCTGCACTGTAGATGCAGTTGGAGTTACTGTCTGATGAAAGTTTGGGTTTGAAGCGTATGGATTTAAAGAAAGAGATGTACCGAGTCGGACAAGGTCGTTGTTGAGGATTGCTGTGGCACAAGATCCCCCGCCGACAGTTACATCTGCAGTTACACTATTTGATGTAGTAGCAAATACAAAGCCTGCTGGTGCAGTAAGCGTAATGTATTTGTCATTACCTATAGTGCTTTGCTTAATGCCATTTGGTCCGTTTTCCAAAAGTGCCGGACCTGAAATGGTTGTAAATACTCCAGCGCCGATTGTTGCTGGAATAGCGTCCCCGCCTGTTGCTGGAGTGACTGTGATATCTGAAGCTACAATAGCAAGAGCCTGAAGAGGCACAAACTGAAGAGCAAGAAATGCAATCAATAACCCGGCAACGGTCTTTCTGATTTGATTCATATTATGTATGGTTATCTATCGATACTAATGTAACGATAAAATACCTCAAATCTTTCGTCTCTACAATGGTTTTTTATATATTCTCTATGAGACATTTGTCTTTTATGTTTTTAGCTTGAAAATGCGACATTTTATAGGAGACTGGGTGTAAATTGTCTTAACGCTCGAGGCTTTATACCGTATACTTTATGTATTATTTATATAAAGAATTCAGATGTTCACATCCAAGAAAATACTCTCATTCCTCGGTCTCGTACTTATCATCGTTGCCATTTTAGTAGCTTCAACTTCATATCTCCAGAAGGTCGAAAGCCAGCAAGGTCCAATCACTGAGGATCCAAAGGGCAACCAAAAACCGGCCCCTGAAGTAACACCAAATCCTGAAATTGTAGAATCTATTTACTCAAGCTCTACAGCGACTTCAACTGTTCCCCTCCTCCGATATCTTTCAGATCCTATAAAAAGTTATATCTATAGATGTGACGATAGCAAGCAGTTTATGGGCCGATTCGAAACAGGTAAAGGTGCAATAAAAGCTCAGGTATTCTTCCAAGACGGTACTCCTTTCAGCCTTACACAGAAAGCAACACCATCAGGAGTTCAATATGTAAACAAAGAAGGTACCTTCTCTCTCTTTACAAAAGACGGTGTAGCATTCATTCAGCAAGGTGCAATGATCACCTACAAGAACTGCATAAACTAGCAGTATCACTTCAAAAAAAAGACCACCTCAATGAGGTGGTCTTTTTTTTACATACTTTTCTGACTATTTCTTTGAAGAAGTACCTGTCGCAGAAGATGTCGCGTTTGTCGTAAATACAAGTGTCTTAGCTACACTCGTGATGAATTGTGAACTCACCTGTTCAGGACGAAGAGCTGCTGGTGGATAGAGAAAAAGTGATTGGTACTTAAACACAGGCGATGTTCCAGAAATATTGAATATAAAGAATGGACCGTAGGTACTGTATGACTTTTCTTTTGTTGCGAGAGTTTCTTTAACTCGACGAAGATACACTACTTCCCCTTCTACCCCGGCTGCCGTTTTGAATGATGCTCGACTTGTAATTCGATCGCAGTATATAGAATATAGTGGCCCATCAGCTGCACAGAAGTTTTCGAGTCGTGATTTATAAAAAGTTTCGTATGTTTCTTTTTTATCCTGAGGGTCACTCCCCAAGATTGAGATATCGAGAGCAGACTCAATACCGTCAGTAATCTTTTTACCTACAGAAATAGAATCTGAAGTATATTCTAAGACATCAAACACGCTCGGATATGAAAAAGAAAATTTATTCATTTTATTTTCATATGTAGTAGTTGTGAATGCTTTCTTAACATTTTGTGAATGTTGAGATGTTGTTGTCGAAGTCAAAGTGGAAGATATTTTGTTCTTCCATGGACCAAATCCTTGAAGAGCAAAGACAATCACAAGCAATATCAATATAAGAACAAGAGAGTATAAATTTTTTTTCATAGAAAGTACGTATATTCTATATTAAATCTTCGTAAAAATCTCATATATTAAGATCGCTCATTTATATAAAATATATAAAAAAACACCCCATGCATATTGCGTTGATAGCAATATACACGGGGGTTGTTGGCCTCTAAGTCCGAAGACTTCCGCGAGGAGCGGGTTGAAGGTTAGTTGGTAGGCTGAGCAGCGAGCGCTCCCACCGTGGGTTTGATGAGACGCATTCCTGGAGGTTGTTTGCCTCCAATGGATTGGAGCATCCCGGCTTCTTTCAAGGCTGTGAGGACCTTGATGATGATGGGCGTATGCAGCCCTTGGCGGCGCAGTCCGGCGACGACCCTGGAGTAATTCATTACCTCGTCTGCTGGTGCGAACATGCTGTAAGGCATGTCCATTAACACCAACAAGTCTCCGTCATCAATACCAGGGACTCTTGCTTTCAGTTTCTGTTCGATAGCAAGTTCCCAAGGACTTGGAATGGGTTTCTCTTTCAGCGCACGCTGAGTTTTCAGTTCACGTCGCTGACGTTTGCTGAGTTTTGGTTCCTGTGAGACCAAACGAACACTTGCTTTCCTTTTCCGAGCTTGCGGAAGCGGTTGCTTGCGTTCGTCAAATGCGGCGCGGTCGAGTGTGCCACCAGTGACCAGTTGCTGATACTGGCTTTCGCTGGGAAAGCGGGGTTTCGACAAATACTTCGCTGAGAACCGTAGGTTGGGGCCTGAAACTTTGCTAAGCCGATCCCGTAGGTTTTCGGGAGTGACTTTGCGTCCGTCCGTAAGGGTTAGTTGCAGACGAACGTGAAATGATGCCTCAACGCTAGGGCAGATGGTGAGCTTGATGCTCATCCCCTCAACGAGACCGATCTCGATTCCCTTGCCTCCGAGCCCATCGAACTTTCCATGGGCGTTGGCTTTGTCGATGACGTAGATGCCCACTTTTTGATTTGGGACACCTACGCGACCGAGCAGGTGTTGCAGCCATCGCGTGATCAGTGCCATATGCGGCACCAAATCGTGGTGTTTGGCTTTGTGCCACGAAAACTCGTAGCACCCTGCTTGGATTTGATCCCCGGATATACCTCTCAAGGTGACTCCGGGTGACTCAGTCGCCTTGGCGACTGGTGTTGGTGTTGAACGACGGGTTGATTCAATTACGACTAGTGTCTTCAATGTGTTGTATTCGATTGTTGATTGTGAGTTTGAGTTTACATACCTTCTTATGTAAGGAATCCCTACACAGTGCACTCCGGAATATTATGCTACCACTCCTATTGGACTTTACAAGTCTCGAGCGTACGATACCCATTTTCCCCATATTCGTCACGGAACCGTTTACGTATATAATGAATACATGACAAGACACCTCTTTTACTTTGTGCGACACGGCGAAAGTATCCTCAATGCTCAAGGTATCCGACAAGGACCCGATGGAAGCCTCAATGAAAATGGCCAGCACCAAGCTGACATCACTGGACAGCGCCTCAAAAAACGAAAAATTGATGTTGTACTTGTAAGTCCCTACACTCGAACAAAAGAAACTGCAGCAATCATCAACAAGTATGTTCAAAAGCCATTAGAGTATGTAGATCTACTCGTAGAACGACGTAATCCATCAGAAATTGTTGGTAAGTCAGTAAAGGACCCTGAAGTAATTCATATCGTAGAGCTCATAGATAAAAGTTATCACTCAGACGACTACAGATTTTCTGATGAAGAGAACTTTGCAGACATGAGAGACCGAGCTCGTGATCTTCTCAACTATCTTCAAACACGAAAAGAAAAAACTATTCTCGTGGTGACTCACGGTATATTTTTGAAAATGGTAATTGCCTATATGCTCTACCGAGAAAAACTTAATGCTGGTAGATATAACACACTCAGTTATATGAACTCTTCAAACAACGCAGCTATTACAGTATGTGAATACAAAGATGGATTCTTTTCACCTAAAGATCCCGCAAAGCGATGGAAGCTTCTCAGTTGGGATGACTACGCACGAGAAAATGAAGAGGAGGCTGCACCAAATCCAAATACCCTCCCCACTTAGATAATCTGACTTACAATAAAGATAAAGACTACACCTAAAATAGTAGCGAGCACGGTACGCAATGATGAATCTTTGCTGTGAGCTTCTGGCAATATGTCAGATGCACCTATATAAAGAAGAAATCCAGCGAAGAAGCCGAGATATACGAGAAGCATGACAGGTGAAACAGTAAAGAAAAGAGTAGCTACACCTCCGGCTACTGGAGCAAGAGCGTCGAGACAAAGAAACTTGAGTGCTTTTCGTTCTGTGTTTTTGTGAGCAAGCATCAAAGAGACAGTATTGAGACCGTCAGAGAAATCGTGCGCAAGCACAGCGAGCGCAACAATGATGCCTGTTTCTGTACTAACTTGGAATCCAAGACCAATACCAACTCCATCGAGGAATGAATGTGCTGCGAGAGCAAGAGCTGAAAAAACACCAACTGATGGATGTTTTGCATGAGCATGCGAATGTTCACCATAGTGTGATTCGTGCGAATGGTGGATGAGAAGGACCTTTTCTCCAATATGGAAAAGAAGGAATCCAACAACGAGGGCTACCATTGGCACGACTACAGATACACCTGTTTTTTGAAGCAAATCAAAAATCTCTGGAAAAATATCAAAAGCTACGACAGCAAGAAGAACTCCAGCTGTAAAACCCAGAAATGTATGGAGTTTGTCTTTAAATCGAAGACCTATGACTCCACCCAAGAACGTTGCAACGAAAGTGAGGAATATAAATAAAATTGTCATTGTATTGTGTATACTTATGCCATGGGTCTACCGATCAACCAAACTGAGTGGCAGTTCTATACTACATCAAAAGATGCATGGATGGGAATGCTTGAAGCTTGTAGAAGTGCACAACTATCTATTGATTTTGAACAGTTTTATTTTATTCCAAACTCGATTGCTCGAGAATTTATTGAAGTTCTTATTCGAAAATCAAAAGAAGGCGTAAAAGTTCGATGTCTTTTTGATTCGGTAGGAAGCTTTCCATTTTCTCAATCTATTTATCCCGACATCCTTGAACACACAAATGTGCAAGTACGTTTCTTCAATTGGCTTCTCCCCTTCTCTCGTGGAAATAAAAGACTTTTATATTTTAGAAATCATCGAAGAAATCTTGTTGTAGACAAAAAAATAGCATTCACTGGAGGTGTTTGTATTTCAGACAAGATGAAAGATTGGCGAGAAACACATCTCAAAATATCAGGACCAGTCGTTGAACAAATGATGACGGCGTTTGATAGTTCATGGGCAAAAGCTCACAAACGATCTATTCGATTTAGTAAAGATACAAAAACAGATATAGACGGATTTACGTATTCAACACACGCTCCCCTTCCTCGACAACGTTTTTTATACTATCGATTGATTGATGCTATTCGTCAGGCACAACGATATATCTACCTTTCGACACCGTACTTTCTCCCAGACAACAGACTGTTACGTGTACTTATACTTGCAAAACGACGTGGCGTTGATGTTCGACTTCTTGTACCACACGAATCAAACCACCCTATCGTCGACATAGGAGGACGAACATATTTTCATCAACTCCTTATTTCTGGTATTCGTATTTTTAGATATAAAGGAATGAATCATGCAAAAACTGCTGTCATAGATGGCGACTGGTCTATGGTAGGAAGTCTCAACTTAGATAATGTCAGTCTTAGATATAACTTCGAAGCAGCAATCGTTTCTACTAACAAAAAATTTGCATCTCAGCTCGAACGACAGTTTTTGATTGATATAATAAATTCATATGAACTGATAAGCGAAGATTGGCAGAAACGTTCTGTATTGAAAAAGTTTTGGGAAGCGGTAGTATGGCCAATTCGAAAGTTTTTGTAGCATTTTTAACATGTGCGAATAGTTCAGAAATGGTTACGGCGCGCGAGTCTCGAAGAGACTCGC